>CALWVN010000022.1 GCA_944384995.1 uncultured Clostridia bacterium | reverse complement strand
TCCGGGATCAAAACGGACTGTGAGCGCCGCCGCGCGCTTTCATACGCGCCGTCGGCGGGGACCTGCATCTGTGCGATGTCGTAGCCGAGGTAAGAAAGCGCGTGCAGCCCGAGATCGGTCAGCTCGTCGGTCGTCAGATCCGTCTGCACCATGGGCATCACGTCCTCGAGCATGTCTAAAAGCGTGAACGGCGAGGTCGTCGCCGCTTTGCGCACCACGGCGGAAATCACCTTGCGCTGGCGCGCGGTGCGGAAAAAGTCGCTGTCAAGGTAACGGATGCGGCTGTACCAAAGCGCCTGCGCCCCCGTAAAGTGCACTTCGCCCTCTTGCAGCGTCACGCCCTCGAAGGCGGCGGAGGCTGCCGCGTCCATATGGTCGCCGCCGTTGATATATTCCGCCTCGCGCTCGGTGATCTCCACATCTACGCCGCCGAGCGCATCGATGATGGCGGTGAACATGTCGAAGCTCACGAGCATGTAGTTGTCAATATCGACCTTGAAATTATATTCCAGCGTGTCCACCAGCAGCTGCGTGCCGCCGTGGCTGTGCGCGGCGTTGAGCTTGTCCGAGCGCCAGCCCGGGATCTCGACATACATATCGCGCAAAAACGAGGTCAGCTTGATCTGCTTGTTCCGGGTATCGATGGAAACGAGCATCATCGTGTCCGAGCGCGTTTTCTGGACGTCCTCGCCCTCGCGCGCGTCCACGCCGATAAACAGGATGTTTTGCACCGTGTCGGAACTTCTCAGCTCCGACGAAGCGATGTATTCGTTTGTGCCGAGCGGCACATAATTGACCGCGTCCAAAATGCGCTGTACGCGGGAATAGCCGTAGCCGAAGGCGGCGATCAGAAACACGAGCACCGCGCAAAGCACGCCGGCGATGATCTTGCGCGCAAGGTGCTTCGGCTTTGTGCGCGCAGGCTTGTCCGCCGCCTCGCGCCCCGAATAGATCTCGTCGCCGTTGCGCGCGCGGGTACGCTTCGCGTCGCGGTCGGAGTAATGGTAGCTGTACGGCTTCTGCTCCGGGGTCGTGTTCACCGTATGATGAAAAGATGCGGGCTCCTGCATATTGCCCGAAAACCCCGCGTCGTCGTTAAAGAACCCGGCGTAGGGGTCGTTTGCGGCAGGCGCGTCGTCCTCGTCGTGCCGCCCGCTGAAAATATCCTCAAACTCGTCCGCGCCCGAGTCCGCCGTGTGCACGCCGTCCTTGCTGTCGCTGAAAATGTCCTCGAAATCGTCTGCGCCCGAAGCGCTGAATATATCTTCAAACTCGTCAAAATCGCCGTTGTTTTTCCGTTTATTCTGCTCCACTGGAAAGCACCTCCGCAAAAATCCTGGTCGAACGCTTTCTATTTTACACGAAAGCCGCGTAAAGCACAATGTTTTTTTGCAAATTAGAGTGGAAATTGCGCTTGATTTGTGCTATACTTTTTTAACCCTATTAAAGTTTGACATTATTTACCGGAAGGAATGTATACGGCATTATGGCATACAGAACACACAACTGCAATGCACTCACGCTCCAGAACTTAGGCGAGACGGTCTCGCTTGCCGGGTGGGTGGATACCATCCGCGACCACGGCGGCGTGGCGTTCGTCGACCTGCGCGACCAGTACGGCGTCACCCAGACAGTCGTCCACGACGAGGAAATGCTTTCGCGTTTGCACAAGGAAAGCGTTGTTTCGGTAACGGGTAAGGTCGTCAAGCGCGACCCCGAGACCGTCAACCCGAAGATCCCCACGGGCGAGCTTGAGGTGCATGCGGAAAGCCTCACCGTGCTCGGCGTATGCGAAAATACGCTGCCGTTTGAGATCGGGGAATCCACCGAAACGCGCGAGGACGTGCGGCTTCAGTACCGCTTTTTAGACCTGCGCAACAAAAAGGTGCACGACAATATCCTGTTTAGAAGCGAGGTCGTGCGCTTCCTGCGCGAAAAGATGGAATCGCTCGGCTTCCCCGAGATCAACACCCCGATCCTGACCTGCTCGTCGCCGGAGGGCGCGCGCGACTACATCATCCCGTCGCGTAAACATGAGGGCAAGTTTTACGCCCTGCCGCAGGCGCCCCAGCAGTTCAAGCAGCTCTTGATGGTGTCGGGCTTCGACAAATATTTCCAGATCGCGCCGTGCTTCCGCGACGAGGACGCGCGCGCCGACCGTTCGCCCGGCGAGTTTTACCAACTCGACTTTGAAATGGCGTTCGCCACGCAAGAGGACGTGTTCGCCGTCGCCGAAGAGGTGCTGTACGACACCTTCACAAAATTCGGGAACGGCAGACCCGTTTCGCCCGCGCCCTTCCGGCGCATCCCGTTTGAGGAAGCGATGCTTCAATACGGCACGGATAAGCCCGATCTTCGCAACCCGCTGGTCATCACCGACCTGACCGACTTCTTCGCGGACGTGGACTTCAAGCCCTTCAAGGGCCGCCCCGTGCGCGGTATCGTCGCCCCGGCGGGCAAGCAGAGCAAGTCGTTCTTTGAGAAAATGCTCAAATTCGCCGAGTCCATCGGCATGAAAGGCCTTGGCTACCTGACCGTGCTCGAGGACGGCTCGTACAAAGGGCCGATCGCAAAATTCCTCTCCGACGAAAAGCAGGCGAAATTGAAAGCCGACCTTGCGCTGAAAACGGACGATACGCTGTTCTTCATCAGCGATGCACCCAAAGCCGTCGACCTGCTCGCGGGGCAGATCCGCACCGCCCTCGGCGAACGGCTGGGGCTCATTGACAAAGACCGCTTCGAGCTGTGCTTTATCACGGATTTCCCGATGTACGAGAAAAACGAGGAAGGCAAGCTCGACTTCACGCATAACCCGTTCTCCATGCCGCAAGGGGAGCTTGAGGCGCTCGAAACAAAAGACCCGCTGACGATCAAGGCGTACCAATACGACGTTGTGTGCAACGGCGTGGAGCTCTCCTCCGGCGCGGTGCGCAATCACCGCCCCGATGTGATGATCAAAGCGTTCGAGCTTGCGGGCTACACCGCCGAGGAAGTGGAAAAACGCTTCGGCGCACTCTTCAAGGCGTTCCACTACGGCGCGCCGCCGCACGCGGGCATGGCGCCGGGCGTGGACCGCATGCTCATGCTCTTAAAGGATGAGGAAAACATCCGTGAGGTCATCGCGTTCCCGATGAACTCCAACGCGCAGGACCTGCTTTTGGGCGCGCCGAACACCGTGTCCGAGCAGCAGCTGCGCGAGGTGCATATCAAACTGCGTAGACCGGTGCCGGAGAAATAATACCAGACACTAGATTTTAGATGCTGGACGCTGGAAATGGGATGGGGAAAAGCGCAGATAGCCGGAAAATTTCTGACATCGTAGGGACAGGGCTTGCCCCTGTCCGCAAATTCAGCGTTTTACCCGCGGACAGCCGCAAGGGCTGTCCCTACGGCTACAGATTTTTCATATTCTGCGCACCCGCAGCAACGCCGAAAACCCGCCCATCCCGCATCTAACCTCTACCGTCTAATATCTAATATCTAAAAGTAGGGACAGGGCTTGCCCCTGTCCGCAAATTCAGCGTTTTACCCGCGGACAGCCGCAAGGGCTGTCCCTACGGCTA
>CALWVN010000021.1 GCA_944384995.1 uncultured Clostridia bacterium | reverse complement strand
TGGCTTGAGTATATCAAAAACTGTAAACCATGTCCTTACACAATCTGTAAAGGATGTTACTACTCTAAACATCTCCGCGCCCGCCCGCAAGGAAGTTGGTTTTTGCAGCTTGTTGCGGCGAAAAACAGAATTACGGTTTCATAACAAACGCCGGTTACTTTCTTTCCGCACTCTGCTCGGGCGGGCGCAGAGACCCGCCCCTACGACAGGAAGCATCAAAATTTCAGCGCAGCCGCGGCTATGCGTGAAACCTGCTCACGCCGCATCTGATATCTGATTCCTAACTTCTGACATCTGAACGGCAGGCGTGGAAATCCTCTGGATTCCGGAAGCCCTTTTTCGCTTCCGCGGACATCTCCCTTAATAAGGGAGTCACCTGCCACTACGCGAAAAGATTTCATCACAGACGCAAGCTTTTATCTTCCCCGGCTCTGCTCGGGCGGGCACGGAAATCCTCCGGATTCCGGCACCCTTTTGTCCGCTACGCGGACATTTCCCCTAACAGGGGAATCACCCGCCCCTACGACAGAAAGCATCCACTTTTCAGCGCAGCCACGGCAATGTGTAAAACTTACCCGCACCGCATCTGATTTCTGACTTCTAATTTCTGAATTCTGTTCTGCCCGCCCCTACAACAGAAAACATTAAGTTTACTGCGCAGCCGCGGTTGCGCTTAGAACCGCCCCAGCGCACGTCTAACATCTGTATTCTGCCTTTTGCCCGCGGGTTGTGCGGGCTTCCGGCTTTGCCGCAAGCTTACCGATCCTACGTCTGACATCTAACGTCTAATGTCTAAAATCTAAAAGGGGGTGTTTACCATGAAACCCTGTCTTTCCGCCTCGCTCATGTGCGCGGATTGGCTACACCTTGCGCCGACACTCGAGGCGCTGGAGGCGTCCTGCGGCGCCCTGCATGTGGATATCATGGATGGTCATTTCTGTAAAAGCCTGTATCTTTCCCCGTGGTCGATCTCGGTCGTCCGGCCCGCAACGCGGCTGCCCATAGAAGCGCACCTGATGGTCGAGCGCCCGGAGGATTTTCTCGAAGCGGTCGCAAAGGCCGGCGCGGATACGATCGCCCTGCATGCGGAGACGATCGAGCGTCAGGCGTTCCGTCTGATCGAACGCATCCATGCGCAGGGGTGCAAGGCGGGCGTGGTGCTTTCTCCCGCAACGCCGCTTTCGGCTGTCGAAAGCTATCTCGAACGTTTGGAGCTCGTCACGGTCATGACCGTGGACGCAGGCTTTGCGGGACAGCCCTTTCTGCCTGAAATGCTCGAAAAGATCCGTGCGCTCGCGGCGTGGAAGCACGCGCACGGCAGCCGCTTCTCCATTCAGGCGGACGGCGGCGTGAACCGCGCGACCTACCGTGCGCTCTATGAAGCGGGCACGGAAAACTTCGTGCTGGGCAGCAGCGGTCTGTTCGGGCTCGACCCGGATATTCATACGGCTGTCAGACAAATGCAAACCGAAGTGGAAACAGCGATCCGGGAGGTGACGCCATGACGCGGCAAAAGGCTTATATCGGCGTGGACGTCGGCGGGACGTATATCCGCGTCGGCACGGTCGGCACGGACGGCGTGCCGCAGCACTTTGAAAAGCTCCCACAAAGTACGGTGTTCGCGGACGGCGACCCGCCCGAACGGCTGTGCGCTTTCTTAGCGGACTATATGCGCCGCCATAAGCTCACAAAGGAAAGCATTGCCGCATGTGCGGTGGGAATGCCCTCGTGCGTGGACCGCGAGAAGCGACGGGTGCTCTCCACGCCGAATATCCCGCAGTTTGCGGGCGTGGCGCTTGCCGACATGCTCGAAAAGGCGCTCGGGCTGCCCGCGTTTTTAGACCGTGACGTGAACATGATCTACCGCTACGACCGTCTTTCGCCGGAGCTTCCGACCAAAGGCATCGGCATCGGCTGCTATTTCGGCACCGGCATCGGCAACGTCGTAGAGATCGACGGCAGGCTGCTGTCGGGCAAAAACGGCGTCGCGTGTGAGCTGGGGCACGTCCCCGTCATGGGGCGCAGCGACAAATGCGGCTGCGGCAACGAGGGCTGTTTTGAAAATTACGCCTCGGGACGCTATATTGCAGCGCTTTGCCGGGAAAAATACCCGGGGGAGTCGGTCTGCGCGGTGCTCACCGACCACTTGGAGGACGAAGCGGTGCAGACCTTTATCGACAACATCGCCGTGGTCATCGCCACGGAAGTAAACTTGTTCGACCCGCATTATGTGATTTTAGGCGGCGGGGTGCTGCTCTCCGAGGGCTTCCCGAAGGATGCCCTGCTCGAACGCCTGCACCGCCGCATCCGCAAACCCTACCCGGATTCCGGGCTGCAAATTTTCTTTTCCCGCACGGCGGACGCCGGCGGGGTGATCGGCGCGGCGATTTGTGCGCGCGCGCGGCTTGAAGGAGGCGAGGGCATATGACCGTGGCGCTTGCAAGCGACCATGTGGGACTGCCTTTAAAACGGGCAATCATCGCGCATCTCGACGAACGCGGCATTTCCTACCGCGATTTCGGTACGGATTCGGACGAGCGCTGCGATTATCCGCAGTTTGCCCTGCCCGCCGCAAAGGCGGTGGCAGACGGGGAATATACCTGCGGCATTCTGTGCTGCGGCACGGGGATCGGCATGTCGATCGCCGCAAACAAGGTCTCGGGTATCCGCTGCACCGCCTGCAGCGACGGCTACTCAGCGGCGCTCTCCAGAGCGCACAACAACGCAAATATGCTCGCCCTCGGCAGCCGCGTGGTCGGCACGGGGCTTGCGCTGCAAATCGCGGATCTGTTTTTGGACACGCCTTACGAGGGCGGCAGGCACGCGCGGCGGCTCGAGCAGATTTGCGAGATCGAACGCAGCGGCTGTATTTCCGCGCAGAAAGGGGACTGAGACGTTGGAAGACTATATCCTTTCCATGGAGCACATCACCAAGGTGTACCCGAACGGCTTCGTGGCGAACCGCGACGTTTCCCTTTCGGTACGCAAGGGCGAGGTGCATGCGCTGTCCGGCGAAAACGGCGCGGGCAAGAGCACGCTGATGAAGGTGCTGTTCGGCGAGGAGCAGCCCGAGGAGGGCAAGATCTTTTTCGAAGGGAAAGAGATCCACCCCGAGGACTCGATCTCCGCCATTAAAATGGGCATCGGCATGGTGCACCAGCATTTCATGCTCGTCGAGTCGCTCACCGTTGCCGAAAACATCGTTTTGGGCATGGAGCCGGGCAGGTTCGGCTGCTTTAACAAGCGCGAGGCGTTTCGCCGCGCGGGCGAGATCATCGAAAAATACAAGTTCACCATAGATCCGCGCGAGCGCGTGGGGAACCTGGCAGTCGGCGACAAGCAGAAGGTCGAGATCTTAAAGGCGCTGTACCGCGGCGCAAAGCTGCTCATCTTAGACGAGCCGACCGCCGTTCTGACCCCGCAGGAGACCGAGGAGCTGTTCGTGCAGATCCGAAGGCTGCAGGAGCAGGGGCACACGCTGATCTTCATTTCGCACAAGCTGCGCGAGATCAAGCAGATCTGCGAGCACATCACCGTGCTGCGCGGCGGGCGCACCGTCGGCGAAGCGAAGGTCTCGGACGTGACCGAGCAGGAGATCTCCCGCATGATGGTCGGGCGCGACGTGATGCTCGAGATCGAAAAGCCGCCCGCCAAACCCGCGGGGACCGTTTTACAGGTGCGTTCTTTGCCGCTGTCCGACCGCCCCGACGGGCCGACCGCTTCGTTCGACATCCGCGCGGGCGAAATTTTGGGCGTCGCAGGCGTCGAGGGCAACGGGCAAAGCGAGCTTGCAGAGAGCTTGGCGGGGCTTCGCCCCGTAGAACGCGGACAGGTTCGCATAAACGGCAAGGACATCAAGGGGCTTTCCGTGCGAAAGATCCGTGAGCTCGGGCTTTCGCACATCTCCGAGGACCGTATGTCCTACGGCTGCGCGGCGGACGCGAACATTGAAGAAAACCTGTTTTCTACAACCATTTACCAAAAGAAGTATTCCCATTTCGGACTTTTACGCAAAAAACTTCTTGACCGCCGCACGGACGAGCTTATAAAAGAATACAAGATCAAATGTGCCGAGAAAAAAGAGCCGGTGCGCATGCTTTCGGGCGGCAATATCCAAAAGGTCGTCGTGGCACGGGAATTCAGCGGGGAACCTGCTTTGATCCTTGCCAACCAGCCCACGCGCGGCATCGATGTCGGCGCAACGGAGTTCATCCGCAAAAAGCTTGTGGATCTGCGCTCGAACGGCGCGGCGGTGCTGCTCATTTCGGCGGACTTAAACGAGGTGCTGGAGGTATCCGACAGCCTGCTGGTATTGAACTCCGGCGGCGTGAGCGCCTATTTCCCGGACGCGTCCGCCGTCTCGGAGGATCTTTTGGGCGAATACATGCTGGGGCTGCGGCAAATGACAGCCGGCGAGATCGGAGGTGCTGTCCATGAAACAAAAGCATAAAGACCGCCCGCTGCCGACCAATCGGCAGATCGAAACACGGTTTACGCTCATCCGCACGCTCACGGCGGCGGTCATCGCGCTTGCGGGCTGTCTTGTTCTGATCCTGGTTGTCAGCGAAGAGCCGTGGGAGGCGTTTTCCGCATTCCTGTTCGGGCCGCTGGAATCCGCCAGAAATATTGCGACGGTATTTGAGACGGCGGCGCCTCTTGTGTACGCGGGCCTTGCCGTCAGCGTGATGTTCAGCTGCAACCAGTTCAATATGGCGGGCGAGGGCGCGCTGTATATCGGCGGCCTTGTGGCAAGCGCCGTGGCGGTGAAGCTGTCGCTGCCCGTTGTGGTACATCCGATTTTGGCGCTGCTTTTGGGCGGCGCGGCGGGCGCGGTCGTGTGCTTCATCCCGGGACTTTTGAAGGTCAAGCTCGGCGCGACGGAGGTCGTCTCGTCGCTGATGCTCAACTACATCGTGCTGTATCTCGGCGTTTACATCCTCAATTATTTCCTCATCGATCCCGCGGCAGGCTTCCCCGCGACGGAACGGCTGCCGGAAACGGCGCAGCTTTCCACCCTGATCCCCCGTACGCATTTCCATGTCGGCACCATTTTGGCGTTCGTGCTGTGCGCGGTCGTCTATCTGTATCTGTACAGAAGCAAGCAGGGCTACGCGATCCGTATGGTCGGGCAGAACGAAAAGTTCGCGAAATATTCCGGCATCGGCGTGGGCGGCACGATTCTTTCGGCGCAGCTCGCGGGCGGCTTCCTCGCCGGTATGGGCGGTGCGAGCGAGATCCTCGGCAGCTACACGCGGTTCCAATGGGTCGCGCTGCCCGGCTTCGGCTTTGACGGCGTGATCGTGGCGACGCTTGCGGGCAACAATCCGCTGCTTGTACCCTTAGGTGCGTTGTTTTTAGGGTACCTGCGGTGCGGTGCAGACATCATGTCGCGGCGCAGCGATGTGGCGACGGAGGTGCTCTCCATTGTGCAGGGCACGATCATCCTGCTGGTCGCCTCTAAGCTGTTCTTGCAGCGTGTTAAGCACAAATACATCGTCTCGGTCGCCGAAAAGCGCGAGGCGCTGCAAGCTTCGGCATCCGTGCCGCAGCCGGAAGGAGGCGAGTCGAATGCCTGATATCCTGCGGTCCATATTTTCCGTCGATTTCGTTTATTCGGCGCTGCGGCTGACCACGCCGGTCCTCTTTGCGGCGCTCGGGAGCCTCGTTGCCGACCGCGCGGGCGTCATCAACATCGGTTTGGAGGGCATCATGCTCTTTTCCGCGCTCACGGGCGTGCTCGGCAGCGCGTACAGCGGAAGCCTTTTGGTCGGCATGCTGTGCGGCCTTGTCACGGGGATGTTCATCGCGCTCATCATGGCGTATTTCTCCCTGCAGATGAAGGCGGATATCGTGCTGACGGGCGTTGCGATGAACCTGGTCGCCACAGGCGGCACGGTCTTTATCCTGTATTCGATCTGCGGCGACAAAAGCGTGTCCACATCGTTATCCAGCCTCGTATTCCCGACGCTGGAGATCCCGATCATCAAGGATATCCCTGTGCTCGGCGACATTCTTTCGGGGCACAATCTGCTGACGTACCTGTCCCTTGTCGCGGTCGTGGCGGTGTGGTTCTTCCTCGAAAAAAGCAAGCCGGGGCTGCGCATCCGCGCCGTCGGTGAAAACGACCACGCGGCGGGGAGCGTCGGCATCCATGTACGGCGCGTGCGCTACGGGGCACTGCTGTTAAGCGGCGCGCTCGCCTCGTTCGGCGGGATGTTCCTTTCCATGGGCATGCTCACGTACTTCTCCAAAAACATGACGGCAGGGCGCGGCTATATCGCGCTCGCCGCGCAGGCGCTCGGCAACGGCAGCGCCGTCGGGACGTTTTTCGCGTCGCTGGTCTTCGGCTGTGCGGAAGCGCTGTCCGTCTCGCTGCAGGGGGTGGGCCTGCCGCCCCAATTCGTTCAAATGGTTCCTTATGTCGCCACCGTATTAGGGCTCGTCCTGTACGCGGCGCTGCGGAAAAGATCCAAAAAAACCGTGCGCAAGCACAAAAGAAGAAAGAGAGGTTCACAATGAAAAAAGTATTGGCAATCCTGATGGCGGCGTGCCTGATCCTGCTGGTATTTGCCGGCTGCGGAACGGATGACACGACGACTGACCCGTCGAATGCGGGCACAAGCAGCGATCCGGTCAAGATCGTGCTGCTCATCAACGGCACGCTCGGCGACAAATCCTTCTTCGATTCCGCCCAGAACGGCATGGATCTGATCAAGGAGAAGTACGGCGACCGGGTCGAGACCCAGACGGTCGAAATGACCTACGACGCGACCAAATGGACGCCCGCGCTCATCGAGTTCTCCGAGGACGCAGACACCGACATCATCATCAGCGGCACCTGGCAGATGGTCGACCGCGTCATCGAAGTCGCGCCCGACTACCCCGACAAGAAATACATCGTGTATGATGCCGAGGTCGATTATTCCAGCGGCGACTACTCGAACGTGTATTCCATCACCTACAAACAGAACGAAGCTTCGTTCTTAGCCGGCGCGGCATCCGCGCTCGTCTCCAAGACCAATGTGTTCGGCTTTGTCGGCGGCATGGACAACGTCACGATCAATGACTTCTTGGTAGGGCTCATCGCCGGCGCACAGTACGTCAAGCCCGAAATGCGCTTTGCCACCGCCTATATCGGCAACTTTGACGATGCAGTCAAGGCAAAGGAGATCACCCTTTCGCAGATCAACAACCAGAATGCCGACGTGGTCTACGGCTGCGCAGGTCAGGCGGGCTTAGGCTCCATCGAAGCGGCGGCCGAGCAGGGCGTGTATGCGCTCGGCGGCGACTCCGACCAGGCGATGTCCTTTAAGGGCGTGGACGACGCGAAAGCGGAATGCATCATCACCTCTATTTTGAAGCGCGTAGACCAGTCCCTGCTGCGGGCGGTGACCGCGAGCATGGAGGGCACGCTCCAATGGGGCACGACCGGTTCGTTCGGGCTTTCGGATGAATCCGTGGGCCTTGCCGAAAACGAATACTATGAAGCGATCCTGACCGAGGAACAGCGCGCACAGATCGATGAGATCGAGCAGAAGATCATCTCCGGCGAGATCGAAGTTCCCACGGCGCTCGGCAGAGATACGCAGGAAGTGAAAGACTATATCGACGCGGCGAGCTGAAGCCGCGAATTCTGAAAGGAGGCGGGCGTTTTGCGACCCATCCTGTTTTCCTGCAGCGGCAGTACGGCGGATCTGATCACCCTTGCTGCGCTGCGCGCGTCCGATGCGGATATACACTGCATCGTGCAGACCCCGGGGGAGGAAAGCCGCGCGGATTTCCCGGGAAAAGCGGCAGAGCTTTTCGGCGGGGAGGTTCCGTGGCTGCAAGTGAACGTCCCGCCTCTGCGCTCCTTTTTCGTTCCCGGCGGCGGTAAGGCCGCCGCCGGGGAGACCCAAAGCCTTTCGCGCGTGCTTTCGCGGTTTGCCGCTGCGGCCAATCGCGGCGCGGCGCTTCTTTCCACGGCACGGCTGACGCTGCCCGCAATCTTCTTCCTTTCCGACCCCGAGCGCGCCGCAAAGCTTTCCGACGTGGCGGTGCTTGGCGGCTCGATTTACGGCGGCGACAGCACGCCGACGGCGGAAAAAAACATCTACGCGGATCCCGAAGCCGCCGAAATTGTACTTGCAAGGGCGAAAAACGTGACGCTGCTGCCTCTGGAAACGGCAAAGCAATGCCGCGTATCAACATCGCTGTTCCCCGGCCTGTTTTCTACCGCAACGGAGACGACGGAAACGGACGCGGCGGCGCTTGGGCTTTTGCTTTCTCTGGAACAGCCGCAGGCGGCAACGCGCGAACGCTACCGTGTGCGTGTGGAACTGGAAAGCTTCCCTTCTCGCGGGTGCACGGTCTGCGATGTGCTTTGCCGCGACAAAACGCAGCCCTTGCACACCTTTGTGACCGCGCTCGACGAAACCGCATTTTCCGAAACAGTGCACCGCGCGGGCCGTATTTGGCAGCAGGGAGGGATCTCGGATGACGAAGCATAAGATCATTTTGGACACAGACCCCGGCATCGACGATTTCTTTGCGATGCTGCTCGCCGCAGACGCTCAAAACCTCGAACTGCGCGGCGTGACGGCGGTGGCGGGCAATCAGGTCATGGAAAAAATCGCAAACAATGCGCGCGGCATCGCACAGCTGCTCGGCTGGGACTGCCCGGTGAGCATCGGGGCGGACCGTCCGCTGCTCATCCCGCAGATCACCGCTTCGCAGGTGCACGGCGACACGGGGCTCGGTAATTTCCCGCTGCCCGCACCGCAAAAAGACGCGGATGAGCGCCTTGCTTGGGATTTTATCTATGAAGAGGCAACAGCACTTGACGGCGAGCTGGAAATTCTCGCCATCGGCCCGCTGACGAATCTTGCCATCGCCTTTCTGCGCTATCCCGACCTGCCGCAGAAGCTGCGGCGCATCGTCCTCATGGGCGGCGCGACCGAGTGGGGCAACCGCGGGGCATACGGCGAATTCAATTTTTACGTCGATCCCCACGCGGCCGAGATCGTGTTCGCCTCAGGCGTGCCCATCGACATGGTGGGCTTGAACGTCACCATGCAGACGGGGATCTCCGACGAAGAATTCGACGACATCGCCCGCACGGTGGGCGATAGCCGAAAAGTATACAGCGAGCTTCTGGAATTCTACCGCAACATCTACCGTGTCAACGATCTGGGTTTCCGCATCGTCGCCATGCACGACTCGCTCGCGGCGGCGTTCTTAATGGACGAGCGCGTGCTCGAAATGCAAAACGCGAAGGTGCAGATCGATTGCAGCACGGGGCTTTGCCGCGGGCGCTCGATTGCCGATTTCCAAAGCACATCGCCGAATGCGCGCGTCGCCGTTGCAGTCGACCGTCCCCGCTTTTGGGATATGGTCATGCATTCGCTGCAAAATGCACCCTATTAGACGCCGGATGATAGATGTTAGACATGCGTTCATGCGGTTTTCCGCGCAGCCGGAAGTCTGCACAGCCCCGTAGGGACAGCCCTTGCGGCTGTCTGCTGCGGACACAGTGTAGGGCGCGGGCTTGCTCGCGCCGTAGGACAGCGCGGCAACAGAACAATCGGCGGCTGCACATCAAAAATTTAATGTGGAATATCTGTTGTCTGAAGCGGACAGCCGCAAGGGCTGTCCCTACGACCGCAAAAAAGAAGGGACGGCAACCGTTCGGTTGCCGTCCCTATTTGTTATTGTTATCGTACAATTTTCGCGCCTTACGCGATCTCGGTTGCCTGCTCCAGCTCGCGTTCGCGCAGCTCTTTGAGCTCCTGTTCGACCGCCTGGTCGATGGTGGGCTGCGTCTTTTTCTGCTTGCGAAGCCCGACACCTGCGACGATGTCGATGACCAGATCCAAAAGGAACAGCCCGATCCCCAACAGGTACCACGGCGACACCGTGCCCGAAAACAGACCGATGGTCGTCTCGCCCGCGGCGGTGGTGAACTGCTGCAAAAACAGCGCCGAAAGCCCCCAGCTTACGAGGCTGATGACATTCAGGATCACATTGATGAGCCAATTTAAATTGATCGCGCCCAGCAGCACCGCAAAGAAGTTGATGACGCCGGCGGCGACGGCAAGGAGCGCAAAGATCGCAGCGAGCACAAGGCTCGTGAACAGCCCGCCCAAAATCTCGCCGGACATCAGCGCGAATACCGAGCCGAGGTCATATTTTGTCAGATAGTCGAGCACAAAGGTCAAAAACGAAACGGACTGTGTGCTCTCATAAAACGGGAACGAAAGCGTCGCGTTTAAAAGCGGGACGACCAAGCCAACCAGCGGCAGCAGCGTCACCACGAGCCGCACGATGCGCAGCGGCGAGCCGACCGTGCCGCTTTTGAAATTGTCAAGCCGGTAGTGCAGCCGCGCGAACGCAGTCTCCGCCGCGTCGGCGTCCGCCTCCAAGCGCGCCTCCCAGTTGAAGTTTGGGATGTTTGCCCCGCACCCCTTGCATTCGGCACGCACCTCGTACCATTTCAGTTTTCTGCCGCAGTTCGGGCATCTTGCTGCCATAGGGATCCTCCTTGTCGTTTTGTCTATCATATGCGCCGCGTTCGCGCGGCAAGCCATGCCTTTCAGGCGTCTTTGCGTTTTACGAAGCGAAGCACGTTCCACGAAAGCGGGCGCAGCCGCGCCGTGGCGGTGTTACCGTCCATTTCGGGAAGGTCGGTATTGCGCGGGCGCACAGGCGCGCTTGTAAAGCCGTTTGTCTGCTTTAGATCAAAGCCCGCAAGCTCGATGTGCTCGGCGGGCACGAAGCCCTCCATGTCCAAAAGCCGGATGTTGAGCGTGTAATCCTCCGTAAAATCGCGGTTGACCGCGAACACCGTAAGCTGCTCGCCGTCCGCCGAGCGCACCGCGATGCCGTCAAGGTCGGGCACGTCGGTGAACTCTTTTGTGTCGTGCCTGCCGCAGGCGATGGGCGTTTGCAGCACCGTGCCGCGGCCGTACTTCGACATATGCATAAAGGGATAAAAAATTGTCTGATAGAACAGCCCGCCGCCGTTTTCGGTCATGATGGGCGCAATGACGTTCACAAGCTGCGCAAGGCACGCGATCTTCACGCGGTCGGCGCGGCGAAGCAGGCTGATGAGCATCAGGCCCACCAGCAGCGCGTCCTCAAAGTTGTAAATGTCCTCGAGCTGGTGCGGCGCGAAGCTCCAGCGCTCGACGGGGTCGTTGTTGGAGTGGTACCAAACGTTCCACTCGTCAAAGGAGAGATTGATCTGCTTTTTCGAGTGGCGCTTGCCCTGCATGTAGTCGCAGATGGAGATGACCGTATGGATGAAGTCGTCCATTGCCATGTTTTTGGCAAGGAAGCTCGCCGTGTCGTCGGTCTTGTTGTCGTAATATTGGTGGAGCGACACATAGTCGATCTTGTCGTAAGCGAGCGAAAGGGTTTCGGTCTCCCAGTCGCCGAACGTTTTTGTGTGGCCGTTCGAGCTGCCGCAGAGCACCAGCTCAATGGACGGGTCTACCCAGCGCATGACCTTGGCGGCCTCCGCCGCGGCGCGCCCGTATTCATAAGCGGTCTTGTGCCCGATCTGCCAGTCGCCGTCCATTTCGTTGCCCAAACACCACAGCTTGATGTTGTGCGGCGCACGCGCGCCGTGGCTGATCCGCAGGTCGCTGTAATACGACCCCGACGGGTGGTTGCAGTATTCCACAAGATTGCGTGCCGCGTCCGCGCCGCGCAAACCGAGATTGACCGCCATCATACATTCCGAATTCGCTTTTTTGCACCATTTTATAAATTCGTTGGTGCCGAAGGTGTTGGGCTCCGTTACGCCCCACGCAAGCTCCAGCCTTTTGGGGCGCGATTCCACGGGGCCTACGCCGTCTTCCCAATTGTAGCCGGAGACAAAGTTGCCGCCGGGATAGCGCACAATCGGAACGCCGAGCTCGCGCACCGCGTCGAGCACGTCCGTGCGAAAGCCGTCCTCGTCCGCCTTCGGGTGGCCGGGCTCAAAAATACCGCCGTACACGGCGCGGCCGAGATGCTCGATGAACGAGCCGAAAATGCGTTTGTCCACGTCACCGACGGTAAAAGCGCCGCAAAGCGGCAAAGAAGCGTTTTTCATGTGTCGAGTCCACCTTGCAAGAAAGAAGTATGGCGCTATTGTAGCATATCC
>CALWVN010000020.1 GCA_944384995.1 uncultured Clostridia bacterium | reverse complement strand
AAGAAGCCTATTTTGCGCCGGATAAGGCCGCTATCTTCGGGCGCGACCGCCACCCGGCAGAGTGCGACTGCCAGAGAGCCGCCCGCGAGGAACGGGAGGCCGCCGAGAAGCGGCGCAGGCACCTTGACACCGTGGAGGAACTGAAACGCCGGGGCTTTACCGACCCCACCATGCGGGACTGGACTTTTGAGAACGACAACGGCAGGAACCCGCAGGCCGGGATTGCCCGCCGGTATGTGGAGCATTGGGAGGATATGCGAGCCGACAATATCGGCTGCCTGTTCTGGGGCGGCGTGGGAACCGGGAAAAGCTACCTTGCGGGCTGTATCGCAAACGCCCTCATGGAGAAAGAAATCCCCGTCCACATGACGAACTTTGCCCTTATCCTCAATGACCTTGCCGCCAGCTTTGAGGGGCGCAACGAGTACATTTCCCGCCTTTGCCGCTATCCGCTGCTTATCCTTGACGACTTCGGCATGGAGCGCGGCACCGAGTACGGGCTGGAACAGGTTTTCAATGTGATTGACAGCCGTTACCGCAGCGGCAAGCCGCTGATCGTCACGACCAACCTCACGCTGGACGACCTGCGGAACCCGGAGGACACCGCCCATTCCCGGATTTATGACCGCCTGCTTTCCATGTGCGTCCCGGTACGCTTTACCGGCGACAACTTCCGGCAGGAAACCGCGCAGCGGAAAATGGAGAGCATGAAGAAACTGATTACCGACTGAAAGGAGTATTGCCTATGAAAGAAGTCCCGATTTGGGAAAAGAGTAATTTGACCTTAGAAGAAGCTGCGGCGTATTCGGGAATTGGTATCAATAAACTGCGTGATCTAACCAGTGAACAGAATTGCCGGTTCGTTTTGTGGGTAGGAAACAAGCGGTTGATAAAACGCCGCCTGTTCGACCAATACATTGAGCAGGAGCATTCCATTTGAAATTTGTGATGGGAAAACGGCCTTTGATATGATACAATAATTATGTCATATCAAGGCTCTTTCCATCACGGAAAGGAGTTTGACAATGTCCGAGAAACGCAAAGACCATAAAGGAAGAATCCTGCGGACAGGAGAGAGCCAGAGAAAAGACCTGATTTATCAGTACCGCTATACAGACATTCGAGGCAAACGGCAGACCATCTATTCCTCTGATTTGAAGGAACTGCGGGAAAAGGAAAAAGCAATCCAGAAGCAGCTTAATGAAGGGATTGACTATGCTGCTGGAAAGGCAACCGTGGTTGCCCTTGTGGAACGCTATATCAGCTTGAAACAGGGCGTGCGCTACAATACCAAAGTCGGTTACAATTTTGTTCTGAACCTGATTAAGAGAGAAGATTTTGGCTACCGGCAGATAAGGGATATTAAGGTATCAGACGCGCAAAAGTGGATTATGAAGCTCCACAGTGATGGGAAAGGGTACAGCACCATTACAAGCGTCAGGGGCGTTGTGAAACCCGCTTTTCAGATGGCATACAACGAGGATATTATCCGCCGAAATCCCTTCGATTTCAAATTAGTGGACGTGGTTCCCAATGACTCACAGAAGCGGATTGCCATGACGGAGGAACAGCAGGAGATTTGGATGGGCTTTATCCGGGAGGACAAAACCTACACCAAGTATTATGATGAATTTGTCGTGCTGCTGGGAACGGGTATGCGTGTCAGTGAGTTTTGCGGCCTTACAAAAAGTGATTTGGATTTTGAAAACCGGCGAATCCGGGTAGACCACCAGCTTGTCCGGGAACGGGGCGGAAAGTATTATGTCGAGAAAACCAAAACGGAGTGTGGCTGCCGTTTTATTCCAATGACAGAGGAAGTCTATCAAAGTCTGAACAATATCCTTGAACGCCGCAAGAAGATAAAGACGGAAATCATTGTAGACGGGTACAGCGGCTTTCTGCTGCTGGATAAAGACGACAAGCCCAAGGTAGCGTTACATATCGAAAATGAAATGCGCTGGGCGATGAAAAAGTATAAGAGGCTGTACCCGGATAAGCCGTTGCCGCATATCACGCCCCATGTGTTCCGCCATACTTTTTGTACGAATATGGCAAACGCTGGTATGGATATAAAAACCTTGCAGTATGTGATGGGACACTCTGATGTGGGAGTAACACTGAATGTCTACACCCACGCCAGCTATGACCGGGCGGCGGAACAGATGGCGAAAATCATTGATTTCAAGAATATTGGTACGCCGGAAAAGCGGAGAAAATCAGGTTAAAACGCACCGAGTTACTACACCACTTACTACACCATTTGCCCGTAAATCTGCGTAGATTTACGAAGAATAGCGTAGGTTTGGGGCAAAACAGAAAAACTGAAAAAAGCGCCGGAAAGCCCGTAATATCAAGGTTTGAAGGCTTATGAAGGGATATATAAGATATGATAAAAATACTATTCATCTGCCACGGCAATATTTGCCGCTCGCCGATGGCGGAGTTTATTTTAAAGGATATCGTGCGGCAAAAGGGGCTTTCGAACGAGTTTGAGATCGCATCCGCTGCCACAAGCACAGAGGAGATTTGGAACGGCGTCGGCAATCCCGTTTATCCCCCTGCCAAGCGCGAGCTTCAAAAGCATGGGCTTTCCTGTGAGGGAAAACGCGCCGTGCAGCTTCAAAAAGACGACTACGAAAAATATGATCTCTTCATCGGAATGGATCGCGCAAACATCCGTAATATGACTCGCATTTTCGGCGGCGATCCGCAGAACAGGATCCGTAAGCTTATGGATTTTACAGAACGCGGCGGAGATGTAGCCGACCCGTGGTATTCGGGCGACTTCGAAACGGCATACCGTGATATTTACGACGGCTGCGCAGGGCTTCTGCAATGGATTTTGCGGGAGGGAACAAGCCATGAAACCCTATAACAAACTGGTTCGGGACCGCATTCCCGAAATCATAAAAGCAAACGGTCAAACCGCCTGTTTTTCCGTATTGGACGAAACACAGTTCCAAACGGCGCTGAAGAAAAAGCTTTGTGAGGAAGTCGGAGAATATTTGGACAGCGCAGATTTAGAGGAGCTTGCCGACATACTGGAGGTTATAGATGCACTGGCACAGGCGCAGGGCAGTACGCTTTCGGACGTACTGAAAATCAAGGCGGAGAAGGCCGCAAAAAAAGGCGGGTTTGAAAAAAGGCTGTTCCTTAAAAGTGTAGACGATACATAACGAAGGTATAAAAGCGTGCCGTAAAGCTCGAAATACTCGGCTTTGCGGCACGTTTTTGCCAATATTATCCCGTTTATGCGGCGCTCGGTTTATCTTTCCAAACCGCTTCGCCTGCGGAATTCGTCTCGTTGTAATGCGGGACATCGAATTTGGGGCCGAGATACACAAGCTGGAAGTTGTATGCTTCTGTTTCCACATGCATGGAACTGCCCGCAATGGTTTCATCAACATACACAACGATCTGTGATATTTTCTCATAAGCGATCTCAATGAGCACTCGCTTGGCGCCCTCAAACAGTGACGGCTCGCCGTATTGCGCCTCATAGCGCTCTAAAAAGCTGTCACGGACGAGGAACTGAAGCTGCACGACGTTGCCCCGTTTGGAGATTTCGCAGCCGTCCCCGGAAAAGTCCATATCGTCAGCCGTAAGCCCAGCCAACACTTGCAGCTTGGACTGCAAGCCGTATGGTTGGAACTGCGCGCTTTCGTAATATTCCGCCGCAGTCATGGGGGTTTTGGTTTGAACGGTCTCGCCCCTGCTGTCCGCGGTCGTTTCAAACAAATAGCTGCGGACCTCATCGCCCTCTTCTACGCCGGAGGATTCCCCGCACACGCTTTGATAGACGGTGTTTCCGTTCTCTTGCTGAAGAACCTGTATGCGTAAAGTTGTATAATTGCCGTTTTCGTCCACAAGCGGTGTGTAGGTCTTGCTGTCAATATCAGACAGAACATTTGCTTGGCTGTACCGGCTGACATCGTCCCGATTATCGGTCTCCTTCCAATAAAACAGGTCTGCCGAAAGAGAATTTTGCAGTGCCGTTTCTAAAACGGTTTGCACATCCGCTTCGGAAAGGTTCGCACCGCAGCCGAAAAAGGCGGATGCCATAACTGCAACACACAAAACCACACCGATAAGCCTTATGCTTTTTTGCATGCTTCTCTCTCCTTTCACGCCTGCACGCCGGCCGCATTTGGGGCGGTAAGCTCCCGATACCGTTTTTGCATATCCGGCAGCAAGGTTTTGCTGATCTCATATTCCCGTACAAGCTCTTTTGCATTCAGATACGGTTTCAAGGTACGGTGGTAAAGTTCCAGCTCTTTTTCCGCCGCACGAATTGCCTGCCTGCGGGCGCGATCCTCCGCTTTGGTTTCAGCAGACATATCCAATGCTGTATGCAGTTTGGTCTCGTCGGGGGTCTCTACGCCATTCGGATAATTTTTACGGATCCTTTTTGCCATTTTCAAGCATTTTTTTGCCTGGCGGATCGCATATCTGCGCCGCCGTTTTTCCGCTTTTTCGGAAGCGGGAAGCGCCTGTGCGTCACGTAGGACAGATATGTCTGTTTGAGACAGTTGGTGCACATCCACATCGGCAAGTTCTTTTGCAAACACGAGTTTCATCTGCATTTCGGGCTTTTCAAACTTGTTGAGTTCATCGGTCAGATATACCGCCGCGTCCTTTTCCGTCAAAAGCTGTTTTGCCTGCCGCAGTGCTTGCTTTGCAGCACGTCTTGCCGCTTTTCCGCGCGCGGCGCGCACACCCTTTTTCAGCGCTTCCAGATCAGGGTACGGCGCATCCAGGAAAGCATACGTCTCTTCGATCCCTTCCATAGTTTCCAAAATGCGGTCGTCCGTTAAGCAGCCGTCCGCGTAATCATCGAACAGCGCCCTGTATTCCAGCGCCTTGACGATATTCCGATGCTTTTCCACGGAAAGGCTGTAAAAGAAGAACGGGATAAGGTTAATGACCGCACCGATAATAGACATGGCGCACATAACGGCGAAAAACGAGTTGCGGATCTGAGGATCAAACAAAATATCATAGTTTGTAGTCACGCCCAAAAGCTCATACACATATGGGATCACAAGACCCGTTGAAAGCGTGATCGGCAAACCGATGAGCCCCGCCGTGCCGAACATAAAGTCCATGCGTTTGCCGCTGATATACTGCTGATAATCCTTGACCTCCGCATGCATGACATTATTGTATACAATAGAAAGCGAATTGACAAAGCTGTTGAGATAATTGAAAATAAAGAACAGATACGGCGTTTTATAGGTCAGCAGCATGCAGGTGACAAAAACGATATTCAGCCCGTTGTGCCACAGCAGCAGCTTTCGATTCCCCAAACGCTTCAGTAAAAACGGCGCGGAAAACATGGCAAGCCCCGCCGCAGTACCGTTGACCGTGTTGAGCAAACCATACATGGTCATATCCTGTGTGCCGTAGATGAACATCCAACTGAAAATCACGCCGCAGGCAGATTCCAGAAAGCCAATCCAGCCCGCAACGGTGCGCAGCCACCAGTGTTTATTGCGGTAGATTTGCAAACAGCCTTCAACAACATGTACACGCGGTGTATAGTTTTTAGAGGTCACAATGCGTTCTTTGCAGCCAAAGGCGGTAAACAGGTTCATTCCCACGCCTAAAACAGCCACAGGTACAAGAACATAGCGATAAGTATTGATGTTTGTATATCCGCCGAATTTTGCGGCGAGCATGGGAACGAATAGGCCGGTGAGCGTAGGCGCCATGGAATATATGATGCTGTTGATGGCAATGATCTTGGAGCGTTCCTGCGAATTAGAGGAAATGACTGTCTGCAATTCACTGTATGTATCCGTAAACATCGGCTGTATCATGGCAATCGCCACCGTAACAAAAAAGGTCAAATACAGCTTTTGCGTGTAGGGCAGCGTTGGAACAGGCAGAAAAAGGTAAACCACTGCCAAAACGGTGATCGGAATCCCCATTATAGCGATATACGGACGGAAACGGCCCCAGCGCGTGCGCGTATTGTCCACGATCTTGCTGCGTAAAATCGCAAAGAAAATATTCAGAACGGTTTGGATCATGGACATATACTGGATGTGCATGGGCGTGATGCCGATGGTCGAGCCAATCAGCGTATTGCCGACAGACAAACCAAAATAACCCGTCAGCGCCAGCACAAACTGCTGCCCCATGCCACCAAGCCCGAGGTTTAAAATTTCTTTGTAAGAAACCTGATTTTTTCCACCCGGCGTTTTCCAATGTCCAACCACGTCTTTGATGACATTCACCGCAAGTGTCTTGCCCTCTTTCAGCACATTCACAGGCGTTCCTCCGTTCTTGGTTTGCACATATGTATATCATATATTTGCCGGGCGTTATCTGTCAATATGCACAACAAAAGAAAAGTGAAGTATATAATTTATGCCAATTGCATAAAATTCGTGCGATCTGCAATAAAGGAGAGCATTTTCTCAAAAAATGTTGCTTGGTCAAGCTATATATTCGTTCCGACGGGTACGGCACACCGACAAAAAAGACCGATGCTTAACATCGGTCTTTTTTGTATGATTTGAGGGGCGTTTTCCTGTAGATCAGGGGCGGCTTATAACCGTCAAACCGTACCGCGTCGCCCCTGCTTTTTTCGAGCTTATGACGCGCATCTATTCCTCTTCATCGAAAGGATTGCCGTTCAGCAGCTCCGAAACCGAAATATCCAGCGCCTTTGCGATCGCACAAAGCTCAATATCGGTCACCGTGCGGGATTTGTCCTCAATTCGGGAAACCGATCCTCTGCAAACATACACCCCTAAAAGCTCCAAACGGTTGGACAGCTTTTGCTGGCTCATGCGCCGCATTTTGCGGTATTTTTTTACATTATCGCCGATAAGATTCATGGCTTCGCCATCTATGATCCTTGCCAAGTTTCAGCCACCCTTATTATATTTTGTCTTGACATAAGACAAAATTCATGGTAACATGGCGGCGAGCAAATATCGTCCTGTAATAGGACAATATTTGAGAACATACTCTTTTCTGTCTGATGCATAATCACAAAAGCCAAATATTGAAACACAAATCTTGTATGAGGGGGAAACCGAAATGCGCGTTTGGTGCATGAACCTAAAGGATAATCGAGGCGGCTCGAAACGCAACCATGACAAGGCGCTTAAATTTCAGCTTTGCCTAGAAAAGGGCTTGGTAGCAATCGGTTGGGGTATTTCTGATGTAGTAAATACATGGAATGCGTACAAAGAAAAAGCGGATCTGGAATATGACGGTAGCATTGGGTATCGTGCGGCAAGGAACAATTTACAGAACATGGGAGCGGGTGATCTTGTTTGGGTAAAGTCCCCTGTGACAAATGAATATTACTTGGTTAAAATCACCGATGACACTCCCGGGATCTGCAACAGCCTAAAAAAGTTTGACATCTGTGCATACCGTAGGGGAACATATTATGCCGTAGATGAGCATGAACTGTCCGGCGCGCTGTGTCGAAAACGCATAAGGGCTGTTCACACACTGGAACGAATGCATGATACCTCCCGCGGGGACACCATACGGGCAACGATTGAACTATTTAAGAAATTGGAATCGGCTGCAGATACAAATGGTTGCCAAAAATAGAACCTCTGTAGTTTGCATTTTTTCTTTTAAGAAGTTTTATCACTATAATAACAATAGAATGGGTAAGCGTCTGATAAACTATGAGAATATAGGAGGTTTTCACATGGAAAAGCGAGCAGTTTATTGTATGAATCTTGAGGATAGCAGAGCGGGAAACGAAGACATAGCGTTATCACAGGAAAAATTTGTTTTTTGTCTCCGGCGGCAGGTCATCGGCATCGGTTCGATGCCGAACAAAGAAACCGACGAATCCGATTCGGATTATGACAGTGCCAAAAAATATATATCTGCACTGAATCCCGGCGATTTGGTATGGATCAAGAAACCGGGAAAGGATAAATATTATATTGCTGAAATCGCCGAGGGCGAACCCTATACTGCAATAGACAGCGCGTTTGCAAAGTATGATTTGAGCTATTGCAGAAATTGCAAATTTCGCATTTTATGGTCGGGTAACAATGTTCCTGAAAAATATGCGGACGATATTAAAAAGCTGATTGCACACGGTACGATTCAACCGATAACAGATGCAGCGCTTGTGGATTTTGTAAATGATTTGTGGGAGAATATTACAATCAGAGAAAAGCAGTCTCACAAAACAGGAACCGGCATTTCAAAAATGCCGAGAAAATCATTTAAGGAAATTGTAAGGTCTCCCCTATTTATCGTTCTGCTTTGCGTAATTTTGGGAATTGCAGCTTTTTTCTCAGTCCATCAGATCGTTACAAACCGTTCTACACGGGAAGCGAAAGAAATGAACGAGAAATTGCAAGGTCAGACATTTGTGTCTGACCAAGGCGAAGAGATGCGGGTTTGGAGTATAAAATCAGACGGTATATATGATGAAAAAGTCTATGAGATAGACGAAAGCAATAACAACACAGTGAAATTAAAAAGTACGGTTGAAGAAAAGCCGCTAAGTTACGATATTTCTATCTGGGGAGAATTATGGAGTATTAATGATGGCGCACCCCAATTTGATTCCAAAGGAAACGTAATAAAAATCGGCAAGTATTCATTAGCAACCGAAGAACAGCTATCCATGATTCAACAAGCGGACGAGCGCGAACTGACAAAGCATAAATTATCTGATTTTATAATGACTTTGGATGAATACCGGGATGTATATAAAGCGTCCGGGCTGCCGGTTACAAGTGATACGATAGACCTCAATGCAGACGGACTTATACCATATCATGTTTCTGATGATGAAACATTCGTAATATTACCTAGTTTTGATGATAATCAAGTTATTTTGAATTTCTTGTCTCGGAACGGAAAAAATCATGGATACGAATATATGATGCGTCCTATCCTTCTTTATTTAGAAACTCTGCCGGGCGCAATAACGAATATGGATGAAATCCTAAATCGCTGGAATAAAGTAGAAGAACATCAAACCACGGCAACATATGCAGCATTTACATATAACGGGATTAGCTATGAAAAAACAGAATTATACACAAGTCCAGAAATAAACATTCGAGTAGTTATAGATACTAATTACGACGTATATCTTGCCGATTACCCTGAATTTTATGATACTGTAAACTCATAAGGCGATTGAAAAGGTAAAGACAACAGGTCGGGCAAAGTCGATTGTCAACTTTGCCCGACCCATTTTAATCATAATAGAATTATAGAATCGCCAAATGTTATATAGAAATAACCACTTACATGTCATATCGGTTTATACCCTTTTGCCGCTGGTGGAGATGGCGGGAGTCTGCCCGCGGACTGACCAACAGTCCACTGGACTGTTGGTCGCGCGCTGCGGCGCGCCGTCCTGTTCGACTCCGCACCCTCAGAGCACAAACCGACCCCGCCCCGCCGGGAGACGGCGGGGCGGGGTCGCTTGGTGGAGATGGCGGGAGTCGAACCCGCGTCCGAAAACGCGTTCCCGCAGCTTTCTACGAGCGTAGCCGTGCGTTAAAGGTTCCCTTAGAAAGCCACCGTACGGCTGGCAACTTGCTTCGGTAGCCTCGTTGTGTGTGACGGGTTACGAGGCGCTTGCCCGTGCACATTTACCGCTGATGACGCCCCTGCCCCGGCCGCGGTGCTCCGGGAGGAACGCTTGCCGCTAATTAAGCAGCAAGAAGTACTTTTTGATCTTTGTCGTTTATTTTCATAAACTGAGGCTGTTTTAAGCGGTACCCCACCGCTGCTCGCTTACCACGGTGCAGCATCCCCGTCGAAATCCTTTCATCCCCGTGGGAGTATTATACCATATCGCCGAACGCGCAAGTGTGAGGCAGGTATGATACAATGTTCTCCGACACTCTTGAAAGCTTTGCTTTCTTTAGAGTGTCGTGAGGTTATTATTGTACCACAAACCTTACGTTTTGCAAGCGGGATTTTTCTGCAATACGCCTAACTTTCCCCAATACGGATTTATCCGTTCTTATAGGCGGCGGTATATTTAATAAACCCTCTCTTGTTGTGCACAATCCCTGCCCAATCCATGATTGCCGCGACTGCAAAAACAGGGTCGAGCACCGATTCGCCGATTCGATGTCCGTCATAGGTCATACCGATATAACCTACAACGGTGTCTGTCTCGCAGCCTGCTTCACCGAGTTTATGATTTCTGCCGTTTCCTTTGCGAGCTTTGCCGCCGGTTTGATCCAGCAGATCCGTCACGCAGTCAAAAATCGCAAAACTTTCGTTTTTCCGCGGCGGCAGCTGCGGAGAATCAAAATGTTGACGGTCAGCCGATAACGTTACATAAATCGGATTGCCGCGCAAAGAGAATATTTGCACAGACCCACCGTTATCGATCAGCTTTTGTCGAATGATATCCGACGCTTTTCCCTGCATACAGTTTCATCCTTTCGGTATCTTCAACGCGAGCGTTCCTTCATTTCGCGCTCGATGCGGCGGTCGGCTTCCTTTTTGGCGGCAACGTCGCGCTTGTCATAGAGCTTTTTGCCCTTGCAAAGCCCGACCTGCACCTTGGCGCGCCCTTTTTTGAAATACACAGAGAGTGGGATGAGCGTCAGCCCCTGCTGCTTGGTCGTGCCAAAAAGGCGCATGATCTCGCGCTTGTGCATGAGGAGCTTTCGCACGCGCAGCGGGTCGCGGTTGAAAATATTGCCGTGGTCGTAGGGGCTGATGTGCATGCCGTTGACGAACATCTCGCCCTCGACGATGCTGCACCACGCATCCTTTAGGTTGATGCGCCCCGCACGCACGCTTTTGACCTCCGTGCCGCAAAGCTCGATGCCCGCTTCGTACGACTCCAGCACAAAATAATCGTGCAGGGCTTTTTTATTTTGCGCCACCGTTTTGGGCGCGTTGTTTTGTGCATTTGCCATTCGTTCGGTCACCTGCCCTGCGTTGTATTTTGTCCGTTCTGCGTTACGCCTGCTCGTATGCGGCGAAGCGTTCTTCGATCTGCACTTCACTCGCGCGCATGGCTTCGAGCGTTTTTTCCAAAAGCTCGTCGAGCGTCCAGCCGAGCCGTTCGGCGCCCGTTGCGATGATCTCACGCGAGCAGCCTGCGGCGAATTTTTTATCCCTATATTTCTTTTTTAAGCTTTTCAGCTCCATATCCTGCACGCTTTTGGACGGACGCATAAGCGCCGCCGACCAGATGAGCCCGGTCAATTCGTCCGCAGCGAACAGGACTTTTTCCAGTTCGTCTTTCGGCTCGCAGTCCGAACATATGCCGTAGCCGTGCGAACAGACGGAATAGATCATATCCTCCCCTGCACCGCCGGCACGCAATAATTCAGGTGCTTTTTGGCAGTGTTCGTCGGGATACTGCTCAAAATCAATATCGTGCAGAAGCCCGACGATGCCCCAATACTCCGCCTCGTCGGGAACCCCGAGCGTATTTGCAAACCATGTCATCACAGCTTCTACCGTGAGGGCATGGCGGATATGGAAAGGCGCTTTGTTGTATTGTAAAAGCAGCGCGAACGCCTCGTCACGCGAGAGTTTAGAAGTATGCATATATATGCTCCTTTTTACAGCAGGCTTCTGCCCGCAAGCGCACGGGTAAGGGTGACCTCATCGGCGTATTCAAGATCCGCACCGACGGGGATACCGTAGGCAAGGCGCGTCACTTTCACGCCCAGCGGCTTTAAGAGCCTGCTTATGTACATGGCGGTCGCCTCGCCCTCGACGGTGGGGTTGGTCGCCATGATGACCTCTTCCACGGCGTCGTCCTGCAAGCGGGCAAGCAGCTCTTTGACGGTCAGGTCATCGGGGCCCACCGAATTCATCGGCGAGATCGCCCCGTGCAGCACATGGTAAAGCCCGTGGTACTCATGCGTGCGCTCGAATGCGAGTACGTCGCGCGGGCTTTCGACCACGCAGACGGTTGTGCGGTCGCGCTCTGCGCTTTGGCAGATCGAGCAGACCTCGGTTTCGGTCAGGTTGCAGCAGACCTTACAGCGATGGATCTTTTCGTGTGCATTGCCGATGGCGTTTTGCAGCCGATTTGCCTCGTCGTCGGTCAGCCCCAGCACATAAAACGCCATGCGCTCTGCCGACTTCTGCCCGACGGAGGGCATTTTGCGGAACTCATCGATCAGTTCATCTAAGACGGGAATGGAATACGACATCAAAGCAGCCCGCCCATGCCCGGCATGCCGGAAAGTCCGCCCGTGATCTTGCCCATTTCGCGTTCAGCGGTCTCATCCGCCTTGCGCATGGCTTCGTTGATCGCCGCAAGCAGCAGGTCTTCGAGCATATCCGGCTCTTCCGGATCCATGACCTCGGGCTTGATATGGATGGCTTTGACCTCATGCGAGCCGTTGACGGTCACGTCCACCGCGCCGCCGCCCGCGCTTGCGGAATACTCCGCTACGGCAAGCTCGCCCTGCAGCGCTTCCATATTTGCCTGCATTTCCTGCAATTTTTTCATCATGTTGCCGCCCGTCGGGCCCTGGTTCGGAATTCTTGCTTTCATTTACGTTTCTCCTTTTTAGGATTTGTTTATTGGTCGATGACCTCCACACCAAGCGTCTGCGCACGGCTCAGGAGATTTTCCAGCGGGTCTTTTTTCGGTGCGGCGGGTGCAGCGGCAGCACGCGGCGCATGGAAAATGCCGATTCGATATTTTTTCCCCGTCACATCATACACGGCGCGCATGATGCAGTTCGCGTGCGAGCCGGTCTGTAAAAACTGCTCAAGCAGCGGGTTGTTGCTTTGGATGAGCAGCAGATCGCCGCGTTCAACCGCCGACGAACCGCGCATATGCGGTACAAGCGGACGGTCGATGGCAGAAAGGCGTTCGAGCGCCTCGCTCCACTTTTGGAACGGTGTATCCGTCGGTGTGGATGCCTTTGCGGGCACAGGGCTCTCGGTAGGAGAAGCGGGTGGCGCCGCTTGTGGTTCCGCGCGCGTTGCTTCCGGCGCTTTCGGCACCTGCGTGGCAGGGGCTTCCGCCTTTTCGGGGGCAGGAGATTCCGCTTGCGGCGGCTCGGGCTCTGCCGGCTGCGGCGCGGAGTGTGTTTCAGACGCCGCCTTTTCAGGGCTTGCAAACGCGCCCGTATCCAAACGGCGTTCGAGCTCCGCAATGCGGGCGGTAAGGGCGCGGACGTCGGTATCCAAGCTCGGGTCGGCAAGGCGCAGCAGGACCATTTCCGCCGCTGTGCGGGCATTCGCGCCGCCCTTGAGCTTCCCCGCCGCATCCTGCAAAACATCCATGGCGTTCAAAATACGTGCAAGCGAAAAACGTTCCGCCTGTGCGCGGATGGCCGCAAGCTCACTTTTCTGACAGACGATCAGCTCGCCGTAGTTCGGGACGCTGCGCGCGAGCATGAGATTGCGGAAATGCGCAAGCAGATCCAAAAGCAGACGATCCATGCTGCACGCATTGTTGTAAAGCTCGTCCAAAAGCTCGATCACCTGCGCGCCGTCGCGGTCTGCAATGCCCTCCGTCAAACGAAATAGATGTTCGCGCCCGGCAAGCCCTGCTGCGTCGCTGACAACAGCCTCGGTGATCTCGCCCTCATACGCAGCGCAGCGGTCTAAAAGCGAAAGCGCATCGCGCATGGCGCCGTCCGCCACACGGGCGATGAGCATAGCGCCGTCTTCTGTAAGCGGGATATTCTCCTGCCCTGCGACATACAGAAGCCTGCTTGCTATGTCACGCGGCTCGATGCGTTTGAAATCGAACCGCTGGCAGCGCGATAGGATCGTAGCGGGCAGCTTATGGACTTCGGTCGTTGCCAAAATAAATTTGACATGCTCGGGCGGTTCTTCGAGTGTTTTCAAAAGCGCGTTGAACGCGCCGACGGAGAGCATGTGCACTTCGTCGATGATATACACGCGGTATTTCGCGTTGGCGGGCGTATAATTCGCTTCCTCGCGCAGGTCGCGGATATTGTCCACGCCGTTGTTGGAGGCGGCGTCGATCTCAATGACATCCAGAATCGTGCCTGCGTCGATGCCGCGGCAGGTCGCACATTCGTTGCAGGGGTTGCCGTCCACGGGATGCTCACAGTTGACCGCTTTGGCGAGGATCTTCGCACAGGAGGTCTTACCCGTGCCACGCGAGCCTGTAAACAGATAGGCATGCGACAGCCTGCCGCTTTTGACCGCGCCCATAAGCGACGCGGTAACAGCCGGCTGTCCGACCACGTCGGCAAAGGTTTTCGGCCGCCACTTGCGGTAAAGCACCTGATACACAGCGTACCTCCTAAAAAAAGAAAAACATAAAAATACCTTAACTCGGTCATGCACCGTGCAGGCGATCTGCGGCGCACAGGCTGACCGCTTAATGCTGCTCGGTTCCCCGCCTGACATGGTTCACGGAGCGCTGTCGCACAGGACCCACACGGCACACGACCCAATTAAGGTAGATTTATTATACTATGAAACCCTTCGAAAAGCAAGAGGTATTGCAAAGGTTTTTCCTTTGTGAATTTATACAGGGATTGTGTTTTTTCTGTTGTTATTTTATGCAGGGTTTGCTATAATAAAAGAAATTCTTACAGATGTCACAAAATTCCGCTTTTGGGGGGATGTTATGTTCAATATTGTTCCGCAGCCGAACGAGATGATCATCACCGGCGGCAAGACGCGCTTTACGCTGGATGAGGACACCACCATTACCAAAGCGGCGTTTATCGACGAATTTCGCAATTTCGTAAAAAAGCAATTCGACATCCGCATTCACCGCGATCCCGAAGCCACCGAAAACACCATCCGCTTGGAGCTGACGGATGAGCCGGACTGCGATGAAGGCTATCGGCTCGTCTCGCGCGACGGGTGCATATATATTTATGCACGCGCCGAAAACGGATTGTTTTACGGGCTTCAGACCTTAAAGCAGCTGCTTTTGCAGGGAAACGGCGTTGTGCCCGACCTCTATATCGACGACAAACCCCGCTTTTCATATCGCGGGTTCATGCTCGATTCCGGCAGATATTTCCAAAGCGTTAAAGAGATCAAGCGCATCATCGATCTGATGGCGCTGCACAAGCTCAACCGCTTCCACTGGCATTTGACGGAGGATCAGGGCTGGCGTGTGCAGATCGACAAATATCCGTTGCTTACGGAAATCGGTTCACGCCGCAGTCATACGAATTTCGGCGTAAAGCCTGAAAGCGGCTTTTACACGAAAGAAGACGTGCGCGAGATCGTGGACTACTGCCACCGCCGCTTTATAAAGGTCATCCCCGAATTCGACATTCCCGGGCACTGCGTCGCCGCCATCGCCTGCTACCCCGAGCTTTCGTGCTTTTCGCGCAAGCTCAAGGTCGCCACGCATTGGGGCGTAAAACACGATATCCTTTGTGCAGGAAAAGAGTCTACGTACCGCTTTGTATTTGATGTGCTAAATGAGCTTTTTGAGCTGTTCCCCGACAAATACATCCACCTCGGCGGTGACGAGGCGGTCAAGATGCGCTGGAAGCGCTGTCCGCATTGCCAAGACGTGATCCGCACGAAGGGGCTTCAAAACGAAGAACAGTTGCAGCAATATTTCATGAGCCGCGTAGCGCGCTATGTGAAGGAGCACGGTTTTACGCCGATCATGTGGAATTATGACGGTGTGGAAAGCACCGAGCGCCTGGACCGCGACATCGTTTGGCAGATGTGCGGCGCAAATGAGGAAAACGGGATCGTTCGCCGCGAGCTCGAAGCCGGGCGGAAGATGATCAATTCCTCCGCCTTCCCCTATTATTTGGATTTCCCCTATGGTTGGGTCGATCTAAAGCGTGCATACGAATATGAACCGGGCATTTCGGAAAACATCCTTGGAGTAGAAGCACCGCTTTGGACAGAGTATGTCCCCGATCAAAAAACAGCGGATCACCGCACCTTCCCGCGGCTCGGCGCAATCGCGGAAGCCGCCTGGTCCGCGCCGGAGGATCGAAGCTACGAACGGTTTGAGTCGGGCTTGCCGGAATACTTTGATTTGCTCAATGTCTACCATGTGCATTACGCAACGCTTAAACAAGCGCTGCCGGGCAAGCTGCGCGGTGCGGCGCAGTCCCTGTGGTTCAACCGCCGCGTGCTGCATTGGCAGGGCCTTCACAATCTCATAGATGACGCGCGTGTGGAACGCGCGCACAAAAACGACGGCAAATAAGCTACTGCATTTTCAACGGGAAAACGAGGTGTTTGTTTTGTCCAAGGCAAAATATGTGCTCGCGCTCGATCAGGGCACGACCAGCTCCCGCGCCATTTTGTTTGACCATCGCGGCAACATCGTGGCAAAAGCGCAACACGAGTTCAACCAGATCTATCCGCAGCCCGGCTGGGTGGAACACAACGCGATGGAGATCCTTTATTCGCAGTTTCAGGCGGTCACCGAGGTCATCACCGCAAACCGCATCTTCACCTCGGATATTGCCTCCATCGGCATCACCAACCAGCGGGAAACCACGATTTTGTGGGACAAAGGCACGGGCAAGCCTGTTTACAACGCCATCGTTTGGCAGTGCCGCCGCACCGCCGACATGTGCGAGGAGATCAAAAAGGATAAGGAACTGACCGCATACATCAAGGCGCACACGGGGCTTGTGGTGGACGCGTACTTTTCCGCGACCAAGATCAAATGGATCCTCGACAATGTACCCGGCGCGCGCATTCTTGCCGATGCGGGGCAGCTTTTGTTCGGTACGGTGGAAACGTGGCTCATTTGGAACCTGACAGGCGGCAAGGTACATATCACCGACTATTCCAACGCCTCACGCACAATGCTGTTTGACGTGGATAAGCTCTGCTGGGACGAACACCTGTGTAAAGCGCTGGATATCCCGATGAGCATCCTGCCCACGCCCGTCCCCTCCAGCGCCGTTTACGGCGAGGTCGCGCCCGGGCTTTTGGGCTTTGAGGACATTGTCGGCGTACCCATTGCCGGGGCGATCGGCGACCAGCCCGCCGCGCTGTTCGGGCAGGGCTGCTTTGAAGCGGGCCAGGCGAAGAACACTTACGGCACGGGCTGCTTCTTACTGATGAACACAGGGAAAGAGCGCGTTGACTCCAAAAACAACCTTGTTACAGGCGTGGCATGGGGCATCGGCGATGAGGTGGAATACGCGATCGAAGGCTCGGCGTTCAACGCGGGCTCGGTCATCAAATGGCTGCGCGACGATCTGCGGCTCATTGACACGGCGCACCGCTGCGACGAGCTTGCCGAAAGCGTGGAGGACGCCAATGGCATCTACTTTGTCCCCGCCTTTACGGGGCTCGGCGCGCCGTACTGGGATATGTACGCGCGCGGGACGATCGTGGGGCTCACGCGCGGCGTCAAATGCGAGCATATCGCGCGCGCGGTGCTTGAAGCCATCGCCTATCAGATGACGGATCTGCTGGAAGCGATGAAAGCGGATTCGGGTATTGCGCTTTCGGAGCTTCGCGTGGACGGCGGCGCTTCTGTCAGCGACATCATGATGCAGATCCAGGCAAACCTCATCCGCACCAAGGTCAATCGCCCCGTTGTGGTCGAGACGACGGCGCTTGGCGCCGCCTACTTAGCGGGGCTTGCGGTCGGCTTTTGGGAAAGCAAAGCGGAAATTGAAAAGATCCGCAAGGTGGACCGCATTTTTGAACCGAAGATGATCTTGGAAGAGCGTGACCGCCTTTACAAGGGCTGGCTGCGTGCGGTGGAACGCTCGCGCGACTGGATTGAACACTAAACTCAAGCAAAGGAACGAAAAAGCATGGACTACAAAACCGAATCGTTAAAGCTGCACTACCAATGGAAGGGCAAGATCGAAGTGACTGCCCGCGCCAAGGTAGATAACAAAGATGCGCTTTCGCTCGCTTACACGCCGGGTGTTGCGCAGCCGTGTTTGGAAATTCAAAAGGATGTCGACAAATCCTACGAGCTGACGCGCCGCTGGAACACGGTGGCGGTCGTGACCGACGGCACCGCCGTTTTGGGGCTCGGGGACATCGGTCCCGAAGCGGGCATGCCCGTGATGGAGGGCAAATGCGTATTATTCAAGGAATTCGGCGGGGTGGACGCGATCCCGCTTTGCGTGCGGTCGAAGGATGTGGACGAGATCGTCAACTGCATCGCCCTGCTTGCGGGGTCGTTCGGCGGTGTGAATTTGGAGGACATCGCTGCGCCGCGCTGCTTTGAGATCGAACGGAAGCTCAAGGAGAAAACCGACATCCCGATCTTCCACGACGACCAGCACGGCACGGCGGTGGTCGTGCTCGCGGCGGTGCTCAACGCACTGCGCGTGGTCGGCAAGAGGCTTTCGGACTGCACCGCCGTGTTCAGCGGCGCAGGGGCTGCGGGTATCGCCATTGCGAAGCTTTTGATGAAACAGGGCGTCGGAGAAGTCCTGCTTTGCAATTCCAAAGGCATCGTCTGCGAGGGCGACGAGCGTCTGAATCCCGCGCAGGCGGAAATGGCGCGCATAACGAACCGCCAAAAGAAAACCGGAACGCTCCGAGACGCGATGGTCGGCGCGGACATTTTCATCGGCGTTTCCGCACCGGGCATTGTGACAGAAGACATGGTACGCTCGATGAACAAGGGTGCAATTGTGCTGCCGATGGCGAACCCCGTGCCCGAGATCATGCCCGACCTTGCGAAAGCGGCGGGCGCGGCGGTGGTCGGCACGGGCAGAAGCGACTTCCCGAACCAGATCAATAATGTGTTGGCGTTCCCCGGCATTTTCCGCGGGACACTCGACTGCCGTGCACGGGACATCAACGAGGAGATGAAGGTCGCCGCCGCGCAGGCGATTGCCTCACTCGTTTCCGACGAGGAGCTGAGCGCCGATTATATTTTGCCGAAGGCGTTTGACGAGCGCGTCGGCAAGACCGTCGCCGAAGCCGTGGCAAAAGCGGCACGGGAAAGCGGTGCAGCGCGGATCTGAGCGCATAAAAATGGATATAAAAAGGACTCCGTTTGCAATGCGAACGGAGTCCTTTTTCAATCATACTTTTTTCAAATTCGCCATGCGCGCCATGAGCTTTTTCGTGCCGACCTTTTGGAACGCGATCTCTAAAAGCACATCGTTGCCCATGGGGCGGCAGCTTGCGACTACACCGGTGCCGAACGCCTTATGCTCCACCGTGTCGCCGGGTTTAAGCTCCGGCAGCGGTGCACGATTGCCGGCGGTCGCGGCAGGCTTTGAAAAGCCGCGGTTGACCGCTGTTGTGTGCTGCGTATGCGGCAAAGCCCCTTTCCCGAACGAAAAACTGCTGCCGCCCGCAAGCCCTGCGCGCTCGCGGAAGCCGATTTGGCGGTGGATCTCCAACAGCTTTTCGGGGATCTCGGACACAAAGCGCGACGGGCGGTAGTAGTTGGTCGAACCATAGATCATGCGGGATTTCGCATGCGTCAAATAGAGCTCCTCTTTCGCGCGCGTAATGCCGACGTAGGCAAGACGGCGCTCCTCCTCAACTTCGGAATCAATGAACATGCTTTGCTGCCCGGGGAATACCCCCTCTTCCATTCCCGGGATAAACACAACCGGGAATTCCAAGCCCTTTGCGGCGTGCAGGGTCATCAGAACGACCGTGTCGGAATCCGCATTGTAATTGTCGATATCCGTAAGAAGTGCGACTTCCTCAAGATAGTCGCCCAGCGTGCCCTCGGGGTTTTCCTCCGTAAAGCGCACAAGCGTTGCGGAAAGCTCATTTAAGTTCTGCACGCGGTCATCGAATTTTTCGGGTTCCGTACGCAAATATTCGACATACGCGGTCTCCTCCAGCACGCGGCTCAAGACCTCCGCAGGCTGTGCTTCCTGTGCAAGCGCAGACAGGCGTTCCATCATTGCGGCAAAATCCTTGAGCTTGCCCGCCGCGCGCTTTAGGACGTCATATTCGTCGGCGGTCTTAAAGACCTCAAACAGCGGCACGCCGAGCAGGTCGGCGATCTCGTTGGCACGCTGCACGGTGGTGTCGCCGATGCCGCGCTTGGGGACGTTGATGATGCGTTGCAAGCGTACGCGGTCCGACGGATTGTTGACAACGGACAGGTATGCCAGCGCATCACGGATCTCCATGCGGTCATAGAATTTATGCCCGCCGATGATGCGGTAGGGAATGGCGTTTTTGACGAGCGCACGCTCGATAGGGCCCGACATCGCGTTCATACGATAAAGCACCGCGTGGTCGGCAAAGCGCCGCCCGCCCGCGACGGAATCCGTGATCTTTTCGGCGATAAACGCCGCTTCGGCGGTTTCATCCTCCGTCGTTTCGAGCGTGATCTTTTCACCCGCGCCGTTCGCCGTCCAGAGGTTCTTCCCCTTGCGCTGGCTGTTATTTGCGATCACGGCGTTGGCGGCGTCCAGAATATTCTGCGTAGAACGGTAATTCTGTTCCAAGCGGATGACAGCCGCGTCCGGGTAACGTGTTTCAAAGCTCAAGATATTCTCGATCGTTGCGCCGCGGAAGCGGTAAATGCTCTGGTCGTCGTCGCCGACGACGCAGATATTGCGGCAGCCGTCCGCCAACAGCCCCGTCAGGCGATACTGCGCGTGGTTGGTATCCTGATACTCATCCACCATCACATAGCGGAACTGCCTTCTGTAATGCTCGGCCACATCCTCGTTTTCCTCCAAAAGGCGAACCGTTTGGAAGATCAGGTCGTCAAAATCCATCGCGTCGGCGTTTTTAAGAAGCTGCTGGTATTTTGCGTAGCATTCGCCGATCTTTCGAAGCCGCACATCCACCCCCGCCGATTTCAAAAATTCCTCAGGCGTGACGAGCGCATCTTTCGCACGGCTGATTTCGGAAAGGATCATTTTGTGCGGCAGGAAGCGGTCTTCAATATCCAATAAGCGCTGACATTCCTTCATCACACGGCGGCTGTCGTCGGTGTCATAGATCGTAAAACGGTTGGTAAACCCAAGCTTGTCCGCGTTGCGACGCAAAATGCGCACACAGGCGGAATGGAAGGTGCTCGCCCACAGATCCACCGAATCCTCGCCGAGCATCGCCGCCAGGCGTTCTTTCAGCTCGTTCGCCGCTTTGTTGGTAAAGGTGATCGCCAAAATCTGCCACGGCTTCGGCGCGTTCACGGAAAGCACGTCCGCGATTTGCGGGTAGACGGTGTGATCGCCCGCAAGGTAACGGCGCATCAGCTCCATATCGTGCTCGTCGGGCGTGCGCTCCGAAAAGTCGGAGTTGTACGCATCGCCGAAGCGGATGAGGTTCGCAATGCGGTTGACGAGCACCGTCGTTTTGCCGCTGCCCGCGCCGGCCAGAATTAAAAGCGGCCCGTTCACCTGAAAGACCGCTTTTTTCTGCATATCGTTCATGCGCCGGAATTCGTTTTCAATGATCTCGCGGCGCAGTTGTATAAATGCGTTGTAATCCATAAATTTCTCCAAAGGCGTTTAAATAAACAGGTTGCCGCCGTTCGCGTCGATCACCACGGTCAGCGGGAAATCGGAAAAGGTCAGTTTTTTGACGGACTCGCAGCCCAGGTCTTCAAATGCGATGACCTCACAGCTTGTGATGCATTTGCTCGCGAGCGCTCCCGCGCCCCCTACGGCGCAGAAATACACCGCGCCGTTGCGCACGATCGCATCGCAGACCGCCTTACTTCTCGGCCCTTTGCCGACCATAGCGGCAAGCCCGAGATCCAAAAGCGCAGGGGTGTAGACGTCCATCCTGCCGGAGGTTGTCGGCCCGCAGGAGCCTATGGCAAGACCCGGCGGCGTGGGCGTAGGGCCCGCATAATAGATCACCGAGCCCGCAATGGGGTACGGCGTCGGCTCGCCTTTTTCAAGCAGCGCCGCAATTCGCTTATGCGCCGCATCGCGCGAGGTATAGACCGTGCCGCTTAAATACACGGTATCGCCGGCTGAAAGCTGCGGTGCGTATACTTTGATCTCGTCGGTGGTGATATGATATTCGCGCAACGTTTACCCCTCTTTCGAAGCACCGAAGCGATAGATATTCTGCTCGCCTTTTTCCTGTTCTGTTTCGGAAAGCGCTTCACTGATCTCCGGGGAAATATGCATGGACACGTCGGGCAGGAATTTTTCCGCATCGCGGCGGACAGAAAGCGCCTGCGCCGCCTTGGAAAGCTTTGCAGACAGCGCGGAGATCTGCGCATGCAGATCCTCGACCGACCGGGAAAGCGTAGCGGAAATGGCATCCACATCCGAGGAAAGACGCGCAATCTCGCTCGCCTGCTCGCGGATGCTTTGCGCGGCGTCCGCCTGCGTCTCATTCGCCCTTTGGTTCGCAGCGTTCACGATCTCGTCGGAATATTTGCGCGCATCCAAAAACGCCGCACCAAGCTGCGCCTGTGTTGCACGAAGCTCCTGTGCCTTTTCCTCCATCTTCCGCTTTTCGTCATCCAGCCCCGAAAGCTGCGTGCGCAAGTCTTCGTTTTCCGCTTGCAGCGCTGTGTTTTGCTGCTGCGCCGTTTCCAGCGCGCCCGTTGTTACGGCAAGCTGCTGCTTGGCCTGCTCGCCTGCTTCGCACAAAGCTTCGAGCTCGCCCACTTTCGCAGAAAGCGCCGAAAGCTCGTCGGATTTTTTTTGCAGTTCCTCGGAAAGCGAGGCGATCTCCGCCTGCAGCTCCCCGACATATTGCAAAACATCCTCGCGTTTAAATCCGCCGAAAATGCAGGTTTTGAAAATTCTTTCGGAGTCCATATGCCTATCCCCTTATATGTATTTCATGCCATTATTTTTCAAGATATTGTATCATATTTCTTACATTCGGGCAACCGTTTTCGCACAGGTTTTTCAGGTTTTTGCGGGCGGCGTCAGGCGAATCGTTTCGGTGGCGACCGCAGAACAAAATGCCGCATCGTGTTCGACAAACAGCACGGTCGCTTCGCTTTCGCGAAACAGCGTTTCCAGCTGCATGCGCGACCAGATATCAATGTAATTGAGTGGCTCGTCCAAAATGAACAAATGCGCGGGCAACGACAGACAGGCGGCAAGCTGTACTTTCTTTTTCTGCCCCGCAGAGGCATTTTCAAGGCGGACAGAGAATTGCTCTCGAGAAAAATCAAGTTTGCGCAAAATGGTCTTGCAAAGCGTTTCGTCCGCACCGACAGCGGCGATATAATCGGGCAGCGTACCAGACAGTCCCTCGCTTTCCTGCGGGAGATAGGCGATCTTCAAACCCTCGGGAACAAAAACGTTGCCCGTGTGCGGGATGTTTTCACCAAGCAGGAGTTTGAGAAGGCTGCTCTTTCCCGCGCCGTTTCCGCCCTCCAAGGCGATCTTGTCGCCGCGCATCACCGAAAAGCGTACAGGCGCACATATGGGGCGTTCGCTGAATTGCACGGCAACGCGGTCAAATTCTGCCAAGCGTGTTTTCGGGAACGGCAGCACATGCAGCCGCAGTGCTTCTGCGGTCTCCACATCGTGCAGCAGCGCGGCTTTTTCCTGCGCCGCCGCAGATTTTCGGTTTTCGATCGACTTCGCACGCTGCATCATTTTGGCGGACTTGTGCCCGATATAGCCGCGGTCGGGGCGCACGCCGGAATTGCGTGTCCCCTTTTTGCTCTTTTCCACCTGCGCCGACCATCCTGCGGCGCGGCGGGCGGCGTCGTGGAGCCGCGCGATCTCGTGCGTGAGTTTTTCGTTTTCCGCAGCTTCTCGGCGGTCTCGCTGTTCCTTTTGGGCAAACCATACCGAAAAGCTGCCCTTCTGCACCTCGATACCGGTTTTGTTGATCGCAAGCGTGTGGTCAGTACAACGATCCAGCAGCGCGCGGTCGTGCGAAACCAGAATAAAGCCCTTTTTGCTGCGCAGATATGCACCAAGCTTTTCCCGCGCGGCGCGGTCCAAGTGATTGGTCGGCTCGTCGAGCAGGCAAAAGCTGCCCTCGTGCAGGAACAACAGCGCGATCTGCACCTTGGTGCGCTCCCCGCCGGAAAGCGAAGCATAGGGACGTTCGAGCGCATCCTCTATAAGCCCGAGCAGCCGCAGCTCACGCTCGAGTTCCCACATTTCCGCACCGGGCACGAGGGTATATAATTCGCTGACCGAACAATTCGGGTCAGGCACATCGATCGGGAAGCGCGCAAACGGTACGCTGCTTTGGATCGCGTTTCCCGCAGGCAATTCACCTGTCAGCAGCTTTAAAAAGGTGGTTTTCCCGCGGCCGTTGCGCCCGACAAAGCCGAGCCGCCAATCGGTATCCAGTCGAAAAGATACGTCGGAAAATACAGGTGTGAGCGCGCCGTCATAGGAAAAAGTCAGATGGCGCACATCGATTTGAGACATAAAGATCCCCTTTCACGAAAAATCGGGCCGCAGGCAAAAGTCTGCGGCCCGAAATTGCGCACAAAGGGGCAAGTTCCCGCTTTCACACGGGCGGACACGACATTTTTCCTGCGACAAAGCACACCGAACCACGGGCATATACCCGCAAGTCGCGTGCCGGACATTCAGCAGGAAAAATTGCGCATCCTTTCATCTCCCTTGTTTTACTTCGTGGGTATTGTAGCAGAACGAAAAAACGTTGTCAAGGCTTTTTCTTACTTCTCCAAATGCCAGGCGACGGTATCCTCCGCGCCGTTATCGCCGCGCGCGGTCACGGTATTTTCGCCCGCTTGCAGCAGCACATTTTGAAACAGGAACACATGCGCCTGACGGCATTGCGACGCCTTTCTTTCGGCGATCTGCACGCCGTTGCAGAAAAGGGTGACCGCATTCGCGTTGGAATACACCTTGACACAAATCGTTTCCTGACGGCGTTCGGTAAAGCGGCGCGAGGTGATATACGCCACGGGCAGCGTCCGCCAATACGCCCGATACAGGAAATATGCGTCCTTTTTGGTGCGGCGGTCATAGGTCACAAGGCCTTTGTCGTTCCTACCGGGAATACCGCCTTCATTGCGGCTGTCAATGGCAAAGTCAAACATATTCCATACGAACGTGCCCCACAGCTTTTTGGCGCGCTTGGACATAAAGTATCGGAGCGCGTGCTCATGGACGATGTTCGCCCACTCCTCGGGATGGAAATCACACACGGTGTTTTTCGGCTGCTGCGGCGTTTCGGTGTGATGGGAGACATTCGAGCCTGCGCCGTATTCCGAAACCGCGACGCCGCGGAAGCGGTTCGCACGCACATGCGCGCTGCTTTGCGCCGGGAACTGCCGCGCACTGCCCCAATACCAGCCGGGATAAATGTTGCAGCCCTTGATGTCGCTTTTCCATTTTTCGCCGACATAGTGATTCGTGGCGAGCGCCGTATAGCGCGTCGGGTCAAGCTCTTTTGCAAGTGCGTCAAGCGTTTCCAGCATCTTTGCAGCCGTACCCTTATATTCGCGCATGACCTCATTTGCCATACTCCAGCAAAAAATCGAGGGTCTGTGCCCCTGCTGCAAAATGAGTTCCGTAAGCTGCTGCTTGGCGTTTGCGAGCTGACGGTCTGTAACAGAGGGATCAATGGCTTTGTCCGTAGGCAGCGGAGAGATGCCGCAGCCGCCGATGTGATCGACAAAGGGAATTTCCGCCCAAACAGGCAGCCCGTAACGGTCACAAAGATCGTAAAAATGCGGATGGTGCGGGTAATGCGCCAGCCGAACAGCATTTGCGCCCATTTCATAGAGGAGTGCAAAATCCTCATCGTGCTCGTTTTCCGTGATCGCCCAGCCCCTATTTTCACGATCCTGATGGCGGTTCACACCGCGCAGCGGATAGGATGCACCGTTCAAGAAAAAGCCCTTGCGCGGATGGATCCGAATATAGCGGAAGCCGATATCCTTTTGCACCTCGTCCACGGCGGTGGCGCCACGATACAACATGCAGACGACGCGGTACAGATACGGGTCGCGCCTGCCGTTCCACAAATGCGGTGACGAAATCGACAGCATCCCTTCGGCTTTGCCGCCTTGTACGGGGAGCTGCGCCTCAGCGACAATTTGCGGCGCGGATTCCGGCGGCGTAAAATCGGGATGCTCTACCCCTGCGCAAGGTGTAAACGGCGCGGGAGAGAGCACCTGCACGCGCACCGTACAGGCTTCAGGCGTATCGGAACACACCTTGGCAGCCACGGAAAGCGCCGCACATGCACGGACTTCCGAAGTGTTCGGGTAAGAAAGCCGGACGCCGTCAGAGCCGAAATCCAGCAGTTCAAAATGCGAACGCTCTGTGACGATCAGATTGACCTCTCGGTAGATGCCGCCGAAAAAGGTGAAATCCGCCGTAAGCGGGATCACGTCAGGAAACGGTGAATTGTCCGCGCACACAAGCAGGGTGTTTTCGCCTGTGCGCAGGTGATCTGTCAATTCAAAGCGAAAACGGGTGTAGCCCCCGCGGTGCTGCCCGAGGTGCGTGCCGTTTAAGTACACATCCGCAACGGAACTGACGCCTAAAAATTCGACGAAATATTGCTTTTGCTCGTCCTTTTGAATGGACAACGTGCGGCGATAGAAGCCTTTGCCGCGGCGGTAGTCCCCGCCGCCGTCCTGCCCGTCTAAATTGTTCCACGTATGCGGCAGACATACGGATTCCCAAGCCGCCGCATCCGTTTCGCTCGGCATATCTCCGAAGCAAAATGCCCAATTTTGCATCAGCGGTAGGACTTCACGCATAGGTTTCTCCCCTTACTGCACCTCGTCGTGCAGGAAATATTGCAGTGCGGAATACCGCCGTGTTTTTTTGTCGTTGCGCACCATTTTTTCCACCTCTTCGGCGGTACCGACTAAGATCAGCAGTTTTTTGGCGCGCGTGACAGCGGTATACAGCAAATTGCGGTAGCAGAGATTCGGCAGCACCGAAACGACGGGAATGATGACCGCCGAAAATTCGCTGCCCTGGCTTTTGTGCACCGTGACAGCGTACGCAAGCTCCATTTCAACAAGCTGTTCCTTCGCGGCAACCACGGTGCGGTCGTCAAAACGGATGCGTGCAGTCTCGGCGCGCGGGTCGATCTGCTCGATCACGCCGATGTCGCCGTTGAAAATCCCCTCGCCCGTTTCACCGTCCGCTTTTTCCCAAATCACGTCGTAGTTATTTTTTGTCTGCATAACCTTATCGCCCGTGCGGAAGGTACGGAAGCCGACCGTAAGCTCCGCTTTTTTCTCGTCCGGCGGGTTGACACTGTTCTGCAAAAGCGTGTTGAGGTGCACCGTGCCGACCTCGCCTTTTTTGGAGGGACAGAGCACCTGGATGTCCTCCGTCGGAGAAAGTCCGTACGCCTGCGGCAGACGCTTGGAAACAAGATCCGAGACCGTCTTTGCCGCCGCATAAGGATTCGTTCGCTCTAATAGGAAAAAGTCGCCGTCCTTACGGTCTAAAACAGGCATGTCGCCGCCGACGATGCGGTGGGCGTTTGTGACGATGAGGCTGTCCATCGCCTGACGGAACACCTCGGTCAGGCAGACCACAGGCAAAAGCCCGCTGCCGATCAGATCCGCGAGCACATTCCCCGCGCCCACGGGCGGGAGCTGGTCGGCGTCGCCGACCATAATCAAGCGGCAGCCGAACGGTAAGGCTTGCAAAAGGCTTGCAAACAGGTGGATATCCACCATGGAAAGCTCGTCGAGAATAAGAACCTCGCATTCAAGCGGGTTGCGAAGTCCGCGTTTGAATACAGGGTTGTCATGCTCGTCCCACTCGACTTCCAAAAGGCGGTGCATGGTTTTTGCATCGCGGCCGGTAAGCTCCGTCATGCGCTTTGCGGCACGGCCCGTAGGGGCGGCAAGCGCAATGTCCAAGCCCTGCCGTTCAAACAGCTGCAAAATACCTTTAAGTGCGGTCGTTTTGCCCGTGCCGGGGCCGCCCGTAAGGATCAGAAGCCCGCGTTCGACCGCCGTGCGGATGGCTTCGCGCTGGGTTTCGGCATAGGAAATACCGTTTTCGCGCTCAATGTCGGCGATGTCCTGCTCCAGCGTTTCAGACTGCGGCGGCGGGAAGCGCAGCAAAATTTTGATGCGGTCGCTGATGGTCTTTTCGTCGTTATAAGCGCTCGTTAAAAAGATAAATTCCCGTCCGCCGAGCTCGCGCTGCACGAGGGTGTGTGCTTCTACGAGCGCGTCAAGCTGGATATCTATGGTGTCCGTATTGGTTTCAAGATACGCCGCGGCGATAGACAAGAGCTTTTCGCGCGGGATGCAGGTATGGCCGTTGGAGTAAAGATTTTGGCGCACGATATGTACGATCCCCGCCTGCACGCGCAAATGTGACGCGGGCGGGTTCGGGAGCGCGGCAGCGATCGTTTCGGCGCGCTCAAAGCCGATCCCGGTTTCCCCGTTGCAGAGCGCAAACGGATTTTCGAGGATGCGCGCCACGGCGTTCGAGCCGAACGCATCATAGGCGGCGATACATTCCCGCGGGGACATGCCGTAGCCTTCGAGTGCGAGCATGACGCTGCGCACGGCGAACTGCTTTTTGAAGTTTTCCTGGATCTTTTTCGCTTTATCAATGGATATACCCTTAATCGTCGCAAGTCTTTCCGGCTCGTTTTCGAGAATATCAAAGGTCTGCTCGCCGAATTTTTTAACGATCTTTTCCGCAGTCGCGGGGCCGATCCCCTTGACCGCGCCCGCGGCAAGGTAATTGTAAAGCTGCTCGGCAGTCGCAGGCATTTCGCGCTCGAACGCTTCGACCTTGAACTGCCGCCCGAACGTCGGGTGATAGACCCACGCGCCGGAAAGGCGCACCGTTTCACCGACGGAGATATCGGAAAATGTGCCGACGGCCGTGACGAGCTCGTCGTCACAGCCGATCTCCAGCACCGTATATCCGTTTTGTTCATTGCGAAAGCGGATGTCCTCCACCGTACCGTTCAGCCGTTCCGCAGTCTGTTCCTCGCTCATTTTGTCAGTTCCTCGAATTCCTTGAGATCGCAGAGGTATATACCGTTCGTCTCGCGGCAGACGTTCAGGCAGTTCAAGCGCTGCTTTTCCTCCATGCCGCAGTCGAGCACCACCACGCTGCCGTAGGCTTCGTCGCCGATGAGATGCATTTTCATGCGCGCGGCATACGCTGCGGCGGTCACATCGTTGTCACACCGCCGCGCCGGAATCACTATGTAATACCCGTATTTGCGCTTGGGGAGCATCACCTTGAGCATGATCGCGTAGCACAGCGCCAACAGCCCGAACACCATTAGCCCCACGAAAACCGCGCCGAAAAAGGTCTCCAACATTAAAATCACCCCATAGCATTGTATGAGGCGCAAAAGAAAATGTGAGTAGGCCTGTAAGCCGAGTTCTGTCGTTGAAAGCAATTATCTATCTGCGCGCACCGTTGCCGATACGCTGAAGCCATCCGTCGAAGTATCTGCCCAGCTGACAACTTCGGTCGATGTTGCATCGGGTAGGGTTTACTTGGCCGTACAGTTACCTGCACGCCGGTGAGCTCTTACCTCGCCTTTCCACCCTTACCGCAAAAAGCGGCGGTATCTCTCTATGCACTTTCCCTAAGGTCGCCCTCGGCGGCTGTTAGCCGTTACCCTGCTGTATGATGCTCGGACTTTCCTCACACGCTTGCGCGTGCGCAATTGCTCAGCCTACTCACAAATGTATTTTAGTATAAATCCCGGCGGTTGTCAATCGACGTTCGCCGCGGCGGTCTGCTTTTTCTGGATATACCGGTACAGCACCACGCCCGCCCCCGTCATCAAAAGCGTTACGCCGTAAACCAAAATCGCCGCAAGATAATTTTTCTGCCCGAAATACGCGCCGCAGATCGTGGATGTGATGATGGAAGGGATGCGCGCCACGGTCGAGATGATCAGGTATTCCGAAAGGCGGATATCCGTTAAGCCCACAAAATAGGTCAAAATGTCTTTCGGCGCACCGGGGATCAGATAAATGATGAACAGGAGCGTGCGGCGGCGCGTTTTCTGCTTAAGAAAGGAAAAGCCCGTCAGGCGCTCGGGATCAATAAAACGTGCGACAAAACGCATCCCGAATTTACGGGTCAGCAGCAAAACGATCACGCTGCCGATCTGTGTGCCGACGGTACACCAAAAAAGCCCGCCCCAAACGCCGAAGGCGTAGCCGGATGCGACCTCAAACGGTTCGGAGGGCAGATATTTGAACGCGACCTGCGTGATACGCAGGAAGACAAAAACCACCTCGCCCCACGCACCGAAGCCATCAAGCCACGCCTTGAAGATCTGTGGCTCCTTGACCATGGTGAGCAGTTCCCGTCCGAACGTCGCATACAGCGCCGCCGAAATACCGATCAAAATCACGATCGGCAGCAAGATGGGCAATATTTTTCGCAGCCGTGCCGCGTGTGATTTGGTTGTACCTTCCCGTTCCTTCACGACCTCTTACAGCCCCGCTTTCACCCAAGATCTTTCCCCTTTGCGCGCCCATACAGGATAATATGTCCCGAGGTTGCCCTTGTAATCCGCCTTCCACGGCTTGTATTTACCGTCATAATGCAGAATACATGTATTCTCTCGCACGAAATCATGCGCCGCCGATTCACCGACCCGCTTTACCATCCGCTTAAAGCATGGCTCGTCCAAATTATAATAGCCTGCATCCAGCGCAAGGATGCGGTCGTAATACAAGGCGTTGAGCACATCCTGATCGGCAAAGAACAAAAATGCGCCTTTCTTTTCAATATAACGGAACACTTCGTTCGGCGAAAAGAACGAACGCAGCGCCTGCACATTGATCATCAGGACGCCCGAGTTTAAGTACACGGAATTTGACGGCAGATGCAGTCGCAGAACGTTCAGGACATGATAAAACAGATTGTTGTGCGTACACCCTGCGTAAAACGCATCGCCGAAATCAATGTTGTAAAAGTCGGAAATATCCTTCAAAAAGAGTGTATCCGGATCAATATACAGCACACGGTCCACCGTTTTGGGCAGATATTCCGATGCGAACAGACGGTAATACGCCGCCTTTGTCAGTCGCTTGGAGTGCGGTGCGCCGTCGAACAGCGTGTCCGGTACACGGATGCCGATCACGCGGCTGCCGCTGCCTTCCAGCGCATCGCCGATGGTTTTAAAATCACTGTCGGTAAGATGCGCATACGCCACATACACATCAAACGAAACGCGCGGGTGCGTTTGCACCAGCGAGTGCAGCATCACGCACAGCGGATAAACATAATTGGAATCCAATGTGACCAGCAGATTCATAAACGGCGACCTCCTCATTAGATTCGCCTATTATTGTATGTCCCCCGAATTACAAAACCATAAACGAAAAACTTAATTTTAGTTAAATTTTCGGGATATTTCTTAAGAATTCCGCAAGAAACACACGCGCTCGGCCTGCGGCTGCCCGCCGGCGGTCATCTGCGCTTTTCGAGGTTTTGCAGACTCTCATCTAACAGTGCAAGCTTTTCCTCCAGTCGCGCTTTTGCCTGCCGCTGCCCTTCAACGACGGCGGCGGGTGCTTTTGCAACAAAGTTTTCGTTAGAAAGCTTGCCGTTCACCATAGACAGTTCCTTTTGGACACCTGCTTTTTCCTTTTGCAGCCGTGCGATCTCCGCTTGGAAATCCACAAGCTCAGCCATCGGGATATACATGCGGGCGCTTTCGGTGATGATGGAAACCGCATCGTCCAAACCGTCGAACTTCGCGCCGACCTCGACCTCGCTTGCAGACGCCAGACGCTCAAAAAACACCTTGCCCTTCGCAAACGTATCGGCATAGGCAGTCTCGATAAACACCTTGGCTTTTTTCGAAGGCGCGACATTCATTTCCGCACGGCGGTTGCGCACCGCCTTGATGGCGGTCATGATGCGCTCCATCTCCTCCTCTTCCGCGGAAAAGCGCAGCGCGTCGTCGGCCTTGACCCATTCGGAGATCATGATGCTTTCGCCCGTGTGCGGCAGCGCCTGCCAGATTTCTTCCGTGATAAACGGCATGAACGGATGCAGGAGTTTAAGCGTATTGGACATCACATACACGAGCACCGCTTTAACGGTCTGCTTTGCCGCTTCGCTTGAGCCGTTCAAGCGGATCTTGGCGATCTCGATATACCAGTCGCAGAACACATCCCAGATGAAGTCGTAAAGTTTCTGCACCGCCATGCCCAGCTCGTACTTTTCAAGCGCATCCGTGACACCCTCGGCGAGTGTGTTGAAGCGGCTTAAAATCCATTTGTCCTCCAGCGCAAGGTCTTCGGGAATGTGCGGCGCAGGCTCATCATCGGACAAATTCATCAGGATGAAGCGCGCGGCGTTCCAGATCTTGTTTGCAAAGTTACGGCTCGCCTCCACGCGCGTATCCGAAAAACGCATGTCGTTTCCGGGGCTGTTGCCCGTCGCAAGCGTAAAGCGCAGCGCATCTGCGCCGTATTGATCGATGACCTCCAGCGGATCGATGCCGTTGCCCAAGGACTTCGACATTTTTCTGCCCTGTGCGTCCCGCACAAGCCCGTGGATGAGCACGGTGTCAAACGGCACCCGCCCTGTTTGCTCGAGCCCGGAGAACATCATGCGCATGACCCAGAACGGGATGATATCATAGCCCGTCACGAGCGTGTTGGTGGGATAATAATGCTTGTAGTCCTCGGTCTGTTCGGGCCAGCCGAGCGTCGAGAACGGCCACAGTGCGGAGGAGAACCAGGTATCCAGCGTATCGGAGTCCTGCTCCAGGTGCGTGCCGCCGCAGTGCGCGCAAGCGGCGGGCGCGGTGCGCGAGACCGTGATCTCGCCGCAGTCGGCGCAGTACCACGCGGGGATGCGGTGCCCCCACCAGAGCTGACGGGAAATGCACCAGTCGCGGATATTTTCCAGCCAATGGAAATAAACCTTTTCGAACCGCTGCGGTACGAATTTCGTATCGCCGTTTTTGACCGCATCAATGGCAGGACCCGCGAGGGGTTTCATTTTGACAAACCACTGCTTGGACACGCGCGGTTCGACCGTCGTGCCGCAGCGGTAGCAGGTGCCGACATTGTGGCTGTAGTCCTCGATCTCCACAAGCGCCCCTTCCGCTTCGAGGTCACGGACGATCGCTTTGCGCGCTTCGTAGCGGTCCATCCCGGCATAGGCGGGATAGTCGTCGGTAATCTTCGCATCATCCGTCAAGACATTGATGACAGGAAGGTTATGGCGCAGCCCGACCTCAAAGTCATTCGGGTCGTGCGCAGGCGTGATCTTCACAACGCCCGTCCCGAAATCCATTTCCACATAGTCGTCGGCGACGACGGGGATCTCACGATGCACCAGCGGCAAGATCAGCGTTTTGCCGACGGCGTCGCGGTAGCGCTCATCCTTCGGGTTCACGGCGACCGCCGTATCGCCCAAGAGCGTTTCGGGGCGCGTGGTGGCAAGCTCCAAGTAGCCGCTACCGTCCTTAAAGGGATAGCGCAGATGCCAGAAATGGCCTGCCTGCTCCTCATATTCGACCTCGGCATCGGAAATCGACGTCAGGCAGTGCGGGCACCAGTTGATGATGCGCTCGCCGCGGTAAATGAGCCCCTTTTCATAGAGGTTGCAGAACACCTCATTGACCGCCTTGCTGCAGCCCTCGTCGAGCGTGAAGCGTTCGCGCTCCCAATCGCACGAGGAACCGAGCTTCTTAAGCTGCTCGATGATGCGTCCGCCGTACTGCTTTTTCCAAGCCCAAGCGCGCTCCAAAAACTTTTCGCGCCCGAGCTGTTCTTTGGTAAGGCCCTCTTTTTTCATCGCTTCGACGATCTTCGCCTCGGTCGCAATAGAGGCATGGTCTGTGCCGGGCACCCAAAGCGTATCGTACCCCGCCATACGGTGATAGCGGATGAGAATATCCTGCAGCGTATTATCCAGCGCATGCCCCATGTGCAGTTGCCCCGTGATGTTGGGTGGCGGGATCACGATGGTATAGGTCTTTTTGCCCGCCTCGCGCTTGGCGTGGAAATAGTTTTTGTCGAGCCACATCTGATAGGTGCGATCCTCGACATTTTTGGGATTATACTGTTTTTCCAGTTCTTTGCGCATTGGTGTCTCCTTCGTATAACAATATAAATCAAAAGCGCCCCACGCGGGCAGAAGCCCGTGTGAGGCGAAAAATCCGCGGTACCACTCACCTTGCCGCTTTCGGCGGCCACTCATAGCCCGATAACGGCGGGGACCGTTTTTGCTTAAAAGCACAAACGCGCGTTCGGCAAAACCACTCGGAAGCGACGCAGACGGCTCTCCCCCTGCCTTGCACCGACCGGCAGTTCTCTGTACGGATGCACACCGTCTTATTCTTCGTCAAAGCGTTTTATATATTGCAAATAGGATACCAGCAAAGGTGCGGTTTGTCAAGCATATTGCGTGTTTTTGATCGTTTTTTCGGCGAAAATCGGCCAAACATCAAAGCCCTTTGCCACTGCCCGTATTCTCCCCGTTCCCGCTGTTCTCATACGCCGTTTTACCTTTTTTCTTTTTTGCTACAGCGAACACGGCGGCATACACGGACGAAGCGCCTGCAAGCTTCAATACTTTAGCGCACTCCGAAAGCGTCGCGCCTGTGGTTTTGATGTCATCCACCAGCAGAATATGCTTGCCCTGCACGGCGGCTGCGTCTTTCACTTCATACACGCCGAACACATTGCCCGTGCGCGCTGTTTGCGACAGGTGGTGCTGGGTTTCGGTCTCGAACAGTTTTTCCAATAGCGGCGCACAGGGAAGTTCCAGCGATTTTGCCGTCTCGCACGCCAAAAGCTCGCTTGGATTAAAAGAACGCGAGCGCGCCTGCCGCTTGGTAAACGGGATAAACGTTACAACATCAAACGGCTGCTGTGCAAAATTGAGATGTACGGCCGACGCGATCTCCTGCGCGAACGGGCGGGCAAGAAAATCCTTGTCTTCAAATTTGAAGCGGTGCACCGCGCGCTCGATCGCTTTTTCATAATAAAACGGCGCGCAGACCGCGTCAAATTTCAATTTTTTCTGCTTGCAGGTACAGTCCGCTTTCGCGCAGCCGCAAAAGAAACAGACAGGCGCCGCAATGCGCGGCAGATTTGCTGCGCAATCCTCGCAGACCGTATGTTCGGGCACGATCAGCCTGCCGCAATATACACAGCGCCGCGGGAAGAACGCACACAAAAGGCGGTCGGCGGCGACTGACAGCTTTTCGGCGAGACTCATTGGATCTCCTGCTCGAGCGCATCGAATTCCGATGTGGAAAAGAATTCCCCGAGCGTGATGCCGAAGCCGTCGCAGAGCTTCTTTATCGTTACGATGGAAACATCACGGCGGCTTGCGTCCATCAGGCTGTAAACGGTAGACGGCGTGACACCCGCCTGAACCGCTAAAGCATTGTAAGCAAGGTCTTTCTGCGCGCAGAGTTCTTGAATCCTGCGTACAACAGTATCTTTTACTCCCATTAATATCACCCAATAGGAGTGTACCCGATTCTTCGCTCGTGCGTATACGCAAGCGCGTATACCATTTCGGAGATATAGTACCTTTTTATTTTGGAGTTTGCTCCAGCGGTCAAATTCCGATGCAATTTCGCCCTTCCTGCCTCGCGCTTTTGGCTGAAAACAATTCACCGAATTGTTTTCAGCCAAAACCCTCACGGCTTCAAGTCCTTTTCTTCTACAACAAAAACAAAAAGAGCCGCAAACTGCGACTCTTCTTGTTTTTGGCAGGGGCAGAAGGACTTGAACCCTCGGCACGCGGTTTTGGAGACCGCTGCTCTACCAACTGAGCTATACCCCTG
>CALWVN010000019.1 GCA_944384995.1 uncultured Clostridia bacterium | reverse complement strand
CCTTTTGGAGAACGACCCAAGGCAAAATGTGTAAACCATGTTGTTGCACATTTTGTAAACCATGTTGCTCTTGACATAAGCCCCGCCCCTACAAGGGGAGCATCCGTTTCGCAGAAGACCTTAAAGTTTTCACAGACCTGTACTGTAGGGCGCGGGCTTGCTCGCGCCGCTTAAAGTCCAGATTTTGATTTTGCTTTCGGGGTTTCTGGCGGGAAATTTTCAGAATAAACAAAACTGGTTTTGCCGCCCAACTGCCCTCGGCGCGAGCAGATTCTCCGAATCCCGAACCCTTTTGTCCGCTACGCGGACATTTCCCCTGTCAGGGGAATCACCCCCGCCCTACGGTTTGTGCAAATTTCGACTTTGCATGAAACTTGCCTACCCCACGTCTAACATCTAATATCTAACGTCTGAAATCTAAAACGGACAGCCGCAAGGGCTGTCCCTACGGGTGTGTGCTGATTTTCGGTTGCGCAGAAACTGCCCCGCCCCACATCTAGAATCCGGCATCCAGCATCCGGCATCTAAAATCTACCGTCTATTTCACCCAAAAGCCGTCGAAAAGCGGTGCGCGAGCGAGCGAACTGCCCAAAGCGGCGGTTTTTCGCAAAAATCTATTGAAAACCCGCATGCGGGAATGGTATAATAATGGATAATTAAAATGGGAGGATAGTAAATTATGGCATGTGACAAGTTTGCAAAAGAAGGCCTTACGTTTGACGACGTCCTTTTGATCCCCGCCGAAAGCGACGTCCTGCCGAGCGATGTGGATGTCTCGGCTAAGCTCACCAAGACCATCACGCTCAACACGCCCATCCTGACCGCCGCCATGGACACGGTGACCGAGTCCAAAATGGCGATCGCCATTGCGCGCGAGGGCGGCGTCGGCATCATCCACAAGAACATGAGCATCGAGGAGCAGCGCGAAGAGGTGGACAAGGTCAAGCGCAGTGAAAACGGCGTTATCGTCAACCCCTTTTTCCTGCACCCCGACAACACCGTGGAAGAAGCCAATGAGCTCATGCACCGCTACAAGATCTCGGGCGTGCCCATCTGTGACGGCGACGGGCGGCTTGTGGGTATCCTCACCAACCGCGATATGCGCTTCATGACCGATTACAGCGTACGCATCGGCGATGTGATGACGCACGAAAATCTGGTGACCTCCCATATCGGGACGACGCTTGACGAAGCGAAAGCCATCCTTATGCGCCATAAGATCGAAAAGCTCCCTCTCGTGGACGACAACGGCTACTTAAAGGGGCTTATTACGATCAAGGACATCGAAAAAACCGTGCAGTATCCCAATTCCGCACGTGACAGCCAGGGGCGGCTTTTGTGCGGCGCGGCCATCGGCGTGACGGGCGATGTGCTTGAACGTGCGGCGGCACTTTACGAAGCAGGCGTGGACGTGCTCACCCTTGATTCGGCGCACGGCCACAGCAAAAATATCCTCAAGGCCGTAGAAAAGGTCAAGGCTGCGTTCCCGGATGTATCGCTCATTGCCGGCAACGTCGCCACCGCCGAGGGCACCAAGGCGCTCATCGACGCGGGCGCGGACTGCGTCAAGGTCGGCATCGGCCCCGGCTCCATCTGCACCACGCGCGTGGTCGCGGGCATCGGCGTGCCGCAGATCACCGCCGTTTATGACTCCGCCAACGAAGCGGCAAAATACGGCATCGGCGTTATCGCCGACGGCGGCATCAAATATTCCGGCGAGATCGTCAAGGCGATCGCGGCGGGCGCGGCGGCGGTCATGGTCGGCTCGCTCATCGCGGGCTGCGAGGAATCGCCCGGCGAGACGGAAGTCTATCAGGGCCGCAGCTTCAAGACCTATCGCGGCATGGGCTCCATCGCCGCCATGAACCACGGTTCCAAAGACCGCTATTTCCAGACCAACAACAAAAAGCTCGTGCCCGAGGGCATCGAGGGCCGCGTGCCGTATAAGGGCAAGTTGTCCGACACGATCTATCAGATGATCGGCGGCTTGAAAGCCGGCATGGGCTACTGCGGCTGCCATAATTTGGACGAGCTGCGCACCAAGACGAAATTCATCCGCATCACGAACGCAGGGCTTAAAGAAAGCCACCCGCACGACGTCGTGATCACGAAGGAAGCGCCGAACTACTCGGTCAAGCAGTAACGCGCAAAAACAGAGAAGGAGCACAACACGATATGTACGCAGATTTGATGGATACCATCGGGTTCGTTGCCGCACACGATAAAGAGGTCGGCGACGCCATGCAGGCAGAGCTTTCGCGCCAGCGGCGCAATCTGGAGCTCATCGCCAGCGAAAACATCGTTTCCCCCGCCGTCATGGCGGCCATGGGCAGCGTGCTGACCAACAAATACGCCGAGGGCTATTCGGGCAAGCGCTATTACGGCGGCTGCGAATGCGTGGATATGGTCGAGGACATCGCCGTTGCGCGCGCAAAGGAGCTGTTCGGTGCGGGCTTTGCCAACGTCCAGCCCCACTCGGGCGCGCAGGCGAACATGGCGGTCTACTTTGCTTTACTTACCCCCGGCGACACGGTCATGGGCATGAACCTTGCCGAGGGCGGCCATCTGACGCACGGCTCGCCTGTCAATATGTCGGGCAAATACTTTCATTTCGTCCCCTACGGCGTGAACGCCGAGGGCTTCATCGATTATGACGAATTTGAGAAAAAGGCGCAGGAATGCCGCCCGAAGCTGATCGTCGCGGGCGCGTCGGCGTATCCGCGCGTGATCGATTTCAAGCGGATCTCTGAGATCGCGAAGTCGGTCGGCGCATATCTTATGGTAGATATGGCGCACATTGCGGGGCTCGTTGCGGCGGGGCTGCACCCCTCGCCGATGCCGTATGCGGACGTGGTGACCACCACCACGCATAAGACGCTGCGCGGCCCGCGCGGCGGCTTGATCCTCACAAACGACGAAGAGCTTGCCAAGAAGATGAACAAGGCGATCTTCCCCGGCACGCAGGGCGGCCCGCTTATGCACGTCATCGCGGGCAAGGCGGTCTGCTTCGGCGAGGCGCTGAAACCCGAATTCAAGGCTTACCAGCAGCGTGTGCTCGACAACTGCCGGGCGCTCGCCAACGGGCTTTTGTCGCGCGGCATCCAGCTTGTCTCCGGCGGCAGCGACAACCACCTGCTGCTTGTGGACCTGCGCTCGACGGGTATCACGGGCAAGGCGCTTGAGCACCGGCTCGACGAGGTGTATATCACCGTCAACAAGAACGCCATCCCCAACGACCCCGAAAAGCCGTTCGTCACAAGCGGCGTAAGACTTGGCACCCCCGCCGTCACCACGCGGGGCTTGGATACCGGCGACATGGATAAGGTTGCCGAATACATCGCGCTTGCCGCGACGGACTTCGAAGCGAACGCCGACAAGATCCGCGAAGGCGTGACCGCGATCTGCAAAAAGCACCCGCTGTACGAGTGATCTGATTTGAATCTGCCGTATCCGATCGCGGGCGCGCCTGCGGTCGGATTGGCGGTTTTGGGCAGCTGCTTCGATTTTGCGCGGCTGCTGCCGCAAAAAGGCAAAAACCGCCGGAAAGGATGCCTGCCTTTCGCATGAGAGATGTAATCCTTGCAAGCCACAACCCCCGTGCCGCCGAGCGCGTGCGCGCGATCTTACAAAGCGGGCAGGTTTTTGTGCAGACCGTTCTGTCGTCGGGCGCAGAGGTGCTTTCGTACGCGAGCATCCGCCCGGAGGCGGTTGTGGTCTGCGGGCGGCTTTCCGATATGCCCGCGACGGAGCTTGCACACCTTTTGCCGAACGGCTTTGACGTGGTGTGGTTGCTGCCGTCTGGCGAACCGCAGCCGGGGTTTTACAGCAACTTAGTCCCTTTGCAAATGCCCGTGGATCGCGCCGAGCTGCTCGACACGGTGCGCATGCTTGCCGCCTCCGTGCGCGAACAGAGCCGTCCGCGCGCTGCACGCGCCCCGGAAGAAGAGGTGCTGTTGCGCAAGGCAAAGGAGATCCTGATGCAAAAAGACGGCATTTCGGAACGCGAGGCGCACCGCGCATTGCAGCGCCGCGCCATGCGTGCGGGGCAAAAGCTTATCGAAGCGGCGCGGCAGGTGCTGGAGAAGCCGGGCGAATGAACGGCAGAAACTACAAGTCTGCACAAACCCTTTCCTCCCTCTGATGAGGGAGGTGTCAAACGGCGTATTCGTCGTTTGGCGGAGGGAGAGAAAAATCAGCACAGGCTTAGTCTCTCCCCCAGCCGCCTTACGGCGGCAGCCCCCTCGTCAGAGGGGGCAACGCAGAATCGAGCGTTTGCGCAATACCGATCCTTCCGTTTTTGAGAGCGATTTCCCGCACTGCGGACAAAGGATTGGCGTGCGCGAGGGGCTCGCGGCGGAAACCTGAAAACGTTTGAGCGACAAGCAATAGTCAAAAACCATCTACAGCAGGAGGGCAGCGATGAAATTCACCAAAATGCAGGGCGCAGGCAACGATTATGTTTATGTGAACGCCTTCGAAGAACAGGTGGAAGATCCCGCGCAAACGGCAATTCGCGTCAGCGACCGCCATTTCGGCATCGGCGCGGACGGCTTGGTGCTGATCTGCCCTTCCGAAAACGCCGACTTTTTTATGGATATGTATAACGCCGACGGCTCGCGCGGGAAAATGTGCGGCAACGCGATCCGCTGCGTGGCGAAATATGTGTATGACCGCGGAATGACCGACAAAACGGAAATCGCGATCGAGACCTTAAGCGGCATCAAGACCATTCGGGTATATACCGAAAACGGCAGGGTCACAGCCGCACGCGTTAACATGGGCGCGCCGATCCTTGCCGCCCGCGAAATTCCGACCACATTTGACGGCGAAAGCGTCGTTAGTCAGAAATTAACTATCGGCGAAACAGATGTTTTCGTGACCTGTGTTTCCATGGGCAACCCGCACTGTGTGCTGTTCGTGGACGATGTGAAAGGGCTCGAACTCGAACGGCTCGGCCCGAAGTTTGAGCACCACGAACGCTTCCCCGACCGCATCAATACAGAGTTTGTCCGCACCGTAAGCCCCACCGAATTTGACATGCGCGTGTGGGAGCGCGGCTCGGGCGAAACGCTTGCCTGCGGCACGGGCGCGTGCGCGGCGGCGGTCGCCTCGGTCTTAAACGGGCGCGCCGAGCGCGACAGGGACATCCGCGTGAACCTGCGCGGCGGGCAGCTTGTCATCCGCTGGTCAAAGGATGGCGACGTCTATATGACCGGCCCCGCCGAAGAGGTCTTTTCGGGGGAGATCGAATTTTAGATTTTAAATTCTGGACATTAGATTCCAGATGTGAGATGGGGAATCCTGCGGAGCGCCGAAAGTTTGCACATGCCCGTAGGGCGGGGGCTTGCTCCCGCCGAGGACAGCAGGTCAACCAAACCGATTTTGTAAAGCCTGAAAAATTCCTGCCAGAACCGCCGGAAACGAAATTAAAAATCTGTACTTTTTAACGGCGGGAGCAAGCCCCCGCCCTACATGGTTTATACAGATTTTTCAGCGCAACCGCGGCATTGCACAATCCTTCCCTGCACCGCGTCTAACTTCTAATATCTAACATCTAAAATCTAACAGCGGACAGCCGCAAGGGCTGTCCCTACGGGCTTGTACGAATTTTCGGCTTTGCGGAAACGCACCTGCCCCACGTCTAACATCTAATATCTAACGTCTGAAATCTAAAACGGACAGCCGCAAGGGCTGTCCCTACGGGCTTATACGAATTTTCGGCTTTGTGAAAAACCCGCCCACCCCACATCTAACATCCAGCGTCTAATATCTAATATCTAGTATATCATCCAGCACAACAGCGGAGGTAAAATATATGCAGATCAACAAAAACTTCCAGAAGATCGAAAGCAGCTACCTGTTTTCCGGCATTGCCAAAAAGGTGCGCGAATACAAGGCGGCGAATCCCGACAAAGCGAATTCGGTCATCAGCCTGGGCATCGGCGACGTGACGCGCCCGTTAGCACCGGCTTGCATCGAAGCCATGCACAAGGCGGCGGACGAAATGGCGAACGCCGAAACCTTCCGCGGCTATCCGCCGGAGTACGGTCAGGATTTTCTGCTGGAAGCCATTTTACAAAACGATTATTTGGCGCGCGGCATCGCGCTTGACAAATCGGAAATTTTTGTTTCCGACGGCGCAAAATCCGACTGCGGCAACATCGGCGACATTTTTTCGAACGACAATGTCGTTGCGGTGTGCGACCCCGTTTACCCCGTATATGTGGATACGAACGTCATGAGTGGCCGCGCCGGCGACAAGACCGAAAACGGCTGGTCGAACATCGTCTATATGCCCTGCACGGCAGAAAACGGCTTTTTGCCGCAGATCCCGGACTGCCACGTAGATATTATTTATCTATGCTTTCCGAACAACCCTACCGGCATGGCGGCGACAAAGGAACAGCTAAAGCCTTGGGTCGATTACGCAAACCGCGAGGGCGCGGTGATTTTGTTCGACTCGGCGTATGAGGCGTTCATCACGACGCCCGGTGTGCCGCACTCGATCTATGAGGTCGAGGGCGCCAAGACCTGCGCCATCGAGTTCCGCAGCTTCTCGAAAACGGCGGGCTTTACCGGCGTGCGCTGCGGCTACACGGTTGTGCCGCATGACCTGAAGGCGGACGGTGTGGAATTAAACGCCATGTGGGCGCGCCGTCAGGCGACGAAGTTCAACGGCGTTTCCTACATCACCCAGCGCGCCGCCGAGGCCTGCTACTCATCCCAGGGCAAGCAGCAGATCCGCGAGACCATTGCCTATTATCAGCGCAACGCGAAAACGATCTATGAAGGGCTCAAAGCCTGCGGCTTCACCGTGTACGGCGCGGTGGATTCCCCCTATGTGTGGCTCAAAACGCCGAACGGCATGGGCAGCTGGGAATTCTTTGACCTTTTGCTCGAAAAGATGCAGGTCGTGGGCACCCCGGGCGAGGGCTTCGGTCCGTCGGGCGAGGGGTATTTCCGCCTGACCGCGTTCGGCTCTGCGGAAAATACCGAAAAAGCCGTGGAGCGCATCAAGGCGTATTTCGCAAAATAAGACCGACTGCGGAGGACAGTTATGCAGATAGATAAAGAGCTTGTGACCTACCTCGAAACGCTCGGGCGCATTGCGCTTTCCGAGGAACAGCGCGCCGAGACGGAAAAGGACTTGCAAAGCATTCTGGATTATATCGACACGCTCAACGAGTTGGACACCGACGGCGTGGAGCCTGCGTCCCATTCGTTCCCCGTGGCGAACGTTGTGCGCGAGGACGAAGTGACGAACACTGCACGCGCGGAAGAGATCTTGCAAAACGCGCCGGACAGCCGTGAGGGCTGCTTCGCCGTGCCGAAAACCGTGGAATAAGGAGTGCTGTTATTATGGAAATCATTGAAATGGGCGCGCTTGCGCTCGGCAGCGCCATCCGCAGGCGGGAGATCGGTGTGCGCGAGGCGGCGCAAAGCTATTTAGACGCGATCGAAGCGAAAGACAGCGAATTGCACTGCTATAATACCGTCTGCCGCGAGGAAGCGCTGAAACGTGCGGACGAGGTGCAAAAGGGTATTGACAACGGCACTTACACCTCGCCTTTGGCGGGCGTGCCCGTCGGCATCAAGGATAATATCTGCACCAAGGGCATCAAAACGACCTGCTCTTCCAAGATCCTTTCGAATTTTGTGCCGACCTATGATGCGACCGTCGTGCAAAAGCTTCGCGACGCGGGGCTTGTGCCCTTAGGGAAGCTGAACATGGACGAGTTCGCCATGGGCAGTACCACCGAAACGTCCTTTACCGGCCCGACGCACAACCCGTGGGATGTAAGCCGCGTCCCCGGCGGCTCCTCGGGCGGGGCGGCGGCAGCCGTCGCGGCGCGTCTTGCGCCCATCACCTTGGGGTCGGATACGGGCGGCTCGATCCGCCAGCCCGCGTCGTTCTGCGGCGTGTCGGGCTTAAAGCCCACCTACGGCGCGGTGTCGCGCTACGGGCTTGTGGCGTATGCGTCCTCGCTTGACCAGATCGGCCCGCTTGCCCACGATGCGGCGGACTGCGCCGCGCTGTTCGCGGAGATCGAGGGCAAGGATAAAATGGACGGCACGTCCATGGAAAACCCGAAGTTTGATTTCACGGCGGCGACAACAGCTTCCCTTGCCGGCAAAACCATTGGGCTTCCCGCCGACTATTTCGGCGAAGGGCTCTCTTCGGAAGTGCGCGCGGCGGTGGAAGCGGCGGCGAAAACCTGTGAGGAACTCGGCGCTAAAGTCGAGACCTTCCCCATGCCGATCGTCAAATACGCCGTGCCCGCCTATTACATCATCGCCTGCGCCGAGGCGTGCTCGAACCTGTCGCGCTACGACGGCATCAAATACGGCTACCGCAGCGAACACGCGGAGAATTTGATGGAAACCTATGTCAAGACCCGTTCCGAGGGCTTCGGCATGGAGGTCAAGCGCCGCATCATGCTCGGCAACTTCGTTTTGAGCTCCGGCTATTACGACGCATACTACAACAAGGCGCTCAAGGCGAAAAAGCTCATCCAGCAGTCGTTCTTCGAAGCGTTCGAAAAATACGACATGCTTTTGGGGCCCGTCGCGCCCACCACGGCGCTGAAATTAGGCGAAAGCCTTTCAGACCCCTTAAAAATGTATCTCGGCGACATCTATACCGTCATGATCAACATCGCGGGCGTGCCCTCCATGGCGCTGCCCTGCGGATTTGACAAGGCGGGGCTGCCTGTCGGGATGCAGTTTATCGGCAAGCCGTTCTGCGAGGCGGAAATTTTGTCCGCCGCAGCGGCGTTCCAGCAGGCGACGGACTTCCACAAACAGTCCCCGCAGGAAAGATAAGGAGGCGTCGCTATGGAATGGGAAATCGTCATGGGGCTTGAGGTGCACACCGAGCTCGCTACAAAGACCAAAATTTTCTGCGGCTGCTCCACCGAATTCGGCGGCGAACCGAATACGCACGTCTGCGAGATCTGCTCCGGCATGCCCGGTACGCTCCCGCTTCTTAATCGGCGCGTCGTGGAATTTGCCGTGCGCACGGGTCTTGCAACGAACTGCGAGATCACGCGCAAAAATAAATTCGACCGCAAAAACTATTTCTATCCCGACCTGCCGAAAGCGTATCAAATTTCGCAGCTGTACCTGCCCATCTGCCGGGGCGGCTTTATCGAAGTCAAGGCGGCGGACGGCGGCACGAAAAAGATCGGCATCCATGAGATCCACATGGAGGAGGACGCGGGCAAGCTTGTGCACGACGAATTTTCCGACTGCACGCTGGTGGACTACAACCGCTGCGGCGTGCCGCTTCTGGAGATCGTCTCCGAGCCGGATTTCCGTTCCGCCGAGGAGGTCGTGGACTACCTCGAAAAGCTGCGCGCGATCCTGCAGTTCACGGGCGTTTCCGACTGCAAAATGCAGGAGGGGTCACTTCGCGCCGACGTGAACCTTTCCGTCCGCCCCAAGGGGCAGGCGGAATTCGGCACGCGCACGGAAATGAAGAACTTAAACTCCTTCCGCGCCATCGCGCGCGCCATCGAATACGAGGCGCGCCGCCAGATCGACATTCTGGAGGACGGCGGCAAGGTCGTGCAGGAGACGCGCCGCTGGGACGACAACCGCGGGGTGTCCTACGCCATGCGCTCGAAAGAGGACGCGCAGGACTACAAATATTTCCCCGAGCCGGATCTCCCGCCCATTGAAATTTCGGACGCGTTCATTGAAAAAGTGAAAGCGGAAATGCCGGAACTGCCCGAAGCGAAAAAGCGCCGGTATATCGAGAAATTGGGGCTTCCCGAATACGATACGTCCATCCTCACGAGCGATCTTGCGTTCGTGCGGCTGTTCGAGGCGACGGTGGAGCTTTGCCAAAGCCCCAAGGATGCGGCGAACTGGATCATGGGCGAGGTCATGAAGCTCTTAAACGACAGCGGCACGCTCCCTGAGGACATGACCCTTTCCCCCGAAAAGCTCGCGGCGGTCATCAACATGGTGAAAGCGGGCAAGATCAACCGCGGCACGGGCAAGACCGTGCTTGAAAAGGTGTTCGCACAGGATGTCGATCCCGAAACGTATGTCAAGGAAAACAACCTTGCGCAGATCACCGACCTGTCTGCGCTGCGCCCCGTGCTCGAAGAGGTCATCGCGGCGAACGAAAAGAGCGTTTCCGAGTATAAGGGCGGCAAAACGCAGGCCATGGGCTACATCATGGGTCAGGCGATGCGCGCGCTTAAGGGCAAAGCCCCGGCGCAGGAGGTGCAGAAGCTCCTGCACGAGATGCTGGATTCTTAGATGCCGGATGGTTGCCGTTCAGAGAGCAGCTGTTAGATATTTGAGAGCAGATGTGCAGTGGGGGAATCCGCAAAAACCGAAAGCTTTTGCACAAACCCTTTCCTCCCTCTGACGAGGGAGGTGGCACGCGCTTTGCGCGTGTCGGAGGGAGAGACAAGGTAGAACGGGGCGCAGGTTTATCTCTCCCCCAGTCTGCTATCGCAGACAGCCCCCTCGTCAGAGGGGGCAAGGAAAACCGCCGGCAATCTGTGCGAATGCTTTCCTTCCATCTAATCACCCGCCCCTACGACAACAAATTTTTGATATTCTGCGTAATCACGGCTTTGGGAATAACCCGCCTATACCGCTTCTGACCTCTAATGTCTAACCTCTGAATTCTGAAAAGGTGAACCGCCATGCCGTACACCTGGGAAACCTTAAAAACCGAATGCCTCGCCTGCCGCAACTGCGAGCTGTGCGAAACGCGGCGCAACGTTGTGTTCGGCGTGGGCAAAACAGATGCGAAGGTCATGTTCATCGGCGAAGGGCCGGGCGAAAATGAGGATTTGCAGGGCGAGCCGTTCGTCGGGCGCGGCGGGCAGCTTCTGGACAAATACCTTGCGCATATCGATCTTTCGCGCGACGAAAATATCTATATCGCGAACATCGTTAAGTGCCGCCCGCCGAAAAACCGCGACCCGCGCGAGGAGGAACAGACGGCGTGCACGCCGTGGCTGCGCGAGCAGGTAAAGCTTCTGCGCCCGAAGATTATCGTGTGTTTAGGGCGCATCGCGGCGCAGTACATCATCCGCCCCGACTTCCGTGTCACGAAAGAGCACGGCGTGTTTTACGAGCGCAACGGCACGCTGCTCATGGGCACCTACCATCCTGCGGCACTGCTGCGCAACCCCGCGCAAAAGCCGGACGCCCTTTCCGATTTCTGCGCCCTGCGGGAGAAGATCAAAGAGCTCGGGATATAAAAATGCGTTGTCCGCAAACGGCGGGCTGCGCACGAAAATCCTTTTCCAAAAGAACGCACAAACCGTAGGGCGGGGGCTTGCTCCCGCCGCGATGAGGTTACGGTTTCGGTAGAATAACGTCTGCCGTTATGGAAACACGGCACAGAAATGGATTTTCACAAAGTTAAACGGCGGGGGCAAGCCCCCGCCCTACCCCCAAACCCGCGTTTCAGAAAGAATGATTTTTGCCTATGAATTGGATCCCTTACAATCCCGCCGATGCGTTTTATAAAAGCGTGCCGGGCGCCGTCGAAACGGACAGACCGTTTCGGCTGCGCCTGATTTTGCCGCGCGCGTTCGGCGCGACCGGCGCGCACTTTGTTTTACAGCGAGACGGCGGCGAGACGGCGGATCACCCGATGTACTGGGCGGGCATGGACGGCGACGATAAAGAAATCTGGGATATCGAGCTCTCTGTGCCGGAAAAGGGCTTATATTTTTACCACTTCGACTACGACTCCTCCTGGGGGCGCGGGTCCGTGTTCCACAGCGGCGACGGCATCGGGGCGCTTCCGAGCGCCGGCGCGCGCCAAAGCTGGCAGCTGACCGTCTATGACAAAAATCTTCGCACGCCCGACTGGCTCAAGGGCGGCATCTTTTATCAGATCTTCCCCGACCGGTTTTATAATTCCGGCAAAAAAAAGACGGACGTGCCCGATGACCGTATCCTGCGCACGGACACCGAAAACCCGCCGTACTGGAAGCCCGACGAAACGGGCGAAGTACGCAACAACGACTATTTCGGCGGCGACCTTGCGGGAATCCGCGAAAAGCTGCCGTATCTGAAAAGCCTCGGGGTGACGTGCCTGTATCTGAACCCCATTTTCGAAGCGCATTCCAACCACCGCTACAACACGGCGGATTACGAAAAGATCGACCCGCTTTTGGGCACCGAAGCGGATTTCAGATCCCTTTGCGCCGAAGCGGAAAAATACGGCATCCGCGTGGTGTTGGACGGCGTGTTCTCGCACACGGGCTCCGACAGCCGCTATTTCAACCGCGAGAACCGCTACCCGACGCTCGGCGCCTACAATTCGAAGGCATCTCCTTATTATCCGTGGTATACCTTTTCGGAATACCCGGACAAATACAAAAGCTGGTGGGGCTTTGAAACGCTCCCCGAGGTCAACGAGGAAAGCCCCGCATACCTCGATTTCATCACAGGGCGAGACGGTATCGTGCGCCGCTGGCTGCGCGCGGGCGCTGCGGGCTGGCGGCTGGATGTCGCCGACGAGCTGCCCGATGCGTTTTTAGACGCGCTTACAAAAGCCGCCAAGGCGGAAAAGCCGGACGCGCTCGTACTCGGCGAGGTCTGGGAGGACGCCACGACCAAATGGGCATACGGCGTGCGGCGGCGGTATCTGCTCGGCGGGCAGCTCGACAGCGTGATGAACTATCCCTTTGCCGAAGCGGTGCTCGAATTTGCGCGCGGCGGGGCAGCCGAGGCTTTTCAGCGTGCGGTTACGCCGATCTTAGAGCATTATCCGAAACCCGTTCTCGACGTTTTGATGAACCACATCGGCACGCACGACACCGAGCGCGCGGTTACGCGCCTTGCCGGCGAGAGCGCACGGTTCCACGACCGCGCGTGGCAGGCGCAGCAAACGCTTTCCGACGAAGCGTATCAAAAAGGCGTGCAGCTGTTAAAGCTCGCGGCGGTGCTGCAATACACCCTGCCCGGCGTGCCCTGCGTCTATTACGGCGACGAGGCCGGCATGCAGGGTTATAAGGACCCGTTCAACCGCGGGTATTACCCGTGGGGGCGCGAAAATCAGGGGCTTTTGGCGTTCTACAAAAAGCTCGGCGCTTTGCGGCATGCGCTGCCTGCCTTGCGCGACGGCGAGATGCGCTTTGTCTCCGCCGTGCTCGGCTGCGTCGCCTATACGCGCGAAAGCACGGACGGCGCGATTCTGGTCATCGCCAACCGTAACGAGCACGACATCGTTTACAACCTGCACGAAAACTGGCATTTCGCCCGCGAACGGTTGCACGAAAGCCCCGTGACCTCGTGCGTGCGCGTCGGGGCGATGGATTGTGCGGTTCTGGATGCTGGATATTAGATTCTAGACGCTAGAAGTGCGGCAAGCTGGTTTTCCGCGCAGCTGCGGCATTGCACAATCCTTCCCTGCACCGCGTCTAACTTCTAATATCTCACATCGGGCTGTCCCTACGGTTTGTACAAATTTTCGGCTTCGCAGAATCTGCCCAACCCCACATCCAGAATCCAGCATCTAACATCTAATATCTAAAATGGAGGCGCTTTGCTATGCAGGTCATCGGCATCACCGGGCAAACCGGCGCGGGCAAAAGCACCGTGTGCAAAATGCTTTGCGCGCGCGGCTGGGCGCATATTGATGCCGACCGCGTGGCAAAATCTCTGTATACGCCCCGTTCTCCGCTGCTCGAAAAATTGCAGGCGGCATTCGGCAGTCGGATTTTAACTACAAGCGGAGAAGTCGACCGCGCCGCGCTCGCCAAGGCGGCTTTTGCTTCGCCCGAGGCGACCGAAACACTCAACCGGATCGTCCACCCCGCCGTGACCGAGGCCGTGCGCGGACGTCTGGCTGAATTCGAGCGCGCTCGCGTCCCGGTTGTTCTGCTCGACGCGATCGCTCTGTTTGAAAGCGGCGAGGACGCGCTCTGCGCGCGTACCGTTGCCGTTGTCGCGCCCGAAAGCGTGCGGCTCGCGCGCATTTTGGAGCGAGACGGACTTTCCGAAGAAGACGCGCTGCGGCGCATCCGCGCCCAGCATTCGGAAGCTTGGTTTTGTGCGCGGTGCGACGCGGTCATCCGCAACTACCCGCCTTATACGCTTGCAGAGGAGATCGGAAGGGTGTTCCCGCTATGAAAAACAGACGAAAACGCATTGCCGCAGGCAAGCTTGCGGCACTGACTTTATGCTTTGTGCTCGTGATCGGCTCGGTCGTCTTCCTCGGCGGGCGTGCGGTATTTCGCGCCGTGTTCCCACTGGAATATACGATGGAGGTCGAAGCGGCGGCGGACGAATACGACGTGCCGCGCGCGCTGCTGTACGCCGTGCTGCATACCGAAAGCGGCTTTGACCCGAATGCCGAATCCCATGCCGGGGCGCTCGGCATCGCACAGATCACGCCCGAGACGTTCGAATGGCTGCAAACGCGCACGGATGAGACGCTCCCGACCGAGGCGCTCTATGAGCCCGAGACCGCTATCCGCTACGCGGCAGTGTTTTTGGATCTGCTGCTGACAGAATTCAACGGCGACATCCCCACCGCAGTCGCCGCCTACCATGCAGGGCGCGGGCAGGTAAACAACTGGCTTTCCGATACGCGCTATTCTGCGGACGGCAAAACGCTTGACGTCATCCCCACAAGCGCCACTAACCACTATGTCTACAAGGTGCAAAGGGCGATGCGCATATATCAAAATCTTTACAAAGAGGAGCTGGACAGCAATGGCTGAAGAAAAAAGCAAGGCGGACGAGCTTAAGGAAAAGCTGTTTCACAAGCGGGAAAATGCGGCGAAAAAGCTGACGCAACCCGAGATCGCCGAAGCGGACGCATTCTGCGAAGGGTACAAGGATTTCCTCAACCGCGCCAAGACCGAGCGTGAAGCGGCGTCGTTCATGGAGGTGCGCGCGAAGGCGCACGGCTTCGCCGAATTCGACCCGAAAAAGGCGTATACCGCGGGCGACAAGGTCTATTACAACAATCGCGGCAAGGCGATCATCCTTGCGGTGATCGGCGAAAAGCCGCTCGAAGCGGGCCTGCGGCTGACGGCGGCGCACATCGACTCGCCGCGGCTTGACTTAAAGCCCAGCCCGCTTTACGAGGACGCCGGCTTGGCGCTTTTCAAAACGCATTATTACGGCGGCATCAAGAAATACCAGTGGACGTGCCTGCCGCTTGCGCTGCACGGCGTGCTCGTCAAAAAGGACGGCGAAAAGATAGAGGTGCGCGTCGGCGAAGAAGCGGATGAACCGCGTTTTGCGGTAACGGACCTGCTGCCGCACCTGGCGAACGAGCAGATGAAGCGCACGCTCGCCGACGGCGTGCGCGGCGAGGAGCTCAACGTGCTCGTGGGCAGCCGCCCGTTTTCCGCCGACGAGAGCAGCGATCAGGTCAAGCTGAATATTCTGAACATCCTGTTTGAAAAATACGGCGTGACGGAAAGCGATTTCTTAAGTGCGGAGCTTGAAATCGTCCCGGCGTTTCAAGCGTGCGACATCGGCTTTGACCGCAGCATGATCGGTTCCTACGGCCACGACGACCGCGTGTGCGCCTACCCGGCGGCCGAGGCGATCTTTGCGCTGGAGGGCACGCCTGCTTACACGGCGGTGACCGTGCTCACGGACAAGGAGGAGATCGGTTCGGAGGGCAATACGGGGCTTAATTCCGCGTATCTGGAGCACTTCATCACGGATCTGTGCTTAGCGCGCGGCGAAAACGTCCGCACGGCGCTGCACCATACGAAAAGCCTTTCGGCGGACGTGACGGCAGCATTCGACCCGACCTATCCGGACGTCTGCGAACGCAACAACGCCGCGTTCCTAAACGGGGGCGCCGCGTTCATGAAGTACTCCGGCGCACGCGGCAAAAGCGGCACGTCGGATGCGTCTGCGGAATATATGGCGGCTGTGCGCCGCATGCTGGATGAAAACGGCGTCGTTTGGCAGTGCGCAGAGCTCGGCAAGGTGGACGCGGGCGGCGGCGGCACGGTCGCGATGTTCTTGGCAGGCATGGATATTGATGTCGTGGACATCGGCGTGCCGGTGCTTTCCATGCACGCGCCGTTCGAGATCGTCTCGAAGCTCGACGTGTTCATGACCTACCGCGCGTGCAAGGCGTTTTTCGAAGAAAAATAGACAGCGGGAGCAAAAAGCCGGGGCGTACGCCTCGGCTTTTTATATATCAGATGGCCGAGGTTAGAAGTCAGAAGCGGGATGGGGCGGGGGTTGCGCAAAGCTGCGGGTTCGCCGTAAATCGAAAGGCTCTGCCTAAGCAGAGGCGGGCAAAATAATAACCCATGTCTATGATGAATGAAATGTTTCCGCGTAGTGGCAGGCTTCCACGCCTGCCGGAAAGAGTAGAATTTTGTTTTCATTTTCCGAGAAAAGGGACAGGAAATTTTCGAGACAGCAGAAAGTAGTTCCGTTTTTCGACCACCCTTTGGCAGGCATGGAAGCCTGCCACTACGCGTTTGATCGATTTTTCGGTATTCTGTGCAGCTACGGCTTCGAATAAATCTACCATGCCGCCTCTGCACTCTGCCGTCTGTCCTCTGCCCGCCGGCGCGCACATCCAGCGTCCAGCATCCAGCATCTAAAATCGCGCGGACTTTTACAAAAAAATTACGACAGAATTCAGAAAGTTTTAACGATTTGGCGGTTGAGAATTTTTAAGGCGTGGGTTATAATAACTACATATTGGAAAATTGCGCGCACTGCGCTTGGAAAGAAAGGAAGAGTCCTATGTTGTTTTCACAGGATATTGGGATCGACCTCGGCACCGCCAATACCCTTGTTTTCGTTAAAGGCAAGGGCATTGTGATCCGTGAGCCCTCGGTCGTTGCGGTGGACGTGAGCGCCTACCCGCAGAAGGTCGTCGCCGTCGGCGACAAAGCGAAGCAGATGATCGGCAGAACGCCCGGTTCCATCACGGCGGTACGCCCCTTGAAGGACGGCGTTATCGCTGACTTTGAGATCACCTCGGACATGCTCAAGGAATTCATCCGCATGGCGATCAACAAATCCCCGTTTTCGAAAGCGCGCGTGCTCATCTGCATCCCCTCGGGCGTTACCGAAGTAGAGCGCAAGGCGGTGCATGACGCGGCGCGTTCGGCGGGCGCGAAGTATGTCAGCCTCATCGAAGAACCCATGGCGGCAGCGATCGGCGCGGGGCTGCCCGTTTCCGAAGCAGTCGGCTCCATGGTCGTGGACATCGGCGGCGGTACCAGCGAGGTCGCGGTCATTTCGTTCGGCGACATCGTTACCGCGCAGTCCGCGCGCGTGGCGGGCGACAATTTTGACGAAGCCATCATCGCTTACATCCGCAAAAAGCACAACCTGCTCATCGGCGAGCGCACGGCGGAGGATATCAAGATCAAGATCGGCTCTGCTTACCCCTACGACGGCGAGGGCGCCATGGACGTCAAGGGCAGAAATCTGCTCGACGGCCTGCCGAAGAACATTGAGATCACCTCCGAAGAGGTGCGCGAGGCGCTTTCCGACCCGGTCAACCAGATCCTTGACACCATCCGTTCGACGCTCGAGAAGACCCCGCCCGAGCTTTCCGCCGACATCATCGACCGCGGCATCATGCTCACGGGCGGCGGCGCGCTGCTGCGCGGGCTCGACAAGCTGATCTCCATTGAGACGAAGATCCCCGTGCACGTCGCGGAAAATCCGCTGGACTGCGTGGTGGACGGCTGCGGCAAGTGTCTGGAGAACGACGCCGTGCTCGCCGTGACCGGCAAACGGAACTACGATTAAGAAAAAATCAGATTTCAGCGGGCAGCTTTCAGAAATTAGAAGTTAAAAGGCAGAAGTCAGAATCGGTGCGGTCGGTTCTATCAAAACCGCGTGTTTGTACAACCTTTCGGCTGCGAAGGCAATAAAAAATCAGTACAATCCTGTAGGGGCGGGTGATTCCCCTGTCAGAGGAAATGTCGCGAAGCGACAAAAGGGTGCCGCTTGGGGCTCTCCCTCCGTCACGACGTTCCGCCGTGCCACCTCCCTCCTCAGAGGGAGGAAAGGGTTTCAGCAAACTTTCGGTCAAGCGTTTCCCCCTCTGACGAGGGGGAAGGCGAGCGAAGCAAGCCTGGGGGAGAGAAAAAACCGGCGAATAGCAGGCGGTAAAAGCCCAAGCGGAAACCCGCCCGTCTTGCTTCTGACCGCCGATCTCTGAAATCTACCCCCCGCCCTCTGCCTTTTTGTGTGTCTGCCCAAAGGAGAACTATGCGTAACTTTTTCAAATCCACCGCATTCAAAGTTTTGCTGACCGTAGCCGTGGTGCTGCTCGCGTGCGTGATTGCCGCGGCGGCGTTTTCCGGCGGCACTTCCGTGCTGACGTCTGCGGTGAGCACGGTGCTCTCACCTTTGGAGCGCGCCTGCACCTACATAGCGGACAAGGTGGGCGACGCGGCGGGCGGCTTTGTTTCGGCGGGCGCGTACCGCGACCGCGTAGAGGAGCTCGAAAGCCAGATCGCCGAATACCAGGGGATGCTTGTGGACTATGAGGAACTGCAGCGCCGGGTAGAAAGCTATGAAAACTTCCTTGGGGTCAAAGAGGAGAATCCCGACTTCCAATTCGTCGCGGGTACGCTCATCGGGCGCGACGCCGCCGATGTGTTCGGCTCGTTTACTTTAAGCTGCGGTGAGACCGACGGCGTTTCCGTCGGTGACCCGGTCATCAGCGGCGAATATCTGATCGGCATCGTGTCCGAGGTCGCCCCCACCACCTGTGTAGTGCTGTCGATCTGCGACCCGAAGGTCAGCGCTGCTGCATATGAGATCCACACGGGCGAGACGGGCTATACCGAAACGACCTCTGCGCTTGCCGCCGAAGGGCTGGTGAAGCTCACGGGGCTGTCACAGAGCACAACGGTCGCCCCGGGCGGGATCGTCTGCACCTCCGGCGTGGGCGGCGTGTTCCCGCGCAACCTCATTATCGGCACGGTTACGCAGGTGTATCAGGAGGAAGGCGACGTCTCCTACTGTGCCGAGATCCGGCCCGGTGTAGACATCGGCGAGGTGCAGGACGCCTTTGTCATCACGGATTTTGAGGGGAAAGGCGATGCGTAAGCGGACAAGGATTTTGCTATTGCGCCGCGCGATCTTCGCGCTGCTGATCTTAGGCGCGCACCTGCTGCAAAACACGCCCGGCGCGTTCCCGTCGGTGTTCGGCGTACGGCCGTTTTTCCTTTTGTCGCTGACGGTCTGTTTGGGGCTTTTTGAGCGCGAGATCGCAGGCGCGCTGTTCGGTGCGTTTGCAGGCATCCTTTGGGACAGCGTCTCGCCCCTGGGCGACGGGTTCCATGCGCTGTTATTTATGCTTATCGGCGCGGCGTGCGGCATCCTCATCAACACGATCATGCGCAACAACCTGATCACCGCCATGCTGCTGTCGGTGCTCGCGCACGTTTTGTATGTATCTTTGTATGTGATCTTTTTTGTGGTCGCCGAGGGCGTGGACAGCGCCGGCTGGCTGTATGTCCGCTACTACCTGCCCGCGGCCGTGTTTTCCGTTTTGTTTACCCCTCTGTTTTATCTGCTCGTGCGCGAAGGTATGCGCCGCACGCGCGTGCCGGAGTAGTTTCCCGGCAGAAGCTGAAAAGGAGTCCCCATGAAAGAAAAAAGCCTGCGGCTGCGCACTATGGCGTTTTTGGTTGCCATCGCGCTGTTTTTCTCCGTGTTCTTAGTGGAGCTGTTCCGCGTGCAGGTCGTCAACGCCGGCGAGTATTCCACCGACGGCGTCGCGCTCAATTCCGTGAACAGCACCATCGAGGCGGCGCGCGGCGAGATCCTCGACTGCAACGGCGTACCGCTTGTCACGAACGAACAGGTCAACACGATCGTGCTCAACGCCTCATATTTCCCGCCGACCGCCGAGCAGGAACGGCGCAACGAGATCCTGGCGGCGCTCATCGCGCTGTGCGAGGAACACGGCGTAGAATGGAACGACGACCTGCCGCTGGAATTTGATGCGAACGGCAACATCCGATATAAGGAAAACGCCGATTCCGATATCGCGTTTTTGAAATCGCGCGATGTGCTGCATTTGAACTCTTATGCCACAGCGCAAAACTGCTTTGACGCGCTGGTTGAGAAATTCAAATTACAGGATTACGATCCGCAGACGGCGCGTAAGATCGGCTCCGTGTGCTATTCGCTCAAGCGCATCTCGTTCTCGGCGGTGAACCCTTTCACCTTCGCGGACGAGGTCTCGACCGAGGTCGCCGCGATTATCAAGGAAAACAGCGCGACGTATGTCGGCGTGGATGTTGAAGTCACGACGCGCCGCAGCTACACGGACGGCACCATTGCCCCGCACATCATCGGGGTGACGGGGGCGCTCGACGCGGAGGAATATGCGTCGCTTTCCGAAGAATACAAAACGGCGTCCGCCGACGAGTCGCTGACCGACGCCGAGAGGCAGACCCTGTCCTTACGCGCCTACGCCATGGACGACACCATCGGTAAATTCGGCATTGAAAGCGCCATGGAGGAGTATCTGCGCGGGACGAACGGCGTTATGACCACAACGACCGACGCCGACGGCAACAAGACCTCCGAGATCACCACAGCACCCGAAGCGGGCGACGCCGTGATCCTGACGATCGATTCAGGCTTCCAAAAGCAGGTGCAGGACGCGCTTGCGGCATTTGTGGAGGAGTACCGTGACAAGGAAGCCATCCCTGCGGTCGGCTCCGCGGTCGTCCTCGACGTGAAAACGGGCGGCGTGCTCGCCTGCGCGACCTACCCGAGCTATGACCTTTCGACCTATTACGACAATTACGCGGCGCTTGCGGCAGATACGGATTCGCCGCTGTGGAACCGCGCGCTGCTTTCGACCTACGCGCCCGGCTCCACGATGAAGCCTGCTATCGCTGTTGCGGGCTTAGAGGAGGGCGTCATCACCGAGACCTCCACCTTCCGCTGCACGCGGTACTATACCTATTTCACGGATACCGTCTTCCGCTGCACCGGTTATCACGGCAACATTGACGTCAAAGAGGCGCTCAACCAGTCCTGCAACATCTTTTTCTATGAGACGGGCAGGCTTTTGGGGATCGAGCGCATGAACGAATACTGCTCGCGCTTCGGGCTCGGGCAGAAGACCGGCGTGGAGGTGGGCGAATCCACGGGCGTGCTCGCCAGCATCGAATACCGCGAATCCCACGGCGGCACCTGGTACCCCGGCGATACCGTGCAGGCGGCGATCGGGCAGTCCGACAACCTGTTCACGCCCATCCAGCTTGCGAACTACGCCGCTGCGCTTGCCACGGGGACGCGCTATCAGGCACATTTCGTGAAAAGCATCAAGACTGCCGACTATTCCGAGACGATCCTCGAAAACACCGGCACAGTCGCGCAGGAACTGAACGTGTCCGACAACACCCTGCGCATTGTGCGCGAGGGTATGCGCCGCTACGGCGCACGCGTTTCGGCGCTGCGCAACCTTCCCGTAGCGGTCGCCGCGAAGAGTGGTACGGCGGAATCCAAAGCAAAGGTAGACGGCGACATTGTCGAAGGCTTAAACGGCTTTATGATCTCTTTTGCGCCGTATGAAGACCCCGAAATCGCCGTCGCCGTGGCAATCGAAAACCTAAACAGCGGTACGGCGACGGCCACGCTCGTCGCACAGATCTACGAAGCCTATTTTGCCGCCGAGACACAGCTGGATACCGAGCAGGGCTACAACAGCGTGCTCGGCTGAACCGGAAAGGGGAACGGAAAATGGCGAAACGCATCCTGATCTGCTCCGGCAAGGGCGGCGCGGGGAAGTCTACCACCGCCGTGTGCCTGGCACATGCCCTGACGGCACGCGGGCAAAGGGTACTGCTCATCGACTGCGACGCGGGGCTGCGCACGCTCGACCTGCTGACGGGTCTCGGCGCCGAGGCGGTATACACTTGGCTGGACGCCGCTGAAAGTGTTTGTGCGCCGTCCGACGCGCTGCTGAAAACCGAGGACGGGCGGCTGGGGCTCATGCTGCCGCCGCCGGCGGATGCGGCATTGCCGGACGAAACTGCTTTTTCCGCCGTGCTCGGCGCAGTGGAAAAGGATTTTGATTTCTGCCTGCTGGACGCGCCGGCAGGGCTTGCGGGCTTTGTGCCGACGCTTTGCAGCGTTTCGAACGCGGCGGTGGCAGTCGCTACCCCCGATGCGGTCTGCGTGCGTGCCGCATCGGCGCTCGGCGCGCTTTTGTTTGCGCACATCCCCGAGCAGGAGGTGCGCCTGCTGCTCAACCGGTTTGATTATTTTCAGCTTCGCGCACACGAGTGCCTGTCGCCGGACAGTGCGGTCACGCAAAGCGGGATGCGTCTTATCGGCGCGATCCCCGACGACCCGCACCTCAAGCGCCTTGCCGAGGGCGACCGCCCGCTTGCGTCCACCCGCGAAGCGTTCGCACGCGTCGCCGCCCGCCTTTTGGGCGAGGACGTGGAGTTCAAGGTGAAGAAAGTCAGATGTTAGATGCTGGATGCTAGATACTGGACGCGGGACAGGGAAGTTTTGTGTGAAGCCGCGGAACGCGTAATCCATAGGGACAGCCCTTGCGGCTGGCCGTTTTAGATTTTAGACGTTAGATATTAGATGTTAGACGTGGGGCAGGTGGATTTCACGCATTGCCGCGGCTGTGTAGAAAAGGAAAAAAGCACCTCTTGTAGGGGTGGGGCTTAAGTGCCCGCCCGAGCAATGTGCGAAAGCAAAACGACTTGCGTCTGTTATGAAAACCGTAAATCTGTTTTTCGCCGAAACCGATTATAAAATCCAACTTTCCTGCGGGCGGGCACAGAAATCCTCCGAACGCGGCACCCTTTTGTCCGCTTACGCGGACATTTCCCCTAACAGGGGAATCACCCGCCCCTACGACTGCGAAAATTTGGAATGCTGTACAGCTGTGGCTTCGCAAAAATTTGAATCTTCCGCATCTGCTGTCTAAGCTCTGACTTCTGTGCTCTGTTCCGCCCGCCCCTACAGGTTTAAGCAGAAATTTATTTGCTTTCGCAGCCGAAAGTTTCTGCAAACATACAGCTTCAATGAAACCTTCCTATGCACCTTCTGTCCGCTGTTTTCTAACTTCTGATTTCTGAAAGCTGCCTTCTGATTTCTGAAAGCTGCCCCCTGCTTCGCCCCCGATTTGCACGAATTTGAAAAATTTTGTAAAAAAACGCTAAACAGCAGTTGAAATTTCGGCAAAAGTTTGGTATGCTATATAACGGTGTATTGTTTCGGACCGCGGTTGACGGCATTTCCCCGGCAAACGCGGGTTTTGTGTCTTGAATTTTTGTGAAAGAGAGGAACGCTATGAACATTGCCCTGATGGCGCACGATTCCAAAAAAGAATTGCTTACGCAGTTCTGCATCGCCTACTGCGGGATCCTGTCCCGCCACAACCTCTGCGCGACCGGTACGACGGGCAAGCTGATCGCGGAAGCGACAGGCTTAAAGATCACACGCTTTCTTAACGGCTCGCAGGGCGGCGATCAGCAGATCGGCGCGCGCATTGCCTGCAACGAGATCGATTTGCTTTTGATTTTCCGTGACCCCTTGAACCCCAAGCCCCACGAACCCAAGGAGAATAACCTGCTGCGCCTTTGCGATGTGCACAACATCCCTGTGGCGACCAATATCGCCACCGCCGAAGCGATCATTCATTCGCTCGAGCGCGGCGACCTTGATTGGCGCGACATCGTCAACCCAAAATAAACCCGGAATACAAGGCGTCCCCCTCCCAAGGGAGGGGGCGCTTCTATCCCATGTAAGGAAGAACGACTATGGCACTTATCACCAACGCGATCAAAGGGACGCTCGACCTGCTCCCGAAAGAGAGCTGCAAAACCCAGTATATCGAAGCAGCTGTGCGCGAGATCGCCGAAAATTACGGCTTTTTAGAAATGCGCACGCCCGTTTTTGAGCACACCGAGCTGTTCCAACGCTCGGTCGGCGAAACGACCGACGTCGTGCAAAAGGAAATGTATACCTTTGAAGACAAGGGCGGGCGCTCCATCACCCTGCGCCCCGAGGGCACGGCGGGCGCGGCGCGCGCGTTTTTAGAGCACGGGCTTTTTAACGACGCCCTGCCGCAGAAGATCTACTATCTGACCTCCTGCTACCGCTACGAAAAGCCGCAGGCGGGCAGATTGCGCGAATTCCACCAGTTCGGCGTGGAATCCTTCGGCGCGGGCACGCCCGCAGCGGACGCAGAGATCATCTCCCTCGCGCACGCGGTGTTCCGCTATCTCGGCGTGCAAAACCTGACGCTCGAGATCAACTCCATCGGCTGCCCGGAATGCAGGAAGAAATTCCAAGAGGCGCTCAAAGCCTATTTTGAGAGCTACCGCGAGCAGCTTTGCGATACCTGCAAATCGAGGCTCGAACGCAACCCCATGCGTATCCTCGACTGCAAAAGCCCCGTCTGCTCCGAAATCGCCGCCGGCGCACCGAAGATCCTCGACTATTTGTGCGACGACTGCCGCGCCCACTTTGACGCGGTGCAGAAGTATTTGCAGGCGATGGACATTGCATTCACCGTCAACCCGACCATTGTGCGGGGCTTGGACTACTACACGCGCACGGTATTTGAATTTGTTTCGAGTGAGATCGGCGCGCAGGGTACGGTCTGCGGCGGCGGGCGGTACGACGGGCTTTTGGAGGAGCTCGGCGGCAAGCCGATGCCCGCGTGCGGCTTCGGGATGGGGATCGAACGTCTGCTTCTCTTGATGGAAGCGCAGGGCGTGCCGTTCCCCGAGCCGAAGAAATGTGACGTCTATCTGGTCTCCATGGGCGAAGAAGCCGGGCTGAAGGCCGCCGCCCTTGCCGAACAGCTTCGCGAAGAAGGCCTTTCCGCACAGTTCGACACCGTCGGCAGAGGGCTTAAAGCGCAGATGAAATATGCCGATAAGATCGGCGCGGCATACACCGTTGTGCTCGGCGACGCGGAGCTGGAGAGCCGCCGTGTCAACCTTAAGAATATGCGTGACGGCACGCAGACCGGGCTTGGCTTAGACGATTTCGTCGGCGCGTTCCAATCCATCGTCCTTCGCGAGGCGCTCGCCGCCTTAGACACATCGGATCTGGACGAGGCGGATATTTCGACGATTTTAGGGGGCGTGCAAAACTGATGGATACGATGCAAGGGATCAAACGGACGGACTACTGCGGGACGCTTCGCGCGTCCGACATCGGGCGCGAGGTGACCGTGTGCGGCTGGGTGCAGAAGCAGCGGGACTTGGGTGCGCTCATCTTCGTCGACCTGCGCGACCGCACGGGGATCTTACAGCTTGCCTTTACGGAAAGCACAGACCCTGCCGTCATGGAAAAGGCGGGGACGCTTCGCTCGGAATACGTCGTCGCGGCAAAGGGCGTTTTGCGTGAGCGCGCGGCGAAAAACAGCGAGATCCCCACGGGCGACGTGGAATTGGAGGTCTCCGAGATTCGCATTTTGGGGCTCAGCGACACGCCGCCTTTCGAAATTGTCGAAAACTCGCAGACGGCGGAGCTCACGCGCTTAAAATACCGCTATCTTGACCTGCGCCGCCCCGACTTGCAGAAAAATATTCTGATGCGCCATCGGCTTACAAAGATCACGCGCGATTATTTTGACGAAAACGGGTTTATCGAGATCGAAACGCCGATGCTTATCCGTTCTACGCCGGAGGGCGCGCGCGATTTCCTCGTGCCCTCGCGGCTTCATAAGGGCAGCTTTTACGCCCTGCCGCAGTCGCCGCAGCTTTACAAGCAGCTTTCCATGGTGGCGGGCTTCGACCGCTATATGCAGATCGCGCGCTGCTTCCGCGACGAGGACCTGCGTGCCGACCGCCAGCCGGAATTCACGCAGATCGACCTCGAAATGTCCTTTGTCGATATGGAGGACGTGCTGGAGATCGGCGAAGGGTATATGCGCCGCGTGTTCCGCGAGATGCTCGGGATCGAACTCACGACCCCGCTGCCGCGGCTTACCTACCGCGAGGCGATGGAGCGCTACGGCTCGGACAAGCCCGATACCCGTTACGGGTTGGAGCTGGTGGATTTGACCGACATCGCGCGCGAAACGGAGTTTGCCGTGTTCCGCGCCGCAGTGGAAGCGGGCGGCACCGTGCGCGGCATCAATGTCAAGGGTGCGGCGTCCAAGCTTTCGCGCAAGGAGATGGACAAGCTCACCGAGTTCGTGCGCGGCATCGGCGCAAAGGGCCTTGCCTGGGCGCGGCTGAACGCAGACGGCACGGCGGCGTCGTTTAGCAAGTTTTTAACTACCGAGCAAATGCAGGCGCTCTGCAACAGAATGGACGCCGAAACGGGCGACGCGCTGCTGATCGTCGCCGACGCGAACGAAGCCCTTGCGCTCTCCGTCCTCGGCGCGCTGCGCCAGGAGGTCGCCGCAAAGCTCGACCTTGTGCCGAAAGACCGCTTCGACCTGCTTTGGATCACGGAGTTCCCTTTCTTTGAGTACGACGCGGAAACGGGCGAATATGTGGCAATGCACCACCCCTTTACCGCGCCCATGGATGAATGTCTTGCCTATCTCGAGACCGACAAGGCGCGCGTGCGCGCCAAGGCGTATGACCTCGTGCTCAACGGCATCGAGCTTTCAAGCGGCTCCATCCGGATCACGGACCCGCAGCTGCAAAGCCGCATCTTCTCGCTTTTGGGGCTGTCGGACGAAGAGGCAAAGGAAAAATTCGGCTTCCTTCTCGACGCATTCCGCTTCGGCGCGCCTCCGCACGGCGGCATGGGCATCGGGCTCGACCGCCTTTGCATGCAGCTTTTGGGCTGCGCGAGCCTGCGCGATGTGGTCGCGTTCCCGAAGGTGCAGAACGCCTCCGAGCCCATGACCGAATGCCCCTCTCCCGTGGACGAAATGCAGCTTGCCGAATTGGGCCTCGCCGCAAAGGAAACGGAAAAAGGCGAATCAACAGATTTGTAAAAATCGAATATTACGCGAACGACCCGAACAGGAACCTGTTCGGGTCGAGTTTTGTGCAAAAATAAAATTCAAAAAAGCGAGCGTAAACGATGGCGTTGCAGAGTATGATAAGAAAAGACTTGCGGCTACGCAGGAACAATAAAATCTGTAGTCGTAGGGGCGGGGCTCCGCTCAGATGTCAGAAAATAGAAATCAGATATCAGATGCGGTGCGGGCAGGTTTCACGCCTTGCCGCGGCTGCGCAGAGACCCGCCCCTACAACAGAAAGAATCAAGTTTTCGGTATAGCCGCAGGTTGTTTGGAAACCTATACATACCCTAGGCAGGCATGGAAGCCTGCCACTACGCGGGGTATGGTTGGCTTACTTTGTCGCCGCGGCTTGCAAAAACCTGCCAATTCCATGTCCGACGTCCGGAATCCGGCAACGAAAATTTATCCAAGCGCCGTCATCGGGTCAATCGCCGCATCGTCCTGCCACAGTTCCAAATGCAAATGCGTTTCGTCTGCGGCTTCAATGGGGATCGTGCCGAGATTCCCGACCTTGTCGTTGACACTGACCCTCGCGCCGACTTCCACGGTGCTGCCCTTACCGAGCCCGCAGTATTTCGCGATCAGCCCGTCGCCGTGGTCGATCTCCACGACCGTGCCCCACAGCACGTCGTCATACACCGCCTTGACCACCCCGTTGTTGATCGCCTTCACGGGGTCGCCCACTGCGCCGCGGAAATCCACGCCGTTGTGCACACGCCAGTCGCCCATGGTCGCGGACTGCACCATTTCGCCGTTAGAAAAGCCCTTATCCCTGTCGCCGTCCAGCGGCGTGACAAACGATGCCGCACGCTCGATGCCGTCCTCCTGCGCGGCGACCGCGAGACCTTCTTCCTCCTCGGGCACATAGACGCCGCCCGTCTCTTCGGGCGTTTCGGTATTACTGCCGCTGTCGGGGAATGCCGGTGCGGTCAGCTCCTCTGCGGAAAAGCGCACCGTCTGCGCCTCGGTCTGTGCTTCGGTCGTCTCGGCTTCGTCGCTTTGCGGCTTCATCTGGAAATTCATCGCTGTTCGCGCGGCAACGCCTACGCCCAAAACACAGACCGCCAGTGTGAGATACAGCACTGCGGCGCGCCGCGTCAGCTTTTTCCTTTTCCTTGTTTTTCTCGGTTCACGGTTTTCCATACGGGACACCTCCGAAAGCAGTATGCCCCGTTTTCTGTGCGCGTATTCGCTTTCGCAGTTATACCGAACGGTTGCGCTTTTTTGCGCAGTGTGCTACAATAGCTGTTGATTTTGAAAAGGGAGTGTTCTCATGGAATATACATTTTCCAAACGCATTTCTTCGCTGCAGCCGTCGGCGATCCGCGAGATTTTAAAAGCCACCGCCGACCCCTCGGTCATCCCTTTCGCGGCGGGCAACCCGGATGCCGCGGCGTTCCCCGTGGAGGAGGTGCGCGCCATTTCGAAGCGCATTTTCGAAGAAGCGCCCGTCACCGCCCTGCAATACGGCGTGACGGAAGGCTATGCGCCGCTTCGCGCACGTGTTAAGCAATATATGAAAGACAAGCACAACATCGGGCGCGATTTTGACGACCTGATCATCACCTCGGGCGCGACGCAGGTCATGGACCTCGCGACCAAGACCCTTTGCAACTTCGGCGACGTTGTCATCAGCGAATCGCCGTCGTTCATCGGCTCGCTCAACTGCTTCCGCTCCTACGGCGTGCAGCTGCGCGGCGTGCCGGTCGAAGCGGACGGCATGAACATGGAGATTTTAGAGCAGAAGCTCAAAGAGAACCAAAACGTCCGCTTCATCTACACCATCCCGAATTTCCAGAATCCCTCGGGCGCGACGATGTCGCTGGAAAAGCGCAAGAAGCTGTATGCGCTCGCAAAGCAGTACGGCGTGCTGATCCTCGAAGATAACCCCTACGGCGAGCTGCGCGTGGCGGGCGAGTCGCTGCCGAGCATCAAGAGCATGGATGAAGACGGCATCGTCATTTACGCGGGTTCGTTCTCCAAGGTGCTCGCGCCGGGCGTGCGCGTCGGGTACACGATCGCCCCCGCGCCGATCGTCGCGAAAATGACCGTCGGCAAGCAGGCGGCGGACACCCACACGCCCATGTTTACCCAGATGCTCGTGTACGAATGGATGGCAACCACCGATTTTGAAGCGCACATCCAAAAGATCCGCGCAATTTACCGCCGCAAGCTGAATTTGATGTGCGACCTCATTGACGAAAAGCTCGGCGGCTTTGTCGAGTATGTGCGCCCCGAGGGCGGCATGTTCGTCTGGTGCAAGCTGCCCGATTCGGTCAATATGCTTGATTTCTGTGCGCGCGCCGTCGAGAAGAAGGTCGCGGTCGTGCCCGGCAGCGCGTTCACCGTCGAGGAGGGTGAAACGACCAACTGCTTCCGCATGAACTTCACCACGCCCTCGGATGAGAACATCGTCAAGGGGATGGATATCCTCGGCGAGCTGCGCCATGCGTTTTGATCTTTCCGACGAAAGGACGGTGCGCGCCGTCCTTTCGCGCCACGGCTTTTCGTTTTCGAAAGCGCTCGGGCAAAATTTCCTGATCGACCCGACCGTCTGCCCCGAAATGGCGCGGGCAGCGACGCGGGAGGGCGCGGACTGCGTTTTGGAGATCGGTCCCGGCATCGGCGTTTTGACCGCGAGCCTTTGCGAACAGGCAAAAAACGTCGTCGCCGTCGAACTTGACCGCAGGCTGTTCCCTGTGCTTCGGGAGACGCTCGCGGACTATGACAACGTCGAGCTTGTCGAGGGCGACGCCATGCAGCTCGACCTCCACGCGCTTCTGCAAGAACACTTTGGACCGGGCGCGCGCATCGCGGTGTGCGCAAATTTGCCGTATTACATCACGTCCCCGCTGCTCATGCGGCTTTTGGAGAGCCGGCTGCCGATCGAGAAATTGGTCGTCATGGTGCAAAAGGAGGCCGCCGAGCGCCTCTGCGCCGAGGTCGGTTCGCGGGAAGCGGGCGCGGTCACGGTGGCGGTGCGCTATTACGCCGAGGCACACACGCTCTTTACGGTCGGGCGTGAAGCCTTTCTGCCTGCGCCGAAGGTGGACAGCGCCGTGATCGAATTGTGCGTGCGCAAAGCCCCCGAAATCGAATTGCGCGACGAAGCGTATTTCTTCCAAATGGTGCGTGCGGCGTTCGCCCAGCGGCGCAAGACGGCGGTGAACGGTATTTCGGCGGGCTTGAATCTGCCGAAAGCGGCGGTTGCCGAGGCGATCGCCGATACAGGCCTGCCCGCCGACGTGCGCGCGGAAAAGATCCCGATGGAAAAGCTCGCCCAACTTGCAAATCGGCTTTTAGATATCAGAGGTTAGATTCCGGACGATAGACATTGGACGCGGGATGAGGCGGTTTGCGCATAGTTGCGGCTGCGCAGAAAAAATATAATCTGTAGTGGTAGGGGCGGGGCTTAAGTGCCCGCCCGCGGACAGAAGTCAGATTTCAGCGGTCAGAGGTCAGAAGCGATATGGGCAGGTTTCAGCAAGGCTACGGCTTCTCAGAAACAATTTGTTTATCGCCGTAGGGGCGGGTCTCCGTGCCCGCCCGCAAGAAAGTTGGATCTTATAATCGGTTACGGCGAATATCAGAATCACAACTTTCATAACAGACACAAGTTGTTTTCTTTCCGCACTCTGCTCGGGCGGGCACTTAAGCCCCGCCCCTACGGGAGGATGCATTAAGTTTCAGAATAGCAGCAAGTTATTTTCCTGCCGTCAACAGAGATCCTTCGGTTTTAGCACAGCCGAAACTTTGCAGAAACCGTAGGGCGGGGGCTCGCTCCCGCCGTGGGCAATGGTTCGACCAAACCATTTCTTGTTTATCCTAAAAAAATTTTTGCCCGAGTTCCCCGGGAAGGACAAAATCTATATTTTTGCGGCGGGAGCAAGCCCCCGCCCTACACCGCGACTCTTCGGTTTTATCGCAGCCGAAAATGCGTACTGCCTGTTTTCCCATCTAAGGCAGGCACACAGAGATATTTAGCAAAAAGGAGTTTTTACCATGACCTATACCTATCGCACGCGCGGGACGTGCTCGCAGCAGATCGAAGTCGAGCTCGACGGCGACGTGATCAAAAATGTAAAGTTCTACGGCGGCTGCAACGGCAACACGCAGGGCGTGGCGCGCTTGGTGTGCGGCAGAAAAGTCGATGAAGTGATCGACACGCTTTCGGGCATTCGCTGCGGAATGCGCCCGACCTCCTGCCCCGACCAGCTCGCGCACGCGCTCAGAGAAGCGCAGAAGGCGCAGCAGTCGGCGGAATAACGCGCTGACGCACGAAACAAAAACCGCCCGGCTCCCTTACGGAACCGGGCGGTTTTGCATTGGCTGTTAGTCCTTTTCGGAAAGCTGTGTGATCGCGAGCGCGGCGAGGCCGATGCCCAGCATACCGACGGCGTCGGCGGTTTCAATCTCACCCAGAAACGACAGCACGGCGACGGCGATCCCCATCGCCAGCGCGACGCCCTTTAAGGCGAGCCGGACAAACGCCGAAACTCGGCCGGCGGCAGCCGTCCCTTTCGCAGCCGCTTTCCCCTGCATGAGCTCGTCGACGGTCACGTCGAAGATCTCGGCGAGCTTGGGAATGGAATTGACATCCGGGAAGGATAAGTCGCGTTCCCATTTGGAAACGGCTTTATCTGTAACGCCCATTTTTTCGGCAAGTTCAAGCTGTGTCATGCCCTTTTCCTTGCGCATCTCTGCGATCTTCGTTCCGAATGTTTTTTTCATGCGTTTTCGCTCCTTTGTTGGGATACTTGCATCTTAGCAGACCGCTGAATCTTTCGCAACCGACCGTCGGTTTAGCCGGCTCGACCGGTAGTTTACCTGCGGCGGAAGAGAAAAAGGACGGCGCTGCGCCCCGCAAAGGCGCAGAGCCGTCCCCTGTTTACTCTGTCTATTCTTTGCTTGTTTCCCCTGTGGCTTGCAGCTTCTCGGCGGCGTCGGCGGCGAGAAGCGCGTCGATAATCTCGTCAAGGTCGCCGTCGAGCACGGCTTCGAGCCGATAGAGCGTCAAGCCGATGCGGTGGTCGGTCACGCGCCCCTGCGGGAAATTGTAAGTGCGGATGCGCTCGCTGCGGTCGCCGGTGCCGACCTGCGAACGGCGCTCGCCCGCGATCTCGGCCTCCTGCTTTTTGCGCTCGATTTCGTAAAGGCGCGCGCGCAGGACGGCAAGCGCCTTGTCCTTGTTGCGGTACTGGCTGCGCTCGTCCTGGCACTCCACGACCATCCCCGTGGGCAGGTGCGTCACGCGGATGGCGGAAGAGGTCTTGTTGACCTTCTGCCCGCCCGCGCCGGAGGAACGGAACACGTCGATCTGCAGATCCGCAGGATCAAGCTCGAATTCGACCTCCTCGGCCTCGGGCAGCACCGCGACGGTGGCGGTGGAGGTGTGGATACGCCCCTGACTTTCCGTTTCGGGCACGCGCTGGACGCGGTGCACGCCGCTTTCGAATTTCGTGCGCGAATACGCGCCCTCGCCCTCGATCATAAAGCTGATCTCTTTGAGCCCGCCGAGCTGCGTTTCGGAGGCATTGACGACCTCGAGCTTCCAGCCGCGCGCTTCCGCATACATCGAATACATACGGAAAAGCCGCGCGGCGAACAATGCGGCCTCGTCGCCGCCTGCGCCCGCGCGGATCTCCATAATGACGTTTTTCTCATCGTTCGGGTCGCGCGGCAAAAGCAGCACGCGCAGCTCCCGGTCGAGTTGTTCGAGTTTTTCCTCGGTGGCATGCAGCTCTTCGGTCGCCATGTCCCGCATTTCCCGATCCGCGCCGCCCTCTGCGAGCAGCTCGCGCGCCGCGTCGCGGTCGGCTTCGGCCTTTTGATAAGCATTGTAAGCGTCCGCAATGGGGCGAAGCTGCTTTGCTTCGCGCATGAGCGCGGCAAAGCGCTTGGGATCCGCCGCCGTCTCCGGCGCGCACAAAGCGCGCTCGAGCTCGCTAAGGCGCGCCGTGATCCCCTGTAATTTTTCAAGCATCCGTGTTCCCATCTTCCCGCAGAATTTTTTTCACGCGCTTTTCGATCTTCACGCGCGGCGCCATGAATTCCCTGCCGCAGGTCGTGCAGCGCAGGCGGAAATCCATCCCCGTGCGCAGGACGAGAAAGGTCTTGCCGCCGCAGGGGTGCGGCTTTTTCATTTCGAGGGTATCCCCCACGCGCACATCCATTTAAAGCACCTCAAACGCGCTGCGCTCGGTCAAGAACGCCTGCGCCTTTTGCAAAATGGCCTTGTCGTTTTCATAGTTGAGCGTGGCAAGGCAGCGCGCATACGGCAGCCAGATATAGTCCTCGATCTCGCTTTGCTGGATGACGGTCTTCGTGTCGGCGGTGGTGGCAAGAAAAATCAAAACGGTCTTGTCTATGCGCCCCTGGATGGTGTAGGAGGAACGCTCGCAAAAGCCGTCGAGCACATCGATGTGCAGGCCCGTTTCCTCGAGCACCTCGCGCTTGGCGGTATCGAGATCGGTCTCGCCCGCCTCCACATGGCCCTTGGGGAAACCCCAATGCGTGCTGCGCTTGTTTTTGATGAGCAGAAAACGGCGTTCGTGCGCATCGCCGCGGAACACGACCGCCCCGCAGGAACGTTCATAAAAGCATTCGATCTTCACGCCCTTGCCCTTGTGCCGAAAAGCGACGGCGGGGCGGATATCGTGGATGATGAACCGCTTGGATTTCGGCGAAACCACCAAAAAGACGGCGTGTGCCTGCTTGTCCCGAATGACGGCGATGACGCGCCCGTCAAAGCGGCGAACGGGATGATTTACGCCCATGATATAGGCGCCCGCAACCGGAAAGCGCGCATCCAGCCCGCTTTCGACAACGCCGAAGTTCAGCAGATATTTCGTATTGGTTTCGCTGTCAAAGCGGCCGAGGGGCTTGGTGACCCGCACTCTGACAAATTTACCCAACATCTGTCTTACGACTCCTTACGTTTAACTACCCCTATTATACAGGAAAGAAAAATGCGTTTCAAGGGGTTTTTCCCGCCGCAAAACGCGGCGGCGTATAAATTCCCGATTGAAAAGGGCCGAATTTTATGATAGACTAACAATATCTATACGATGTTTTCCCGGAGGCAAGGCGCATGAAAAAAGAAAAATGGCTGATCCTTATAGCGGCGCTGCTGCTCGTATCGGTATTCGCCGGGCTTTCGGCGTGCGGCGGGAATAAGACGACAAGCTCGACGGTGGCGGTCACCGACGAAAACGGCGAAGTGCTGACCGACGCGAACGGGAACCCGATTACGGCGGTGCTCCAAGGCGAGATCGTGGAGCTCACCAACGCGAACGGCGAAAAGATCTATGACGAAAACGGCGAGGTCCGAACCACCGTGATCTACGGCGAACAGCAGATCGCCGTGCCCGTCACAGACGAAAACGGCAACCTTGTGTATGACGAAGCGGGCAACCTCGTGACCACGCTGGTGGCCTACACGACTACCACGGTGGGCAGCGGCGGCATCACGGGCATCCCCATTACGGACTCAAACGGCAACATCGTCACCCGTCCGAACGGGGATCCGCTGACCTATACCGCAACGTACACGGTCACGCCCGCCCTGCCGGGGCAGAACACCGTGAATTGGAGCTCGACCTTCGGCGGCACGGGCGGCGACGCGTTCGTGGATGCGGCGGCGACGCCCGACGGCGGCTTTGCGGCGCTTGTGCAGGCCAATTCCAAGGACGGCAGCATGGCTTCTCTTGCGGGCGATTCGGCAGCGCCCATCCCTGTTTTGATCAAATACTCCCGCCGCGGGAGGCTCGAATGGCGGCAGATCGTCTCCTCCGACAGCGGCGTGCAGGCCATGGGGCTTGCGGTGGACGAGAACGGCAATATCGCCGTCTGCGGTTTGACGCGCGCGACGAATCTCGGTTTTGCGGCGGCGGGCGACTATGACGCGGTCGTATTCAAATTCAACGACGACGGCGAATTGCAGTGGACGAAGAACTTCGGCGGCAGCCGTGCCGACGGCTTCGAGCAGATCGCCGCCGCCCCCGACGGCGGGTTCGTCGCGGTCGGGTATTCGAGCTCTTCGGACGGTACCGGCGCTTCGCTCGGGCTTTCCGCCGCGCGCTCGGCGCCGATCGTCGTAAAATTCGGTGCGGACGGTTCGATCGCCTGGCAGCGCGCCGTCGGCGCGACCGGCGACACCTTGACGAGCGTTGCGGTGGATACGGACGGCAGCGTGTATGCCGCAGGCAGCTTCACATCGTCGGGCGCAAACAGCCTGTTTACAAGCTACGGCCGTGCGGACGCAGGGCTCGTGAAGTTCTCTTCGTCCGGCGAGCAGCAGTGGGTGCAGCAGTTCGGCGGTTCGCGGGTGGACAACTTCTTAGCGGTGACGGCGGCTTCGGACGGCGGCTGTGTTGCGGTGGGGCGCTCGGCTTCGCGCGACCGGACAATGTCGAAGCTTTCCAACAACGGCGGCTATGACGCCATTATGGTCAAGTACAACGCCAACGGCTCCATAGCCTGGCAAAGCGTTGTGCACGGGCTTTTGGACGACTGCTTCACCGGCGTCTGCGCGACGGAGGACGGCTACGCGCTGGCAGGGTATACGAATTCCTCCAACAGCGACTTCCGCAAGGTCGGCAACCGCGGCGGCACGGACGCCTTTCTCGTGCGCACGGACGCCTCCGGCAAGGTGCTGGAAAACACGCTGCAAAGCTACGGCGGCACGCGTGACGACCGCTTTAACGGGATCTGCGCGCTGGAAAGCGGCGAGCTCGTCGCCTGCGGCGCCACACTTTCGACAGACGGGGACCTTGGCGGCTCTGCGCCTGCCTCCGACGGGAAAAACACGGTCGGCATGATCGCGCGCTTTGAAGCGGCGAAAGATTAAACAAAAAGGAAACGGAAAACTATGACGGAAACGCAACTGCCCGGCTACCTGCCGCGGCGTCACCAGATCCTCTGGCTCGTGCTGCGCGCGGGGATCATGCTCTGGGGCATTTACGGCCTTTTTCACGGCTCGGTCGTGGAATTCTTAGAGGCGATCTTCGCCATCCTGTTTACCCACCTGTGGGATTTCTTTCAGGTGTTCGGCGGCAGGTCGTTCATCACCCGCGTGGATTATCTGTCGGGCACGATGCTGAATCTGTTTATTTTTGTCGGGGTGGTCGTGGGTACTACGCTCAACAATCGCACCGACTTCCACGGCTTCGACGTCGTGACGCATTTTTTTGCGGGCTTTATCGCCGCGTGGTTCGCCTATGACTTTGCCGTGATCATCCAGGGACGGTACGGGCGGCTCTCACCGGCGCTCGCGTCGCTGTTCGCGCTGTGCTTTTCGCTTGGGATCTCCGTCGGGTGGGAGATTTATGAATTCACCATGGACCGGCTTTACGGGATGCACCTGCAATGCTCCACGCCCACCTCGGAAGCAGGGCTTTTGGACACCATGGGCGATTTTATCATTTCGGCGGCGGGCGCGCTTGTCGGGATGTTCTTAGTCGCCTTTTATAGAAACGGAAAATTCGGTAAAAATAAAAAACAGATACGGGAACGAATCGCCCGCGAGAAGCGTGAAAACGAGATCAAGCAGCAGCTTTGGGAGGCCTATGTGCATGAGCAAGACCATCATCACAACTGACAGCCCTGCGGATGTGCCGGCAGAGCTTCGGGAGCGTTACGGGATCCATGTTATCCCGCTGCACATCACGCTCGACGACAAGAGCTATGAAGACGGCGTAAATATCACGCCCGACGACCTCTACGCCTTTTACCGCGAAAAGGGCAGGCTGCCGAAGACCGCGGCGGTTTCGATCCCCGAATATATGGACTTTTTCGGCGCGCTGACGGCGGACGGCAGCGCGGTGGTGCATGTGGCGTTTACCTCGAAGCTTTCCGTGACGTACCAGAACGCCTGCCTTGCCGCCGCGCAGTTTGAAAACGTCTATGTCGTGGACTCCAAGAGCCTCACAACGGGTATCACGCTGCTGTGCATCAAGGCGTGCGAGCTCGCCCGGGCGGGCATGGATGCGAAAACGATCGCCCACGAGCTCGAATACAAGCGTGAAAAGGTCGTGACGAGCTTTATTCTGGACAAGCTCGAATTCCTCCACAAAGGCGGGCGCTGCTCAGGCCTTACGGCGCTCGGCGCGAACGTGCTGGGCATCAAGCCCTCCATCGTTATGCGCGACGGGGCGCTTGTCGTCGGCAAAAAGTACCGCGGGAAGCTGGAAGCGTGCCAGATGCAGTATGTGCGCGATCTTTTGAAGCAATACGAAGGGCAGATCGACACCGACCGCGCCTTTTTTTCGCACACGGCGGGCGTTTCCGATGCGCAGCTGCGCGCGCTGCAAAAGGAAGTCCATAAAACCGTGAAGTTCAAGGAATATTTCGTCTCGACCGTGGGCTGCACCATCACCACGCACTGCGGCGAGCGGACGTTTACGCTGGAATTCATGCTCAAATGATCGGAGGCGTTCGGATGAAACGATGGATAGGCGCGTGCGCGGCGCTCGTGCTTTTGCTCGCTTCGCTTTCGGCGTGTGGAACGGATGCGGGCGCAGAGGTGAACGGGTCGCCCGTGGGCGAGGGCGTTTGCCTGTATTTTGACGACCTTGCGCGCAGCGAGGCCCCGGATGCGGATGAAGCCGCGCGCACGGCGTCGGCAAACGAAATGCTCGCCGAGTATGTCGCGATCAACTCCGCCTTCACGGGGCGGGGACTTTCGCTTACGGTCGCGCAGAAATCCGAGGTGTCGCAGACGGTCAACGACCTTTGGCGGCTGTTCGGCGATTATTATACGAATTTGGGCGTTACCAAGCAGGATCTTTGGAAGGTCAAAACCTCGGAAGCCTATAAGGATGCGGTCATGACCGACTACTACGCCGCCGACGGCGACGAGCCGGTGGACGAAGCAACGCTGCAGGCGTATTTCAGCGCAAATTATATCGCGTTCCAATCCATCACGGGCTTTTTGACCACGGTGGATGACAGCGGCAATGCGGTCGCGCTGTCGGATTCGGAGCGCGCGAACATCGTCACGTCGTTTGAGAATATGGCGAGTGCGATCGCGGGCGGGTCGTCCGTCGCCGAGGAAGCGGCATCGGCGAGCAACACCATTTCCAATACGGAGACGGTCGTCGTTTCGCGCGCGGACGAAAATTATTCCGATGCGTTTTTCGAGCACGTTTTCGCCATGGAAAACAACACCACTTCGGTCTTTACCGACGGCGACTATGTATTTCTCGTGCTGCGTGAGGACATCACCGATGCCGAACGCAACCTGTTCGCCGATTACCGCACCGACTGTCTGCGGACGCTCAAGGGCGAGGAATTCGATGCGGTCGTTGCCGCATGGGCGGAAAGCTACGCGGTCACACGGGTGTGAGCGGCGAAAGCCTAAGCAAAAAGCGGGTATGTGTCGTAGATGACACATACCCGCTTTTCAGAGTTCAGAATACAGAGGTTAGAAGTCAGAAACGGGCGGGGCGAGTTTCCCCGAAGCCGAAAATCAGCAAACCCGTAGGGACAGCCCTTGCGGCTGTCCGTTTTAGATGTTAGCTATTAGAGGTTAGACATGGGACGGGGAGGTTTGTGTAAAGCCGCAGCTGTGCGGCAAGCCGAAATTTCGATCAAACCCGCGTAGTGGCGGACTTCCACGCCCGCCCGCGGACAGAAAGCAGAAATTAGAGATTAGAAGACAGATGCGGTATGGACAGGGTTTCAGCAAAGTTACGGCTTCGCAGAAACAATTTGTTTGCAGCCGTAGGGGCGGGTTTCCATGCCCGCCCGCAAGAAAGGCGGGTTTTGAAATTGGTTAAGGCGAATATCAGAACCACAACTTTCATAACAGACACGAATTGTTTTCTTTCCGCACTTTGCTCGGGCGGGCGCAGAGATGTTTAGAGTAGTAACATCCTTTACAGATTGTGTAAGGACATGGTTTACAGTTTTTGATATACTCAAGCCATA
>CALWVN010000018.1 GCA_944384995.1 uncultured Clostridia bacterium | reverse complement strand
GGCATGTGTGCTTTTCCTTTCTATTTTTTCTTGTCTCTTATTCTAACACACTTGTCTACTTTTTTAGGATACATCCAACGCCGATTACACCGCCTACAACGCCGCAGTAGAAAAAGCGAACGCTTTAGATAGGAGTTTGTATGCAGACACAACAGAGCTTGACCGCTTGCTCAGCGAAGACATCAGCGGATTGACAATTCTTGACCAAGACATCGTAGACACGCAAACCCAAGCAATCGAAGATGCTTTGAACAGCCTTGTATTTAAGCCTGCCGACTATACGGAATACAACAAAGCCGTAGAACAAGCAAAAGCACTTGACCGTGCTTTGTATAAGGACTTGACCGCGCTCGACGAAGCATTAGCGGTGGATATATCGGGGAAAAATATCACCGAGCAGGCAGAAGTCGATGCACAGACGCAGGCGATCCTTACGGCGATTGAAAATCTTGTATTTAAGCCCGCCGACTACACCGAGGTGGAAAAGGCTGTAGCATCCGTTCCCGAAGATTTGTCCGGCTACACAGGCGAAAGCGTGTCCGCGTTGCAAGAGGCCTTAAATGCCGTGGACTATGCGTTAAATATCACAGAACAGGAAGCAGTAGACGGTTATGCAAAGGCGATTGCAGACGCAGTCAACGGATTGGAATTTAAGCCTGTTACCCCGCCCATTACCGAACCGACGAAGCCAAGCGAGCCTGCAAAGCCGACCGAGCCTGCAAGCCCGGAAAACCCGTCGGCGCCGGCCGATACACAAAATCCCGATATTCCAACTACCGGTGCAAAGCTTCCGTTCTTATGCGGTTTCACACTCCTTTCCCTCTGCGGTGCGGCTGTTTTCACATGTACACGCAAAAAAGAAAAATATTAAATGGTAAAAAGAAGAATATTTATGCCAAGTATGTAAAAAAGCCTTTTTCCTCCCTCTGATGCGGGAAATGGCACACGAAACGCGTAACTTAAGGGAACAACGGAAAAAAGCGTTTGCGGACTTCACGTTTCCTTTGGCGGAAAAGCGAAATCGAAGCTGCGCTTCGTTCGTTTGCTTCGCAAACCTTTGCATTGTATGTCGGCTGCGGCTCTGCCTGACGGCAAACCGCCGCAACATCGACGGGGTTCGCTCCCACACGAAAGTTGAAAGCGCAAAGAAAAAGACAGGGAACCTTTTGGCTCTCTGTCTTTTCCTTTGGTGGAGATAAGCGGGATCGAACCGCTGACCTCTTGAATGCCATTCAAGCGCTCTCCCAGCTGAGCTATACCCCCATATGGGCTATTTGCGGCGCAAGACCGCTTTTGCGAGAGCTATTATAGCATACCCTTTTCGTTTGTGCAAGGTCTTTTTTCAAAAAATTTTCCCCTGTCGAAATCGGGACGTGTGTGCTTTGGTGCACAGCGGCGCGAGCAAGCCCGCGTCCTACGGTCTCCCCACTCCGTCTTTTGTCTGCGGCAAAAGACACCTTTCTTGGCAGGCGATCGGGATGCTGTTCTGGTTTGCACTCGTTTTGGCTTCCCACTACCACCTCTGACATCTAACCTCTGATTTCTTATTTCTGACCGGCGGCGCGAGCAAGCCCGCGCCCTACGGTGCAAAGATACAGCTTTAATAGACTTGCCCGTGCAGATTTCGGCAGCCTGTGTCCGGCAGGCATAGAAGCCTGCCACTACGCGGCCTCGCAGACTTTTGATTTTAGTACTTCGTCCCGGCCGCATGTCTAATGTCTAATATCTAACATCTAAAGTCTAAAATGGGCAGCCGCAGAAGGCTGCCACTACGCGATTGGGAAAGATTGCGGTGGTGCGGGAAGCCGTCTGCAGCATTTCTGTTTTCTCTTTTCTGTTCTCTGCTCTCTGTTTTCCGACTTTGTCTTCTGCCCGCTGGCAGCAGTTCGGCAGCGGTCAAATCATGTTGTAAGTCCGTATTCATATTGCACAAAAAATTTTGTCCGATTTTGGCACATCGTCTAAACCTGCCTACGAAGCATAGGCATTTTGCCTTTTTTGTGCTATACTTATATCTCAATGCGGCAGCGCATAACAGCTGCCACCCCTCAAAAGGACGTGACCGCATGGAATTTTTGACGAACGAATTTACCTTTCCCTCCGCTTCGGGTCTGTGTGATATTTTTGCGCAAAGCGCCGCGCCTGCGGATTTCGGCGCGGTAAAAGGCGTTGTGCAGATCGCGCATGGCATGGCGGAATATTCCAACCGCTACGCACAGTTTGCGCTGGAGTTGTGCAAGCACGGCTATGCCGTTTACATCAATGACCACCTCGGGCACGGGCAATCCGCAGCAAGCGACGAGGCGCTTGGCTTTTTCGGCGACAACGGTGCGGACAGTATGGTTGAGGACATGAAGCAGCTTTCCGACATTGCGCGGCAGGAATACCCGAACCTGCCGTTTTTCCTGTTTGGGCACAGCATGGGCTCGTTTTTGGCGCGCAAGTATTCGGCAAAATACGGGCATATGCTGGACGGCGCAGTTTACTGCGGGACAAGCGGTGCAAATTCCGCGGTCGGCATGGGCGTTTTACTTGCCGACACCGTGATCAAAAGCGAGGGGCAGATGTATCGTTCCCGTTTTCTCGATTCCGTTGCCTTTGGCTCTTACAATCGAAAAACCGCCAAAAACACGGCTTTCGACTGGCTTTCGCGCGATGAAAAGGAAGTCGAAAAATATGTGCATGACAAGCACTGCGGCTTTCTGTTTACCGCAAACGGGTTTAAGACACTGTTTTCGCTGCTCAAGGAGGTTTCGGCAAAGGTGTGGTACAACACCGTTCCCGCCGAGCTTCCCATCCTGCTCATTTCCGGCGACAAAGACCCCGTCGGCGAATACGGCAAGGGCGTGACGGAAGTTTATAAGACCCTACGCAAGACCGGGCACACGGGCGTTATGATGAAGCTCTATCCGGAAGCGCGGCATGAGCTTTTGAACGAGCTCAACCGCGGCGAGGTGATAGAGGACGTGATCGGCTGGCTGGACGCGCATCTGCCCGAGCCTATCCCGGCCCCCGTTGCTGTCGGTGAAGGATCTTGAGCACCGTCGTTGTCATATTCCACAAAGCGGCTGTTGAATTCAGGGTTTAGTTGTTTATCCCGCCGATATTCAAAAACCAAAGGCGCGGCACTTGATTTTCGGCTGCAAAAAAAGTAGAATAACAGTGTAAAGCCGCGGGCAGCAGCCGTGCACGGCAGGCTTTTGGAGTCAGGCTTTTTCCCGTCTCCGGCAGATGCGCCGAAAGCCGCTGTTTCGCTTTGTGAGAACGTTTTTATTGTGAGGTATTGTATATGAAGAAAGTAGCCGTCATCATGGGCTCTGACAGCGATCTCGCCGTTGCCGAAAAGGCGGCGGCGCAGCTCAAAGAACTCGGTATTCCCTTCACGGTGCGGGTGATGTCTGCGCACCGCACGCCCGACGAAGCGTGTGCGTTTGCCAAGGACGCCGAGAAAGAGGGCTTCGGCGTGCTCATTTCGATTGCCGGCATGGCGGCGCACTTAGGCGGTGTGCTTGCGGCGAACACGACGCTGCCCGTGATCGGCGTGCCGGGCAAATCCTCGTTTGAGGGGCTCGACGCCTTGCTTGCTACTGTGCAGATGCCCTCCGGCATCCCCGTGGCGACCGTTGCGGTTGGCGGCGCGAAAAACGCAGCGATTCTCGCGGCCGAGATGCTGGCGCTTTCGGATGAAACGCTCGCAAAGAAGCTTCGCGACATGCGTGCGAAGATGGCAGAAGAGGTTCGCGAAAAAGATGCACGCATTTGCGCGCAGTTCGCCGACTGACACCGTAAACCAAGCATTTTCAGAAAAACATGAGATAAAGGAGCTTCAATATGGAAAAACTGGAACAGCTGTATGAAGGTAAGGCAAAAAAGGTTTTTAAGACCGACGACCCCGAGCTTTTGATCGTAGACTACAAGGACGACGCTACCGCCTTTAACGGAGAGAAAAAAGGCACCATCATGGGGAAGGGCGTTGTCAACAACCGCATGACCAACCATGTATTTGCACAGCTGGAAAAGGTCGGTGTGCCCACGCACCTTGTAAAAGAGCTTTCCGACCGTGAAACGCTGGTGAAAAAGGTCAGCATCGTACCCTTAGAGGTCATTGTGCGCAACGTCGCCGCGGGCAGCTTTTCCAAGCGTATGGGCGTGCCGGAAGGGACACAGCTGCTCTGCCCCATTTTGGAGTTCAGCTATAAAAACGACGACCTCGGCGATCCGTTCATCAACGACGATTATGCGCTGGCGCTCGGGCTTGCAACGCAGGAGGAAATTGATACCATCAAGGCATACACCCGCAAAGTCAACGAATTTTTGAAGGAATACTTCTTAAACGCGGGCATGAAGCTCATCGACTTCAAGATCGAATTCGGCAAAACCTCGGACGGCACCATCATTCTCGCCGACGAGATCTCGCCCGATACCTGCCGTCTGTGGGACGTCAACACCAATGAAAAGCTTGACAAAGACCGCTTCCGCCGCGATATGGGCAATGTGGAAGAAGCCTATAACGAGGTCTTTAAGCGCCTGGGTCTTGCGTAAAAAAGGATAACAGCCGACAAAGCTCCGCATCCTCTGGATCTCCGGGGCTTTTCCGCTTTTATTGCGGCGGATCTTGCCGCCGTTCCGGTTTACGGGCAGCGCCTCAAAAAGCGTCCCGCCTGATGGAGAAGGGAAAGCATGTTCAACAGTATACACGAGGAATGCGGCGTATTCGGCATTTACAGCGAACAATCTGAGAATGTCGCCGCAAGCGCCTATTATGCTTTGTTTGCCTTACAGCACCGCGGGCAGGAAAGCTGCGGTATCGCGGTCAATGATGACGGTGTCATCACCTGCCGCAAGGGCGAAGGGCTTGTAAACGATGTTTTCAAAAAAGAGACGCTTGATTTTCTCGGCCGCGGCAAAATGGCGGTCGGACACGTGCGCTACGGCACGACGGGCAGCGACGGCGTTACCAATGCACAGCCGCTGGTGGTCAACCACATCAAAGGCAGCATGGCGCTTGCGCACAACGGCAATCTGACAAACGCCGCAGAGCTGCGCGCCGAGCTGGAATTGAACGGTTCGATCTTCCACACCACGAGCGACACGGAAGTCATCTCGTATATCATTACGAAAGAACGCATCTCCGCGCCGTCCATTGAGTCGGCGGTGTTTTCGGCAATGTACCGCTTAAAAGGCGCGTATTCGCTGATCATCATGTCGCCCTCCAAGCTCATTGCCGCGCGCGACCCGCTGGGGTTCCGGCCGCTTTGCATCGGCAAAAAGGACGGGCAGATCATTTTCGCGTCTGAGACCTGCGCGCTCAACACCTTAGGCGCTGAATATGTGCGCGACGTGCGCCCCGGTGAGATCGTTGTGGTGGACAAATACGGCATGCGTTCCATAACCGGTCACTGCACCGACGGGAAGAAAGCGCTTTGCGTGTTTGAATTCATCTACTTTGCCCGTCCCGATTCCGAGATCGAGGGCTGTTCCGTGCACTTGGCGCGCCGCAAGGCGGGTGCTTTCCTCGCACAGCAGCATCCCGTGGCGGCGGACGTCGTTGTCGGCGTGCCGGATTCGGGGCTCGACGCGGCACTTGGCTACGCGGAGGAGTCCGGTATTCCTTATGGAATCGGGTTTATCAAAAACAAGTACATCGGGCGTTCATTCATCCAGCCCACACAAGCCAAACGGGAAAGCGACGTGCGCATCAAATTGAACGTCGTACCCTCCACCATCCGGGGCAAGCGCGTGGTGATGATCGACGACTCCATCGTGCGCGGCACGACCTCGGCACGTATCGTCAAGCAGCTGCGCGACGCGGGGGCGAAGGAAGTGCATGTGCGCGTTTCTGCGCCGCCGTTTCGGCACGCGTGCTATTTCGGGACGGACATCGACTCGCCCGACACGCTCATTGCGAATCACCACTCCGTCGAGGAGATCTGCAAGATCATCGGGGCGGATTCGCTCGGTTATTTGAGCGTGGAAAATGTAGTGCAGCTCGCAAGCGGCTGCCCCATAGACTTCTGCACGGCGTGCTTCACCGGGGATTATCCCGTTGAGCCGCCGAAGGAAAATGCGAAATCTAAATTTGAAACCAAAATCAGTGAAAGAAAATCGGGAGGCGAAGGACATGAGCAACAGTTTTTCGGAAAGCTATAAGGCGGCGGGGGTAGACATCACCGCCGGTTACAAGGCTGTGGAGCTGATGAAGCGTCATATTGCGCGCACCGTGACGCCGGGTGCGGATTCGGACATCGGCGGCTTCGGCGGGCTGTTCGCGTTAGACCTTGCAGGGATGCAGAACCCTGTGCTCGTCAGCGGTACGGACGGCGTGGGCACGAAGCTTAAAATCGCAATGCTTATGGACAAACACGACACCATCGGCATCGACTGTGTTGCCATGTGCGTCAACGACGTGATCTGCTGCGGGGCAAAGCCGTTGTTTTTCCTCGACTACATCGCCTGCGGCAAAAACGACCCCGAAAAGATCGCGGACATCGTGGCGGGCGTAGCCGAGGGCTGCGTGCAGGCGGGCGCGGCGCTCATCGGCGGCGAAACCGCCGAGCATCCCGGCATGATGCCCGATGACGACTACGACCTCGCGGGCTTCACCGTAGGTATCGTGGACCGCGACCGCGTGTTTGACAACAAGACCGTCCGCGCGGGCGATGTAATGCTCGCGCTCCCCTCCTCCGGTGTGCACTCCAACGGCTTTTCGCTGGTGCGCAAGGTCTTTGACGTGGAAAATGCGGACTTGAACGTGTATTCCGACGAGCTTGGGCAAACCATCGGCGAATGCCTTTTGACCCCGACAAAGATTTACGTCAAGCCCCTGCTCGCGCTCGCAAGCGAAGTGCAGGTCAAGGCGGTCTCGCACATCACGGGCGGCGGCTTTTATGAGAATATCCCGCGCTCGCTCCCCGACGGAATGAGCGCGAAGATCGACCGTGCGCAGCTTCGCATTCCGCCGATCTTCTCGCTTTTGCAAAAGACGGGCAATATCCCCGAACGCGATATGTTCAACACCTACAATATGGGCGTGGGCATGAGCGTGGTCGTCTCCGCCGCGGACGCAGACAAGGCGCTTGGTATCTTGCGCGACAACGGCGAGGACGCATACGCCATCGGGGAAATCGTAGAAAGCGAAGAGGGCGTTATCATCCGATGAGTGCGAAGAAGAACATCGTGGTGCTCGTCTCGGGCGGCGGCACAAATTTGCAGGCGCTCATTGACGCCGAGCATCGCGGGGAGATCCCGAACGGGCAGATCACCTGTGTTATTTCCTCGAAGGCGGACGCCTACGCGCTCGAACGCGCGAAACAGAATAATATTAAAACGCGTGTGCTCGCACGCAGCGACTACGCGGACATCGCCGCTTATTCCGCAGCAATGGTACAGGCGCTTCAGGAAGAGCACGCCGACCTTGTGATCTACGCGGGCTTTATGACCATTCTCGATGAGCAGGTCGTGCGGGCGTTCCCGAACAGAATGATGAACGTCCACCCCGCGCTCATCCCCTCGTTCTGCGGCAAGGGCTTTTACGGGCTGCATGTGCACGAAGAAGTGCTCAAACGCGGCGTGAAGCTGACAGGCGCAACGGTACATTTTGTGACGGAAGTGTGCGACGGCGGGCCGATCATTTTACAAGGTGCCGTCCCCGTTTTGCAGGACGACACACCTGAAGTTTTGCAGCGCCGTGTGATGGAGCAGTGCGAATGGAAGCTGCTGCCCAAAGCCGCCGCGCTGTTTTGTGACGGAAAAATCACCGTAAAAGACGGAAAAACTTGGATACAGGAGGAAACCGTATGAAGACCTTGGATCTACAGACCCTTTTGCGTGAAAACGCCTACCCGGGGCGCGGCATCGTGCTGGGGGTTAGCCCCGACGGCAAAAATGCCGTGATCGCCTATTTCATCATGGGCAGAAGTGTCAATTCCCGCAACCGTGTGTTTGAAGCGACAGCGGACGGCATTCGCACCAAAGCGTTTGACGAGTCGAAGCTGACAGACCCGCATTTGATCATCTATTCCCCTGTGCGCGTTTTGGGCAACAAGACGATCGTCACAAACGGCGACCAGACCGATACTATCTATGACCTCATGGACAAGCAGCAGACCTTCGAGCAGGCGCTGCGCACCCGCGAATATGAGGATGACGCGCCGAACTACACCCCGCGCATTTCGGGGATCGTACATCTGGAGAACGGCGGCTGCAACTATGCGCTGTCCATTCTCAAATCCGCCGACGGCAACCCCGACAGCGTCCATCGCTTCACGTTCAGCTATACGAAGCCGCTTTGCGGCGAAGGCCATTTTCTGCACACCTACATGGGCGACGGCAATCCCCTGCCCTCCTTTGAGGGAGAACCCGAAAAGATCGCCACGATGGACGACATCGACGCGTTCACAGATATGCTGTGGAATGCCCTGAATGCAGATAACAAAGTTTCCCTGTTTGTGCGCTACATCGACCTTGCCACCGGCAAAGCGACGGACCGCATTGTGAACAAGAACCAGTAAGGAGCGTGCAACATGAAAGAATTGGAACTGAAATACGGCTGCAACCCGAACCAGAAGCCGTCAAAGATCTTTATGCAGAACGGCGGGGAGCTGCCCATCACCGTATTAAACGGCAAGCCCGGCTATATCAACTTTTTAGACGCTTTTAACAGCTGGCAGCTGGTGCGTGAGCTGAAAGCCGCGCTGGGTCTTCCCGCAGCGGCTTCGTTCAAGCACGTCAGCCCCGCGGGCGCGGCGGTTGGCCTGCCGCTTTCGGACACGCTTCGGAAAATCTACTGGGTAGACGATGCTTTGGAGCTTTCGCCCCTCGCCTGTGCTTACGCGCGTGCACGCGGCGCGGACCGTATGTCCTCGTTCGGCGACTGGATCGCGCTTTCCGACGTCTGCGACGTGCCGACGGCGAAGCTCATTCAGCATGAAGTGTCCGACGGCATCATCGCTCCCGGCTACGAGCCTGAAGCGCTGGAAATTCTCAAATCCAAGAAAAAGGGCAATTACAACGTTGTAGAGATCGACGCAAATTACGAGCCCGCGCCGATCGAACACAAGGACGTGTTCGGCATCACCTTTGAGCAGGGCCGCAACGCGCTGAAGATCGACGAAAGCTCGCTTGAGAACATTGTTACGGAAAACAAAGACCTGCCCGACAGCGCCAAGCGTGACCTTGTGATTGCGCTCATCGCACTCAAATACACGCAGTCGAACTCCGTCTGCTACGCAAAAGACGGCCAGACCATCGGCGTAGGTGCGGGGCAGCAGTCCAGAATCCACTGCACGCGCCTTGCGGGCAACAAGGCGGATATCTGGCATTTGCGCCAGCATCCGAAGGTGCTCGGACTCGATTTTATCGACACCGTCACCCGCCCCAACCGCGACAACGCCATTGACGTGTATATCTCGGACGAATACGAGGACGTCATCGGCGACGACGTTTGGCAAAACACCTTTAAGACCCGTCCCGAACCGCTGACCGCAGAAGAAAAGAAGGCGTGGCTTGCGCAGTTCCACGATGTTTCGCTCGGTTCGGACGCGTTCTTCCCGTTTGATGATAACATCGAGCGCGCGCGCCGCAGCGGTGTTTCCTATATCGTGCAGCCCGGCGGCTCGATCCGCGACGACATTGTCATCGGCTGCTGCAACAAGCACGGGCTTGTGATGGCGTTCACGGGGATTCGCCTGTTCCATCACTAAGCCGATTTCAAAAATTTGGGAGATTCGAGGTACGTTTATGAAACTTCTGGTTGTCGGCGGCGGCGGCCGCGAGCACGCCATCATTAAAAAGCTGCGGGAAAACCCGCAGGTCACGGAAATTTTCGCCTGTCCCGGCAACGGCGGCATTGCCAAGGATGCGGCGTGCGTTTCCATCGGCGCGACGGACATCCCCGCGCTTGTAGATTTTGCCGTGGAAAAGGCTGTGGATTTCTGCGTTGTCGCGCCCGACGACCCGCTGGCGCTCGGCTGTGTGGACGCGATGGAGGAAAAGGGCATCCCCTGCTTCGGTCCGAACAAGAACGCCGCCGTCATTGAGGGCAGCAAGGTCTTTTCGAAAGACTTAATGAAAAAATACGGCATCCCTACGGCGAAATACGAGGTCTTTTCAGACCCTAAGGCCGCGCTTGACTATATCCGCGAGCAAAACGAGTTCCCCACCGTCATCAAGGCGGACGGACTCGCGCTCGGCAAGGGCGTCATCATTGCGGAATCCATGGAGCAGGCGGCCGACGCCGTCAAATCCATTATGGAGGACAAAATGTTCGGCGACAGCGGCAACCGCGTAGTCGTTGAGGAGTTTTTGACGGGGCCGGAGGTTTCTGTCCTCTCGTTCACCGACGGCAAGACGATCGTACCGATGGTCTCTTCGATGGATCACAAGCGTGCGCTGGACGGCGACAAGGGCTTGAATACCGGCGGCATGGGTACGGTCGCGCCGAACCCCTATTACACGGACGAGGTCGCCGCGCAGTGCATGGAGACGATCTTCCTGCCCACCGTGCGCGCGATGAACGCCGAGGGCAGGACCTTCAAGGGCTGCCTGTACTTCGGGCTGATGCTCACCGAAAAAGGGCCGCGCGTTATCGAATACAACTGCCGCTTCGGCGACCCCGAAACGCAGGTGGTGCTGCCGCTTTTGAAAACGGATCTACTTACGATCATGCGCGCCGTGCATGACGGCACGCTCGAAGGCGTACCCGTGGAATTTTCGGACGGCGCAGCGGCATGCGTGGTGATCGCGTCGGGCGGCTATCCGAAATCCTATCCTAAGGGCTTGGAAATCGACCTTGGCAAAGCCGAGGAAATGACGGATGTCACCGTTTACCACGCGGGCACGGCGCTCAAGGACGGCAAGCTCGTTACCTCGGGCGGCAGAGTGCTCGGTGTGACGGCGGTCGGCGACGACCTGACATCGGCGCTCGAAAAGGCGTATGCGGCGGTGCGGGAGATCACGTTTGACGGCGCATTTTACCGCAAGGATATCGGCGCACGCGCCCTGAAAGCGCTCGGGAAATAAGGAGGAGCAAATGGTTTATCGAATCTATGTGGAAAAGAAAAAGCAGTTTGCCGACGAAGCCGCCGCGCTGCTTTCCGACATCCGCACGCTTTTGATGATCGACACGGTGACAGACCTGCGGCTTTTTAACCGCTATGACGTGGAAAACATCGACGAAGATCTTTTCAAAGCATGCGAAAAGACCGTATTTTCCGAGCCGCAGCTCGACAACACCTATGCCCACCTGCCGCAGTGCGACGGCACGGTGTTCGCAGTGGAATACCTGCCCGGGCAGTTCGACCAGCGCGCGGATTCCTGCGCGCAGTGCATCCAGATCGTTTCCCAAGGCGAAAAGCCGACCGTGCGCACAGCGAAGGTCTATATGCTGTTCGGGAAAATCACGCCCGCACAGCTTGCGGCGGTGAAAAAATACGTCATCAACCCCGTGGAGAGCCGCGAGGCGTCCTTAGACCGCGCGGATACTTTGCAGATCCCCTACAACGTCCCCACCGAGGTAGAGACGCTTACCGGCTTTACTTCGCTTTCCGAAAAGGAGCTTGCCGACTTCGTGCAGAAATACGCGCTGGCGATGGACAACGCCGACATCGCGTTCTGTCAGGACTATTTCAAATCCGAGCACCGCGACCCGACCATCACGGAAATTCGCATGATCGACACCTATTGGTCGGATCACTGCCGGCACACCACGTTTTTAACGACCATCGACGGCGTGGAGATCGACGACCCGACCGTGCAGGCGGCGTATGACCGCTATATCGCGATCCGAAAGGAACTCGGCCGCACGAAGCCGCAGAATCTGATGGATCTTGCGACCATCGGCGCGCGCTACTTAAAGCACACGGGGCAGCTTAAAAATCTGGACGAATCCGACGAGATCAACGCCTGCACCGTCAAGATCAAGGTGGATGTGGACGGCGAGAAAGAGGATTGGCTGTTCTTATTTAAAAATGAAACGCACAACCACCCGACGGAGATCGAGCCGTTCGGCGGCGCGGCAACCTGCATCGGCGGCGCGATCCGCGACCCGCTTTCGGGACGCGGGTATGTGTATCAGGCGATGCGTGTCACAGGTGCCGCGAACCCCTTAAAGCCCGTCAAAGACACGATGACCGGCAAGCTGCCGCAGCGCAAGCTGGTGACGACGGCCGCCGCCGGGTACAGCTCCTACGGCAACCAGATCGGCCTTGCCACGGGGCAGGTCGATGAAATTTACCATGAGGGCTACGTGGCCAAGCGCATGGAGATCGGCGCGGTGGTCGGCGCAGTTCCGGCGAAAAATGTACGCCGCGAGGCCCCGCAGCCCGGCGACGTGGTTGTCCTTTTGGGCGGCAGGACCGGACGCGACGGCTGCGGCGGCGCAACAGGCTCTTCCAAATCGCACAAGCTCTCCTCCTTAGAGCAGTGCGGCGCGGAGGTGCAGAAGGGCAACGCGCCCGAGGAACGCAAGCTGCAAAGGCTGTTCCGCAACCCGGAAGCAACAAAGCTCATCAAGCGCTGCAACGACTTCGGCGCGGGCGGCGTTTCGGTCGCCATCGGCGAGCTCGCCGACGGGCTGCATATTGACCTCAATAAAGTCCCGAAAAAGTATGAGGGCCTTGACGGCACGGAGCTTGCCATTTCCGAATCGCAGGAGCGCATGGCGGTGGTGCTTGGAAAAGCGGACGCCGACCGCTTCCTGACACTTGCCGCAGAGGAGAACCTCGAAGCGACCGTGGTTGCCGAGGTGGTCGCCGAACCGCGTTTGACGATGGAGTGGAACGGCAAAAAAATCGTGGACATTTCCCGCGAATTCTTAAACTCCAACGGTGCGGAAAAGCACACGCGCGTACACGTTTGCGCCGCGCAGCCGATTGTGCGTGAAGTGCCGGGCAAGACAAATAAAGAGAAGTTGTTTGCGCTTGCCGAGGATTTGAACGTCTGCTCGAAGCGCGGTCTTGCGGAGCGTTTTGACTCGACCATCGGCGCGAACACGGTGCTGATGCCCTTCGGCGGCAAATACCAGCTCACGCCCGCACAAAGCATGGCGGCAAAGCTGCCCGTGCTCAAAGGTGATACCAAGACCTGCTCTTTGATGGCGTGGGGCTTCAACCCCTTTATCACGGAAAAGAACCCGTACCTCGGTGCGTATTACGCGGTCGTGGAATCCGTCGCGAAGCTCGTGGCAACAGGTGCAGATCTTGCGACCTGCTATTTGACCTTCCAAGAGTATTTTGAGCGTATGACCGAGGACGCCACCCGCTGGGGCAAGCCTGCGGCGGCGCTTTTGGGCGCACTTACCGCGCAGCTCGAATTGGGGCTCGGCTCCATCGGCGGCAAGGACTCGATGAGCGGTACGTTTGAGGATATTGACGTACCCCCCACCCTTGTTTCGTTTGCGGTCTCCGTCTGCAATTCCGACAACGTCATTTCCCCTGAATTCAAGCTGCCCGGCTCAAAGGTCTATTACATCGAGCCTGAGCGAAATGCAGACGGTACGCTGAATACGGAAAGCCTGCTGCAGGTATTTGAGACCGTTTCGAAGCTGATTGCAGAGAAAAAGGTGCTTTCTGCCTTCACGCCCACCTACGGCGGCATTGCCGAGGGCTTGATGAAGTCGGCGTTTGGCAACCATATCGGCTTCAAGGTTGACCGCATGTTCCCGCAGGATAAGCTGTATGCATACAACTACGGTGCGTTCCTGCTGGAAGCCGCTGAGGAATTGGAGGGCTTGACGCTCTTAGGCGAGACGACCTATGATTATGCATTAAAGGTCGGCATTGAGACGGTGGATTTGCAGGCGCTTTGCGACGCTTATGAAAACAAGCTGGAATCCGTGTTCGCCTGCAACATTCAAACGGACGACAATCCTGTAAAGGAAATCTCCTTTGCAGCGGAAAGCCGTGTTGCACCGAAGATCGGCACAGCAAAACCAAAAGTTCTCATCCCTGTATTCCCTGGCACGAACTGCGAATACGACACCGCGCGCGCGCTCGAACGTGCCGGCGCCGAGCCGCAGGTCATGGTGATCCGCAACCTGTCGGCAAAGGACATTGCGGACAGCGCCGCCGCTTTTGCGAAAGCCATGGAAACGGCGCAGATCGTCTTTATCCCCGGTGGCTTCTCCGGCGGCGACGAGCCGGACGGCAGCGGCAAATTCATCACGGCTTTCTTCCGCAACCCCGCAGTCAAGGAAGAAGTGCATCGCCTTTTGCAGCAGCGCGACGGGCTGATGGCGGGTATCTGCAACGGCTTCCAGGCGCTTATTAAGCTGGGGCTTGTACCTTACGGCGAGATCATCGAGCCGCGCGCCGATACCCCGACGCTGACCTTTAACACGATCGGGCGGCACCAGTCGCGCCTTGTGACCACGCGCGTGGCATCGAACAAATCCCCGTGGCTGTCCGCCTGTAAAGTCGGCGACCTGCACACCGTTCCGATCTCGCACGGCGAGGGACGCTTCGTTTGCCCGCCGGAACTCATGGAACAGCTCATCCAAAACGGTCAAATTGCCACACAGTATGTGGATGCGCACGGGAAGCCGACTATGAATATCCGCTATAACCCCAACGGGTCGTTCCTCGCGGTAGAGGGCATCACCTCCCCCGACGGCAGGGTATTCGGCAAAATGGGACACTCCGAGCGGTATTCCGACAACGTTTATAAAAACGTGGACGGCATCAAGGACAACGGCATGTTCCGCAATGCGGTGGATTACTTCAAGATCTGATTTACACAGTTCCATATAAAATGACCCCGCCGAGGCACGCGCCTCGGCGGGGTTTACTTTTGCTTGTTCATCAAATCCGCTTTTCCCTCTGATGTGTATCTCCGACGTTGAAATCTGTGACGTACACACCGAAACGGGCGCGATGCCAAGTAAATTTGTCCGTAGCCTGAGCGAAACAAACCTAACATCGCCAAAAGGTAAAGATGTGTTCCTCCCTCTGACGAGGGAGGTGGCTTTTGCCGCAGGCAAAAGCCGGAGGGAGAGAAAAGGAGGAAAGGAAAACAAAGTAATGAATAATGTGCAAAGTGCCGAGGGAAGGTTTTTCCGCTAATGCTTTTCCTGCCACAAACCGTGAATTTTTCTCTCCCTCAGTCTCGCTAACGCTCGCCAGCCCCCTCGTCAGAGGGGGCAACGCTCAACCGGGTTTCATTTTTCACGCTGACCAAGAAGGAATGTTTTACAAAGTAAATCTTTTACATTGGTTCTGCGCGGCATTTCAGTCCACGCTGACTTTTACACACAGCGGCAAACGTCTGTCCACTGTGCCGTCAAAGGAAAATCGGAACGCTTTTTCATCCTGCGTCCAGCGGACAGGTACATCCTGCCCAAGCAGCTCCACATTTTGAATTTTATAGCGAATACCGCCTTCGCTTGCGGCACGCAGTGTTTTCACAACATGCTCGCGCACCGGCTTATCGCTCATCACGAACACATAGATCGCGCCGGTCTTATAGGTAAAGCGGTAATCCTTTTTGCCGTATCGGAGATTTTCCTTAAACGACCCCGCCTTTTGTGCTTTGCCCTCGCCGTATACGTCGTAGGGCAAAGCGCCGTAAATCGCCTCGCCGTTTTTCTGCATCCATTCGCCGATGGAAAGCAAGACCTGCTTTTCCTCCTCGCAGATCGTACCGTCCGCTTTCGGTCCGACGTTGAGCATGTAGCAGCCGTTTTTGGAAACGACATCGATCATATTCAAAAGGATCTCCCGCGGCGTCTTAAAGCGGTTGCCCTCCGTATAACCCCAGCTGTTTTTCGCAATGGCGGTATCGTTTTGCCAGAGCACAGGGGAAATGCCGTCGATCTGCCCGCGCTCCACGTCGAAGATCGCGCAGCCCTTCATCACCGCGCCGACCTTATAAAACACCGCGACCTCCTTGCCCCACTGCACCCCACGGTTATAGTAATAGGCAAGGAACTTTTTTAAATACGGCTTGAATTCCGGCTTGTTGATCCACCAGTCAAAGTAGACGGCAAGCGGCTGAAGACGGTCGATCATTTCGCAGGCGCTTGCGAGCCAGTCCCTGCACCATGCGTCGGTCGGCGGGCACTTTTCGTTGTCCCATGGATTGCCTGATGTATGCAAGGCTGCGGGGCCGTATAAGTCGGGATACAGACCCTTTGTGACCTCGGAATTCGGGCAGTTCGCCCGAGCGCCGTTCAAAAACCAGAAGTGCTCGGCACGGTGGTTTGAGCACAAAAAGCCCATACCGTGGCGGGCGCACGCCTCGTGCAGCTCCGTCATAAAGTCGCGCCGGGTATTTGGCATATCCGCCGTATTCCAGCGGTTAAGCTCAGACTTATAGAGCTTTACGCCGTCGTGATGCTCGGCGACGGGCATGATGTATTTTGCGCCGCTGCGCTTGAACACCTCCAGCCATTCGTCCGCGTCAAAGCGCGTGGGGGAAAACTGCTCGACTACCCGGCGGTAATCCCCGTCTTTTCCGTATGTCTTGACGCGGTGCGCCCAGCTTTTCGTGCCTTTCAAATACATCTGCCGCGGATACCATTCGCTTTCCGTCGCAGGCACGCTGTACGCGCCCCAGTGGATGAACAGCCCGAACCGCCCTTCGCGGTACCACTGCGGCATTTGAAAGGCGGAAAGGCTCTCCCATGTGTCTTGAAACGGTCCTTGGGCGATCACCTCATCTACGGTTTTTAAGTATTCTGCAATCGTCATCATCGTGTGCCTCCCGACGCATATTTTCCGCTTTTTTCCTTACGCGCTGCGCGCGATGTAATAAAACAAAGTCTGTGTCTTTCATTATACCGAAAATCCGGCGGTTTGTAAGTCAAAAAACATAATTTATTGAATATTTCTTATCCCTCCCGACGGACGGCTGTACGAACGATGCGTTTCTGCGTGCGGCTTGCACAGACATTGACAAACCGCATGCGCTTTGGTAAAATACAAAATAGCCGCTGATGCACGGTTGCCGCGTTTTGCCGCGCGCAGACCGCTCGACCGATCAAAGTATGTCTCTGTAGCTCAGTTGGATAGAGCGACCGCCTCCTAAGCGGTAGGCCGGAGGTTCAAATCCTCTCAGGGACGCCAACAAACCCCGACACGTCATGTGCCGGGGCTTTTTGCCGCCGCAATTCAGCCGAACGGTATGCTTGCCGCCGCAAAAAAGCCCTGCCACAAGGCAGGGCTTTTCCATAAGATTTATAAGATACATCATATACAGGCGCTGCCAGCTTCGTACACTGCCGCGCTTTCCTTATGCCAAAGCCGCAAGCTTATCCTTGGCTTCCTGCACGGTAGTCTCGTCAGGAATCATAACGTACAACTGCTGGGGCATGGAGTATGTCATGGCTCTGGTGCCGGTGCCGTCGACGCTGTAGGTTTCTACGTTCCAGGCCGCGTTTTCCGAAAGCTGCTCCCGCACGACCTCTGCGATCAGGACATACGGGACGTTTGTATCCATGCTGCCCTCCACGCTTTCCATGATGTCCATATAGCCGGACAGGATGCTGGGGCTCATCGCCTTGTTCAGCACGGCGCGGATAACTTCCATCTGGTGTTTTCCGCGCTGACGGTCACCCGCCGCAAAGGCATGCCGCTCACGTGCAAAGGCCAAAGCCTGTTCGCCGTTTAGGTGGTTGATCCCCTGGTGGTACTCGAAGTTCCGTGCCGTAAAATCATAATCGGAATAAACATCGATCCCGCCGAGGGCGTCGATCACCCCAATGAAGCCCGTGAAGTTGATGCGGACATAATAGTCGATCTGGATGTCGTATAGGTTTTCGAGCGTCCCCTGCAGGACGTCCATGCCGTAGATCCCCGCATGGGTGAGCTTATCGTAGGGATTGTCTTTGAGGTCCAGCGGAACATAGTAGTCCCGCGGGGTGGAGACCAGCAGGATCTCGTGCGTCTCCCGATTGACACGGGCAATGATATTCACATCGCTGCGCCCGCGCCGGTCTATGCGCTCGCGGCGGGTGTCGCTCCCGCTGATGAGCACCGTAATTACAGAGCCGTCGGTTTGCCCGGCATCCTGCACCTCGTGCGCGAGCTCCTGCACAAACAGCTCCCGCACCTCCGAGGCAAATTCCTCGTATCCCGGGATCTCCTCATACAGGGCCAAAAACGCCTGATTGAGCACGATTCCGGACACCTGCCCGTCTCTGAGCGCGTCCGCAAGCTCCAAAAGCGATTCGTACTCTACCGTTGCGAAGGTCAGCCCGTGTTCCGATTCCGTGATTTGAAGGGTCTCGTCGGTGTTGGTACGATCGAGCTGTGACAAGATGCCCAGCGTGTCCCCTTCCAAATCGTTTAAGGTCTCATATTCCGAATCGACCAGCACATAAAATGCTACCGCAGACTGTTCACCGGTCGTATCGGTCACGCCCCGCAGCGTGCGGGCAGCGCGCCACAGCGCAATATCGCCGGCTATGCCCAGCAGCGCCAAAAGCACCGCCAGAACAAAACCGATGATGCGGCGCACACGTCGGGCGGGGTCGCGGGTAAGCCACAGCACCACGCCGCAAAGCAGCAGGAACACGACCGACCCTAAAATCAAATAAAGCGCCGGCACTATACCGGTACTCCACAAAATTCCAATGCATACCACAAACAGAACAAGAAGCAACAAAGAGACGACCAAACCGCTTACGGAGAAGCGCTTGCGTTTGCCGTCCGCCGGGTGATTTACATGTTTTTTCATTTTTAAAAATCCTTTCCGTTCACGGCTGAAATCAAACGAGGACGTTCCCCCTTATGCCGGAAAATGCGGCGGAAGAACAGAAAGAACGCATGTCTGTTCCCGTGGATACAGCCTTCCCACACGGCAATGCCGCACGTTATTTTTTCTCTGCGCCGCAATTCGGACAACTCGCCGCGCCCTTTTGGATGAAGCGTCCGACCGCCTTGCCGTTTTTTGTGACGATGACTTCCCGCCCGGCCATGATAAGCTTCAGACACTTGCCGAAATTGTTTTGCATCTGCGTTGATGTAGCCGTAGAAATTCCCATACCAACGCCCTTATAATGCTTATTATTATATGGAAAATTAGCTAATTTGTCAATAAAATCAGGCTTTCCTCCCGCAAAAAATAAAACAATTTTGGATATTCTTGCAACTGCCTTTAAAAAGTGGAAAAGTCCGGGCGCTGCCCGGACTTTTTCGGTGATCGTCAGCCGTTGTGGTGCTCATAGTGTTCGGTATCCTCATTGAACTGCGCGGGGTCATAGGCGATGCCGTTTTTGTCGTAGTAATCCTTGATCGCCGCCTTGATCGCTTCCTCCGCAAGCACGGAGCAGTGGATCTTCACGGCGGGCAGCCCGTCGAGCGCCTCGACGACCGCTTTGTTCGTGAGCTTCAGCGCTTCGGAAAGGGGCTTGCCCTTGATCATGTCGGTCGCCATGGAGCTTGTCGCAATGGCGGACGCGCAGCCGTAGGTGTTGAACTTCACGTCGGTGATGACACCGTCATCCACCTTGATATACATCTTCATGATATCGCCGCATTTGGCGTTGCCCACTTCGCCGATGCCGTCGGCGTCATCAAGCTTGCCGACGTTGTGCGGATGGGTGAAATGCTCCATGACCTTTTCACTGTATTCCATTAGTTTTGCCCTCTTTCCTTCTGGATTCTTTCCCACAGCGGGGACATGTCGCGCAGCCTCTTGATGATGCCCGGCACGCACCTGATGATATAATCGACTTCTTCTTCGGTATTGCTTTCGCACAGCGTCAGGCGCAGCGAGCCGTGCGCGACCTCGTGCGGCAGACCGATCGCCAGCAGCACATGGCTCGGGTCGAGCGAACCCGAGGTGCACGCCGAACCGGACGAGGCGGAAACGCCCTCGGCATCGAGATACAAAAGCAAGGATTCGCCCTCCACACCCTCAAAGCTTACGTTGACATTGCCGGGCAGACGCTGTTCACGGTCACCGTTCAAGCGGCTCGACTCGATCTTTAACAGCCCGTCGATGAGGCGGTCACGAAGTCTCGTCAGCTTTTCGGCGTTTTCCGCAAGGTGGTCGTTCGCTTCTTTGAGCGCCGCCGCCATGCCGACCATGGCGTAGACCGCCTCGGTACCCGCACGGCGGCCGCTTTCCTGCGCGCCGCCCTCGATCAGGTTCGGGAAGCGAAGCCCTTTGCGGCAGTAGAGCGCGCCGATGCCCTTGGGTCCGTGGAATTTATGTGCGGACATAGACAAAAGATCGATATTCTGTGCTTTGACATCGATGGGCACATGTCCCACCGCCTGCACGGCATCCGTGTGGAACAGCACGCCTTTTTCGTGGCACACCGCGCCGATCTCGGAAATCGGCTGGATCGTCCCGATCTCATTATTGGCATACATGATCGTCACGAGCGCGGTATCGGGACGAATCGCATTGCGTACATCCTCCACATGCACGATACCGTTTTCATACACGGGCAGATAGGTCACTTCAAAGCCCTGCTTTTCGAGCTTTTCAACCGTGTGCAGCACGGCGTGATGCTCAAACGCCGAGGTGATGATGTGTTTCTTTCCCTTTTTCGCCATGCGCTCGGCAACGCCTTTGATCGCCCAATTATCCGCTTCGCTGCCGCCGGAGGTGAAGAAGATCTCCTCAGGCAGTGCGCCCAAAACCTCGGCGACCGTCGCGCGCGCTTTTTTGACGCCCTGATGCGCCTCCTGCCCGATGCGGTACAGACTCGAGGCGTTGCCGTAGGTTTCGGTCAAATACGGCATCATGGCATCGAGCGCGGTCTCGGACAGTTTGGTCGTCGCCGCATTATCTGCATAAACCTGCATATATACTCCTTCTTTACGGTGATATTGCTTGGTTTTCTTATTCATAGTAATTTCCTATGAATTCGCCTCTATGATATAACAAGTGACAAACCTTGTCAAGATGTGCACCTGCCCAAATATGGCGATTTAGGAAAATAGTTTTTCGGCATATCTGACGGAACCCATGGCGTCCTTGGAATAGAAGTCCGCACCAATGCGGTCGGCGTAGTCTTGTGTCAGCACCGCGCCGCCCACCATGATCTTGCACGCGGGGTATTCGCGGTGCAGAAGCGCAATGGTGCGCGCCATGCTTTCGACGGTCGTGGTCATCAGGGCGCTCAAGCCTACCAGCCGCACCTGCTCGCGCTGCGCGGCCTCCAAAACGCGTTCCGGGGGAACGTCCTTGCCGAGATCAATGACCTCAAAACCGTAGTTTTCCAACAACACCTTTACAATATTCTTGCCGATGTCATGGATATCGCCCTGCACCGTGGCAATGACGATCTTATGCTTTTCGGCTTGTGTCGTCTGCGTTTGGTCGGCAAAGCCCGATTTCAGCACCTCGAACGCCGCTTTGGCCGCGTCCGCGCTCATCAGAAGCTGCGGCAGGAAGAGCGTACCCGCTTCAAAGCCTTTGCCCACCTCGTCAAGCGCGGGGACGAGCTGCGTTTGGATGATCTCTAAGGGCGGCATGGTTTCCAAAAGCTTTTGTGTGTCCTGCTGTGCCGCTTCCTTTAAGCCCTTACAAACCGCCGTGCGCAGATCGGTTTCGGCGGAGTTTGCCGTCGGCGCAGCCGCCGCGTCGGTCGCGTTGGCGATATAGGCTTCAAAATTATTGTCCAGCCCTTTGAGCGCACAGAACGCGTAATAGGCGTTCATCATCTCGTCGCTTTTGGGATTGATGATGCCCGCGGAAAGCCCGTTTTCCATGGCGAGCGCGAAAAACGCCGCGTTGATGTGCGCGCGCTTCGGCAGCCCGAACGACACATTGGACACGCCGAGCACCGTCTGCACGCCGAGCACATGTCGCAGATGGCGTAGTGTTTGCAGCGTGACATTCGCATTGTATGCACCCGTGCTGACGGTCATGGCAAGCGGGTCAAAGACCAGATCCTTTTTAGCGATGCCGTAGCTTTGCGCGGTTTGCAAAATCTTTTCGGCGATGCGGATGCGCCCCTCGGCTGTGTCGGGGATACCGTCCTCGTCGAGCGTCAGGCAAACGATCGCACCGCCGTATTTTTGGGCAAGCGGGAAAACGGTCTCCATGGATTCGCGTTTACCGTTGACGGAGTTGATAAGCGGCTTGCCGTTATAAGTACGCAAAGCGCGTGCCATCGCTTCGCCGGACGACGTGTCGATCTGTAAGGGCAGGTCGGTGATGCCCTGCAGCGCCGCCACAGTCTCGGCAAGCACGGTGGGCTCGTCCAATTCGGGAAGCCCGACATTCACGTCGAGCACCTGCGCACCGCTTTGCGCTTGCGAGACCGCTTCGGAAAAGATGTAGCCTGTGTCCCCCGCCAGCAGGGCTTCTTTGAGCCGCTTTTTGCCGGTCGGGTTGATGCGCTCGCCGATGATGACGGGCTTTTCACCCAAGGTCACCGTCTTTGCGTAAGAACTTATCGCTGTAAAGTTCTTTTCCTTTATAGGTGAAATCGAAACAGCTTTACAAACTTCGACAGCTTTTTCCAAGTGTGCGGGCGTCGTTCCGCAGCAGCCGCCCACTGCCCAAACGCCGTCGATCTCAGCAATATGCCGCAGGGCGTCGGCGAAATCCGTGGGGCTGACGCGGTACGAGGTCACGCCATTCACACACTCGGGAAGCCCTGCGTTCGGGTTACAGAACAGCGGCGTGCTCGAAACCTGCGCCATCTCCTGCACGAGCGGGTACATCCCGTCGGGGCCGAGCCCGCAGTTGAGCCCGATCAAGTCTACGCCCAAGCCCTCGAGCGTGACGACCGCCGTTTGCACGTCCGATCCTGTGAGCAGCTTGCCCTTTTCGTCGAAGATCATGCTGACCGCTATGGGCAGGTCGCTGTTTTCCTTTGCCGCGAGCACCGCCGCCTTGATCTCGTACAGATCGCCCATTGTTTCAATAAGAATCAGATCCGCGCCGTCATGCCCGGCGAGTACCTGCTCGCGGTACAGATCATACGCTTTCTCGAACGCCAAGTCGCCGTAGGGCGCAAGGAGCTTGCCCGTCGGCCCCATATCGAGCGCGACAAACATTTCGTGATCCGCTTCGTCGGCGGCACGGCGCGCAAGATGTACGCCGCTTTGCACAAGCTCTGCCACATCGCCGCCCAGCTTCAGCGCGTTCGCACCGAAGGTATTGGTCTTTAAGATGTCACAGCCCGCCTGTGCGTAGGCCTTATGAATTTCATATACGGTTTCGGGTGTTTTGCGGTTCCATGTTTCCGGCAATTCTCCCGCTGCAAGGCCGTTTTCTTGCAGCTGGGTACCCATGGCGCCGTCAAACAGCAGCATTTTTTTGCCGAGCACAGCCTTAAAGTCCATTTATGTTTCCCCTTTTCTGTACGCACATGCGGTGTCCGGGCACGTTTCGCACCCAGATTTAGCACAGGACGGCGTCTTGGAAAGCCCAACGAACGCCGTTACGGATTTGGTGGGCAGCATCATGCATTGGTCTGTGAGCGTTACGCCGATACGCTTGGTGATATCGAACAGCTTGAAAAAATCTCGCTGCGCTTCCAGCGGCAGATCGCCGTAGCCCGGCGAAAAGCGCTGGCGAAGATAATACCCGTTTTTTTCTTCCCTTTCGGCGATCTGAGCACAAAGCTCGTCACAATACCCTTCGATCGCCGCAGCGCCCAAAGCCTGTGCAGCGGCGGCCTTTGCTGTCTCGCCGGCGGCTGCGAATCGGCGTATGAGCCTGTCTGCGCCTGCCCCGAGGGTCGCGGCAAACAACAAGATACGGTCGGAATCGCGCAGATGCCGCTGTAATTTGCGGCTTTGGAACACGATGCCGCCGATCTCGGTCTCGGACTCGGATATGCGGCGCAGCGGTACCTCTTTATAGAGGCTTTTGGGCGCGAGCACCGCCTCGAGCTGTGCTTGCGTCTCTTGCAGGAGGGCAAGCGTCTGCGTGTCGGGCGGGCGGTTTGCGCGGTAGCCCAAATATCGCAGCGCCTCCGATTGGCATATTTCCATAGCTTACCCCTTATTGCAGTGACAGGTTTTTTTTGCCTTTTGCTTTTCGACGAGGTACGACAGCGTGATGGAATCCACCACTTCATTGATCGCATCGAGCACGTTCTGCCAGATCTCATAGGTCACGCAGTCGTCGCAGTTTTCACAGCGGTGTTCTTCCTCCAGACACGAAACCGGCGCAAGGCTGCCTTCGGTCACGCGCAAAATTTCACCGACGGTATACTTTTCGGGCGTGCGCGTTAAGCGATAGCCGCCGGATTTGCCGCGTGTGCTTTCCACAAGCCCGCCTTTCGAGAGCATTTTGATGATCTGTTCCAGATATTTTTCCGAGATCCCCTGCCTTGTGGCAACGGATTTGATCGACACATACTCCGTCGGCGGCTGCTGTGCAAGATCCAGCATCAGCCGCAGTGCGTATCTGCCTTTGGTGGAAATTTTCATTGCCTTGCCGCCTTTCCCAAGTGGGCGCAATACCAGCGTGCCCTTTCTGATTATAATAATACAAATTCGGTAGGAATTCAAGAAAAATCAAAATTTTCTTGACTCGTTCGCGTAAAATGGCTACGATAAAGGAAAAGGAGCGTGGTAGCATGCAAATGGCGGATCTGTTGAACCATAAAAAAGCAGGGCTGGCATTGACCGCCGATGAGATCGAATTCTTCGTTTCGGGCTTTACGGCGGGCAAAATCCCCGACTATCAAGCCTCGGCACTGCTGATGGCGATCTGCCTGCGCGGCATGACGGACGAAGAAGCGGCCGTGCTTACAGACTGCATGGCGCGCTCGGGCGATCAGCTCGACCTCTCCCCCGTGGACGGCGTGACCGCCGACAAGCACTCCACAGGCGGCGTAGGCGACAAAACAACGCTCATCGTAGCGCCGCTTTGCGCGGCGGCAGGCCTAAAAATCGCCAAGATGAGCGGGAGAGGTCTGGGGCACACGGGCGGCACGGTGGATAAATTAGAGAGTATTCCCGGCTTTCGCGTGGCGCTTTCCAACAAAGAATTTTTCGAGCAGGTCAACCGTGTAGGCGTGTCGGTGATCGGGCAGACGGGCAACCTCGCCCCCGCAGACAAGAAGATCTATGCCCTGCGCGACGCGACACAGACGGTAGACAGCATTGCGCTCATTGCCGCGAGCATTATGAGCAAAAAGCTGGCGGCGGGTGCGCAAAATCTGGTGCTTGACGTAAAATGCGGCAGCGGCGCGTTTATGGAAACCGCGGCGGACGCGCAGCATCTTGCGCGGCTGATGGTGGAGATCGGCAAACGCTGCGGCAGGCGCGTCACGGCGGTCATCACCGATATGGACACACCGCTGGGCACACACATCGGCAACGCCTTGGAGGTCACGGAGGCGCTTGAGATCCTGCAAAATCGCGGGGATGAGAGCCTGCGCACGCTGTGTCTGGTGCTTTCGGCGCAGCTTTTGCAAAGCGGGCTGGGGCTGACAGAAGACAAAGCTATGCAAAAAGCAGAGCAAACGCTAAAAAGCGGCGCGGCATATGCGAAGTTTTTGGAGATGGTCGAAGCACAGGGCGGCGATGCGGGGTTACTTTCGCGCACCCCGGATTTCCTAAACGCCGAATGCAGCCGCACGGTCCCTGCGCCGCGGGATGGGTATCTTGTCAAGATGCAGACGCGCATGATCGGCGAAAGCGCCCAGCTTTTGGGCGCGGGGCGCGCCAAAAAAGACGACGCGATCGACTACGCGGCAGGGCTGGTTTTGCACAGGAAAACGGGCAACTTCTGCCGCACGGGCGAGCCGCTTGCCACGCTGTATGCGGCAGACGAGCAGAAGCTCGACGAGGGGACAGCGCGCTTTCTTTTGGCGCTTTCTTTCGGCAAAACGCCGCCTGAGACAAAGCCTTTGATTTTGGGTAAGGTGGAATAAAGAATTTCATAGAAAAAGCGGCGGGAGCAAGCGCCGCCCTACAACCTTGTATGGTCTTTCGGTTTTGAGCAAGCTTCCCTTGTCCGTTTCTGCCTTCTGATTTCTAAATTCTGACATCTAAAAAAGCAGACCCCGGAGGGTCTGCTTTTTATATGCTTTATATGGAAATTACGCCGGGAAGAACGCGCGGTGCACGGCGGCAACGGCGCGGTCTGCGTCTTTCGCGTCGATGAGCACCGAGATCTTGATCTCGCTTGTCGCGATCATGTCGATGTTGATGTCATGCTCATACAGCGCCTCGAACATCTTGGACGCGGTGCCGGGGTGGGATTCCATGCCCGCGCCGACCACGGAGATCTTGGCGACCTCGGTATCGCAGACAATGTTCTTATCGTCGATGTCAAAGGTGTCGCGCACGGCCTGCACGGCCTCTTCGGCATTCGCCTTGGAGACGGTAAAGGAGATGTCCTTGGTGTCGTCTCTGCCGACGGATTGCAGGATGATATCTACATTGATCTTCTTCTGTGCGAGCTTCGAGAACAGGCGGAACGCAACGCCGGGGTTATTGGGAATGCTCTTGACCGAAATTCTTGCGACGTCCGTATCCTTCGTGACGCCTCTGACCAACATTTTTTCCATTTTTGCGACCTCCTTTACGATCGTGCCGGGAACTCTTTTCAAGCTGGAGAGCACTTCGATCTCCACATTGTATTTTTTCGCCATTTCCACCGAACGGTTGTTGAGCACCTGCGCGCCGAGCGTGGCGAGCTCCAGCATCTCGTCGTAGGTGATCTCTTTGAGCTTCTTCGCATTTTCGACCTTGCGCGGGTCGGCGGTGAACACGCCCTCGACATCGGTGAAGATCTGGCAGCGATCCGCATGCATGGCGGCGGCAAGCGCCACGGCGCTCGTATCTGACCCGCCGCGCCCGAGCGTGGTCAGGTCATCGTATTTATTGAGCCCCTGGAAGCCTGCCACTACGACGATGTTGTGGCGGTCGATCTCCGCACGCAGGCGGTCAGTCTTGATAGACTTGATGCGCGCCATGCCGTAGGCGGAGCTTGTGGAAAAGCCTGCCTGCCAGCCCAAAAGCGACACCACTGGGCAGCCGAGCTTTTCGATCGCCATCGCCAGCAGCGCGATCGAGATCTGCTCGCCGGATGTCAGCAGCATATCCATTTCGCGCTTGGACGCCTTGGGGTTTATCTCGTTGGCTTTTTCGATCAGGTCATCGGTCGTGTCGCCCTGTGCGGAGACGACGACCACAACGTCGTTGCCCGCGCGGTAGGTATCCGTCACGATACCCGCGACATTCATCACGCGTTCGGCATTCGCAACCGAGCTGCCGCCGAACTTCTGTACGATCAGTCCCATACATTCCTCCGTAAATACCGCGCTTTATGCGCGGGGATTTTCAAATCAATAATCCGTGATGCGGATCTGTGAGCGCACATGCAGTCCCGGAACCGCCGCGAGCTTATCGCAAAGCGTTTGCTCGACATCCGTTTCCGTAAAAAATGCAACCTCGTTTTCGGGCGCGCCCTCGCGCGAGAGCACCCGCACCTCGCCGACCGCTTCACGCACGGCGGCAAGCGTCTCCTCGCGGTTGTTGACCTCGGCGCGCACATACAGCGCGACGGGCAGCGTACGGTAATCCACAACGTAATTTTCCTCGCTCGGCCCCCAGCCGAACGCTTTTTTGCGCTGGACATGCTTGGCGCAGTCGATCACATCCGCCACAACGGCGCTCGCCGTGGGCAGCTTGCCCGCGCCTCTGCCGTAAAACACCACGTCGCCGATCGCGTCGCCGCGCACAAGAATGGCGTTGAACACATCCCGCACGGAGGCGAGCTGGCTGCCGTTCTGCACCACGGCGGGCGAAACGATCGCGGAGATCTTTCCGCCCGGCTGCCGCTTGGCGCAGCCGAGGAGCTTGATGACCCCGCCGCCGCTTTGGACGTAAGCGACGTCTTCAAGCGCGATACCCGAAATGCCCTCGGTATGGACGGACTCAGGGTAAACATGCTTCCCGAAGCAAAGCGACGCGAGGATGCAGATCTTGCGGCACGCGTCGTGCCCCTCGACATCCGCCGTGGGATCTTTTTCGGCATAGCCGTTGTCCTGCGCAAGCTTTAAGGCATCCGAAAAGGTCATGTTCTTTTCGATCATCATCGTCAAAATGAAGTTGGTCGTGCCGTTCAAAATGCCGGCGATCTCGTCGATCTCATTGGCGGCAAGGCACTGCGTGATGGGGCGGATGATCGGGATACCGCCGCCGACGGACGCCTCAAACAGGAAGTTGACGTTGTGCTCCTGTGCCATCTGCAAAAGCTCATAGCCCTTTGCGGCGACCAGTTCCTTGTTGGAGGTCACCACGCTTTTGCCAGCGCACAGCAGCTGCGAAACGAATTCAAACGCCGGGTGCAGACCGCCCATGGTCTCCACCACGATCTTTACCTCGTCATCGTGGAGAATGATGTTGAAATCCTTGATGAATTTTTCTTCGTTTTCGTCACCGGGGAAATCGCGCAGATCCAGAATATACTTCAATTCCAGAGACGGCTGTGTGCTGCGGCGAACGATGCTCTCGTGGTTTTTGTTGAACACTTCCACCACGCCGGAGCCGACCGTCCCGTAGCCCATGACCGCGACATACATATGCTCACATCCTAATCTATTGATACGTATAGCATTTTAACACAAAACGCACGGGGAATAAAGAAAAATTTTGATTCGTTTGCAGCATTTTCTAAAATTCTATGAATTTTTCTAATCCGCATTGTATCTTTTTGAAAAATAGTATAAAATGTATATAATATTGCGGGAGAGTTCTCTGCTTTGTTTCGGAGAACGGGAGGTGCAAGTTTACATTGAACAAAATCGAAAAACGGCGGGCATTCATCATCAACATCGTATATGCCGGCATTATCATCGCACTGTTTTATCTGGCTGTCAAATATGCGCTTGGGATCGTCTGGCCCTTTGCGGTCGCTTTTTTCGTTGCAATGCTTTTGCAGCGTCCCGTCGCCTTTCTGACGCGCAAAACGCCGCTTCGCCGCGGGCTCGCCTCGGTGATTCTGGTCCTGTTTGCACTGGTCATCATCGGGTCGATCCTTGTGCTCATTCTATATCGAATCGGCGCCGAGCTGCGTGACTTCTTTGCTTTTCTGCTGATGAAGCTGGAGGACACGGACGCCTTTGTGGAACAGGCGGTCGCATGGCTGCAGGACGCGCTCTCCTTTCTGCCGCATTCGCTTTCGGATTCCATTATCGGCAGTTTGCAGCAATTTCTGAACAACCTGCTCGGTGTGGAAGCACAGGCCTCCGCCGAGCTGGAAATGCAGGGCGCTGCAAACGGCGGGCTGGATCTTTCCGTGCTTTCCACACCGTTGGGCGCGGTCTGGGGCACGGCGAAGCAGATCCCGATGTTTTTCGTTGGGCTTCTTGTGTGCATCGTCTCCTGCTGCTTTATGACCACGGATTACCATACCCTGCGCGACATGATCTTAGCCCAGTTCCCGAAGGAACGCGGCGACGTCATCGTGCGCACCAAGCAGATCATTTTTTCCACGCTCGGCAAAATGTGCAAGGCGTATTCCGCGATCATCTGTATTTCTTTTGTGGAGCTGAGCATCGGGCTTCTGATCCTGCGGCTGCTCGGCTTTTATGAAGGCAACTACATTTTTGCCATTGCGCTCATCACCGCGCTCGTGGACATCCTGCCGGTGCTCGGCACGGGTACGATCCTGATCCCGTGGAGCCTCTGGTCGCTGTTTACGGGGGAAATCGGATTCGGTATCGGGCTGTTGGTGATTTACGCCGTGATGGGTGTGATCCGCCAGGTCATCGAGCCGAAGCTGGTCGCTTCGCAATTCGGCATGCCGCCGTTCATGACCATTATGGCCATGTATATCGGCACACAGCTGTTCGGCTTTATCGGGCTGTTTTTGCTGCCGCTGACCATGATGCTTGTTAAGGTGCTCAATGACGAGGGCATCATCCACGTGTTTAAATACAAGAAAAAAGCGGCCGCCGAGGCGACGCCGGGGGGGACACACACGGACGCGCAAAAGGAGCAGCCGCATGAGGATTGACCTGCACTGTCATCTGCTTTGGGACATCGACGACGGCGCCCAAAGCTTGGAGGACACGTTGGCGTTATGCGAAACGGCGGCGGCAAACAATATCCGCATCATCGTCGCCACGCCGCACTATATGGATTACACAAGCACCGCGGATTTTTTATATGCGCGCAACCGCAGAATCGCGCAGCTCAATTCCCTTTTGCGCACACGGGAGCTGCCTGTGCACATCTGCGGCGGTGCTGAAGTTTTTCTGCATGACGGGATCTTTGAAGCCGGCGATCTCTCGCCGCTTACGCTGAACCGTTCGCGCTATCTGTTGTGCGAATATGCGCTGCAGTCGTTCGATCCCGCGCTCGCCCTGCCGCTTGCAGAAGAGGTGTTTGATCGCGGGCTTGTGCCCGTGATTGCCCACCCGGAGCGCTACCCGACCTTTCATCGACACCCGGAGCTGATAACAGACCTTGCGGACATGGGCGCGCTGTTTCAGGTAACGGCGGATTCCGTGGCGGGAAAGCTCGGTGACCGCATCCGGCAGTTTGCCGTAGAGCTGCTTACGGACGGTATTGCCGATCTGATCGCAACAGATGCGCACCATCCGGTTCGGCGCGGAAACGATTTGGATGCGTTTATTGCGGATTTTCCTTCCGAAATTCCTGCTACGCTTGTGACCTATGCGACACAGACCGCACCGCAGGCGGTGCTGCAGGACGCCGATCCGAATACCATTCGGCACGGCGCATGGGATGTGTAATTTACAATGTGTTCACAACCATGTGTGCTTTTATTCACAAGGCGGCAGTATACTATTGGCAAATCAAGGGACGGAGGACATTGCGTTGAACGGGTTTCGATATAAGTTCTATCGCTTTATGGAGGGGCGCTACGGGCTGCGCGCACTGCAAGACCCGATGCAGATCCTCATCTACGCCGTCTATCTGCTTTTGGTGCTGATCCAATTTTTTACCCGCATACGGATCATCAGTTTTTTGGAGCTCCTCCTCATCGGCGTGACGCTGTTTCGCGTGCTTTCGAAAAACATTCCTGCCCGCGAGCGGGAGGCAAGCGCGATGTACACGTTTTATTGCAAGATGCGCGACGCATTCCGCTTCCGCAAAGCAAACGCCGAGGCGCGGCGACAGAAGCGCGCCGTACAGAAAGAACGCCGCAAGGATAAGGAGCACATTTACCGCGAATGCCCGAATTGCGGCGCGACGCTGCGTCTGCCGCGCAAAAAAGGCAAGCACACGGTGCTGTGCCCGCGCTGTGGAAATAAATTCGGCGTGAAATGCTGATACCGCTTGAAAATTAACCCAAAAAAACAGATGACCCCGAGCGTTAGACGGGTGCTCGTAAGAAAGTGATGCACCAAAAATTACACCTACGGCATCTGTCAGACGGGATTGGCTAACGAAAAAATGAGCGATACTTGGTTTTTGATCAAGTATCGCTTATTTTTTGCCCTTGCGTAGAAGCAATAGATTTATTCACACTTTTTTGCTATAATCATATCGTATCTATCCTTTCCATTCCTTTCCGAGATTTTTTAAAAAATCTTAAAAAACTTTTGAAGCATTGGAACAATTTGACCTTTCCCATGCCATATATAGTAGAGGGGCAAAAATAAATGATTGGAGGTGACGCTATGGCACAACCGAAAGACCCCAAAAGCTTTCTTGTGGTGCTGCCCGGTGAAATCATCGAGATACCGCAGGATAGCGATAAATCGTGGCTGACCTTGTTTTACAGTCTGCCAAAGGAGCTTGCCGAGAAGTGGAAACCGGCTTTTAATCTGCCACGCTGCCCTTATGAGGTTTTGCGGACGGACAAGTATGACAGCATCATTTGTGACGATATGTTCAAGCTGCTTGTGTGGGATTGCTATTCGTGGAGTGCATGGCAGTTCTTCCAAGTGAAAGACCGCAAGGGAAACTACCGTGATATTCCCGGCGATATGAAGCAGTATGCGGGCTACTTCCCCTTGTGGCGGCTCTCATACAGCATCATTCCCTATATCCGAATGAAGTTTGAGCAACACGGGCTTGGCTTTCAAAACCTATACAATATCCCGCAGGGCGTTGAAGTGCCGTGGATAACCTATCAGCAGTTCAGCAATCTGATCGGTAATGTCACCGATATGGTGATAGCGGAAGAAAACTGGCAGCCGATGATTGACGCTATCTGGGAGAACAGGACGGTTGAGGACTACGAAACCACAAGCAGCACCGTCAAGACCGACTTTATGCGGAAGTGGCATCACAACCGTTCCGGCAAGCCTATCTCTCTGGACGAAATGATGGAGAGCGAGGACGGAGATATTTTTGAGGTAGCCGACCCACGGAGCGAGTTTGAGCAGACGGTTATCTCTGAAATGCAGATTGCCGCCTTTGCCGAGCAGAACATTACCGACAAAGACCGGGAGATATTGAAGCTGCGAATGGACGGACACACCGAGCAAGAGATCGCGGACAAGGTTGGCTACAAAACCGCAAGTGCGATACACAAGCGGATTGCAAAAATCGCAAGTGCCTATGAAGATTTTGTCACCGCCGAATACGGAAAATATCTGGACAAGTAAATGACGCAGAACGGCAGCAGTTACCCGAAAGGTGGCTGCTGTTTTTAGTGCGGGAAAGGAGTATCAATGAACAAAGAGCCGTTTGCAAATCTGCCCGATGTGCTGAACGCAAAGCAGCTTGCGGAAGCGTTGCACCTATCCAAAGCCGGAGCTTATAATCTGCTGAACGCAGACGATTTCCCCACGCTGAAAATCGGCGGGAGGAAGCTCGTGATGAAGCAGGATTTATTGCTCTGGCTGAAAAAGCACACCAACGATCAAGAGCCGAAAAAAACAGAAAACAGCCAATAACAACTGCCCGGATATACTACTCCCTGTCCGAGCAGTTTCTATTTGAAAATCGCTGTTTTCTCCAATTCAAGAGCCGAGGAAAATCACCGAAAAATGCCACCCTTGCAAAGTGGAGCGCAGAAAGGAGTTAAAATGCGAACAGGACTAACCAAGCGGCAGAAAACCACGGAAATCTTTTTTGATGAAACTAAAAGCAGGATCACCGTCTACACCCACAACACCGACTTGAAGAAACGGCTGACCGCTTTTGCCGGGCAGCACCCCGACCATTGCATTATGACGGACGAGGACACCGAAACAGGCTACAAGGCTTTTGAGATTGAAAAGGGGCGATTGTCTTTCCGTCTGACTGCTCCGTATAGTGAGGAACGCAGACAGGCGGCAAGCGAGGTTGCAAGGTGTAACCCCTTGCAATTCAGAAAAAAATTGCAATTTCCAAACGACTAATTTCCTTAAATTACTTTCAACACCGGAAGATTTATGCTATAATTTACTATGTATATTTGTATTCTGATGGCTATGCAGATATATAATTTCGGAAATGATTTATGGAGGCGGAACATGGGCGAGTATGTAAAAAATAAAAAGGACATGAAATTTCAGAGCCAAGATGCTCTCAAAACAGTCCAGTCAGTAATTGACGATGCGGATAAAGCGTTGCACGACAAATCCAGAAAGATGAAAGACTCTCCTATCGGAGAAGCGGTTGCAGGAGCTGTTGGTGTTGGAGTAGGAGCTGGTATCGGTTTTGCAGGACTGTATCTTGGTGGTTCAGTAGTTGGGTTAAGTGCTGCGGGGATAACAAGCGGATTAGCTGCAGCTGGTGGGTTAATTGGTGGTGGAATGGTAGCCGGCATAGCGGTATTAGCGGCTCCTGCTGTTGTTCTTGGCGGGGCTGGTGTTGGTATAGCATCTCATGTTAAGAACAAGCGATTGAGAGAAGCTAAGGAGTTAATTTATAAAAATGCTATTGCAAAGCAGACCGCTATCTTAAAAGCTCTTAAAGATGAACGAGACGCTGATAAGGAGAGAATCGACTATTTGAATGGTCTGAACATTCTGTTGCAGTCTGCTATTAACGACCTGAAGCATGATTTGGGAATTGCATAACAAGGAGGTTGCACCATGAGTAGATTCAAGTATTCCAGCGATGAGCTGGATATGAATAAGGTACTCAAGATGAACCAAGATGTTTCCCGATCTATGTCAGATGACCAGCAGATGTCTCAGACAAGAAGCAGTGCTGATAGTAACATTGAAGCATCTTTGGCGTTGTTGCGTTCTTTGGACAAGGGAAAAGATATTTCGCAGCTTTCCACAGATATTGCATCTAAAGAAAAAGATAGACGGTTAGAGCATCGTCCAGTTCTGGAATCTTGGGAAGAAATTGTTGCTCAAGCTAATCTTCACGAACCAACAGAAGTGGTTTTGGAAGATATTATGACTGAGACGGAAATCCAAAGTGCATTTGTAGAACTTGATTCCATCGAAGAACAGTTTTCTAAAAAAACAAGTATTGTAAACAAAACCGATTTGTCATTCCTTGCGATTGCAACCGCCCTGCAAGTGGCAAAATCGCTTGTATTTCCTTATGTTGCAGAAAAATTCGACTATGGAAAAAGTTTTGACCCATCAGAGAGATTGGAGCATAATGACAAATCTATCGAACGAGCCCACAAGGAAGCAAACGATAAGTTCCGTGACAAGCGTATCGAAAAGCACGGAACAGGACATTGGATTAACATCCTTTATCAGACGGTTCCCTATGACATTACAAAAGGCTCGAAAGATTTAGGAATAAACATGGGTGGTAAATACCACCGAATGTACACGCTGGGACATGATCCTGTTTTGGGCTGGATTTTCGGTACGGCAAACATTTTGACGGACTGCATTACATTTAATAACTTCCATACAAACCGAATTTCAAGAATTGATCCCATAACAGGCGCAAAGAAAATGGTAATAACGCCGGAAGTTGTTCTGCTTGGGAAAATGTTCAGCGAGTGTTACGACGAAGTAAAAGCTGACCCGTTGAATCTCCCTGCCGCTCTCTTTGCTCAAGCACAGCACTTAAAATCTGATGAATTTACAAAACTGGGACTGCCTGTACCAATCTTATCGAGCATAAATGAGGATTTTGCAAGCAAGCTGTATAGCGAAAACTACGATGCATTGTGTTTTGCGAGAGACGCAAAGATTGTTGGAGCATCTTTTGTGGTATCAAAGCTATTCGATATGATTATTTCCTTGCTACATGGCTTGTTTAGAAAAGATGGCGAAGATAAAGACCTCTACGAAGTGAGAAGCCGCAAAATTTTGTTAATTTCTAATGCAATCGCTTCGTCAAGTACCATAATTAACGCTACTATTACAAGCAACCCCAAAAACTTGGACATCGGTAGTCTGCTAAATACTTTGACACATTTGTTTACCGATGTTAGGTTTATTTTGAGAATTAAGCAAGAGTTTATCGAAAACGAAATTGCAGAAAGAGTTCAGAAAGAGATTTCAGCGGTCGATGCGTTGTATGAATCTTTTTGACCGATACTTGTGTACAAGCATAGCAACGACACAAACTATTTTGTTGTCTACCGAGAATAATTTGCATCGGGACATTTCATCCCAATGATGCAAACGCAATTTTAGAGCAGCTACTTCAAAGTGGCTGCTCTTTTCTTTCCCCAAAATCGAAAAGGAGGACTACCCCATGCTGAGAAAACAACCGACCACCCTTGCAGAATGCAACGCCGAATTGGAGCTTGTGCAGAAGCAGCTACGGCAATATCAAAACCGGGAGAAGATGCTGACACGGAAGTTGAGCGTTGAGGAGCGCCGCATCAGAACGCACCGCCTTTGCGCCCGTGGCGGCTATCTGGAAAGCATCGTGCCGGAGTTGATCGCCATGACGGACGAGGAAGCGAAAGACTACCTTTACCACGCAGTACACAGCGAGGAAGCAAAAGCATTTTTGAAAAAACGAGCCGAGGGAGGGGTTACGGAATAATACCCTTGTTTACAAGGGCGCACTTATACACCCTGTCGGGTGTCGTGCGCTCTGCCGAGGGCTTTGTGGGAGCGTGGGAAATCCACACTCCCACATTGGCGGCTTGCGCCGCACAGGGAAAGCTGCATTTTCCCTGCGACAGCTTACGCTGTCTACCCTTTAGCGCACTTGCGGAAAGCGAATACCTTGCTTCGCAAGCTATTCACTTTCCACAAGTCTGAATAACCGAAACCGGGAGGTGGTACTATCGCAATTTACCATTGCAGCATTAAGATCGTCAGCCGTGGCAGCGGTAAATCCGCAGTCGCAGCAGCCGCCTACCGAAGCGGCGAGAAAATCACAAACGAGTGGGACGGCATAACCCACGACTACACCAAGAAAGGCGGCATCGTCCATTCCGAAATCCTGCTGCCACCCAATGCTCCACTAGGCTTCAAAGACCGGGGAACGCTATGGAACAGCGTGGAGGAAATCGAAAAGGCGGGTAATTCCCAACTGGCAAGAGAGTTGGAAGTTGCCCTGCCCATAGAGTTATCCAGAGAGGAACAGTTACGGCTTGTCCGTGAATACTGTTCCTCTCAATTTGTTTCCAAAGGAATGTGCGCCGACTTCAATATCCACGACACAGGCAGCGGCAATCCCCACGCCCATATCCTCTTGACGATGCGCCCGATGGACGAGCAGGGTAAGTGGCTTCCGAAATCCAAAAAGGAATATGTGCTTGATGAAAACGGCGAGCGCATCCGTCTTGCAAGCGGCAGATACAAGACACGAAAAGTTGACCTTGTGGACTGGAACAGCCACGACAACGCCGAGGTCTGGCGCAAGGCGTGGGCTGACCTTGCCAACAGTTTTTTGGAGCAGAGTAACCGCCCGGAACGCATCGACCACCGCAGCTATGAACGGCAGGGCATTGAGCAAATCCCGACTGTTCACATCGGCGTGGCGGCATCACAGATGGGGAAGAAAGGCATCGTTACCGAGCGTGGCGAACTCAACCGCAGTATCAAGGCGGCTAATCGTATGCTCCGTGAAATCCAGGCGCAGATCGGCAAGCTGAAAGAATGGCTGTCCGAGATTTTCAAGGCAAAGGAAGCCTTGCGAGCCGAGCCGCAACAGCCGAAATCTCCCGACCTGTCAACGCTGCTGTTCCGCCATCTGGATATTCAGAAAGCAAAGGGCAGGAAGTATTCGCAGAGTTGGCAGCAACAGCACACCGCCGATGAACTCAAAGCCATTTCCAAAGCGGTCAATCTTCTTGCGGAAAAGGGTATCTTCACTCTGGAGGAATTGGACGCTGCCCTGTCCTCTGTCAGCGACAAGGCAAGCGAAATCCGTGGTGCTATGAAGCCGAGGGAAGCGAGAATTAAGCAGCTACAAAAGCTGATTGAGCAGGCGCAGAACTTCCAAAAGACAAAGCCCGTCCATGATGAATACAAGCAAATCCGTTGGAAAGGCAAGCAGGAAAAGTTTGCAGAAACGCATCGAGCCGACCTCACGATATGGGAAGCGGCTAACCGTTATCTGCGGGCTAACTTGCCGGATATGAAACTGACCCCTAAAGCGTGGCAGACTGAGCTTGCGAAGCTGACCGCCGAGAACGAAGCGGAGTACGCCAAGCTGAAAGCACAGCGGGAAGTCGTTTCCGATCTGCAAAAAATCCGCCGCTATGTGGATATTGCGCTGAAAGAGGACGCACCGCAGCAGAGCAAAACCAGAAATCACAATATAGACCGATGAGCCATCGGAGAAAGGAAACCACCATGAACAAGAACAAAGAGTTTGAACATGAAATCGACCCGGAGCTGTTAGAGGAAATCCGGCTATGGGAAGAAGCCGACCACGATGAGCTGACAGAATATTATTTCTCCTGCTCTGACCCCTATCTCAAACCGCAGCCCCTACCGCCCGACCACGTACGCCACAACTGCTACTTTAACGAGGACGGGCATCTCTGCGTGAAAAATCTTTCCGCTTTCTGGCTGCCGGAATTCACCTTGCAAAAGGAGATCGGCGGCACACTCTACACCGTCACAGGCAGCTATGACGGAACGGAAACGCTTGACAAGAAAATGGAGCGCATTATGGGCGAAAAGTTTACAGAAAAGATGGAGGAACAGGAATGACAAATTCACAAAATCTTGGTACAATAGAAGCAACCAATCCTGTACTGGCAGTTGCCCCATTAAAGGAGGAAACAGAAATGTTACGGGCAACTGAAAAAATCACCGCATTATACTGCCGACTTTCGCAGGAGGATGCCAACGAGGGCGATAGCAATTCCATCACCAATCAGAAAGACATTCTGCTCCGCTACGCCAAAGAACACCGCTTTCCCAACCCGACCTTTTTCGTAGATGACGGGTACAGCGGCACCAACTATGACCGCCCCGGCTTTCAGCAAATGCTGTCTGAAATCGAAGCGGGAAAAGTAGCAGTAGTGCTGACGAAAGACCTTTCCCGACTTGGGCGTAATTCCTCGTTGACCGGGCTGTATATCAACTTCACTTTTCCAAAATACAGCGTCCGCTATATCGCCATCAACGACCACTTTGACACCATCGACCCCAACAGCACCGACAACGATGTGGCGGGTATCAAAAACTGGTTTAACGAGTTTTTCGCCAAAGACACAAGCCGCAAAATCCGGGCTGTGCAGAAAGCAAAGGGCGAGCGTGGCGTACCGCTGACAACAAATGTGCCTTTTGGCTACCGCAAAGACCCGGAGGACAGAACGAAGTGGATTGTGGACGAAGCCGCCGCCCTTGTAGTCAAGCGCATCTTCAAGCTGTGCATGGAGGGCAGAGGTCCGATGCAGATTGCAAAGCTGCTCCAAGCGGAAAAGGTGCTTAACCCCACTTCCTACAAACGCAGGGAGGGCATCAAATCCCCAAGCCCCGAAACTGCCGACCCCTACCATTGGAACACCAACACGGTTGTTCATATTCTGGAACGGCGGGAGTACACAGGCTGTACGGTCAACTTCAAGACCTACACCAACTCTATCTGGGACAAGAAGCAGAGGGAAACGCCCATTGAGAAACAGGCGGTTTTCTACAACACCCACCCGGCAATCATCGAGCAGGAAGTCTTTGACAAGGTGCAGCAGATCCGTAAGCAGCGTCACCGCAGAACGAAAACGGGCAAGAGCAGCTTGTTTTCCGGCATGGTCTATTGCGCCGACTGCGGAGCGAAAATGCGGTATTGTACCACCAACTACTTTGAGAAGCGGCAAGACCATTTCGTATGCGCCAACTACCGCAGCAACACGGGAAGCTGCTCGGCACACTTTATCCGGGCGGTTGTGTTGGAGGAATTGGTCTGGATGCACATGAAAGCGGTTATCTTCTATGTGACACGCTACGAGAAGCATTTTAGGGCGGTTATGGAGCAGCGGTTACGAATGAGCAGCGAGGAAGCCATCCGTGGCTACAAGACGCAGCTTGCACAGGCAGAACGCCGCCTTGCAGAGCTTGACCGACTGTTTATCCGCATCTATGAGGACAATGTTTCCGGGCGCATCACCGATGAACGATTTTCCCTTATGAGCAAGACCTATGAGGACGAACAGGCGCAACTCAAGGTGGATATTCACCGCTTACGGCAGGAAATTGAAGTACAGGAACGACAGATTGAAGATTTAGAGAAGTTCATTCAGCGGGTACACAAATACGAGGACTTGCAGGAAATGACACCCTACGCCCTGCGAGAGCTTGTCAAGGGTATCTACATCGAAGCCCCCGACAAGAGCAGCGGAAAGCGCAGACAGGGCGTCCGCATCTCCTACGACCTTGTGGGCTTTATCCCCGTGGAAGAACTGATGAAACAGGAAACGGCATGACCAAAGCCATACCGTTCCTGCAAAAAGCAATATTACTTTCTTATGACCCCCTCCCATTT
>CALWVN010000017.1 GCA_944384995.1 uncultured Clostridia bacterium | reverse complement strand
TCTGTTTGCGTCTCCTCAAGAGTGGGGTCTCTCTTGATTCGATGGTCTCAGTATACAGACAAAATATGGCGATACAATAGAGATTTGTTGAACGTTTTGTAAACACAAACCAAAGGTGTTTTTAATTTTTCGTTCACAAAATCTCACTGTAGCTTCCTAAGTAGGAAAACTGTTCCGCAGAAGCTTCCAGCTCGGCGATCATGCGCAGGAAGTTTTCGGAATAGACCGACGCTTCAATATCAAAATAGAACAGGAATTCAAAGTCACTGTTGGGCTTCGGACGGCTTTCGAGCTTTAACAGATTGATATCCAGTGCATAGAACCTCGACAGCACATCGTAAAGCGAACCGGGGCGGTGCGGCAGGGTGAGCATCAGGCTCGTTTTATTCGCACCGGCGAAAATCTCCGGCTCTTTGCCGATGCAGATAAAGCGCGTGTAATTGTTCGCGTTGTTCTGCACGCCTTCGGCGAGCATCGACAGCCCGTAAAGCGCCATGCAGTCCTTCGACGAGATCGCAGCAACATCCGTGCGCACGCTTTCGGACACGCGCTTTGCGGCGGCGGCAGTATTTTCACAAACCGTGACTTTTACGTTCTGCAGCTTTGACAGAAAGTCACTGCACTGCTGGATCGCCTGCTCGTGTGAAAAGATCTCACGCACCTCGGAAAGCGCCGTACCGGGCTTTGCAAGCAGCGCGTGGCTGACCTTTAAGCGCACGCTTTTGACGATATAAAAGTTGTGGCGGTTCATCAGGTCATACACATGGTTCACCGAACCCGCCGTGCTGTTTTCGATCGGCAGGATGCCATAGCGGCAAAGCCCCTGCTGCACAGCAGAAAACACATCCTCCCAGGAGGCAAAAAACATAATATCGGGATTTTTGAACAGCCTTTCACACGCAAGCGACGAATAGGCGCCCTCCACGCCCTGGCACGCGACCACGGCGCTTTCGGGGAGATCCTGCATGGCAAAACGTTGGGCGCTTTGGCGGATGCGCTCCGTAAGCGCCGAGCTGCCTTGGTCGAGATACTTATGCTGGTATGAGCGCGAAAGCCCCATAATGGAGGAATACAAAAGCCGTGTATAAAGCTGTAAATCCTTGTCATCGGATTTTGCCGCGACACGGGCGAGCAGCTCGCGTTCCCGTGTGCGGTCAAGGACGGGCATATGGTTTTCCTGCTTGTATTTTGCGACCTCTAAAGATACACCCATGCGCTTTAAGAACAGTTCTACAAGCCTGTCGTCGATCTCGTTGATCTCGCGGCGCAGTTCCTGAATCTCCATATTGTCAACCTCCGAGAATGTCGAGCATCGTGATCGCCGTGACCGCCTCCACAACGGGGACGGCGCGCGGGACGATGCACGGGTCATGCCGTCCTTTGATCACAAGCGTGGTCTGTGTGTCGGTCGGCAGATGCACGCTTTGCTGCGGCTTTGCGATAGATGCGGTGGGCTTGATTGCGACGCGGAACACGATGGGCATACCCGAGGTGATCCCGCCCAAGATCCCGCCGTGGTTGTTCGTCGCCGTGGTTATATGCCCCGCGCCGTCGGTCAAAAACGCATCGTTATTTTCACTGCCGTGCAAGCGGCTTCCCGCAAAGCCGCTGCCGAACTCCAGCCCCTTGACGGCGGGTATGCCGAACAGCGCCTTTGCCAAACGGTTTTCGATGCCGTCGAACATCGGCTCGCCAAATCCTGCGGGGACACCTGTAACGGCGCATTCCACCACACCGCCGACGGAGTCGCAGTCCATGCGTGCTTTTTCAATGGCGCCGCGCATTTTTTCGCCCTGCTTATCCGAAAGCACGGGGAAAGGCTTTGCCGCCACGTCGTCGGTCTGCACGTGCACGGGGTCATACGGTGTATCCAAAACATCCGCGATGGAATAGATATGCGCGCGCACCCGGACGCTGCGCGCTTCCAGCATTTGCAGGCAGATGCCGCCCGCAAAGCAAAGCGGTGCGGTCAGGCGGCCGGAAAAGTGCCCGCCGCCCGCGACGTCCTGAAAGCCGTGGAACTTTACATTCGCTGCAAAATCCGCGTGCGAGGGGCGCGGCGTCTCGCGCAGATCGTCATAGTCGCCCGAACGGGTATTCGTGTTTTCAATCAGCATGCCAAGCGGCGCTCCACAGGTCACACCGTCGCAAAGTCCCGATAAAATCACGGGTTCGTCCGCCTCCTTGCGGGCGGTGGAAAAACTTGCATTGCCGGGCGCGCGCCTTTGTGTAAAGGTTTTTAGCTTGTCAAAGTCGATCTTAAAACCGGCGGGCAGACCGTCGATCACCGCGCCTATGGCTTTGGAATGGGACTGCCCAAACACCGAAACACGGATGTGATCACCTTGCAGGATCGAGGACATCGACCATACCTCCCAAACGTTTAAAATCTTCAAAGAAATGCGGATAGGATTTTTCGACCGCCTCGGCGCCGTCGATCGTGACAGGGGTTTTGGCAAGGACGGAAGCGATCGCCGCCGCCATCACCATACGGTGATCGCCGAAGCCCGACGTTTCGCCGCCGGAAATCGTCTGCCCGCCGGGGATCAGAAGCCCGTCCGCTGTTTCCGTGCAGGAAACGCCGAGACTGCCGAGCATCCTGTGGATCGCCGCAAGGCGGTCGCTTTCTTTTAGACGTAGGCGCGCCGCGTTTTGGATGGCGGTCTCCCCCGTTCGTGCCGCTGCCGCTGCGACGGAAAAAATCGGCGCGAGGTCGGGAATATCCGCCATATCCTGTGCGATCCCATGAAGCGTACCGGGCGAGACCGTCACCGCCTCCCCTGCTGTTTCGACCTTAGCGCCCATGCGCTGCAGAAGGCTTAAAATCGCCTTGTCGCCCTGCGGGGAGTCCGTGCGTAAGCCCGTGACCGTGACCGGCGCGCCAAGCGCCCCTGCCGTCAGGAAAAACGCCGCGTTGGACCAGTCGCCCTCTACCGAAACCGAACCGGGCGAGCGGTAAGCTTGATTTCCTTTTATAAAATACGTGTAGCCCTCGCGGCGCACCGCGATGCCGAAGTGCGCAAGCGTAGAGAGGGTCATTTCGATATACGGTTTGGATTCCACAGGCGGCAAAAGCCGCAGCACACTGTTTTCAGGCAGCAGCGGCAGTGCAAATAAAAGCCCGGTGACATACTGAGAGCTTACGTCGCCGCGCAGCGTGTAGGTGCCTATACCCAGCTTTCCGATCGTGCTTATGGGGAATACCCCCTGCTCGGAAAAGCGGACACCGTGGGCTTCCATGGCTTCCCGCAACTCCGTTACGGGGCGTTCGGGAAGCCGCCCGCCGCCCGTGAATACGCCGTTTTTCCCTAAAGCGGAAACAACAGGCAGCAAAAAGCGCAAGGTCGAGCCGCTTTCACCGCAGTCCAATGTCACAGAAACTTCTTTAGCGGTATTTTCGCGCGGGATTGGGTGAACGAGCATCCGATCCGCCAAAAAATCCACCCGTGCGCCAAGCGCACACAGACAGCGCGCCGTGGCACGGATGTCCTCAGACAGGACATTGCAGATGATCTCGGTCTCCCGATCGCTGAGCGCGGCGGCGATCAGCAGCCGGTGCGCGTCGGATTTCGAGGAGATGGCAGGAATACTGCCGCAAAGCTTCGCGGGTGTCAGTCGGACTTTCATGCTTCCAGCCCCTTTTGGATGATCGGCAAAAGCGATGCAGTCTCCACCGTGTGCAGGACGCAGTGCCCCAGCGTTTCGGGGATGACCAGCGTAATATGGCTGCCGCTTCGTTTTTTATCGGAAAGCGCCTTTTCGCAAAGGGCTTCTGCGGCATATGCCGTTTTTGTCGGCAAGCCGTATTGGCGCAAAAGTGCGGCGATCTCGTCCGAGCAATCCGCCTTTGTCAGCCCGCTTTTGTATGCCGCACGGGACATCATCACCATACCGATGCCGACCGCGCTGCCATGCGAGACGGCAAACCGGCTGCACCCTTCAATAGCGTGGCCTAAGGTGTGCCCGAAATTGAGAAGCCCGCGTCTGCCTCGATCTGTCTCGTCTTCTGCTACGATGTCGCGCTTGAGCTCTATGCACCGCGCAATGACCGTTTCCAGATTTTCACGTGCGTTATGCAACTTCAGAAAATCAAAGAAAGCCCGATCAAACGCTGCGCCGTATTTAATGACCTCCGCCATACCGTCCGCAAAGACTGCGTCGGGCAGTGTGGACAGCGTTTCATAATCACAAAGCACCGCCTTTGGCTGGTAAAATGCGCCCGCGAGGTTTTTGCCCGCAGTGAGGTCCACCGCCGTTTTGCCGCCGACGGAGGAATCCACGCATGCAAGCAGCGTCGTCGGCATCTGCACAAAGTCTATACCGCGCTGGTACACGGCGGCGGCAAAGCCCGCCAAATCCCCGACCACGCCGCCGCCGAGTGCGACGATGCAGTCCGAGCGCGTCACATGATTTTCTGCCAAATACTCCAGCAATTCCCCGAGCACAGTGAGATTTTTGGACGCTTCCCCGTTCGGGAACACGAATCGAAGCGTGCGAAGTCCCTCCGCTTGCAGGCTTCCCATCACCCGATCGCCGTAAAGCGCATTTACGATGTCGTCGGTCACGACCACTGCCGTTTCGGCTTTCGTAACCTCACGCACGCATTCCCCCGCACGGCTGAGCGCCCCCGCGGCGATGTGAACGGTGTAGCACCGGCTTGCCTGCACTTCGATATTCTGCACGGTCTTCGCCTCCTTTAATTGCGGTATACGCCGTCGATCTGTTCTTTGCGGTCACTGCCCGCCTGCAAGAGCGCATGGAGCGTCTGCGCATCCTTGGCTTTGAGCGCGGCGGCGTACTGCTGCAAATTCGCAATGAGCGCGTCCAATTCCGCTGTGAGGTTATCTTCGTTATCCAAAAAGAGCTCCGTCCACATGTCGGCGTTGAGCTTCGCCACACGCGTAAGATCCTTATAGCTGCCCGCCGAAAAGCCCTTGTGCACCTGCGCCTCCGGGCTTTTGACATAGGCGTTCGAGACGACATGCGCAAGCTGCGAGGTATAGGCAATGATACGGTCGTGCTCGTCGGGATTCGAGATCTGGATGTTCGTAAAGCCGATGGACTTAAACAGCGCTTTTAAAGCGGCGAGCGTTTCGATGTCCGCATCGTCGGGCGGAATGAGGATCATGGATGCATTTTCAAACATCGTGACCTCGGAATACTGAAAGCCCGAGAAATGCAGCCCCGCCATGGGGTGCGCGCCGTAAAAACGGAAGCCGTTTTCTTTTGCGCATGCCATCAGCGGCGCACAGATCGCGCGCTTGACACCACAGCAGTCCATAACAATCGCGCCTTTTTTAAACTTCGCCGCATTTTGCTGTACAAAATCGAGCGTATCCTGCGGATAGAGCGCGACGATCAGCAGATCACACTGCGCTAAGTCCTGCTCGTGCAGTTCTTCATCCACCGCGCCCAACAGCTTGGCTTTCAAAAGCACATCGCGGTCGATGTCCGTGCCGAGCACGGTGTGTTCCGTATTGTATTGGAGCGCCTTGGCGATCGAGCCGCCGATGAGCCCCAAGCCGATGATTCCGATCTTCATAATTTACAGTTCCTTTACCGCTTGCAGAATTTTGCCTACGCCTTTCGTCACTTCGGCGAATTCCTCGGGACGAAGCGCCTGCGGACCGTCGCACAGCGCGTGCGCGGGGTCGTTGTGGACTTCGATCATCAAGCCGTCCGCGCCGCAGGCAGCCGCCGCAAACGCCATGGGCTTGACAAGCCTTGCAATGCCCGACGCATGGCTCGGGTCCACGACCACAGGCAGGTGCGACATTTCCTTGAGCATGGGCACGGCGGACAGATCCAGCGTGTTGCGTGTTGCCGTTTCAAAGGTACGGATGCCGCGCTCGCACAGAATGACGTTTTCGTTGCCCTCCGCCATGATGTATTCGGCGCTCATCAAAAGCTCCTGCAAGGTAGCGGCAAGCCCGCGCTTTAAGAAGATCGGCTTATCCGTTTTGCCAAGCTCTTTTAAAAGCTCGAAATTCTGCATATTGCGCGCGCCGACCTGGATGATGTCCACATCCTCGAACAGCGGCAGGTGCGAGGCGTCCATGATCTCGGTCACGATGGGCATGCCTGTTTCCTTTTTCGCTTCGAGCATCAGCTTTAAGCCGTCCTCGCGCATGCCCTGGAATGCGTAAGGCGAGGTGCGCGGCTTGAACGCGCCGCCGCGCAAAATTTTCGCGCCGGCTTTCTGCACGTCCTTGGCGATCGAAACGATCTGCTCGCGGCCCTCGATCGAGCAGGGACCCGCGAAAAACTGGAAGTTCCCGCCGCCGATCTTCACGCCGTTTACATCGATAACGGTGTCGTCCGGGTGAAATTTGCGGTTGGCGTTTTTGTAAGGCTCGGAAATGCGCTTCACATTTTCGACGATGTCAAGCCCTTGAATGAGGTCGATATCGACCTTGCTCGTGTCGCCGATTAGGCCTAAGATGGTCTGATATTGTCCGACGACCGAGTGGACGGCAAGACCCTGGTTCTCGAGCCAATCCGTTAGGTTTTTGACTTTCTTTTTGTCTGCGTTGTCCTTTAAGATAACAACCATTTTACATCGCTCCTAAAAATTTTCATAAAAAAACTCCGCAGTGCCGTTCACTGCGGAGTAGCTTTACAGAACACACGGGAAAACGAAAACTACACATTGCAAGCGAACGCCGAAAAAACCCTACCGTAAAAGCCGGTAAAGTAAAAGTAAAAATATGCGTACGCTTTTGTCAACGCAAGTTTCGACATTTCGCTTTTCCTTTCGTTTTTCTCTGCGGCAACTTTGGCTGCCGGAAGTATATTAGCACCGCATGCGCGGTTTGTCAACCCTTTTTTTACCGTTCCCCGATTCAGCGGCGGCGGGCGGCGCGGTCGCTTTGCACGGCGCGCACCAGCGCCATAAGCTTCGGGGGCTTACCGTACATCAGGACGCCCACGCGATAGATCGCGGCGGCAAGATAGCCTATTCCTATGGTGCTGCCCACAAGCAGCGCGACCGAAAGCACGACCTCCCACGGGGCGACGCTGCCCATGCAGATGCGCGTAAACATCGCCATGGGCGAGGTGAACGGAACGAAGGAGGCAACGCGCATCAGGACACTGTCCACATCGCCGAGCATCGAGAAGATGGAGACGAGAAACGCAATCAGCATCAGGAACGTCACGGGCATGACCAAAGTGTTGATGTCCTCCAAGCGGCTTGCAAGCGAGGCGAGCGCCCCGTACAAAAACGCATACAGCAAAAAGCCCAGCACAAAAAACAGGATCGTATACAACAGAATCGACAGCGGCATGTCGAAAATAGATGCCATCGTGGCATTATCTGTCCAAAAGTCCGCATTGACACGATACAGCAGAAATGCGCTGCCCAAAAGGAGTATAAGCTGTGTAAAACCCGCAGCCCCTGCGCCGAGCACCTTGCCGAACATCAGGCTCGTCGGCTTGGCGCTGGTGATCAGCAGTTCCATAGCGCGCGAGCTTTTCTCCACGGCGACGCTCTGCGCGACGAGCTGCCCGTACATCATCACCGCCATATACAAAAGGAACATCAGGATATAGGTGTAAAAGAAGGTTTGCGACTGGTCGTTGCCTAAAGTGACGGGCACGGCGGTAACAGCAGCGTTCAAGGCGTTCGTCACCTGCGTTTCGGAAAGCCCGTAAGCGCGCAGCTGCATACTGCGAAGCCGTGCGGAAAGCGCCTCGCTGACCGTCATGGAGGTCATATCCGTCATGGCGGCAGTCTCGGTGATATACTGATACTGCGTCGGGCTTATAAGCCGGATCACCGCATCGTATTCCCCGGAAAGCACGCGCTCGTGCAATGCCGCTTCGTCCGCTGTGTCGACGACGACGCGGTCATCGGGCAAAACGGTCTGCAAATACGCCGCGACCTCCTGCGACTCCGCTTCGGAAGCGCCCGCCACCGCCACGGTGCGTCCCTCGCCCCCAACAAGTCCCGAAAGAAAGTCCCCGTTTGAAAAGCGCGGGAAGCACAGCACGACCGCCATAACCAGGATCAAAATCACCGTTGTCGCTACAAACGCCTTGTTCTTGGCATAACTCAAGTATTCAAATGCAAAAATATGCCGGAACTGTTTCATACCGACGCCCCCTTCGTGTAATGCACAAAAATCTCGTTCAAGGACGGTTCGCGCACTGAAACGGCGTCCAGCACATCGGCGCAAGGCTCCAGCGCACGGTAAAGCGCCGCCTTGTCGGCAGGGTCTCGAAGCGTGACCGCAAGCGTATCGTCCTGTAGATCCATATTTACGAGCCACGGCGGTGCGCTTTCGCGCAAGGCGGTCTGCACGCGCAAAAGATCTGTGCCGCAGATGTCCACTACGTTGCGCGGGAAACTGCGCTTGATGTCGCGCAATGCGCCGGAAAGGGCGATCTCCCCTTCGTGGAGAATGGCAATATCGTCGCAGAATTCCTCAATGTAGTTCATCTGGTGGCTGGAAAACAGCACGATCTTCCCGCCCGCGATCAGCTCGCGCACCACATCTTTGAGCAGCTGCGCATTGACGGGGTCAAGCCCCGAAAAAGGCTCGTCCAAGATCACGATCTGGGGATCGGCGATCAGGGTTGCGACCAGCTGGATCTTCTGCTGATTGCCCTTGGAAAGCGTTTCGAGCCGTTTGTCGCGATACTGCGTGACCTCCAAGCGTTTCAGCAGCCGTTCGGCGTTCTGCACCGTTTGCTTTTTAGAAAGCCCCGCAAGCCGTCCGAAGTACACCAGCTGTTCAAAAATCGGTTTTTTGGGGTACAGGCCGCGCTCCTCCGGCAGATAGCCGATGCGCACACGGTCCGTATGCAGACGCTCGCCGTCAAGCAGCACCTCACCGCCGTCAGGCGGAAAAACCTGCATCACGATCCGAATGCTTGTGGTCTTGCCCGCGCCGTTGCGCCCAAGCAGCCCGAGCGCGCGCCCGCTTTCCGCTGCAAACGAAACGCCGCGCAGCACACGCTTTTCGCCGAAGCTTTTTTCTAAATTTTTGGCTTCCAGCCGCATAAAAGTTTGCACCTCCGCACTTGATTGACAGTGCCAAATGATATATAATTAGGATACAGCAAAAGTATACCACATTTTTCGGGGTATCTGCCCCGGACGAAATACAGAACTGCGAGGTCAACATGGTTCGAGAACTCGGTGAAAAAAACCTGATCTATCAAATCCGCCAGTACCGCATGAAGCGGCGCGTGCATTATTTCCCGGAGGTAGGCTCTACCAACACCGCCGCAAAGGAACTTTGTGAAAAAGGCAAAGGCGCGGGCGCGCTTGTGGTCGCGAACTGCCAAACCGCCGGGCGCGGCAGACTCGGCCGTGATTTTGCTTCGCCGCCCGATACAGGTGTCTATTTGAGCGCCGTGTATACGCTTTCCGGCGCAGAAAAGAATTTGGACATCCTTTCGTCGCTCGCAGGCCTTGCCGTGCGTGACACACTTTACAATATGTTCGATCTGCAAACGGAAGTCAAATGGCCCAACGACATCCTATATGAGGGGCGCAAGCTCTGCGGCATTTTGTGCGAGGTCGTCAACGAACAAGGCCGCCCGAAATATGTGATCGTCGGCGTGGGGCTCAATGTGCAGCGCGGCGCGTTTCCCGACGATGTGGACTGCATCGCGGGCGCGATCGGCGAATACTATCAAGAGGAGATCGACCGCAACGAGCTTTGCATTGAGCTTGTGCACAACATGGATCGTTATATCCAAAGAAGCGGCGCGCTCCTCGAGGATAAAAAAGAGATCACAGACCGCCTGAAGACGTGCTCGGCAACCATCGGGCAGACCGTGCGCGTGCAGACGCCGGACGGCGATTTTGACGCGCGCGCTGTGGACATCGCACCGAACGGCGGGCTGGTAATCAGCACCGCAGAGGGCGAAAAGATCATCACGGCGGGCGAGGTCATGCACATACGGTAAGTTAAATTGCATTTGCATTTTCGTGGGAGGCACAGGCTGTGCCTCCCCTTATTTTTATCATATTGCAGCCCGATTGGCAACCCTGAATTTTCGGAGAGCTTGAGTCAGATACACTGCGCCTTGTTTGACATTTAGTAGATGTCATTTCTTGCCGTATTCTAACATAAAATACTTCTGTTGACAAGTACTAAATGTCAATAAGGAGGATTTTATGTTAAAAAACAAGAGCGCGGACGGGCGCAACAACCTTTGCGGCAAAAAAATCGCAGAATTGCGCCGTGCGCAGTCCCCCTATATGAGCCAAAGAATGCTCGCCGACCGTTTGCAGCTCATGGGGCTGGATGTGGATAAAAACGCCGTACAGCGCATGGAGTGCGGCAAGCGGTTCATCACGGATATTGAGCTTGCGGCGCTGTGCCGCACATTCGGCGTCACGCCGAATGCGCTTTTGGGCTTTGGTGACACGACGGACGCCGAATAATGGCGCTTCCGTCTGCTTTTGCAAAACCGTTCACAAGTGTCCGGCATAAAAAGCCTGCGCCATATTTTGCAAAAACCGCTTGACAGAAAGCCGAACCTTTGTTATAATTATCACCGTTGCGAAAGCAGCAAAACAGAATATGCGAGAGTGGCGGAATCGGCAGACGCGCACGTTTGAGGGGCGTGTGGTAATCCCGTACGGGTTCAAGTCCCGTCTCTCGCACCAAAGAAGAAAGCCTTGCATTTTCAACGGATGCAAGGCTTTTCCTTTTGTATCAAGGGTTCGGCGGTTCTATGCTTTTCTAAATTCTTAGAAATTTATCGTATTTTTTAGAGTGAATTCCAGCCGTTTTGAAACATTTATGCCACGAAAATATGACACAAAAGCAGCGGTTATTCTTCTGTTTTCGGTGGGTACATGGTGCTGAAATATTGATTCAAGGAAGCATCCACGCTGTCCTCTTTTTCCTGCATGGTGTGCTGGTATACCGTCTTCAGCATATTGTTCGTGGCATGTCCCATGCGCTCCATGGCGTACTTGTCCGGGATGTTCAGCGACAGCATGACCGAAGCGTTGTAATGCCGAAGATCGTGAAAACGAAAGTGCGGCAATCCGAGCCGTTCCAGCGCATATGTAAACTCATCGCTGATCTGATTCGGCGTCAGTGTAACGAGCGGCAATCCTGCATCTTTTCGGCTTTGGATCTTTTCCATTATAAAATCATAAATCTTGAGCGTACGGTTGCCGGAGTATGATTTCGGTGTTTTCACCACCCACTCCCCTTCACTGTTCAGCACCATCGATTTTGATACGGTCACCGTTTTTCTACGGAAATCAATGTCGGTGTAATCCAGCGGAGAGATCTCGCCGCGGCGAAGTCCCAAGCACGCCGAAAGCATGATCGGCAGCTCGATCTCCTTGCCCGCAGCATATTGCAGCAGCTGACGGATCTCCTGCTCTGTCGGGATCGTGATTTTGGGCTTTTCCTTTTGCGGAAGCGCAACGGTTAGATCGACTTTCCCTTTCAGCGCCGCTGAAAGAAGCCCATAAATATTGCGCACGGTTTTATAAGCATGCGTCTGTGCTTCTGTATTGATCGCAGACTGCACATCCTGATTACTGAGCCGAAAGACAGGCTTATCTATAATGTCTTTCAAATAGTGATTGCGCATGCGCCGATACTCGCGAATCGTGGACGGTGAAAGAATATTACTTTTGCTGTCGATATACTGATCTATGGCTTCGCCGACGGTGATCTTCGTCGGCGATCTTTTGTCTTTATAGGTTTGCAGATACAGATTCGCCGCATATTCGGCGTCCGCTTTACGTTCTGCCGTAAACGATTTATACTTTCCGTTGCCGATATGCACACGGACGCGGTAGTTCCCGCTCGGAAGTTTTTTCGCTGTTGCCATATGGCTATCCCCTCTCTCACTTTGTGACACGGTGTCACAAAGTGAATTTTTTCCGCAAATCGCAAAAAGTATGGTATACTATAGTTCAGATTGGAGGCCTCACAATGGGTAAATATGAAGATACCGTTTCGCTTTGGCAGTCTTACTCGATTACCACGGAAAGCGATCTGGATAAATATTTGAGTAACTTCCGCATCATTTTCGCATACAACTCCGGGAAGATTGAAAACGCAGACGTCAGCTTCCATGACACGCGTGAGATCTTCGAGAACGGCAGCGTCACCGGTTACACCGGCGAGACGCGCGCGCTGTTCGAGCAACAGAACCAAAAGCTCTGCTATGACTATCTGCGCGGAAAGATCATCGCCAAAGAACCGATCTCTGTGGAGCTGATTCGGGAGATCCACAGAATCCTGACAAGCGGGACGTATGACGAGCGACGCTATGTGGAAAACGGTGAGCGTCCCGGTGAATTTAAGAAGCATGATTATGTAACCGGCATCCACGAGGTCGGCTCTCCCGTAGAAACGGTCGCCGAGGATCTGCAGGAGCTTGTAGACGAGATCAACGAATACGAGGGCACACAGTATTTACGAGTCGGCGCATATCTGCACGCGCGGTTTGAAAGCATCCACCCGTTTGCCGACGGGAATGGGCGCGTAGGCAGAACACTTTTGAATTATTACTTCATGATCCACGATCAGCCGCCGCTGGTTGTGTATGACGAAGATAAAGGCTTGTATTATGCGTGTCTGAACAAATATGACGAACAGGAAGCGTTGGATTCCCTGGAAGAGTTTTTGAAATATGAAGTAGAAAAGACATGGGATAAAACGCTGACGCTCGCGCAGTCAGGCGAAGCACCGCAACACAAGCCCTTAACCGACTTTTTGCCGGAAATGCAGTAAGCTTTGATAGGAAAGAGCAGCCGAAAGGTCTGCTCTTTTTTATTTTCCACTATCCCCTTCCCGCTTATGCTCAGTTATGAAGCTTTCAAATTGCTGGTATACTTTTCTTTCTAACGGTGCCGTCAAAAACCTATTGCGACGGTACAGTTCTTCCATACGTTTCGCTCTCCATTGGGCGGAGGATAGTGAAATCGCGCAAGCATTCGCAATTTCTTCGGGCGTATGCAGATTCAACCCCCATAATACACACGCAGGCGCCAGCAGCCGAATTGCATACATATTGGCTTCCTGCTCATCCTCCGGGTGCGCGCCTTCAAACTGTCGCGCATGAAAGCCCTCTTTCAAAGCGTGTCCGAGGAAAATATGGCCAAGTTCATGTGCGATCGTAAACCTCTTGCGCGTTACCGACATGGTTTCATCGTAAATCACAAACCACTGCACATCTGTGAGGATGCTAAGCCCGCACTGGTTATCGGAAAGCATCTGCGCCTGTTCATTTTTAAGAACGCGGATTCCCGCCGTCTTCGCAATGCGCATCACATGGACGGGCAGCTGCGTGACATGAAAGTCTATCAGTGTTTGCCAAGCCGCATTTCTGATCCCCTTATATCTGCCATATACCACACTGGATCACCTCAAAGGATAGCCTGTCCTTTGAGGATTTTTTTATCCCTTGTTAGAAGTCCTCGTCCGACTCTTTCACAGAACGTAATTTTTCGATTTCTTCTTTGTTTAACCGAACGGTGGCTCCCCCGGCGTTCTGTCCTCTTGCTGCAATGTATGCAGCCGTTTCCGCATCATCAGGCGGGAGATCAAGCAAGCGGTCTACTGCTGGTTGCATAGGCTTCTTGTTTCTATATGCTATAACTAATTCCTTTTCATGATCATTTAGAAAAAACAATTCGCTATTGCGCGCTTCTATTTCTTTTTCGTCAGTCTTACCCAAGAGATAATCTGTGCTAACTGAAAACAGTTGCGATATTTTAACTAGCGTTTGCATGTCTGGCATCGTTCTGCCCTGTTCCCATTGGCTAACAGCTGTTTGATGCACATTCAACTGCTTTGCAAATTCAGCCTGTGATAAATGGTTTTCTTTGCGTAGCTTTTTTAATCTTTCACGCATGATAATATCACCCGATTCAATTATATTAGCTGTACTAATATAATTCAACAAAAAGTAAAGAAATATTAGAAAAACTATTGACATATTATAATAGCAGTGCTATTATAATAGCAAATCTATTAAACGGATGAGGAATTCGTATGAATAAACTGAAAGAGCTTCGAAAAGCAAAGAATTATTCGCAAATTTCTCTTGCAAATGAATTAGGGGTTACGCAAGGGGCTATCTCACAATGGGAGCGCGGTGAAAGCAGACCTAATACCGAAAATTTGATTGAACTCTCACGCGTTTTACAATGCACAATTGATGAATTGTTATCTTAGCCTACACTAAATGGGTGATGTTCTATGCCGAGATTAAAACAAACTGAAGAACAAAAGCAGGACAAATATTTGGTTGCCAACATCAAGCGCGAAATGGAAGTTTGGTCGGTATCCAAAGAGCAGCTTGCCAAGCGCACAAACATATCCCTTGCGACGCTGTACAATCGGCTGAATAACCCTTCTGATTTTCACCTCTCGGAGCTGCGCCGCATTGCGCAGTCACTGCACACTACGGTGGAAGATTTGATGCGTGTCGTTTGAAAGGAGCAGCAGCCATGAATAAAGTTCATCAAGAATTACCCGAATATTGCTACACCGTTTTCCCTACCACCGGCGAATTCGCACTGCTGCGCCGAGGGGAACGCGGATACTGTCCGATTGATGTCAGCTTAGCAGGCAGCCCGGACATCCGCAGCCTTGCCGACAAGCTGAATCAGCAATTCGGTATCACGAAAGAGCAAGAAGTAGAGATGCTTGCCGGCGCTATGCATGGGTGGGAAACATCTAAAGCCACCCCTCAGAGCCATAATGCTGATTGTAATTAACTTTATGACATCATGTCACAAAGTGCTATACCGGGTCTCCCGAGCAGAAAGGACGTATAAGTATGGCAAAGATCATCGCAATAGCAAACGAAAAAGGCGGTGTCGGCAAAACGACCACCGCGCTGAATCTCGGCGCAGGGCTTGCCAAGGCCGGGAAGCGCGTGCTGCTTGTGGATGCAGATCCGCAGCGCAGCTTGACCGCCGTTGCGCTCGCCCACGAGGAGCAGCAGGAAAAGATCTATCTGTCCGACTATATGCATGCTGTCATGCTGGGTGACCGAAACCCATGCGTCACGGTGCAAAAGTATACCGACGGCATCGATTATATCCCCGCGAACAAAGAGCTGCGCAACACGGCGTTGTCTTTGGTCAGCGTCCCGACAGGGCGCGAATGCGTGCTGAAAACCATTCTCGAACCGCTACGCGACAGCTATGATTACATCCTGATCGACTGTTCCCCATCGCTCGACTTGCTGCCGGTCAACGCGCTGACGGCATCCGACAGCGTGCTGATCCCCGTAAAAGTGGATGCCATGTCCGTTGAGGGCATCACCAGCATTTTAGAGTATATCCAAAGCATTCGGGCGTACTACAACCCCCGCCTTACCATTGAGGGCATCTTGATCACGATGCTTGATCTGCGCACGGTTCTCGGTCGTTCCGGCTTACAGGATCTGCACGAGTGCGGCGACGAGCTGCAAATTCGGGTGTTTGACACATACATCCCGTATTCCGTGCGTGCGCAAGAAATGGCGTCAAAGGGCGTCAGCATATTTGCCTTTAATCCTAAGGGCAAAGTCGCAGATGCCTACCGTCGCTTAACCGAGGAGGTCTTGCGTAATGGCTGACAAGCTCACTTTCAAAATGCCCGATGCCCCCTCTCCTACGCCGCCGATCGGCGCGAACGTCGGCGAAGGCTTAGTTGTGTCCGTACCGTTAGCGCAGATCCAAACCTTTCCGAATCACCCGTTCCGTGTCCAAATGAACGAAGATATGCAGGAGCTTGTGGAGAGTGTGCAGGATCACGGCATACAGGAACCGGTCACGCTGCGCGCCATGGGCGGGTATTATCAGCTTTTATCGGGCCATCGCCGGTGTAAAGCTGCTGAACTTGCAGGCCTAACGGAAGTCCCGGCGATCATAAAGCATGACATGGACGACTATACGGCAACGGTATGGATGGTACAAGCCAACCGCCGCCGCTCGCATATTGCGCCTTCTGAATTGGCAAAAGCGTATGCCATGGAAATGGACGCGCTACGACATCAGGGCAAAAAAGCAGACGACGCTGCCGCCGAATCTTGGAGTGCGAACCAAATCGCAAAAGATTCGGGCGTCAGCAGCCGTCAAGTGTATCGCTACATACGGTTAGCCAAGCTCATTGATCCGCTGCTTGCCATGGTGGACAACAGTGCCGAAAAAGTTAAAGCAGATCCGTCTAAACAGATTTTCGTTATGCCGATGACAGTTGCTTTGACGCTGGCGGATCTTCCACAAAAACAGCAACAACTGTTATATGACTGCATTTGCCAAACCGGCAAGGCTCCCACCCTCTCGCAAGCTGCAGAGCTTTACAAGATGAATGAACAGAACGGGATGACCGTCGAAACGATTTCTGCCGTTCTCAACGAGGTGGAGAAAAAGAAAGCGGCTGCCTGCCCGTTCAGTTCGGATTTCATAGATGTGGTTTTATTGTCGTGGTATGAAGACTCGCTTGCCGCCCACTACCGAACAGACACTACGCAGAAATTCACGAAGCGCGTCTTACGCACTTATCGGCATCAAGGCTACACAGGACCGATTGCCGAAGTACAAACACATATCGACGGCAAGTCTGACGGCCTATATATCTACGCACAGCATAAAAGCTATCGCTTAACGTGGACAAAAGTTGCCGCCCGTATCGGGGAGCTGATCGAGCTCGGGCGGTATCAAGATCCTTTCCAAAAGCCCAAAGAACAACCTGCCCCACCCGCGGAAGCCACACTTTGTGACACGGTGGCACAAAGTGCGCAGCCGGTCACGAACCTCCGGCAGCTGCGTAACAAGCAGGAGCGTGAAGCATTTTTAGAGAATTATGCGTGCTGGGGCATTTGGAAAGAGATCCCCGAGCTGCGGGTGCGGTTTTACAAGTACGATCTGCCAAATGGTGCGCGGATCGTCGCGCAAACCTATGTGCACCCGCCCATTTCCAATATACCCGACAGAAATCAAGAATACACGGTCGCCGAGTATGCCCTGTTGCTGCCGGAAGGCGATGACTTTCGGGGACAGTACGAGTACGGGCATGAACACTCGTTCTACCGTCCAAACGGCGCGTCAAAAAGCACGCTTATCGCGTATTTGACCGAGAAAAAGCCGTGGGTTGCAGGCTTTGATTAAACGCACTTTTTTCTCATTATATCTACCAACAGCAGTCTTTTGACTGATTGCATCATACTCTCCTTTCTGAAGATTCCCGATCAGGACTCGAAAACTCGTGCAGTCTCTGACCAGCTGCACAGCCCGGCAAGTATGGGTTAGCGCCGGGAACCTTTACGAGAATAGAATGGTTTAGGAGGGTTTGCTTATGAAGGTTTATTCGGTTAATAAAGATGGAAGCTTTTGCAGGGAGTTTTATCGGCTATTGTCGCTTGGGCAACTGACAAACATACAGGATCTTTATGATTTTGAGCTTGACGAGACCGTGATGGTAGGAACAATTCTGCCACAGGACAGGAGGCATCCGGATGTCTGCATTTTCTGAAAATTTGAAGTATTGGCGCGGTGTGCGTAGATTAAGTCAACGTCAAATTGCAAAGCAACTCGGCATGGAACACAACAATTATGGCGTCTACGAAACCGGAAAGCATGAGCCGAGCCTACGGACACTCGTCAGAATTTCAAACGCCCTCAGCGTTTCGGTGGATACCTTGCTGCGTGGTACGGCAGAAGAAATCGGGATAGGGAAAGAGTCCTGAGGCACCCTGTTTGGGAAGCAAAAGGAAGACGAAAATAAAAATCTATAATGTTCTATTCTACGGATTATTAAAGAAAGAACACTTGAATTAAAAATCCTCACCTAATAAAGGTGAGGATGAAAAATGATTGATTGTTATAGACTTTAATGTGTTGCATTGCTGATACGCTGTTCGCAAGCTTTCAAAACTTGCGCTATATCACTTTTTGTGGCTTCCTCTACGTTATATTTCAAAATTATTTCATAAACATCTACATAGCTTTGGCTAAAAGCCATTGAAACTTTATTGGGATTGAGAACAAAATTAACAAACAATACAGTAAACGAAAGAATAGAATAAAGCGTAATGGATTGTGTTATCCCCTCACCATCAGAGACGCTAATATAAATAATAACTGCTAAAAAAATGGCAGATAAACTTTGCAGAAGATAATTTACTGCCTGCCACATCATGGCTGACTTTTGCCAAATATTACGCTTTACAAATGCTTCTTCAACCGGATCAATCATATACGTTTCCATGTTTTTTTGTTTATTGAAGAATATCTTATCCGGCATAAAAGAAATAATAAGAATAAGAGCTAGCGCAAAAACGACTAATGCTCCAATAGATACATAGTCATAATTCTGTAACGGAGCTTGTGTGGAAATAAAATATAAGCCGATTGTTAAAATAATAAGAACCACTACTATAGCAATTATTTTTTTAATGCTAACATATTCAGTTTTTATGGATTTCCTTTTTTTCCTTCGTTTTTTAATTTTATTTTTTTGAGATATCTTGTTGTGTTTCATAATATCATCTCCTCCATAATTATTCTATCACGCTTATGAAATGTGTTCAATCGTCACATTTCTACAAAATTATTATCCTTTTTTCTATCAAAAGCTCTATTCCGGCTACGGGAAAGGATGTTGAAATGGCAACCGTATTTCGAATCGAGAAACAAAAGAATTACACGGTGATGTCGAACCATCATCTGAAAAACGCAGCCTTGTCGCTGAAAGCGAAAGGGCTGTTGTCACAGATGCTGTCGTTGCCGGATGATTGGGATTACTCCCTAAAGGGTCTTGCGAAGATCAACAAGGAAAGCATCGATGCGATCCGCACCGCCGTGTGGGAACTGGAAAAGGCGGGCTATATCGTGCGCAGCCAGGGGCACGGCGAGCGCGGAAAGTTTTCCGGAATCGAGTACATAATCTACGAAACACCGCAGCTTGGCACAGAAAAAGCCGACGCTGATGCGCCGGCACAAACTCCGAGTGAAGCCACAGATGAAAAGCCTGCTTCTGTTGCGGAAAGCTCGAAAAACGTTGATATACAAGGAATTTCACCGTGGTTGGAAAATCCAACATCGGTGAAAAATCAGGCAAAATCGCAACCGAACATTTCACCGTGGTTGGATTTTCCGACATCGGATAATCCGACATCGGGAAATCCAATCTCGGAACAATTAAATACGAAAGATATTAAATATATAAATATATTAAATAATCCATCTATCCATCAAGAAGATAAAGAAACAGCTGAAAAAACTATAACGGCGCAAGAGCAGTTTGAAGGACAGATGGATTTTACGCAAACGCTTGCCATTGTAGAGACTACGGACGCAGGTTTAGCGCAGCTGCTTGCCGACTGTGATATAGACTGCCTGCCTGAAGCCGCGCAACCACTGCTGCGCGCTGCTTTGGAAAAAATGTATCGCGCACCATCGCTGAAAATTGGCGATGCCACCGTGTCGCAAGCACAGATTCGCGAACGGCTAAATCTGCTTAACGGTGATATTCTGCAAAGCATTTATGCCGCCTATCTGTCCGCCGACAAAGCGGACAAGCCCATCAAGAACCGTATGGGCTATCTCATATCCATGCTGTACAACAACGTGATCATTGAACTTGCGGAACAGGAAGCGATTGCGCAGGAAGGTGATGCGGTAACGATCCGGCTCATTGAGCGCGGTATTTTGGATCCGCTGCACTATTTGCATAACGACAACGCCGCGATCCGTGCCGCCGCCGAATGTCGCATGGCAATACAGGACAGCAGTTGAAAAGCATCTCCACAGTAGAACAGCCGTAAAGTCGAGGAGGAACAGCGTGGACGCGAAAGAATTTCTGAATCAAGCAACTGTGTTGAACGAGAAGATCAATATGGACTTCCTGCATCTACAAAAACTGCGGCAGATGCTCGAACGGCTCGGCGGCAGCGGTCTGCAGCGCGAGTATGTACAGGGCGGCGAGCTGCCTAACTCCCCCGCCACAAAGATCGTGGATCAGATCGCCGATTTGGAATCGGAGATCGACCGCGAGCTTGCTAAATATGAAGTGGTTTTGGAACAGATCAAAGAGGCGATCGCTTCTTGTAAAAATCAGAATGAAATTCGCGTTTTAAAGGGGCGCTATCTTGAAAATCAAAAGTGGGCGGTAATAAGTCAACGTATGGGGCTATCCGAAAGAAGAATATGGGAGATACATAATTCCGGCTTATTAAAGGTAAAAAACTACTTAACGCATATGTCTTTTCCGCAGTAAATCGCATAAAACCGCAGTAAACCGCACAAAATCGCAGTAAATTTCATATTGATTTTGTAAATCACCTGTTTTACAATATAATCAGCGAAAGTGGAGGGCACAAGATGAAAAAGTTTATAGAAAAGCTGAAATCGGATAAGAAAATGCAGGCTGCCGTGATTTGCGGGAGCGTGGGTGCTGTGATCGTCCTTGCGGCAGCGATTGCAATTCCCGTAACACTGCACAACCGTATTTCTGTGGAAAAACAAGCCGCGCAGGCTGCTGTGTCCACGGAGTCTGTAACGGCAGAAATCACCACTGCAGCGCAGTCGGTAACGGAACCCGAAACGACGCAAAGCGTTGAAGCGACAACGACTGCGCCGACCACTTCGGCAGCAAACAGCAATTCAGGCAGCTCTGGTGGATCAGGTTCAAATAGCTCCAAATCCTCCGGCAGCTCCAAGAGCACCGGATCAGGCAGCAGCTCGTCCTCATCCGGCAGTGGGTCGGGCAGCTCCGGCTCATCCTCACAAAAGCCCGCCTCCAATAATTCCGGTGGCGGAGGCAGTCCTGCTCAATCGAACGAGAGTCAATGGACACAGGCGGAAGTCGATGCGCTTGTTGCCGAGATTAAATCCTATGCGCAAAGCAAGGGGTTCACTATCAATTCCAGCTTAACCACAGAGGGCACGAGCTGGTCAAATCCCGTACACACAGGCAAAGATAAAGCAAAGACGAAGGCCGACCTAAAATATGAGATCGATTTCACTTATGAGGGAGTGCTTCAAGATTTTGGTTATATTCCAGAAAGCGCCGCGTTAAATGTTTTCGCAAAGCCATATGCTACAAACGAGTGGGAAATCTACGTTGTGTACTAATTCACAACTGCAAAAATTTTGCTAAAAGAGATCCGTTGAGCGGGTCTCTTTTTTTGTTTGTCTGACGGGAGGTGGACCGCAACTACGAAACCACAGATTTTCATCACAATTAAAAACAAAGGCCGAAACAGCACTTATCCGTACCGCACGCAGCTGCGGCAGATGGGCTTCGCTTTTCACCGCACCGGGAAACACACCGGCGTCTGGCAGAAAAAAACGGAAGACCCATTCGATGCAGAAAATTGCAAGGATTTTGCGGAATCAAGGAAGCTGCACTGCCTGATCGAATATCCGCAGGAACGCCGCAGCTCCGATTACAGGCAGCAGTTTTTCCGCACAAATACAGGCCTATGTCACACGGGAAAGTTTTACCAATGTGCCTATTGCGGCAAAATTTTCTCGAAGAATCGAATCACAGTAGATCACCTGGTGGCAGTTAAAGGGGTACAGAGAAGCACAATCATAAAAGGAATGTTGCATAGGCTTAAAATTACAGACATCAATGATCCAAAAAACCTTGTACCGGCCTGTCAGCACTGCAACAGCCAAAAAGGCAGCAAAGGCGGCATTTGGATCCTGCGGGGGCTAATCGGGAAAAGCTTCGCCTTTTGGCTCGTGCGCTGGATCGCGCGCATCGTGATCGTTATTTTGTGTGCCTACTTTGCTATACGGATCATCCCATGGGAGAGCCTGGCAGCGGGTTTTCCTTAAATTTTCTAAAGACCTGTTTTCACAGGTCTTTTTTTGTTGTGCTTTTTCGCCCGCAAGGGCGTTCATATATAGAGAAATCTCTTACGAAAGGAAATGAAACATGAAACATGTAGCAAAACGAAGCCTCGCTGTATTGCTTGCACTGCTTACGCTGCTGTCCAGCATGTCGGTCATGGCTTCCGCACTGAGCGTCGGACAGACCGTTCGGCTCAGCGGCTCCAGCGAATGGATTTCCGGTTTCTATTTCGACTGGAACGGGAATTTCGGCATGGGCGGTCATCATGGGCAGCACCAGCGGCTACACACGGAGGACGGTCGCCCGGCATACTGTGTTGAACCGGATGAACACTTTACAGATGGGGATAAATCTATCCGGGAGACTTTTGACGCGCTGTCTCGCCAAGAACAGCAATATATTACAGCCGCTTTTCTGTATGGTTATGCCGGCACTACCAAATACGGGTACTCCTGGCAGACGGAATACGTTGCCACACAGGGTATTGTTTGGGCAATCGTTACCGGCGCATTCAACACATCACAAGAAAGCCTGCTGCAAGACTGTGCATTTGGCGGCAGCACTTCATCTACGAACAAGGCAAATGCTAAAGCGGTTTATGCACGAATCAAAGAGCAAATTCTTACGCATTACACGGTTCCCAGTTTTACTACGCGGCTTCAAAGTTCCGCAGGGGACAAAAAGCTCACCCTGAAATACAACACCTCCACGGGGCGATATGAGGGCAGCGTGACGGATTCCAACAGTGTACTTTCCGGGTATACCTTTAACTGCTCCGGCGTAACCTTCAGCCGGTCGGGCAACACGCTGAATATCAGCACGACCCGCATTTTGGATAACGTTACTGTCACCGGCGAGCGCACAAGCAACACCTATGTCAGCTCCCTGCCCGCCATCACCGCCGGTTATGCAGTCGGTTCTGATCAGACCACTGCGGTCGCGCTCGATCTCAAAGACCCCGTAAACGCATATTTCAGTTTGGAAACCGAGGCGGTCGGCAACGTCAAGATCGTCAAGACCTCAGAGGACGGGAAGATTGCGAACGTCCCGCTGCACATCAGCGGCAACGGGGTGGACAAAGACGTCCGCACAGGCTCGGACGGTACGATTACCGTGGAAAACCTGATTGCAGGCACATATACAGTCACGGAACAAGTGGACGGGTATTATGTCCCGCAGACCGCACAGACTGTGACCGTCCTGCCCGGGCAAACCGCAACCGTCACGTTCAATAACACACTCAAACGCGGATCGGTCGTTGTTACCAAAGACGCCGAGGACGGGATTTTAGAGGGTCACCGCTTCCATTTGTATGGCATTTCCGACAGCGGGCTGGAGGTCAACGCCTATGCGGTGACGGACAGCACCGGCAAAGCCACGTTTGAAAACGTCCTGATCGGCTCCGGGTACACACTTGAGGAAGTCGATACGGGTATTCAGTATGTGATCCCCGATGCTCAAACCACCAGCATTGCGTGGAACACCGTAACCAACGCATCGTTTGAGAACATTCTCAAGAAGTTCACCGTCACTGTCAAGAAATCAGACAGCGTGACCGGCACTGCGCAGGGCGACGCCACGCTTGCCGGCGCAGTTTACGGGATGTTTAAGGGCGGGACGCTCGTAGATACCTATGTGACCGACGAAAACGGGTCTTTCACGACGAAAGAATATATCTGCGGCGACGACTGGACGCTGAAAGAAATCACGCCCTCCCAAGGCTATCTGCGCGACAAGACTACGCATCATGTCGGCGCGGAACCCGGCAACTTTACCATTGAACATAATACGATCTCGATGTCTGTAACCGAGGACGTGATCCTTGGCTCTATTGCCCTGATTAAGCACAACGACGATGGCAGCACGCAGATCGAGACGCCCGAGGTTGGCGCGGAATTTGAGGTCTATTTGAAGTCCGCCGGTTCTTACGACGCAGCGAATGAGCGCGAACGCGATTTGCTCGTAACCGACGAAAATGGGTTTGTACAATCAAAACAGATGCCCTGGGGCGTATACACAGCGCACCAAATCGCAGGCAATGAGGGGGCGGAGTTTGTCCCCGACTTCGATGTTGTTATCAACCAGCATGGTGAAGTATATCGCTACCTCATCAACAATGCGACATTTGAGAGCTACGTCAAATTTGTGAAAGAGGACGCAGAGACGGGCAAGACAATTCCGCTTGCAGGAACAGGAGTACAGCTCTATGATCCGCAGGGCAACCTGATTACCATGACATTCACCTATCCGACGCCAACAACCATTGACACGTTCTATACGGATGCAAACGGTATGCTGATTACACCGCAAACGCTGCCCTATGGCAAGGGTTATTCGGCGGTAGAAGTTATTGCTCCCTATGGTTCTGTGCTGGATAGTACGCCTGTCTACTTCGACATCACACCCGAAACCATGCAGGACGACGGTGGAATCACCGTTGTCCTGGTAACGAAAGCTAATATGCCGCAGAAAGGCATGATCGACATTACCAAGCTCGGCGAGCAGTTCTCTTCCGTCTCCTATGACGGGACGTTCTATCAGCCCGTCTATGCGATGGCAAACAGCGTCGGTGCGGTCTTTGAGATCACCGCTGCCGAGGACATCATCACACCTGACGGTACGCTGCGAGCGGCTGCGGGTACGGTCGTAGATACCGTTACTATGGGCAACGGTACGACTTCTTCCAAACCGCAGTATCTTGGCAAATATTATGTACAGGAGATCCAAGCCGGTTATGGGCAAGTGTTAGATCCTAAAGTCTACGAAGTTACCCTGACCTACGCCGGGCAGAACGTGTCCGTGACATCTACGGCGATCACCATCACCAACCAGCGGCAAAAGGTTGTCATTGACCTTCTGAAAGCGCTGGAGCAGGATGAATTGTTCGGCATCGGCACGAACGGTGAGATTGGCAATGTTCAGTTTGCGCTGTATGCTGCCGAAGATCTCATCGCAGCAGACGGGAGCGTGATCCCAAAAGACGGGCTGCTGGAGATCCTCACCCCGAACGCAGACGGGACAGCGACGTTCGCCACCGATCTGCCCGTGGACGCAAAAGTGTATATCCAAGAGTACAACACCGATGACCACTATATCCTTTCTGACAAGCAATATCCCGTAACATTCGAGTATGCGGGCCAGGACATCGCGGAAGTCCATATTTCCGTCAATGACGGGGAAGCGATTGAAAACACGCTCAAACGCGGCGACATCTACGGCAAAAAGGTGGATGAACAGGGCAATGCACTTCCCGGCGCAGTTTTTGGCTTGTTCCGGGCGGACGCCACGGAATTCACCGAAGAAACGGCACTGATGCTCTCTACCAGCGATGAAAATGGGCTGTTCTCCTTCCTGAACGTGCCGCTCGGTGACTTTGTAATCGTGGAATTGTCTGGAGTAGCCGGCTATTTGTTTGACAATACGCCGATCCCCGTGAGCATTACCGAGGATGAACAGATCATTGAGATCGAAGCCGTCAACACCTGGGCAAAAGGCAAGCTCATCATCACAAAGTCTGACGTGTCCACCGGACAGCTCCTGCCGGGCGTCGGCTTCCGCATCCGCAATGAACAAGGCGAGATCATCCGCGAGGGCTATACCGATAAAAACGGCGTAGTCGAGTTCGATAATCTTCCGAAAGGCAAATACACATATCAGGAGTTTTCCACCCTGGACGGCTACAAACTCGACGAGACAGAATATCCATTTGAGATCACAGACGACCTGACGGAGATCCGCGTATCCATGACCAACGAGCAGATCCCCGTGGAGATCCCGCAGACCGGCGGCAATACCGCTGTCTGGGCAACCGCTGCGGCAACCACGGCATTGATTTCTGCGGCGTGGATCACGATTGCTGCTCAAAAGCGGAAAAGGAGAGCGCGATAAGCATGGTGAACTCCCATAGGTTTATTCGACACTTGGAGCGTAAAAGCATACAGCTTAACGAACAACAGCAGTTTCAAATCCATTGGGGCTGTTCGAGCGGGCTTTCCAAAGGCCAAATTTCAATGTATGCGGATGCGAGATTCAATGCCGAACAAATGGCAGCTATTCGAGAAGGCCTGCAGGCTGGCTTATCGCAAGAGCAGATTGGCATCTTTGCAGATCCAAAATTCAGCGCCGATCAGATGAACACTTTATTCCATTGGCTTAACGGAACTCCTGGGTTATCCGTTGATGAGGCATCAAGGCTTGCCGACCCTCGGTTTGATACTGCACAAATGGGCGCAATCGGTTGTGGGTATTTCAATGGACTTTCGGATTCTCAAATCGCAATGTACGCTGATCCGAAATTCAGTGCTCAGCAAATGTATAAAGTTTGGGACGGGTTTGCACGCTTTGATTTGTCCGAACAACAAGTAGCCGTGTATGCCGATCCAAGATTCTCGGCAGAACAGATGACGGAAATCCTTCGGGGATATGAGGCAGAGCTACCAGATGAGCAAGTCAAGACATTTGCCGATCCAGATCTCGATGTTGATCAAATGCAGGAAATGCGGGAGTCTTTGGAAAGTGCCGCAGGGTTCGCACAAGAAGAAATCGAACTGCAAGCCATGCTCATTTAGTGCTTCGTAATCTTCCTATTAAAGCCAAATCGGGCGGTTGCGTAGTCAATGCACTTGCGCAGCTGCCCGATTTTATCACTTTGTGACATGACGGCATAAAGTGGGAAAGGAGGCCATATGAAAATCCAAATTAAATTTCACCGGTTATTCAACGACGAGAGCAGTAACCTGCTCGGTATCGCAAGTGTGATTTTGGACGATTCGCTGGCTATACACGGTATCAAAATCATGGAGAACGTATACGGCGGTAAGTTCGTTGCAATGCCTTCTGCCAAAAGCAAAAAGGGTGCCGGCGGGCAGTATTATGACATTGTGCATCCGATTACATCGGAGTTCCGGCGTGAGCTTAACGAAGCGATCATGCAAGAATACAAATCCGTCCTTAAAAAGTATGCACAAAAAGCGGAGGCGGACAGCGAGCCGTTGCCGGAGCAATTAGAGATCCCGGAAAACAATGTGCTTTATCGTGCCTCCGACGAGCCTGTCACGACCCTGTTTGATGCATTGCCCGATGATGCTATGCCGGACTGATAAACAGGTGTTTTGCATGTCGTGCACAGCAATATACCCAGAGCGCCACACGGCGCTCTTTTTTTATTTAATCTCCCCTGCCAGACCAACAACGCATGCTTTACGTGGTAGGGAGATTTGGAGGAGACCGCATGAAATCTTTTACCATTAACCCTGCCGGCGACAAGACGTTGACCCTGCGCCGGGAGCGCCAAAAGCTCAAGCTCCCGTATTGCAGTGCAGAGGAATACGACGACTACCCACAGCCCGTTGTCTGTGGCTACACCGATCTGCGGCGCAAACGCAACGATAAAGAGAAAAAAGACGAAATCGGTACCCTGCTGTATAACGGGGTACCGATTTCGTTTGTGCGTGAAAAGAAACACAAGCTGAGCGCGATCCGCGGCTATTTGTCCGTCGGCGGCGATGATTTTATCGCCATCGAAAGCCATCGCTTTTTGCTTTGGCTGCTGCCGATTTTGCTTGCACTGATCCTGCTTATGGTGTTCTCTTTCTGTGGGCGGACGCCGGAGCAGACGCCCGTTGAGGAAACCAGCAGCTGGTCTCCGGTGATCGAGGATGATCTCGGCGAGGATACGACTGCTGCCTCCACGCAAAGCGGTGCGCAGATCCAAATCGCCGGGTTTTCGTCCTGGCACATTCCCGCCGGGCAGGCAGAGAATCTGCCGATCTATCTGCATAACCCGGACGGGAATTCCTGCTATTTCTCATTTCGTATTGCTCTGGAGGATACAGATGAAACGCTGTATCAGTCCGACATGGTGCCGCCGGGTGAGACGATTCGGCAAGTTGATCTCACCCATAGCTTTAATGCAGGCACATATGATGTCGTGATCTACATTACCACGAACGCGCTGGATGACGGAGCTGCCATGAACTCCGCCAAGCTCAACGTAGCACTTACGGTTTCTTGACCGCCTGGCAGGAAAGCGGTTTGGAAATAAATACCCTCAAATGAATTACTTGAAAGGATTGAATCCCATGAAATCGAAAAACACATCCAAAATCGTATCTATGTTGCTCGCTGCAGCGCTGCTGTGCAGCCTGGCTGTCCCTGCATTTGCTCTGGACTTGGACAATCCCACCGGCAACACACAGGTTGGCTATAAGGCCGGCACGACACTGTCCGACAACGGGACGCCCGACGACATCACCGATGACACCATCGCGGGTACCTATACGGTAAGCATCCCCGAATACATCCTTGCCGGCGAACCGGACAGCACACCCGCCGAGTACGACGTAACTGCATCGGACGTGCTGATCCCCTATGGCACCAGCCTGACGGTCTCGGCAACCTATGACAGTGTTCTTCTGCTGACGGACAACACCGCAACCGAGCTTCCCTATGAGCTGCGAGCAAATCCGCAGTCTGCCGGCAGCATGGCGGCGGTTACCAGCGGCAGCACGATCCTGACAGCTGTTGCGGGGAATCCCGATGCTGTCACGACCAGCAAGGTCGCAGCCCGCGTAACGCAGGCGGCAGACTATGCAGGCGCATACACAAATCTCGTCGAATTTGACGTATCCGTAGCCTAACTGCAAGATTCTTTCCCCGGTCTCCTGCCGACCGGGGCCTTAGGAGGTAAAATCATCCCATGAAAAAAATAAAAAAGATCCTGTCTGTTCTGCTTGCAGCTATACTGATGTGTACAGCTGCTATTCCCGTGTTGGCAGCGGACAAAACTGAAATCAGCTATACGCAGGAAGCGTCCTTTACAGCGTCAATCCCTGCCTTTGTCAGAGCCGCAGAGCCCGGGCAACAGGACGTGACCGCATATACGATCACTGCAACGGATGTCGTAATCCCCGACAATTCGACACTCTCGGCAACAGTAGAGTATTCGGGCGTTCTTCGAGAAAAAAACGGTGTGGAGATTCCGTACACCCTTTACACAGCTGATGGGGCGGTCACATCCGGCGACACGATTCTGCAAAAGGAAGCCGGCGAGCCGTCCGATACCGTGGAGGTTTCGTTTGGAGCCGCAATCGATGAAAAGGCTCGGTATGCAGGCGCCTATACCGACACTGCGACCTTTACGTTCTCAGTCAATGAAAAGGTCTACACCGCCGAAGAGATCGAGGCAGACGAGCACCTGTTTGCGATCGGCAAAACCGTCCCCGAGTATGTTGTGGCGGAATTTAACGACGACTTCACGGAAGTCACTATCTTTGCTAATGGTGAAGATAGTGATGGGTTGATGGCAGATTTTTCTTCGAGTATAACATCTACAATCTCTCCAATGCAAACCTATAAAAGCTCTTTAATATCCGCAACAATTCAAGACGGGGTAAAATCAATCGGCGCATATGCTTTTTATAACTGTAGTGCATTGGAAAGTGCATATTTGACGGATGACATCTCTCAAGCTGAGATCATGTGTTTTGCTGGCTGCGCATCCTTGGAAATTGTAAACCTCCCGGAAAATTTAACTGCAACACCGCAATATATGTTTTCCGGGTGTACCAATCTTAAAAGCATCAACTTTCCGCAAAAATTAAATAGTATTGGGATGCGCTCTTTCCAGGGCTGTGGATTCGAAACACTTATTATCCCGGAAACAATACAGTTTGTAAACTCGGGGGCTTTCCGGAGCTGTAGTAACCTAAAAACTGTAGTTGTCCGAAGCGAAAATTTAAGAGGAGGCACCGATACTGGCGGGATTTTTGAAAATTGTGAAACGTTAGAGTCTGCAGCCTTAATAGGCGAAGTTACGCTTGTCCCGTTAAACTGCTTCAAAGGATGCACCTCGTTAAGCAACGTTGAACTCGGCGAAAAGATTGAGAGAATCGGTACAGGCGCGTTCGTGGGGTGTACATCCTTAAAAAACGTAACCATTCCGGCAAGCTTTGAAAAGTTTGCGGCGGAATCACATGATCAAGTTTTTGACAGTAATCTGGAAAGTGTTACGTGGTTAGGTACGCCAAATTCGACTATCTTCCCTAAATCACTGGGCATAACCCTTTACGGCGGCGTTCACGACCACCAAGTTATATTCTATGTAAATGAGAACAATGCACAAGCATGGATTGACAAATACGGCACTCCGGATGAAACTATTGACAGCATGTTCAGAATTGTCATTCTCTGACTCTCGCTCTCACCCAATATAGGCGGCGCTTGGTTTTCCAGCGCCGCTTTTTTCTGCCATTTTTCAAACAAAGGAGGTATTGCGCATTGAAAGTCCTGATGGTCGAACCTGGGAAAGTTCCTTATGAAACAGACCTTGCAAACGACCTGAAGCCCATGCAGAAAGCTGTCGGCGGCACGATCGAGTGCGTGTATCCGTATACCGAACCCGTAGGGCTTGTCTGCAATGACGAAGGGAAGCTCCTCGGCTTGCCGCTGAACCGGGCTGTTTTCAACGACAACGGGCAGTTGGTCGATATTATCTCCGGCAACTTTTTTATCGTTGGACTCGAAGATGAAGACTTCACCGACCTGCCCGAACACCTCATGCAGAAATATATGGAGCAGTTCCGGCAGCCGGAAAAATTTATCAACCTTGACGGGAAAATTGTCGCTCTTAAGATGCCTGTTGAAGAACCACAGCCGATTGAGCCGCGCCGTATTTTCGTGGATATGGACGGCACGCTTGCGAAATTCAACCCGATTGCTGAAATTGAAGACCTATACGAGCAGGGCTATTTTGCATCCCTTGAACCGCAGCAAAATGTGGTCGATGCTGTAAATCTGCTCAATCAGGATCCCCGCTTTGAGATCTACATTTTATCCTCTGTTTTGGACAGTAAGTATGCGCTGCAGGAAAAGAATCAGTGGCTGGATGCCCATCTTCCGCAAATTGATGCAGCACACAGGCTCTTTCCTGCTTATGGGGAAACCAAGCAGACGGTAATCCCGAACGGACTGCAGCCTACCGACACATTGCTGGATGATTATTCCCTGAATCTGCACGCATGGTGTCCGCCCGGACAGGCAATCAAGCTCATGAACGGTATCAACGGGAATAACGGTACCTGGCAGGGCGCGCGGGTGTACCATACCGATGCGCCTGAATTGCTCGCCGCCGAAATTTCCGAACATGCACTCTCGCAAGAAATGGCGCAGGATGCCGCCATACAGGAAGCAGCTTTGCAGCCGCCGGAGGTGCTTATGGGATGAAGATAACGCCTGAATCCAAACCCTTCTATGATCCGGAAAAACTGCAAAGCATTCCTATTGCCGAAGTCGCACAGGCCTATGGCGTGGAGCTCAAACAGGTCGGATCGGATTATTGGTGCAAACTTCGCGATGAAAAAACGGCATCCTGCAAGCTGTATACCAAAACCAATTCTTTTTGTGATTTTGGAAACGCAAATTACGGCGGTGATACGATCGAGCTGACGCGTTTTCTGCACTCGTGTTCGTCGCGATATGACGCTATGCAAATTCTGGCCAACACGTTCGGCATCGCCCCCGAAAATCAGCAGGGTTATATGCTCGACCGCTTTCCGTCCAATCGGCAGCTGGCTAAAATCGGCATACAAGGCGATCGGGCAACCAAAAACTTCGATTTCCATATCGAACGGTACAGCTTAGAAGCGGCGAAGCAGCTTTCGGACAAATACGCCATGACCGTAGAAGAGCTTTCGCAGAGGTACCCGGATGTGTATCACCAAATGCTTCGCGCACGTGCCGTCCCATATGTACGGGATCTTCGGCAGCTGTATTTTGCTGAGCTTCGGAATCTATATGATTGGTCTGTTATGCTCAATACGGATTTTCAAACGGACTCCAAAATGTTTGATGCCGCAAGAGAGCTGATGCACGATGCGCAGACGAGCGAGCACATTCTGCACAGCGCGATCCGTGATTTCAAAAAAGTGCCGTTTCGCGAAAACCATTATGATCTTGTCAAAGATTATACAGCGATTTCCAACGGTAACATGAGCGTGGAGCTGATCAACGACGAAAGCATCGGTTACAGGGAATTGAAATCCCTTTTGCGCGCAGAAAACCGCCCGATGGGTTATACAAATTTGCCGAAGGCACAATTTGATGCACTTACGGAACAGTTGCCGGAGATCACGTCATACGCCGCTTTTGCAAAAGGACAAACCGTGTCCTTGGCATACGATGCCGCATACACGGAACAAATCAACGATTTAATAAATTTCAACCAAGGGGAGCAAATGGCTGCGGCACAGGCGCCGGAAGTCCAAATGCTCCCCACCATGTAAAGGAGTGCTAATTATGCGATATATTCCTCTCGGCATAGCCGATGCTTTGAAGCAAATTCTTGACAACAGTATCAAATCCGAGTTTATGGGTGTCGTCAACGATTTCGTATTGCCCATTGCTTCGGCCGTGCTTCTGGTCGTTCTGATTGTCCAAATCATTAGATGTTGGCGAGATTACAGGGATCACGGCGAAATAGATTATGTAAAGCCGCTAATCGTCGGCGTGTGCCTTGCACTTTGCATCGGCGCAAATGTCTACATGTGGGCAATCATCGGCTGGTAACTTTATGACATCGTGTCACAAAGCGGAAAGGAGTGACAGCTTTGTCCTGGACAGACGGTTTGTTTGACAGCTTTTCAACCGCCGTTTCCGATGCCCTCGGCGGTCTTTCTGACTCCGTCGTGGATTCCATTTTCGACCGATTTATTCTTTGGGCGTTCAATAAGATCTATGAAGGTCTCATCGCACTGCTGACAAACATCAATGAAATGGGCGCAGAGATCTTTGATTTGGATTGGTGCCAGCTGCTGATGCGGCTCTTTGCCGTCCTCGGCGGTGCTTTTTTTGTGGTCGGCATGTTCGTCTCGTTTTTTGACCTTGGTATTTCTTATCAATCCCAGCAGGGCGGCGGCGATCCAATGAGTACGTTTCTGAACTGCGTAAAAGGATTTGTTGCCGCCTTTTTATTCGTCAATATACCGGTTGAGCTGTATCGGTTTTGCGTTTCGCTGCAAAACAGCGTTTCACGCGGAATTTTGGCGCTCGCCGGGCAAGATGCCGCCATGCAGATTGGTGAGTATGCGCAACAGACATTGGAACGATGGATAGGAAGTGTCAGCGTAGTTTCAATTTTACCCTTACTTCTCTTGATTGCTTTTGCGTATTGCATCATAAAAGTCTTTTTCGGCAATCTCAAGCGCGGCGGGATCCTGCTTGCCCTGATTGCAATCGGCTCTGTGCATATGTTTTCCGTCCCGCGCGGCTACTCCGATGGTTTTACATCCTGGTGCAAACAGGTCATCGGCCTTTGCGTAACGGCTTTTTTACAGACTACATTCCTGTTTGCGGGGCTGCTCACCTTTGTTGAACATCCTCTGCTCGGTACAGGCGTTATGCTGTCTGCCGCAGAAGTGCCGCGCATTTTGGAAAAGTTCGGCTTGGATACCTCGACACGCGGGAACGCCATGCAGGCTGTCTACGGCACGAGTATGTTCATGACCATGATACGATTCGCAAAATAAGGAGACGTTATATGAAGCAATATATCTATCCCAAGGACTTGAAAATGTCGGCAACTCTGCTCTTGTGGAGACTGCGCGACGGTGCCGTTTCGCTGATTTTGGTGCTTGCGGGCATCATTTTGTTCGGCGTCGCACACATCGTATTCCCGCTGGTTTTGGCAGTGGTATACGGGGTGCTGACCATTGATCTCGGCAACATTCGCATTTATGACTACATCAAATCCTCTGTCCGCTTTTTTGCCGGACAGAGGGTGTATTTTTGGAGGATTTAAGCTATGCAGCAAAAGAAACGCAAACGCAGCGCTAAAAAAGCCGAGCGCAAGCGCCGATCCCTGCAGGAACTGTTTGGACTTAGCAGCTTTGGTCAATACGGTCTGCAAACGGCACGCGATGAGGTCGTATTTTTTCGGGTAGAACCTGTAAATATCACCGTATTGTCGCAGGCAAATACGGAAGCGAAAATCAACAGCTTGATGCTCGTACTCATGCAGCTGCCGAACTTAGAGATCTGCTGTTTGGACGTTGCAGAATGCTTTGACAATAACAAGCATTTTCTGCAGCAGCGCATCGTTGAGGAACGAAATCCCAAAATCAAATCGATTTTGATGAAAGATCTCGCCTGGCTCGATCAGGCACAGATCGAAATCAGCAACGCGCGGCAATTCCTGTTCGCCGCGCATTTTCGCAATTTGAACGATGCGCAAATGCTGCAGGAAGTAAACCGCATTGACAAGACTATCCGCGATCAAGGGTTTGAAGTACAGCGTATGCCCAAAGATGAGATCAAGCGCATGCTTGCTGTATACTTCGGTACATTGCGGCAGGCGGAGCAGATCGCCAACTTTGACGGCATGGAGTATCTTACAGACGTTTTGTCGGAGGATCCTCCTATACCGGAACCCCGTAAGCGCGGAAAGCAATATACGCAAGAGGAAATCGATGCTATTCGGGTCAAGTCGTTCTTTGACCGTGTGCTGCCGGGAGCTGTAAAGTTTTTCGCAGACTATTACATTCTCGGTGACAGCTATCGCTGCGTGTGGGCGATCACGGAATATGCGCCCTCTACACAGCAGCAGGCTTTGCTTGCACAGCTTGCTGATAAGCAAAATGTTACGCTTAAGATCTATACCCGCTTGGTGGACAGTGCAGAACAGTCTAAGATCATCACCAATGCGACGCGGCGCACTAAGTCACAGCAATCTGACAACAAGGTGGAAAAATCCGTTCAGGCAGTCAACGAATTCAATGACGTTGTGGAACTGATTACGCTTCTGCAAAAAGAACGGCAGCCCCTATTGCACTGTGCGGTCTTTATCGAACTGCGCAGCGATACGCTGGACGGACTGAAAGCCCTGCAGCGCGATATTCAACTTGAATTGCTGCGTTCCAAGATCACGACAGAACGCCTCATGCTTCGGCAGCGGGAAGGTATGCTGTCTGTCCTGCCGTTCGGGCACAATCTGTGCGGCCTACAATATGAAATTGCTTTGCCTGCAAGCTCAGTTGCAAACCTTTATCCGTTTTCATACTCCGGCAAGACCGATCCGAAGGGCTTTTATCTCGGTCGGGATAAGTACGGTACAAATATCATTGTAGATCTCGATCGACGCGCAGCGGATAAAACCAACAGCAGCGTGTTGGTAATCGGCAACTCCGGTCAGGGCAAATCCTATCTTCTCAAAATTTTGAGTATCGTCCGCCGTGAGGGCGGTAAAACAGTTTTGATTTTGGATCCGGAGGAAGAATACCGCGAAGAGACGGAGGCACTGGGCGGCTGTTATCTGGACTTTTTGAGTGGTGAGTATCTAATCAATCCCTTTGAGCCTCGCCTTTGGTCTTTGGACGAAAGCGACGAGTCGGACGAAGTAGATACGCCTAACGCGTTCAAGTTAAAGAACCGCCTCAGCCAGCATATCGCATGGCTCAAAGACTTTTTCGCCGCCTACAAGTCTTTTTCCGGGGCCAAACTGGATGCGCTGGAAATCATGTTGCTGAAGCTTTATGAGCGTTTTGACATCCGCAGTGACACGGATGTCAGCAGCATGCGCGCGACGGATTTCCCGACTGCCGAGGATCTGTATAGGCTGATTGAAACTGAATTTGAGCACTACGATGACCGCAGCGGACAGATCTATACCAAGGATATGCTGCGTGAACTGCTGCTCGGACTGCACAGTATGTGCCGCGGCAGCGACAGCTGCTACTTCAACGGACATACCAATATCACGGACGACAAGGTGATTTGTTTCGGCGTCAAGGGCTTGATGGATGCAAACACGGAACTGAAGAACGCGATGCTGTTCAACCTGCTATCCTATATGCAAAATCGCCTGCTGGTCGAAGGAGATTGCACCGCTGTGGTCGACGAGCTGTATCTGTTCCTGGAATTCAAGGTCGCTGTCCTGTACATCCGCAACGGCATTAAGCGCGTTCGCAAACGCGACAGTGATTTCATCTTGGCAACGCAAAATATCGAAGATGCCAACCTGCCAGGGATCAAGGAATATACCAAGCCCCTGTTCGCGATCCCGACGCATCAGTTTATTTTTAATGCCGGAACAGTCAAGCCGAAGGACTATATGGATATGCTGCAGCTTGAAGAAAATGAGTTCGAGCTGATTCGCTATCCGCAGCGCGGCAGCTGTCTGTATAAATGCGGCAACGAGCGCTATTTGCTTCAGGTGCAGACGCCGGAATACAAGTCAAGCCTGTTCGGCAGCGCCGGTGGCAGATAAGGAGGTTCGCCATGAGCGCTTCTGCTGTTTTGGCTAAACTCGGAACAGCCGTTTTATCCGACGAAAATCTCCGTAAAAAGGCGGTTACGATCGTTCTGACAGTCGTAACCGCCTTTTTAGTTCCGATTATGGCGATTGCAAGCGTCTTTTCCGGTATGGGACAAGTTTCTTCAGAGGATATTCAAAATCATGTCAGCGCGGCTGTCATTGCGGATTTTGAGCATATGGAACAAATAGCGGCCGAGATCTCCCAAGCTTTCTACGACAACGGGCTTTCCAACAGTGAGATCGCACAGGCTGCATATTGTATGTATCTGTTCGACGTGCAGAAATCCGATCCCGATTTTATCCAGAAATTAGTCACTTGCTATGTCGGCGGTGGAACAGACGTTGAGATCGCCGCGTCGCTGCAATCTACGTTTCAAGTTTCTGTGCCGGCAGAAGAATATGCAGAGTTTGCCGCTCGTATTCGCAGCACATCCATCGATACAAGCGTATTCTCATATCCTCAAGTCAAAAACAACGTGGATCTAGTTGCTTATGTAAAACAAGCGGCAGAAAAAGGCTGGGGCTATGTATACGGCACTTACGGCACAGTCTTGACCGATTCGCTTTTAGCGCAAAAGGAACAACAGTTTCCTGACAACATCCTGCCCTACAAAGCGTTCATCGAAGAGAATTGGATGGGACGGCGCACCGCAGATTGTGTCGGGCTGATCAAGGGATATGCTTGGTATGATCCGGCGACCTCCTCATTCACCATTGGGACAAATGGGATGCCGGATGTAAGTGCAGACGGTATGTATACGGCGGCAGCAACGAAAGGAACCATGGACACTATGCCCGATGTTCCCGGGATCGCCGTGTGGCAAAGCGGGCATATCGGTGTATACATCGGTGACGGCAAAGTCGTCGAAGCAAAAGGAACAATGTACGGCGTTGTGACGTCGGAATTGTCGCAGGGCAGTTGGCAGGGATGGTGCTATCTTCCAGGTATTCAATATATGACATGAAAGGAAAGATGACAATGTCACAGAAGCCTTTATTTCAAGCATTTATTACCAATCTCACCAAATATACAGAAGGTGATTTGGTCGGCGAATGGGTATCTTTTCCGACGGATCGCGAAACCATACAGGGCGTGTTCCAGCGAATTGGATTGGAGCACGGCGGAGAGTATTTCATCACAGATTACGACTCGTCTTTGCCTTTGTCTGAGATGCTTGGGGAATATGAAAACCTCAACGAATTAAACTACTTTGCTCACAACCTGCAATCAGTCGCCGCTGATGGCAATTTAGAGAAATTTTCGGCAGCTCTGGAGCTTGGAGATAATACGGGCAGATTAAAAGACCTTATCAACCTTACAGATAACATGGACGCATACACTTGGCTTCCAGGTATTACCACAGAGAATAGCTACGGTCAATACCTTGTGGATGCGTGCGAGGCTATACCTGTCCTTTTAGAGCATCCGGAAATTGAACCATACTTTGACTATGAAGCCTTTGGTCGCGATACAACTATCAATGAAAGCGGTACGTTTACCAAAGACGGATATATTGTTCAAGACGGCAATTTCACCGAGGAATATCACTCTTTTGAAGATATCCCCAAAGAATATATGATTACACCCGAAGTATCCGGAGAGGCACTGACAGAAGCGGCTGCTGAAATGTCGATGATGCTCTAAAATTCAAAAAGACACCTTTAAGGTGTACCTTAAAAAGTGCGTATTTTCAACACAAATCAGCACTTAGGTGCATCCACAAGGTGCACCTTGGCTTGTTTTAGGTGCACCTTGGCATTTTGCACAAAAGCTTCATTAAAAGCTTGATACAGCGAGCTTTGCTCGCTGTTGTCAGACGGCAGGCGCACCGCAAGGTGCACCTGCCTTTATCCTGCACATTTGAGTACGGGCAAATTTTTTGTGTCGGCAATGGGTTTTCGTCAAAATGTACAAAACTTGTTAAAACTTTTTACGCAGCTGGCGGAAGCCCGTTGCCGACACAAAAAGTGCAAAAGTATAGCCCGATTCAAGGAAAGAATCGGGCTGCATTTGTCAAAATAAAATGCTTTCATCGAGAGATGATATTGTACTTGGTCGGAATGGACGGCTCTGTGCGCAGCAGGCTCAGCATACGGCGCGCAGTACCGCTCGGGGTGTTTGTCCCCGCTTCCCAAGCTTCCACCGTTTTTCGAGAGACGCCCAAAACCGCAGCAAAAGTGACCTGTGTCATCGCAAGCTCCGTGCGCACGGCTTTGATTTCCTGCGCAGTAAATTCCGGGATCGGGTTTACCGTGCACTTCGCCTTGCGTGCTTTCAGCTTTCCTTCCTCATACGCAACGGCTTCATTCAAGCCTTTGGTGATGCTCTCATAAACGTTCATTTTGTGTCCTCCTTCTTTGCTGCAATCGTACTCTCCAATTTCTTAATCAGCTTCTTGATCGCATTTTGTTCCGCGCTGCTCAGATTGTCTTTCACATTCTTAGGATATGCTGTAATCAAATAAATTTTCTCGTACACTGCAAAATCCACATAGCAAACTCTTGCACTTCCGCTTTTCCCGCGTCCGTCAAAAGCCACACGGATTTTTCGCAGTCCGCCTGTTCCCTGCATGATCGCGCCCTTGGTAGGGCCAAGTGTCAGCTCTTCTTGCAGTGTCCTCAAGTTTTCCTCGGTGAAACCCATGCTTTTCCACTGCCGGTCGAATTCCGGCAGCATAACGAACTCCCTTGTCACGCCTTCCCCTCATCTCCTTTGTTTCTCTGCTTCTATATTATACCCTATTTAATAGGGTGCGTCAATATTTTTTTGAAAGGATGCTCAAAATGGAAAAGGAAAAGAAGATCCGCATCCCGCTTTGGATAACGCCCTCTACCGATCTGCGGGTCAAACAGGCGGTGGAACGCTACGGCTACAAAAGCCGCAGCGAATTCATCGAAGCCGCTGCACTAAACTATCTCGGGCAGCTGTCCGCCACCGAAAACATGGATTATGTCACGCAGACCGTTTCGTCGGTTATGGAGAGCATACAAAGTATGTCGGAAACCCGCCTGCGCCGCGTCCTGTACAAGCAAGCCGTGGAGCTCGCCATGGTGGAAAACATCTTGGTCAATTTGGGCAACTACTCCCCCGCCGATATTCGCGCGCTGCGCGGAAAGGTTATCAAAGACGTCAACGCCATGAAAGGGCAATACGATTTTGAAACCGCGGCGAAGTATCAAAATGGCAGTTTTGACGAAAGCACCACGCTATAACAGAATCTCCGTTGCAGAAAGAATTGACATTTCCTATCGATTTTAGTATGATAGTTACGCAGGGTGATACCTGAACGGTAGGCGGTTAAGTCTTGCCCCTAAAAGGGGGTGTTGCGTATGCAGTATGTTACATACGAAAATCTATTGGAATTTTCCCTTGTAATTATCGGCATTATCGGACTGTTCATTACGGTTCATACGCAGAATAAAAAAGATTAGCCGCCCAAGCGTCCAAACTTAGCGGCTAATCTTTTGCCTATAAGTGGGGCTAACCGTCTACTGGTATCACCCTGTACTTATATTATATTGTGGAGATACGGGAAAGTCAACTCATTTTTTTCTTGTTTTCCTCCCCTTTTTCTTGTTTTCCTCCCCTTTTTCTTGTTTTCCTCCCCTTTTTCTTGTTTTCCTC
>CALWVN010000016.1 GCA_944384995.1 uncultured Clostridia bacterium | reverse complement strand
ACGTACAGCTTCGTATAGCCGTCAAAGCGCACGGTGTAGCCCGCCGCCGTGAACAGGCAGTACTTGCCCGCCGCCGCGTCCGCTTCGTTCGCCCCGTGGATCTCGGCGCGCACCGTATCCTGCACGCAGTTCGCCATCAGGCTCGCCATAAAACGCTTCCAGATGAGGGCATACAGCTTATACTGGTCGGAGGAAAGGTTCTTTTTCGCCTGCTCGGGCGTAAGGGAGGGCACCGTCGGGCGGATCGCCTCGTGCCCGTCCTGCGCGGTCGCCTTGGTCTTATAATACCGCGGCTTTTCGGGCAGATATGCTTTCCCGAAGTTCTGTTCGATGTAGACGTTGCCCTCGGCGCGCGATTCCTCGGAAATGCGCAGGGAGTCGGTACGCATATAGGTGATCAGACCCATCGCGCCGTACCCCTCGACTTCCACGCCCTCGTAAAGCTCCTGCGCGACGCGCATGGTGCGCTTGCCTTGGAAGCCGAGCTTCCGCGAAGCCTCCTGCTGCAAAGTAGAGGTCGTGAACGGCGGGGCGGGCTGACGGCGGCGCGTGCCCTTTTTGACGCTTGCCACCGTGTAAGCGGCGCCCTGCAAGCGCTGCAGGTACGCGTCGGACTGTTCCTTGTTCTCGATTTTGATCTTGCCGGTCTCGTCGCCCGCAAAGGCGGCGGCAAACGCGCGCTTCGACGAGGGCGCCGTGAACTTCGCGTCGAGCGTCCAGTATTCTTCCGGTACGAAAGCGCGGATCTCCTCCTCGCGGTCCACAATGAGCCGCAGCGCAACGGACTGCACGCGGCCGGCGGAAAGCCCGCGGCGGATCTTCTGCGATACGAACGGGCTGAGCTTATACCCGACCAAGCGGTCTAAAATACGGCGCGCCTGCTGGGCGTCCACCAAATCCAGGTCGATCTTTTCGGGGTGCGCCATGCCCTTTTGCACGCCCGACTTGTTGATCTCGTTGAACTTGACGCGGTTTTTCTCGTCCAAGTCAAGTCCCAGCACCGTGGCAAGGTGCCACGAGATCGCCTCGCCCTCGCGGTCCGGGTCGGTCGCGAGGTACACGCGGTCGGCGTCCTTGACCAGTTCTTTAAGCTCCTTGACGAGCTTTTCCTTGCCCTTGACAATGGTATATTTGGGCGCGAAATCGTGTTTGACGTCCACGCTCAGCTTCGCGGCGGGCAGGTCACGGATATGCCCGACGGACGCGGTGACCTTATACCCTTTGCCGAGATATTTTTGAATGGTTTTCGCCTTGGAGGGCGACTCTACGATCACAAGATCTGCCATAGATAAACCTTCCTATATTTTTCTGTATTTTCTGCCTTCCTGAAGTGCCGCGCAGCCGTAAAGCTCCAGCTCGGTGAGCGCCGAAAGGCAGGCGGCGGTGGAAAGCCCCGTTTCTTCTGCAAGTTCGTCAATGTGCTTTCCCGCCCCGTTCAACGCGCGGTACACCGTGCGCGCTTCGCCGGAGACCGTATCGGGCAGCACGCCCTGCGGCGCGGATTGCGGCGTTTCCGTCAGCGGCGGCGTCTCCTGCTGCCGCTGCGCGGATGCCGCGGGCGGGGGCCCCGCCGGCCGCGCTTCGCCGTTTTCCCGCAGCAGCTCGCCGAAGCTTTTTTCCGTTTCGGCGGCGTGCAGCTCATCAGGAAAGCGGTAGAGGTATTCCTCCAACACGTCCATGGGCGAGAACACGGGCTTTGCCCCGTCGCGGATCAGGCGATTCGCACCGGTAAAGGCGCTGGAGATCACGTCGCCCGGTACGGCGAACAGGTCGCGGCCCTGTTCCATAGCACAGCGCGCCGTGATCAGCGACCCGCTGTGCTCGCCCGCCTCAATGACCACGGTGCCCGGCGCGAGCGCAGAGATCACGCGGTTTCGCAGCGGGAAAGTGGTGCGCGACGCGGGGGAATAGGGGAGGAATTCACTGATGACCGCCCCGTTTTGCGCGATTCTTCGGCGAAGCCCGCCGTTTTCACGCAGATAATCCGTACCGAGCCCGCACCCGAGGACGGCGATCGTTTTGCCGCCGGCTCGAAGCGCACCCTCGTGCGCGGCGCTGTCTACGCCCAAAGCCCCGCCGGAAACTACGACCATACCGCTTTTTGCCAGCGCTTCGGTCAAAAGCGAGGTAACGCGCAGCCCATAGGCGGACGCCTTACGCGTACCGACTACGGCAATCTGCGCTTCACGCAGCAGCACCGTCTCGTCGCCCCACACGAACAGCACGGGCGGCAGGTTGCGCAGCTCGCGCAGACGGTTCGGGTATAAAAGAGAATCCGGCGTGACGAGCTTCCAGCCGTTTTGCGCACAGTCGCGCAGCACATCCGCAGACTGCGACGGTGAAAACCTTGTAAGCGCCGTGATCTGCTTTGCCGTCAGAAGCCCCGAAAGCCGCCATTCGGCGCTGCCCGCTTCGTAAAGGCCGCGCGCCGAGCCGAAATATTGCAGGATGTCCTGCAAAACAGCCGCCGGCCCGAGCGTGCGCAGCAGCCAGATCCAAAAAGCCGCATCATTCATTGCATCATTTCCCACATCAAAATGGCGGCGGCAGCCGCCGCATTAAGCGATTCCGCCCTGCCGCGCATGGGGATGGTGACGCGCGCCGAAGCCGCTTCGAGCACCGCGTCGGACACCCCGTTCCCCTCGTTGCCGACCACGAGCACCGCACCGCCGGAAAAATCCGCTTCCCGCAGGGGTACGGCGGTCTCGTCCGGTACGGCGGCATAGGTCGGCACCGTTTTGCCGAGCGTTTTGAGCGTTTCGGCAAGATCCTCCGTCTCCAGCACCGGCAGACGCAGAAGCGAACCCATGGAGGCGCGCAGCGCTTTCGGGTTGAAGCGGTCGCACCCGCCCGAGACGAGCAGCCCCGTAACGCCCAGCGCCTCCGCCGTGCGGGAGGCGGCGCCGAGATTCTGCGGGTTCTGGATGTGATCGAGCGCAAGCCATTTTTCCCCGCGCCGCACCGTGAACGCCGCGCGCGGCGGGCATTTCGCCACGCAGAACACGCCCTGCGTCGTGACGGTGTCCGAGAGCTTTTCGGCGACTGCGTCGGAGATGCGGAACACCGTTTCGGCGGCGGAAAACAGCGTCTCCAGCCGTGCGCCGCCCTTATCCTTTGCCGCTTCGGTGCAAAATACGCTTTCGATCATAAGCCCGCTTTCGGCGCAGTCCGCGCACAGCCGCAGGCCTTCAAGCACAAAAAGCCCCGTCCTTTTTCGTTCGGCCGCCGTATCGCGCAGGCGGCAAAACGCCTGCACACGCTCATTTTTGCGGCTTGCAATGGTCTGAAACTGCATACGCTCCCCCAGCAATTCGGCAAAATTCGCCGAGCCTTTGAAAACGGAAACCACGCCCCGCGTACACACTGGGCGTGGTTTTAGCTTATTGAAGCGCCGCTTTTGCCTGCTCGCACAGGGCGGTAAACGCGGCGGGATCCGCGATCGCGATCTCGGAAAGCATCTTGCGGTTGAGCTCGACGCCCGCCTTTTTCAGCCCGTTGATGAACGTGGAATAGTTCATGCCGTTGAGCTTGCACGCCGCAGAGATGCGGGTGATCCAAAGCCGGCGGAAATCACGTTTCTTCTGCTTTCTGCCGATGTAGGCGTACTGCCCGGACTTCATGACCGCCTGCTTTGCGGTCTTGAACAGACGGCTCTTGGAACCGTAATACCCCTTTGCAAGCTTCAGGGTCTTATTTCTTCTTTTGCGCGTCATCATCGCGCCTTTTACTCGTGCCATTGCCTTGTTACCTCCGTATTATTCGCAGCGCTTCTTATTTATAGGGGATCAGGCGCTTGATCTGCTTTTGGTTGGTCGTATCGGCGACCGCAGTCTTACGCAGGTTGCGCTTGCGCTTGGTGCTCTTTTTGGTCAGGATGTGCGACTTGTTCGCGTGCGCGCGGATGGGCTTGCCGTTTTTCGACAGCTTAAAACGCTTTTTCGCTCCGGAATGGGTCTTGATTTTCGGCATTTCAAATTCCTCCTGAATAATGAATGTAAGGTAAACCGCCGATCACTTCAGCGGCGCAAGGAACATCAGCATCTGACGGCCCTCCATCTTGGAAGGCTTTTCGACCGTGGAGAATTCCTTGCACGCTTCGGCAAATTTTTCCATGGAACGGTGCCCCATTTCGGGGTGCGCCATCTCACGGCCGCGGAAGCGGATGGAAACCTTTACCTTGTTGCCCGCCTTCAAAAATTTCTCGGCGTGCTTTGCCTTGGTCTCAAAGTCATGCGTGTCAATGTTCAGAGAAAGGCGGATCTCCTTGAGCTCGACCGTTTTCTGGTTTTTGCGCGCCTCTTTGTCGCGCTTGGCCTTTTCAAAACGGTACTTGCCGTAGTCCATAATTTTACAGACGGGCGGCTTCGCCGTGGGCGCGATCTTCACAAGGTCGAGGTTTTTCTCCTCCGCCTTTTTGAGTGCGTCGCGCGCAGACATTAGCCCCAGCTGCTCGCCGGTTTCGCCGATCAGGCGCACCTCGCGGTCGCGAATCTGCTCATTGAGCTGCAGGTCTTTGGTACTGATGCAAATCACTCCTTGAAAAAATTAAAAGCGCGAACGAAGACACGTTCACGCTTTGCAACACGCAGTTTTCCCGTAAGGGAAGAAAGGTATTGACCTGCTTTGTACGAAACGCACAGGTGAGAACGGAACGCTCTTCTTTGTTTGCCTTGGTATCATACACCATTTTCTTTCGGATGTCAAGCCCGAATTTCGGGCACGCCGGTATTTTGCCGCGCGGCGCACAGCAGCTCGTTTGCAAAAAGCGGGCGAAAGCTTTATGCGTTTGTACGGGGTTCGCCGCCTCACTTTAACAGCTTTTCCACATCCGACGGCAATATGCGCTTTGAGACGATAAACGTCTTGCGCGAAAGCTTCCCCTTATCGGTATCATATGCGCCGCTTGCCTTGCGCGCGGTCGAAAAGATGCCGTAGGACGAGGTGACGACCGTGCCGTCTTGGAGCACGACGTTCCCGCAGTAGCCCGTATCGCCGTTGGCGGTCGCACAAGGCGCTTCCTGCGAATCGAGATAGGTGTGCGCGACTTTGATGCGGTACTGCCCCTCGCGCCCGTTTTTGAGGTCGTCGTAGGTCCCGACCCAGGCGATCCAGCCCTCGGAGTACCATCCCATGCCCTTGCGCTCGTAATTCTTTTCGAGCTTTACGGGGTCGCGCTCGATCGAACGGAACGTGATGAACAACCGCCCGTCGGGCAGCCATTCGGCCTTATGCCGTTCGCCGTTTAAGGCGGCGGGCGCTTCCACGGGTGCGGACCATGTTTTGCCCTCGTCGTGCGAGAAACTGAGCATGGAATTGATCTTTTTCGAATTGCAGCGCCCGATGAGCATCAGCTCGTCACCCGTGCCGCCTTTAGAGCGCACGCACTCGACCTCACAAAGCTGTGCGGCGCGTTCAAAACCCCGGTAAGCTCTGAAATACCGTTCGGGGCGCGACCAGTGCATACGCCCGTCGTCATCAAAGGTAAGGATGGTTTTATAATTTTTGAAGCCGCGCTCGTGGAACAGGCCCATCCACTTATCCACGAACTTCCCGTTTTCTTTTAAGCGCGTCAGCGAGCTCATCGGCACGATGGGCAGGCAGGAAAAATCGGGATCGCCCTTCGGGTAAAACAGCTCATACTCGCTCCACGTTTTGCCCTCGTCCGAGGAGAGCGAGCAGGAAAAGCCGCCCGTCGTCGGCTCACCGGGCCACTTCGGGTTGCCACAGATCAAAATCAGCTTGTCGTCCCAGTCGTGCTCGGAAAAGGTCAGGCGGTAGACCGTGGGCGTTTCGCGGGAATTTTCCCAGCTTTTCGGCGGATTTTCGATCGTATCGGGGTAGGTGCGCCCGCCGTCGTGGCTGATGCGCGAGAGCGTTTTGCCCTTGCCGTGCCCGGCCGGGTACATGGTCAGGATGTCCCCGTTTTGCAGCAGCACCGAGTCCGGGTGCCCGAGATACCCGTCGCCCTCGTCCACAGTCGTATACTCGAACAGGTACCGCAGCTCGTCCGGCACGGTTGCGTCCGCGCGGCTCAAATCGATCTGCGGGATCGTGTAATCCCGCCCCGGGGTGCGGTATTTGAAGAACATGCCCATGAAAAACCTCCGCGTTTTAGATTTTAGATATTAGATATTAGACGTTAGATGTGGGGTGGAGGCGTTTGCGCAAAGCCGAAAGGCAGCACAACCCGTAGGGACAGCCCTTGCGGCTGTCCGTGTTCGGTGTTAGCCGTGGGGCGGGGGCGTTGGCGCAAAGCCGGAACGTTCCTCCGTTCACTTCTTCCAGAACGCGAAACGATGCTTTTTGGGCTTGCTTAAAATGGGATGGTCGATGATCTGCACGCTTTCGCGGTCTGTGCCCTCCTGCTCGAAAACGATCAGCTCGTTGCCCGTTTCCTTCAAAAGCCCCTTCGGCAGATACAGCGTCACCTGCGGACCTATCTCCCAATACCGCCCGAGGTTGAAGCCGTTTATAAACACGCATCCCTTTTTGAAGCCGGACATATCCACAAAGCAGTCCGCATCGGTTGCAGCGTCAAACGTACCGCGCAGGAAGCGCGGGCAGTCATCCCTGACCTTGCCGAAATCAAGCCCCGCAAGCGAATCAAGCGGCAGGGTGCGGACGGTAAACCCGAACAGTTCCTGGTTGCCGAGCAGCACGCGGCGCAGCCCCTTGCGGTCATACAGGTGCTTGCCGTAGTTGACACGCCCCATGGCTTCCACCAGGATGTCGATCTGCCGTTCACCCGAAAAGCCGGAAAGGCGCACGGAAAAGCCGTCGCCGTTTTCCATTTTCGGGTTGTCGCTGCGGTAATAGGTCTTTTTGAGCTTGCCGTCTATGTACAGATAGGCGTTGTCGTGCACACCCTCGACATAAAGCGTCGCCGCTTCGTATTTGCCGCGCACCGTGACGGAATACAGAATATAGCCGAAGTTCTGCCCGAGCGCCTCCATGTGTACGGGCGCGGCGGTCTCGTGCGCCGTGCCGAGCACGTCGAGGTTATCGAACAGCCCCGCGCTCTGCGTGAGCTTTACCTCGCCGACCGCCTGTAATTTCGGCTCGTCGGGCAGGCGCGTCGGCTCGATCCCCTGCTTGTCGCAAAGCAGCCGGCGCACGGCGTGATAACCTGCCGTGTAGCCGCCCCACTCATTGAGCAGCGCGCTGTAATCGTAGCTGGTCACCGTCGGCTCATAGCCCTTGCCGTAGTTGGCGCCCGCCGCAAAGCCGAAATTCGTGCCGCCGTGGAACATATACATATTGAAGCTCGCATCCATATCCAGAAAGTCGCCGATCTCCTTTGCGACCTCCTGCGACGAGCGCGTATGGTGCCGGTCGCCCCAATGGTCGAACCAGCCGCACCAAAATTCGCCGCACATGTGCGGTTGTTTCTTTTGGAATTTGTCCAGTTTTTTAAGAAGCGTTTTGGCGCGCGAACCGAAGTTCATCACCTTGAGTACATCCGGCAGACCGCCGCCGGACAGCATCCAGTCGCAGTCGCCGTCGGAGGTGAACAAAAGGCTGTCCATCCCCACGTCAAGCATGATCTGCCGCACCGCTTCGAGATACGCATGGTCGTTGCCGTAGCTGCCGTATTCGTTTTCGACCTGCATTAAGATGATGTTGCCGCCGTTTTTTTCAAGAAGCGGCACGATCTCGCGTGCGAGCGCCGCATAATACCGGCGCACCGCCGCAAGATACGGCGCATAATTGCAGCGCAGGCGCATGTTTTCATCTTTTAAAAGCCACGCCGGGAAGCCGCCGAAATCCCATTCGGCACAGATGTACGGGCCCGGCCGCACGATCGCGTACAGCCCGAGCCGCTGTGCCGTGCGCAGGAATTCGGCAATGTCGAGCATCCCCGAAAAACAGAATTCACCCTCGCGCGGCTCGTGCAGGTTCCAGCACACATAGGTCTCCACCGTGTTGAAGCCCGCCGCCTTGAGCTTTTCAAGCCGGTCTTCCCAATGCTCGCGCGGGACGCGGAAATAGTGTATCGCGCCCGAATAGATGGGGAACTGTTTCCCGTCCATGCAGAATTGTCCTTTTTCGATCGTCAGCATAGATGAACTCCTATTTTTTAGATTTTAGACATTAGATATTAGATGCTGGATGTGGAGTGGGGGAGTTTGCAGAAAAGCCGGAAGCACACGCAACCCGTAGGGACAGCCCTTGCGGCTGTCCGTTTTAGATTTTAGACGTTAGATATTAGATGTGGGGTGGGGAAATTTGTACTAAACCGCAAATCTGCTCAAACCCGTTCCTCCCTCTGACGAGGGAGGTGGCAAAACGGCGTGTACGCCGTTTTGCCGGAGGGAGAGACAAAAATAGAACTAAGCGCAGATTTTTCTCTCCCCCTGCCGCCTTACGGCGGCATCCCCCTCGTCAGAGGGGGCAACGCACAACCGAAAATTTGCACATGCCCTTTTCTCCCGTCTTCCGAGGGTGATTCCCCGCGGTGCGGGGAAATGTCGCGAAGCGACAAAAGGGTTCGGGATTCGGAGAATCTGCCCCCGCCGCTTTCACGCATTGCCGCGGCTGCGCAGAAAACCTGCCTGCCCCGTCTCTGACTTCTGACCTCTGCCTTCTGTCATCTGATTTCACACAAGCCCCAGATATTCCTCTAAGCACTGCCCGCTTTCGTGCATCTCCTTTGCCGCCTGTTCCCCGACAAAGCGCCAGTGCCACGGCTCATACAGCATGCCCGTAACATCGGTCTTATCCTCCGGATAGCGCAAAACGAAGCCGTATTCCCACGCGTGCTCTGAAAGCCACGCAAATTCCCGTGTTGAAACAAAATCCGCGCTCGCGCTGCCGATGTCTATAGCGAGCCCCGCATTGTGCTCGCTCGCACCCGCCGGCTGTATGCGCTGCGCCGCCGCTGTCTGCGCTTCTTCCTGCGTCATCCCCGCGTTTAAATGCATCTGCACGCGGTTTTCATAGTTTTCCGCCTGCCGCGCCTGCGAGCAATAGCCCGCATACGGTGTGAGCGTGCAGCCGTCCGCCTTGGCGGCGGCGTACATTTCCGCAAAATTCGGTGCGACGCGCGCGTCCAGCTGCTCATCGGAGCCCTCCACCGCCGCCGCAAGCTCCGGGACATAGTCTTCGGGCAGGCGGTACTGCAGCCCGATATAGGTCAGCGCCCAGTTGTCTCCCGCAGGCGTGACGGTCAGGATCTCCCCTTCGGCGGCGCGCTGCACGAGCCCCGCGCCCTGTGCGGTCGGAGCTTCGGTCGCGCCTTCAGTCGGGGCTTCGGTCGGCACCTCGGTGGGCGCCTCAGTGGGCGCCTCGGTGGGCGCTTGCGTGGGCGGCTCGGTCAAAATCTCTGCCGGCTGCGCCGCAGTGCCGCGTTCGGTGAGCAGATACCCCGCCGTCAGCGCACCGAGAATCACGAGCAGCAGCGCCGCCAAAATACCCTTGGCCTTTATGGCTCTTTTGGATATGGTTCTTGCCATTTGCATTTTCCTTCCGCACGGACAAAGCCTTGTCCGTGCCGCTCTTATTGTAGAAGTTTTGCGCGGCGATGTCAACCGTTTTGCGCATACGAAGGGTGCGCTTTTCTAAAATTCGGCGGCCGAAAAAATGAAATTTCTATCGACTTTGTCAAAGACTTGTGATACAATTATATAGATCTGTGTGCGCAAAGCGCTTGGTATGCGCACGGCACAAAAAACCGGGGCTTACCCCCTTTTCACGGAGGAATGCTGATGCAAGCTCGAGAAAGCAATGCCAACTACCCTTCCCGCCGCCGCGAAATGGCGAATTTTGCCGCGCGTGAGATCAAACGGGTCTGTAAGGAGATCGGACCGCGCGCGTCCGGCGAGGAAAACGAACGCAAGGCGCAGGCGTATCTCGCCGAATCGATGAAATCCGTTGCCGACAGCGTGGAGATCGAGGATTTCGAGCTGCACCCTAAGGCGTTCATGGGCTGGGTGCTTTTGGACGTGTGCCTGATGCTCGTGTCGGGCGTGCTGCTGATTTTGGGGCTTTTGGATGTGTTCCCCGCCGCAAGTACGGCGCTGACGGCGGTCGCGACCGTGCTGACCGTACTTTCGATCCTGTTTTTGGTGTTTGAATTTTTGCTGTATAAGCCGCTTTTGGACCCGCTGTTCCCGAAGCGCAAGTCCTGCAACGTCATCTGCACCCGCAAGCCCAAAGGCGAGGTCAAACGCCGCATCGTCTTCTGCGGGCACATGGATTCGGCGTATGAGTGGACGTATCTGCGCAAGGGCGGCGGCAAGGTGTTCGCCGCCGTGGTCGGCGCGGCGTTCGGCTCCGTTTTTGTGCAGCTCGTGCTGGACATCCTTGCGTTTCTGCCGCTGCCCGACACTGCGGACATCGTGCTTTTGGTGCTCGCCGTCCTTACGACGCTTTTGGTGATCCCGGGTGCGTTTTTCGTGAATTGGAAATGTGTCGTGCCGGGTGCAAACGACAACCTCACCGGCGTGTTTGCCTCCATGGCGGTGGTGCGCTTCCTTGCGGCGAACGATATCCGCTTTGAAAATACCGAGGTCGCCGCCGTCTCTATGGGCTGCGAGGAAGCGGGGCTTCGCGGGGCAAAGGCCTTTGCCGCAAAGCACGCCGAGGAAGATGTGGAAACCGTTTACATCGTGACGGACACGCTGCGCGACTATGACTTCATGGGCGTATACAACAAGGATATGACCGGTATTGTAACACTGGACGCACAGGCGGCGGCACTCCTCAAAGCGGGCGCCAAAAACGCAGGGCACGATCTGCCGTTTGCCAAGGTGTTCTTCGGCGCGTCCGACGCGGCGGCGCTGCAGCAGGGCGGGCTTCGCGCGGCAACCCTTGCGGCGATGGATCCCACGCCCGCGCGTTATTACCACACGCGCACCGACACCGCCGACAACCTTGACCTTAAAACGCTCGAGGCGGGCATCGATGTGCTGCTGGAGACCGCGTTCCTGTATGACGCAAAGGGACTTCGCAGCGAATAGGATACGGCTTCTGCCGCGCAACAATAAACGACCATGCAAAGGGGAATGAACATGCAAGTAAGGCTATTGAAAATCGGCTGCGTTTTGACGGCGCTCTTGTTGTGCATCGGCATGTTTGCCGGCTGCAGCATCGGCGCACAGGAAGAAGAGCCCGAGCCGGTCGCAGTCACGCTCAAGACGGATCTCCATGACGCGAGCTTTGAATTCACCTACGGGGAGCTGCGTGAGATCCTGGACGCGGAATCGCTCTCCAACCTGTTTGAAAACTACGAAAACAAGACCGACGACGTGACCATCACGCTTACCTACAACGACATCCGCGCGCGCTACGGCTCGAACGAGGAAGTGTTCAACGCAGTCATGGCGCTGCTGACCGACGAGGAGCGCGCACAGCTCTCTGCCAACCGCACCGAAGTCCTTGCGTATTATACCGAGATCGCAAACGCGATCAAGGCGCAGCAGCCTGAAACGATCCGTTCCGAGAGCTTTTGGGTGGAGGATGACACCATTGCATTCACCGCGGCGGACGGCACCGTGCAGGATGATTCGTCCACCATTTCCAAAGCGGCGCGGCTGTATAAGGATATGATGATGAACGGTCTTTCCGAAGCGCTGCCGAACAACGAGACGCTGAAAGCCGGTACGGATCTGACCAACGCACTGTATTTGCAGGGCACAAACGCCATCACGGCGCTGACAGACGCAGATCTGGAAGCGGTATATTCCTCCGTCAACGAAACGACCGAAAACGACTCGAACGGCAACCCCGTGGTCACGGAACTGACACGCACCGTGGAGCTGCACGTGATCCCTGAGGAAGCGTCGATTTTGCGCGCCGTGGATATCCGCGACGAGCAGACGGTCCTGGATCTTCTCAACCGTGAGGAGAATTCCTTTACGGTTGACGGCTACACCCTGTCCTTTACGGGGCTGACGATCACGGCGATCTTCGACGCCGCTACCGACGAGCTGCTGTCGCTTTCCTATGATAAGACTATGAAAGTCTCCGCGACCGTCACAGGCACAGGCACGCTCGCGCCTTTGGGCACGCAGACGCTTGATTTCGACTGCGGCGCAAACACCTATTATCAGTTCGGCTGGGCGGATCAGGCGACGGCTTGACCGGCGACCCCCTGATTTCCGAGGTTGCGACAGAAAAAGCCCCGCCGGTGCGGGGCTTTTACAGACGTTAGTACGCAGAAGCGTGCGGCCATCTTCCCGCACAACTGAAAGGATTGCACAAATCGTAGGGACAGGGCTTGTCCCTGTCCGCATGGCGGCGAGGTCTTTGGATCGTGTGCGGCGGCGCACAACGGACAGCCGCAAGGGCTGTCCCTACGGGTTGCGTGTGCTTCCGGCTTTGCACAGCCTTCCTCACCCCACGTCTAATATCTAGCATCCAGCATCTAGCATCTAAAATGGAGTTTGTTATGACTGAACAGGAACGTATCGATCTATACACGAGCATCGTCCCCAACCGCCGCCAGCTCCTGATTCAGGAAATGCGGTATTACGCCTTTGTCCATTACACGGTCAACACCTTCACGAACCGCGAATGGGGCAACGGCAAAGAACCCGAAAGCGCTTTTGATCCGACCGCGCAGGACACTGACCAGTGGTGCGCCGCGATCGCGGATGCCGGCATGAAAGGCGTGATCCTCACCTGCAAGCACCACGACGGCTTCTGCCTTTGGCCCACCAAGACGACCGAACATTCCGTCAAAAACAGCCCTTATAAAAACGGCAAGGGCGATGTGGTGCGCGAAGTGGCGGATTCCTGCCGCAAATACGGGTTGAAATTCGGCGTCTACCTTTCCCCGTGGGACCGCAACTGTCCGCTGTACGGCACCCCAGGCTACAACGATTTTTATATCGAGCAGCTCACCGAGCTTTTGACGAACTACGGCGAGATCTTCATGCTTTGGCTTGACGGCGCCTGCGGCGCGGATGCTGCCGGTCAGCCTAAGCAAAAATACGACTTTGAGCGCATTTGGAAAACGGCGGTCGAATTGCAGCCGAACATCGTCATGTCGGGCTGCGCACCGGATGTGCGCTGGATCGGCAACGAAAGCGGCAAGACCCGCGAAAGCGAATGGAACGTCGTGCCGCGCTTCGCTTACGACCAGCAGAACCTCGCGGCGAACTGCCAGCAGGACGAAAACATGCGCAAATTCCAAAAGCGCTGCCAGGATGCCATGCTGCCCGACCTCGGTTCACGCGCTTTTTTAGCAAATTATGACGACTTTATGTGGTATCCCGCCGAGGTAGACGTTTCCATCCGGCTCGGCTGGTTTTATCACCCGCTGCAGCGCGCCACGCTCAAATCCCTGCGCCATCTTATGAAAATTTATTATACTTCGGTCGGCAGCAATGCGCTGCTGCTTTTGAACATCCCGCCGAACCGCAAAGGCCGCTTTGCCAAGGCCGATGTGCGCCGCCTGCGGGAGATGGGCCTCTGGCTTCAAAAAGAGGACGAATGCGTCATCGAAAGCCGCCGCACCGACACCGAAAACGGCTTTGCGATCACGCTGGATTTTGAAAAACAATCCGTTGACCGCGTGCGCCTTTCCGAGGATACAACGAAATCCCAACGCGTAGAGGCATTCGAAATCTATGCCGGCGAAAAGTGCGTGTTCCGCGGGACGATCATCGGCTTTTCGCGCATTGCGATCTTTGACGAGCCCGTGACGACCGACCGCCTGGAAATTCGCATCACGCAGTGCCGAAACGAGCCGTATATCGACCGTACCGAGGTCTGCAAGACCGGGGCATATCGGGTTTGACGACAGAGGAGGACATACAAATAGAAGGACGGTTCTGTGCGGAATCAGACACAGAACCGTCCCTTTTTGCCTTTTTCTCTAACGCCGAATATCTAAAATCGTACATACCCACGCTCCAACCAGGCAGGCAAACGAGACGAACAGCAGCACTGCCCCCAAAGGCGACAAAACCGCCGCGCAAAGCACCGCAAAGAATAGGGCTGCGGCAGAGGCGACGGGCAGCCAGACCGCTGCGCGGCGCAGCTCACCATAAGCATGGTAACAAAACACACCTAAGCCCGCAGCCAACAACATACCTGCGGGGATGACAGCCAGCATCATTTCTTCGTTTTCAAAGAAACGCCAAAGTCGACCGAACGGCAAAATGATAAAAAAGTTTACGATCACCAAATCGAAGTACAGGGATGCCAGACTGAAAAGCCCCAGCCCAACGAAAACACCGGCTTTTGTACGCGGTTTCATGCGGTCACGTCCCTTCTTCTTTTTCGAATATAGCACATCCGCCGCGCCTTGTCAAATACGGACTGTCGCTACGCCGCGTTCGCATACTGTCTGCCTGCGCTGTCGATTCGATAATCTTTCCAATAAATGAGTTCCTCCACCGTGACGAAGCTGTAACCCTCCTCCGACAAAATCCGCAAAATTTCACGCAGGGCGTCGGGTGTGTTTTTTACATCGTTGTGGAACAGGAGGATCGAGCCGTTTTCCGTCGCCGCCGTCACGCGCTTCACCATTTCTTCCACCGACAGCCCCTGCCAGTCGAGGCTGTCCACCGACCACTGCACGGTCTGCATCCCAAGGGCTTCTGCGGCGGTAATCGTGTCGTCCGTGTAGTCACCCGACGGCGCACGCAGCACGCGCGGGCGCGCACCTGTGCAGCTTTCGATCGCGGCAGAACATGCCTCCATGTCCACAAGCAATTCGTCATACGTCAATTCGCTATAGGCTTTGTGGCTGTCGGAATGGTTGCCGATGGTATGTCCCGCGTCGTAAAACGCTTTGACGCTTTCGGGGTATTTGCGCACCCAGTCCCCGACCGCAAACACCGTCACATGGGCGTTATATTCCGCCAAGATCTCTAAAAGCTCCGCTGTATCCTCCGCGCCCCAGGCCGCGTCAAAGGTGATGGCGACCTTTTTTTCCGCCGTCTCCACACAGTAGACAGGCAGCCGCCGCGACTGCGCCTGTGCCGCCGTCCCGCTCGCATATTGGTTGGAAACGCCTGCGAGCACAAAGGCGGCGGCAAGGATAAGCACCAGCCCGATGGACAACGCCCGACGTGTGATCAGTATATATCGCATAAACACCCCTCCCTGCAATATATATGCACAGGCGGGATGTGAATATAGCGCATAGGCTTGCACTTTTCGCTGAAATGGCAGGGAAAGCAAATATAGCGTAACGCAAAAGCGGCGCATACCGTTTTGGTACGCGCCGCCCTTTATATTTGGGGTTCGGTTTTATGCTCAGCCGACAGGGACGAGGTCCGCATAGCTGAAGTTGCTGAAGCTGTTGGTGACCTGCGTGGTCGCGTCGCCGACGATCTGCACGGTATTTGTGCGAACCGTAAACTTGCCGTATGCCTTATAGGAATAAGACAGGCTCTGCAGTTGATCCGTCGTGCCGTTGTAAACGAACTGAACGGTGATGTCGGAATACGCCATCTCCAGATCCGTAAGCTTCAATACACTGATCGAAGTGCCGGCGAGGTTGATCGCATTGGCGATTACGTCTTCGACCTCATTCTGCACCAAATAGTCCTCGGTGAAGCGGGAAAGCCCGGTCGCGCCCGCACGGTTCGGATTATCCACGTTCTTCAGGCGAATCGTGTAATTTACAATATTGCCGTCCGTGCTGGTAGCCCGGTTCACAACCTGAATGTCATCCGCCGTCAGATTCGTAGCTTTCAGCAGGTAGTTGGCCTGACCGGCTTCCTGAATCGCGGCAAGCGTATCCGCACTGTAACGCTGTGAAATTGTACCGACATCCACGAAATCGCCCACAATGCTGTCCAGCGAAAGCTGGGCAACAGAAAGGATCTGATCGAGCATTTCGGTTTGTGCACCGACGGATGCGTGGCCGTCCGGCGTGAAGTTCGCCGTGCGGTTGAAGGAATACGCCTCCAGCGCAGCATTCGAAGTCGCATCGTTGAGGATCTGCGCAACCTGTGCGCGTTCCTCCGCATCGCCGACTTCGCCGACAAAGGCATATTCTTCCGGATCATGTGTGATCGCCGGCTGACCGGTGAAGGATTCTTCAATGCGGTCCAGCAGGGAAATCAGCGTGCTTTGCAGGCTGTCGATACCGTCCGCGATCGTAACGCCGAGGCCTTCCAGATCCAGCATGCCCGCGATGGAGCTCAGGTCAATATTACCCAAAAGCCCCATGAGCATATCCAAAATACCGCCGCCGCTGCTGTCGCTGCCGCTGTCCCCGGAGGGCGTTGAGGTAGAAGGCGTCTCAGCCGGCGTCGTGGGGGTATCCGTCGTATCCCCGCCGCCCGTGTTCTGCACCACGACCTGCTGTGCTGCAGGAGAGTACAGCGGTACCGTATGCGGGTCGCCGGAGGAGGCAAAGCCATAAATTCCGGCGGTCAATGCAACCGCAAGCACGATCGCGCAAAAGCGCACCCAACCGCGCTGGCGTCTGCTCTTTTTTGCCTGAAGTTCCTCGAGCGTCAGCTCGGGCTTATTTTTCTTCGCCATGGTATTCTTCCTTTCGCAAATCCATTGCAGTCTGTATCAAGCACGGTTTAATATACGAAGTTCGAATACGTCGCCTGCACGGTGCCGTTGCCGGTACCGGTCGCAACGCTCAGTTCCAAACTTCTGACGTCCATATAATAGGAATAGCTCAAAGAGGTAAGCTGACCGCTCTCATTGAGTTCCACCGTTACCTCGATATCCTGGAACGCCACGTCAGCGCCGTCTACCGAAAGCAGGAAGGAAAGCGCGCCCAGCGCCTCAGACACACCCGCCGAAACCTCGTCCAGCGTGATGAAGTCGTTTGTCAATCTCGAAAGCGCGGTGTTGCCGTCCTTCTGCGGGTTTTCCGCAACCGGCAGCGTGAACGTGTATTTCGTTCCCTCTACCGTAAGGTTCTGCAGATCCGCTGCCTGCAGCGAAGTTGCTTTCAAAGCATACTGATCGTTGCTGAACACTGCTGCCGCATCTGCGCCCGGCGTGTAGGTGTTCGACTTGTCGCCCTGACCCATGAAGCCGCCGACGACCGAGTTCAGGTTCGCGTTCGGATCCACGCGCTGAATGATGCCGTTGAGCGTATCGGTCGCGCTGCCAACGTCAATATCCGCTACTACGCAATGTCTTTCCCAATCATAGGTCGCGTTTGCTGCCGCTGCCGTTGCCGCGTTGATCGCGTCTGCAGCCTGCTGCGCTTCGTCCGATACTTCTGCCGTTGTGCCGTTCCCGCCGGTCGCACTGCCGCCGCCGGAAACGCCGCCGATTACAGTATTGTTTGCAGCCGCCTGCTGGATCGCTTCCTGCTGCTCTTTCAAGGCCTCTTCCGCCTCTGTACGTGCCGTTTTTGCTTTGCTGGCTACAAAACCCGAAGCCCCGACAACCAAAACCAGCGCTACGACGATCGCCCAAAAGCGCGTCCAGCCGTTGGAGCGACGAATCTTTTTCGCTGCGATCTCTTCAGGGGTCAATTGTACTTTCGCCATGTCTGTCTCCCTCTTTCCGAAATCAATATACGAAGTTCGAATACGTCGCCTGCACGGTGCCGTTGCCGGTACCGGTCGCAACGCTCAGTTCCAAACTTCTGACGTCCATATAATAGGAATAGCTCAAAGAGGTAAGCTGACCGCTCTCATTGAGTTCCACCGTTACCTCGATATCCTGGAACGCCACGTCAGCGCCGTCTACCGAAAGCAGGAAGGAAAGCGCGCCCAGCGCCTCAGACACACCCGCCGAAACCTCGTCCAGCGTGATGAAGTCGTTTGTCAATCTCGAAAGCGCGGTGTTGCCGTCCTTCTGCGGGTTTTCCGCAACCGGCAGCGTGAACGTGTATTTCGTTCCCTCTACCGTAAGGTTCTGCAGATCCGCTGCCTGCAGCGAAGTTGCTTTCAAAGCATACTGATCGTTGCTGAACACTGCTGCCGCATCTGCGCCCGGCGTGTAGGTGTTCGACTTGTCGCCCTGACCCATGAAGCCGCCGACGACCGAGTTCAGGTTCGCGTTCGGATCCACGCGCTGAATGATGCCGTTGAGCGTATCGGTCGCGCTGCCAACGTCAATATCCGCTACTACGCAATGTCTTTCCCAATCATAGGTCGCGTTTGCTGCCGCTGCCGTTGCCGCGTTGATCGCGTCTGCAGCCTGCTGCGCTTCGTCCGATACTTCTGCCGTTGTGCCGCTGCCGGCGGTCGCACTGCCGCCGCCGGAAACTACGCTGCCGCCGGAGACCGTACCGGTGTTTGTTTGGATGGATTGATAAACGGTTCTGCCTTCGCCGAACGCAACATATGTAGCCGCATAGACAAAGACGACAGCCAAAAACAGCGCGCACGCTTTGAGGAAGGTTTCGCCGAAGATCTTTCTTTTTTCTTTTGTGCGATCCATCTTCGCCAGCCGTTCTTCGGGCGTGAGCGCGATTTTCTCCTTTTTAGCCATTCTGACCGAATCCCCTTTCTGAGTCGATGAACAGATTAGCATCCCATGCTAATCGATACTACTATAATTTACAATAAAATCTCCGAAATGTCAATAAATAATCCGCATTTTGTGGCAGTTTTATTGAAAAGGTCGGCAAAATATCCCAGACAGCAGACCTTCTTGGAAAAAAGCGGACAAAGTCGGTGCGATTTGAACACTTTTTTAGAGATTTTATCCCAAAAAGCAACAGACCGCTTTTCCATGTCCCACGCGCGCGACCTGCTTTGCACATAATTTTTTTTGGTACGCGCCTTGCAGGCTCCCCGATTTTGAATTTTTTTGCAATTTGTTTGCACACGAAAAAAACAGACCGCATCGCTTGTTCTGCTCTCTGCGCCCTCAGCTTTCGGCGACACAAAGAAAGCGCGGCGAGGGAATTTCCTCGCCGCGCGGGATTGAACTACATTATGGAATGGGACGCTACCTTTTATTGCCTGAGTCAACATGCAGATTATTTAGCATATTTTATACAGTGATTTGCTCATCACAGATGTCGGCAGAACAACCACACTTAAGCAAAGAACCAGCGCAAGCAACACTGCACTAATTTTTTTTACCATTGTCGATTATTCTCCTTTAAATCAGCTCGTAAATATTGGACGAAGCCATGGAGCCGGCATCAACCTGACTGGGCATACCAGTATAGGCTGCTTCATAGTACTCCATGTATGCCGCATCGGACAAACCACAGAGTCCATCGCCGTCTACGTCGCCCGCCATCAGCTGCGCCAAAGTATCGATGCCATCATAATATGCCTCATAATACTCTGCATACGCTGCATCCGACAGACCAACCAGACCGTCCATGTCTACATCACCGAAGTATACGAACACATAGGTCTCCAATACTGTGGAGCCGTCTGCATCAAGCACTTCAATGATCGTACCGGTTGTCTCTGCGCCACTATCCGGTGTGGTAATGCGAAGATATTCGTCGCCAAGCTCTGTGGTCAGGAAATCAGAAAGCGTACCATCAGCGGTAAACATATCATTCCAACCAAGCGTGTCGATGCCGTAGATGGAGCCGGTATAGCCCTCACCCTTGTTCGTCAGGTCTACGACCGGAGCAAACGGCGCCGTGTCTTTAATCTTCAACGTGTTTGGCTCGGTCGCCCCGACCGTAACTGTCGTATTATTTAGGATAAACGTCTGCCCGGTGGTCGTGACTGGCGAGTTCACATCTTCGGATGCATATGCGCCGCAATACAACGGTCCGCCGATGTGGCTTTCCGTTTTTTGATCCTCCGCACGCAAGCCGATCTCGGAAGTCCCTTCGGCCTTCGCGGTCAGTTGAAAGGTCAAAAGCGTTCCGGACAGATGCCGCGACACCGCACCGTATGAGTCAAGCGGTACAATGACTACATTCAAAAGTCCTGCCGGTTCCGCATAGTTGCTTTGTATGTTTGTGGCGGCGCCGTCGCCGAAAATCTCAGTGACTTGCAAGGAATCCGCCACATATTCGAAGACTTCCGCATCGTAGTAGATCGGCACACCGGTCGCGGCAGCGTAGTAATCCGTCGTAACCGCAACGGTGACTGTGATCGTATCGCCGACCTCGATCTGCGTTTCAGAAGCCGTAACGGTAAACTCGGCGGTTTGATCGGCTGCTAAGGCAGAAAAGGCAAACACGCCGATGACCATAACTACCGCCAAAGCCAGGCAAAGCGCTTTTTTGGCTTTTGTCATGCTCTGTCCTCCTAACTTTCACATCCGAATAAACTATACTCGGTTCCTGTGTTTTTGTCAACAAAAATTTTTCCTTGGATTTCTCTTTTTTGCGCCGTAATCTGCATATATGCGTCAGTGTTCATCAGGGTTCAGCCAAAAAAACACGCTGTATGGGAATATATTTTTTTTGCAAAAAGGCTGATGTGGTGCGCTTTACGCAATGCAAAGCAAAACTTGTTGTCGTTCTTATCTTGCTTTGCCCGCACACGCATTCGCAGAACGTGCACCCCCTATTCGGTAGTCGCATGAAAATCAAAATATGACAAAAAAACTGGTTTGCACAGCGGAAAAGTCAGTAATTTCTCGTAGTCGGCGGTTTGCGTTATTCATAAATCTACATATACTCGTGCGGGTGTGGTTCTCTCTGATGAGGATGCCGCCGTACGGCGGCAGGGGGGACAACTCCCCGTTTGCATTTTCTCTCCCTCCGTCAAACGGCGAATGCGCCGTTTGACACCTCCCTCATCAGAGGGAGGACAGAGTTTGTGTAGGCTTTCGGTCTTTCTCCTTGCCCCCTCTGACGAGGGGGCTGGTTTGGCGGCGATTACGTCGCCAAGACCGGGGGAGAGACAAAGTCTGTGTTAATTTTTCTCTCCCTCCGTCACACGCTTCGCGCGTGCCACCTCCCTCATCAGAGGGAGGAAAGAGTTAGTGCAGCCTTTCGATTTCGTGCAAGCCTCCCCACCCCACATCTAACGTCCAGCATCAAAAAAGAAAGCGCGGCGAGGTTGCCCTCGCCGCGCAGGATTTGACAAATCGTGGCGTTCGGCTCTGCGGCAGTTTCCCGCCGCTTGCCTTACCGCCCGTTATGCGTGGTTAGATCTCGATCCAGCCGTCGCTACCGCCCTCTACCGAGCCGGGGCCGACAGAAATGGTGATGATATCTTCCACATCATACACAGAGACGTCAAAATCCGGGGTCTCATACAGATGTTTCATTTTCTCGTGCTCCTTTCAGAATCAAATTATCACCAGATGATTACTGCTTCTCCGTCGTCTGTATCCTCCGGCAAAGCGTCGCTGATCCATACCGTGATCTCTTCACTTTGTTCAAACGCCGTTTGTCGGAAGTCCGGCGGTGCGTATCTCATCTTGCCCATGTTCAAATATACTTCCCGTTCCGGCGTTCCTTACGCGACGTAATCGCTGCCGTACGTATCTACATATTGCTGAACGTAGGTGGTGTAATTTTGATCCAGAAGAGCTACCTGCTCTGCGTCATAGAACGCATATGCAGTCTGGTTGTTCGCGTCGAGATACTCGACCACGCCGACATACGTCACGTCGGTGCGGGTGTCCACACTCGTGATCTCCAGACGTGCGCCGAAGTACGCATCAGCCGTGTCGCTCGTCTTCTGGATATAGTCCGTCCAAGCAAGGCTGTATGCGGCGTCTGTTGCCGTACCCTGCGCCACTGCCTTCGCCGTATCCATGCTGAAGCCTTCCGTGCCCTTGTAGGCCACGAAGCCCAGTCTCTGGATCGCGTCGGTCGTCGCGTCTGCCACTGCGGTGTTCGCGAAGTATTCATCCCAATCCGCATCCGTGATCACGGAGGTCACGCGGAGCGTGAACGGATCCGCTACCGTCGTCGGGCTGGTCAGCGTGAACTTCAGTTCCGCCTTGCTCTTCGCTACGGTCGGGCCTGCCGGTGCAGGTTCGCCAACAGTTGCCGCGTCTTGGACGCCAGCAACATCATACTCGCTAGCAACAAAGTTGCGGCGTCTAGCCTCGCCAGTAAACCAGCCAGAAAAGTTAAACTGAGAGGGAGTCATTACAGCGGAACCAGTCGTCATACCAACAGTAACCTGCGTGCCCTGTGGCACGTCATCCCGGAGCTTCAGTTGGACTTTCGCAAGCGGTTCAGGATCTGCATTGATATCCGCACCCGGCATACCTGCTGAAGTAATCATGCTAGCATTCGGATGCGAGCCGGCGTTATTTCTCGCGAGCGGAATCTTCAGATACGAGTCATACAACCCGTTCTCTGCTTCTGTGTTTGCTGCGGTAATTCTGTCGAGAATCGTCTGCGAGACCATCCAATTCACATTCGTATTCGCCGGCTCCTTCCAGAAGGAAAGCCAAGTATCATTAGCAGTGATATTCTTCCTTACCGTCGTGTCCCCGTTAACGCCTGAGCTAGTTGTATCAAACAGACTAGAGTTTACCGCAAGGACTATGTTACCTGTATTCAATTCAACGTTTTCCGTAGCATACATATACACGCTAATGGTTACTGTATCGCCAGGATTATAATATTCCTTGTCTAACTCTACAGCAAAGGCAATAGCCTTGCCCTCGGCTATTTGGTAATCTTCCGGGAAACCTGCCGCTGTTGTCGGCAGAACAACCACACTTAAGCAAAGAACCAGCGCAAGCAACACTGCACTAATTTTTTTTACCATTGTCGATTATTCTCCTTTAAATCAGCTCGTAAATATTGGACGAAGCCATGGAGCCGGCATCAACCTGACTGGGCATACCAGTATAGGCTGCTTCATAGTACTCCATGTATGCCGCATCGGACAAACCACAGAGTCCATCGCCGTCTACGTCGCCCGCCATCAGCTGCGCCAAAGTATCGATGCCATCATAATATGCCTCATAATACTCTGCATACGCTGCATCCGACAGACCAACCAGACCGTCCATGTCTACATCACCGAAGTATACGAACACATAGGTCTCCAATACTGTGGAGCCGTCTGCATCAAGCACTTCAATGATCGTACCGGTTGTCTCTGCGCCACTATCCGGTGTGGTAATGCGAAGATATTCGTCGCCAAGCTCTGTGGTCAGGAAATCAGAAAGCGTACCATCAGCGGTAAACATATCATTCCAACCAAGCGTGTCGATGCCGTAGATGGAGCCGGTATAGCCCTCACCCTTGTTCGTCAGGTCTACGACCGGAGCAAACGGCGCCGTGTCTTTAATCTTCAACGTGTTTGGCTCGGTCGCGGTTGCTTCAAAGTTGTCGATCGCAGCCTGAAGTTTAGCAGCCATAGCATTGGTCGCAGCGGTCGTGCTGTCACCGATGACACGGTCGGTTGCAACAAAGGCCTTTGCGGAATCCCAATACAGGTTCTGCGTGTAGCCGTCAGCGTCTTCGTACTCGTAACCGAGCGCTTCCACCAACTGCTTATACGCATCTGCCGGTTGAACGCCTTCTTTGACAGTCCAAGCGCCTTCCGTGTCAGCGAAGATAGAATCCGCTGTTGCGATAAGGCCGATGAGGTTGTCATAGACGCCGGTGTCTCTTGCGGAGTCTTCAGCCGGCACCAGGTTGTTCTGGGCAAGCATCAGGTTGTACTTCGCATTGAAGACCTCAGACTGCTTCGCGGAACCGTTGCTGTTGACTGTGTTCGCCGCCTCAAGAGCTGCCTCATAGGCACCCCAGGAATCGGTGGACCAAGCCGTCTCAACATAGTTCTGCGCAGCCGCATAAGCAAGCTCTTTCGCAAGGAACTGCTTTTCGGTAGTCTTGGGCAGCAGGAACTGCTTGTAATAGGGCAGCTTAGACGCCATGTCATAGAGCTCAAGCTCTGTGTAGGCAGCCGGCTCCCAATTTGCAAACGCTTCCGCATAAGCCGCAAGATCATCTTCCGTAGGCTGAACAACCGTGCTCTCAATGGCGGACTGCAACTTGCTGTTAGTTTCCGCATCGATGATCGCATCGATCTCAGCTTCAGACAGGTCATTGCCTTCGATGTAAGCATCGGGCGCTTCGGGAGCGGTGGTCGCAGCGATCAGATCGCGTGCAGCCGTTCTCTGCTCTTCATAATCCCAATACTCATACAGCTCATAATCCTGATAGTTGATTTCCTGACCTTCAGGTTCAACGGTATCCAAGACAGGCTGCAGCACGCTTGCCGGCGTTACAGCCGCAGAAGCGTTATCCGACGCCTGAAGCTGCTCAACAGCCGCTTCCAGATTGTCATATACAGACTGAATATTCGTGTCGCTGTAAGTCTCAGCGAAGCCATCCATCTGAATAGGCGCAAGCACGAACGCCGCCGTATCTTTCATTGCTTGAGCATAGACCGCCCAAGTATCGGCTGTGTAGTCCGCCGCTTTGCGAGCAGCAGAGAGCTCCGCGTCGAATAGCTCGGTGACCTCGCTCAAATCCGCGAAGTACAGATTGCCGAGATTGGCGGTAAGGGGCGCATTATTATCGCCGGTCCATCTACTATAGTGCAAATTCGCATACACTTCGCCCAGATCAATAATTGTACCAGACGGAAGCGCTTCTACGTCCACGTCCGCCTTTAAGCGCGCCGGTGTGACCGTAAAGCTTTCGTTCAGCGTCGGTTCATAACCCTTATATCCTGCCGCACTGCCTGTATCTTCAATGTAGACAGAATCGAAAGCACGATATTCCGATGCAGATATATCACCCGATCTGTCGCCAACACTGCTAAAGTCAATCGCAATACTGGCAATGGTCGCAGCAATCGTGTTCCGGTTGGTAACCAGCGGATTTAACGGACCGCCGGTACCTTCCAAACGAACTTTATTCGGCCAAGTACCGTTTTCAAAACCGTCGTCATATGGGCCGTTGAACGCACTCTGCGTGCGGTTAGAGACCATCTGATAGGTGGTCGCCATCAGCAAGCTCGGGGTAAGCTCTGTGCCATCCTTCAGCTTGTAGTGGTAGTGGACATTGATCTCAACGCCTTTTTCCTCCGTATACGGCGCCGTCAGCGTGATACTGGCGTTGCTGTAAGGAAGCACTTCCACGGGGAAGGACTGCGTGGTCGTGAAGTCGCCGGAAATCCCGTCAATAACCATCACATAGTTCTGGTCGGTCACGCTGGAATTTCTGTGCTTAAGCAGCATACCGGCGGAGTTGTTGGTAATATTAAGCGTCGTGGTTGCCGTGCCGCTTGAGGTGTAAATGTAGCTATAGCCGCCTTCATTGGTAAAGGTCAGGGTAGGATCTGCGAACTTCTGCGCATCCGTAACCCAGCCGACAAAGAAACCAAGGATCGGCATCACAGGATCCAGCAAACCGTTGTTGTAAGCCACATTTATCTTTTCAAGGAGTCTTCTTGCCAAATTCGCAAGATTATCCTGCACTGCATCTGTGCTCGAACGGAACAGCTGCTCGATCTGACCGTTGACCATATCGGTCGGGATCAGATTGTCGTTGCCCGCAACCTTGTAAAGTAAGCTGTTGAGCAGGTCTCTGACAACATTGACAACTGCCGGAAGAAGCGGCTGCATGAACAGGACGCTGTCATTCGGGATGTCGAGGAGCCCGGTCGTATCGCCGTCGCCGACAATATTGCCGACATCAAGGTTGAGAAGCGAAAGCACGAAGTTATCACGCAGCGCAGTCTCAAGCCAGTGGGAATCTTCCGTATTGACGTTGAGGATCTGATCGATCGGAAGGATGTTCTTCAGGATGTTGCCGAGCTTCACCCAAGGATCCTGCGCAGTGGCAAGATCAATGGTTTCGCCGCAATCCACGAATTTTTCCATCTTCCAGGTCCATTCGAAATCATCCGAAAGCGCCCAGTCGATGACCCAGTCCACGGTAGCTTCCCAAGCCTGCGGATTCTGCTCGAAAGCAGCAAGCTCGTAGGTCTTGGAATCGGCAAAGTCATAGCCGACTTCCGTGTCCTCGCCGAGGTCGGCAAGGTTGCGCAGATAGCTCATGCCGATGTCCACACCGATGGTCAGGCAGACATCCAGCCAATAGCTGTTGTCCTTACCGGACAGCAGAGTCTTGGTGTTGTAATCCGCATAAATCAGCGCATCATAGTTGTAAGTCGGTACGAACTGCGTAGCAAGCTCGCGAAGGACAATAGCAAACATAGCGCCGAGGGACTGTCCTTCCAGGCTGGAAGCCGAAGGCAGGATGAGCTGCGGCATGAGGAATTCAAGAAGCTTCGCAGCAATGCCGCAAAGGATCTCCTGATCCTTTGCGCTTTCATCGATGAGAAGCTGATAGTACTCATCATCCGCATAGTGCTCGCCGAAAATGGTTTCGGGGGCAATGGTGACAACAGCGCGCGCCGCCTTCTTAACATTTTCAAGAAGGTTGGAGTTGCTGCCGTCCGTCCAGTTGATCGCAGACACAACATTCGGCGCAAGGACCAGATCGATCACTTCGCCAAGGAAGTCATTGAGGCCCTGCAGGATGGTGTTGTAGCCCGCGGCAGAGGGCGTGTTGCCGTCCGCACCGGGGATGTAATCGTTGAGCAGGTCATCGGGGATCACATAATCCCAGTCGACGATGTCCATATAGGCATTTTTGTTGGAAAGATCCGCCTGATAAACGGAATCTTCAAAGCGATAATAATGCTCGCCGTCGATCACCGCGTAATCGGACCACTCCCAAAGGTATTCGCCCTGTTTGCCCGTGAAGATCGGGTCGCTGCCCAGCGCGTTGACTTCATCGCTGCCGACTTCGCCGACATAGTTGAACTGTGCGCCGAACCACTCGGCAACGAGCTTTTTGACGGAGCCGTTGAGCACAACGGGCGCCATTTCACCGAACACATGCGGGATCATGTTGTAAAGCATCTGCACGCCGGTCTGGGTGGAGATGTTCATGATGTCCGCTGCGCTGCCGGATTCGACAAGCGAGGGCAGCCAGTAGCTACCGGTCTCATAATACTTGAGCGTGTCGCCGGTAGACTTCGCGTACACATAGGTGTCGCTGCCTTCCACTTCCTGCTTCAGAACAAAGGGTTCTTTTTCTGCCTCATAGGCACTCGTCTCTGTGTTATAGACGTAGCAGGTGTACTGCGGTGTGCCGGAACCGTTCGTACCGTACACATAGTAGTAACGAAGGCCATTCGAGACCGTGGGCAGTGTGTGGTCGCTCTGGATCTCGCCGGAGACATCCGCCTTCACGGTCGTGGTGCTCTGGGGCTTGGTGAAGAGGCCCTGCACGAACGACGTAAGAACGGAATCAACCGTGTTGCCGGTGTTCGTCAGTGTGTTGATCTGATCCATATCATCGTCTTTTCTTTCGAAAAGCGGATAAATGAGACCTTTCAACAGACCGGGGACATCGGCAAGATACGCGTCAATTGCAGAAAAATCCACAATAGCGCCAATAAGGGGGTCGAGAGCGCCGAGATCGATCCTGCCGTCGTTCAGAAGCTGCTGCACAGCGCCGCCGTTGGAACCGAGCAGTTCCACGATCTCGGCAACGATTGTAAGCTGCGCCGTGTTTTCGCGTGACATGCCTTCTTGCCAGCAGTCCAAGGTAACACGAGCAATTAAGTCGCCGCCATCAGGGTTGTTCCCGACGAGCGTACCGATGATGCTGCCTTTCAAGCCGTCGATTGAGCCTAGGAGCGCGTTAACAGAGCTGTAATCAATCGTGGCAACCGAGATGTCTATGGGCTCGCCGCCCAGAGAAGCAAGCATGTTGTCCAGATAATCCAAGAGGATGGACACACGTTCTTCCGTGCTCAGACGCGTAACGGCACCATAGTCGTCGTAAGCCTGAAGACCTTCCAAGTCGCTTACTGACTGATAAGAAGCCTTTGCCGCCGACGCCATGACGGACATGCTGGTGAACAGCATGACGATCGCCAGGATGACGCTCAACAGTTTTGTTGACTTTTTCATCTAGTCTTTTTCCTTTCTGTTAGATTCCCATCCTTCTTTCAGCTCTATGGCGAGAAAGAAAATGGGTTAGTCGCCCCAGGTTTGCGGGAACTGCCGGCGCGGGGCTTCGCCGGACTTGGGAAGGGAACGCGAGGACCGCCTCTGACCACCCGTCCTAAGCGGGAGGCAGTACGCTGCGCGCCCATAGTACTCGGATCGTCCCCACCGCACTCCGCTTTACGAAGCCGGCGGAGAACTGATGATACACACCCGAGCCGTATTACCGTAGGATGTGTATCGCAATCGGCAAACGCCCCCTGCGAGGGCTCGTCCCCTAAAAAAGAGGGCACTTCACCCCATTGCACCATTCCTATGGTTATTCAAATTATAGAATCATTTCTTGGAAAAGTCAACAGATTATTCACAAAAGATTTTCATTTTTTCTATAATTCACAATTTTGCCGGTTCATTTTCAGCCAATCGGCCGAAGATGCTTCCAGTATTTGTGCTTGTATACATTTTTTGATCTCCAACGGACAAAAAGTAAGCGGAGCGATTTCTCGCCCCGCCCGCCAAAGTCGGTTTTATTTCATTGTCAGATTCTGTAGTACAAACGCGTGCAAGTCAAACGCCTCATTTTCCATGTCGGTAGCGGTGTACTGCACTTTATACAGTTCACCGTTCTGCATAAAGTAAAGCATCTGGTATCGGAACGTCCTTTGCTGCGCGGTTGCGGTCAGTTCCAAGAGTGTCGCATCCTGTTCAAAAAACTGCACGGATTCGACCGCACTCTCCGCCGTGCCGCCGTTATCAATGACCGCCTGTGCAAGCCCTTCCAAAGTCGCCTGTGATTCCTGCATCTTGCCGGCAAAGGTCTCGCCGTCTTCCAGCTCGCCGAAATTCGTGATTTCTATGCTCTGTTCGGCATTTTCATCCGCTTCCCGCGCCAGCGTTCCGTCGCTTTCCGCCGTCCAGCCTTCCGGAATCAGCAGGATGTAATTGGCGGTTTCAATCCGATCCTCGTGCGCAATAACGCTCGGGAATGTAATTGAGTTCGTCTGCGGCTCACCGTTCGCATCCTCTACATAGTTGCCGTCCGCATCCGTGACATACACCACGATATCGCCGTTTTCGTTGACAATGGTGTTGCCCTCTTCATCGGTCACAGCTTCATATTCCATGCCGTTGTCGCCGGTCACGATCGCCTTCCCACACGCTGTGAACGCCAAAACCAGCGTTAGTAACGCGCACGCCACGGCAATGATTTTCTTTTCCATATAATACACTTCCCTTACCGCAGTCGAAATCTGTTTTCAGTATACCCGCCCGCGCGAAAAATGTCAACCGCGCGCCGGGCAGGAGGCTTTAATACGCCTTGCCCCAATAGAGCATTTTGGTCGCGGGCTTGCCGCAGCACACGCAGGTGTCGCCGATATGTTCCTGCTCGAAAGGAAGGCAGCGCGAGGTCACGCCCAGCTCGTCCTTGAGCTTGTCCTCACAAGCGCGGTCGCCGCACCACATGGCTTTGATGAAGCCGGGCTTGTTTTCCGCGATGTCCTTGATCTCGTCGAATGTTTTCGCCGTGAAGGTCATGTTTGCCCGGCGGGCGAACGCCGCGTCGTAAAGCCCTTTGCGCACCGATTCGAGCAGCTCGGGGATCTTCGCTTCGAGCTCGTCGAGCGATACCGTGATCTTTTCGCCGTTGTCACGCCGCACGAGCACGCATTGGTTCTCCGCAAGGTCGCGCGGACCGATCTCGAGCCGCAGCGGCACGCCCTTCATCTCATACTGTGCAAACTTCCAGCCGGGGGAATTGTCCGTCTTATCGGTTTTCACGCGGCAGATGGGTTTTAAGCGCGCTTCGACGGCTTCTGCCGCCTCCAAAACGCCGGGCTTATGCGCCGCGACGGGGACGACGATAACCTGAATGGGGGCGACGGCGGGCGGGAGCACGAGCCCGCGGTCGTCGCCGTGCGCCATGATGATCGCGCCGATGAGCCGCGTTGAGCTGCCCCACGAGGTCTGGAACGGATATTGCAGGGTGTTGTTTTTGTCAGTATACTGAATGTCGAACGCACGCGCAAAGCCGTCGCCGAAATAGTGCGAGGTCGCGCTTTGCAGCGCCTTGCCGTCGTGCATGAGTGCCTCGACGGTGTAGGTGTCCTCCGCGCCGGCGAAGCGTTCCTTTTCGGTTTTCACGCCCTTGATGACCGGCATGGCAAGCTCGTGCTCGCAGAAGCCCGCATAGACGTCGAGCATCCGCAGCGTCTCCTCGCGCGCCTCCGCTTCGGTGGCGTGGATGGTGTGGCCCTCCTGCCACCAGAATTCACGGGTGCGCAGGAACGGGCGGGTGGTCTTTTCCCAGCGCACCACCGAGACCCACTGGTTATAGAGCTTCGGCAGATCGCGGTAGGAATGGACGATGGATTTGTAGTGCTCGCAGAACAGCGTTTCCGAAGTGGGGCGCACGCAAAGGCGCTCTTCGAGCTTTTCGCTGCCGCCGTAGGTGATCCACGCGACCTCCGGCGCAAAGCCCTCAACATGTTCTTTTTCCTTATTCAGCAGGCTTTCGGGGATGAACATCGGCATACAGACATTTTCATGCCCGAGCGCTTTGAATTTTTCGTCCAGGATCTTCTGTATGTTCTCCCAAATGGCGTATCCGTACGGGCGCAGCGCAAGGCACCCTTTCACGCCCGTGTATTCGATCAGCTCCGCTTTTTTGACGACATCGGTGTACCACTTGGCGAAGTCCACCTCCATGGAGGTGATCTCTTCGACAAATTTCTTTTCCTTAGCCATTTCTTTCCTGCTCGCTTTCTGAAACTTGCGGGGACGCCGTTCGGACGCCCCCGCGCATTTCGTGTTCCTTAGTGTTCCTCAATATACTTCACGATGTCGCCGACGGTCTTGATGTTTTCGATCTCCTCTTCGGGGACTTCGATTTGAAACTCGTCCTCAAATGACATCACCAGATCCACAAGATCCAGGCTGTCCGCGTCCAGATCCTCTTCGAGAAGCGTTTCCGGTGTGACGGCATCCTCCTCGACGTCAAACTGGTCGCAGATAATGTCTCTGACCTTTTCAAAAATCATGATTTACACCTCCCGGGAACGTATTGGGATAACCAATATATACTACATTGTATTAAAATATTTGCCTTTGTCAATATCCTTTCCCGATTTCCCCGCAAAATTGTTGCAGCGGAGCAAGGTCTATGCCCTCTGCGCCCGCAAGAAGCCCCAAGAGTGCCTGCGCGATGCGCCGCACCCCGCCCGCTTTTGCGGATTCCAGATTCACCGGCAGGAGCGGATCGTGGACGCTTAAGCGCAGGATGAAAAAGCCGTCACCCGCATCTTCCGGGAAAATGACCTTGACACCCTCATAGCTGTCGTCCGCAACGGTCATGCAAGGCGCGGCTTGCGCCAGCTTTTCCACCTGTGCCAAAACACGTTCGCCGCAGGCGCGAAAATCCGCTTCGGTGATGGGCAGACGCACCTCCGCTTCTTCGGCGGGTTCTTCAAGTGCGGCGAGAAGTGTGTCGAGCGTTTTCCCCTCGCGCTTTAAGCGGCAGAGCTTAATGATGATGCGCGTGACAAGGTATGCGCCGTCGTCAAGGAAATAATTTTCGCAAAACGCCGCATGCCCGGAGGTCTCGATGGCAAGCGGGACGTTTTCGCCCGCTTTCGTGCGCCGTTCGGCTTCGTCAATGACGTTCTTGTAGCCGCGCTTGAAGCGCAGGTGTTTGCCGCCGAGCGTTTCGTTGATAAATTTTGTCAAGCCCGACGAGGTCACGGAATCGGTCACGACCGTGCCGCCGGGGCATTTCTCCAGCGCAATGGCAGCCGCCACGGCGACAAGGCGGTTGCGGTTGAGCGCTTCGCCGCTTGCCGTCACCGCTGCGCCGCGGTCCACGTCCGTGTCGAAGATCACGCCGAGGTCGGCGTGCGCACGCAGTGTCGCCTGCCGTACACTTTCCATGGCTTCGGCATTTTCGGGATTCGGGACGTGGTTCGGAAAGCGTCCGTCCGGGTCGAGGTAACAGCTTCCTGCCGTGTCCGCCCCCAAGGGCGCAAGCACGCGGTCCGCGTAAAAGCCGCCCACACCGTTGCCCGCGTCCACGACGATCTTCATGCCCGCAAGCGGGTGGTCGTAATCCGCGCTTTGCACGCCTTCTTTGATAAGATTCTGCAAATGCGCGCAGTATATGGGCAGATAGTCAAGTTTTTCGGCTTTGATCTCTGTCGGCGCCGCGCACAGCTCCACTGTTTCGGCGGCAGACAAAATTTCCGTGAGCTGTGCGCCCGAAATGCCGCCTGCGCGGGTAAAGAATTTGAGCCCGTTGCGGTCCCACGGGTGGTGGCTCGCGGTGATCTGCACCGCGCCGTCACAGCCTTCGGTCTGCGTCGTCATGAACATGGCGGGCGTCGAGCACAGTCCGCAGTCCAAAATATGCACGTTTTGCACGGTCAGTGCCAAGAGCACCGCGCGGCGGATGCGTTCGGCGGACACGCGCGAATCGTGCCCGACCGAAATTATTAAGTCCTCGGCGCGCTTGCCGCAGGCCTTCGCCAGGAACGGCACGAACGCCGCAATGACGCGGCGGACGACCTCGTCGGTCAGGTCGATCTGTTCGGGCGCGGCTTCGTTGATCGCCGTACCGCGCACATCCGTTCCGCTTTTTAAGTGTAAAAGGTCCATAAGCGACACCCTTTCAGAGATCAGAATCCAGAAATCAGAAGGCAAAAGCCCGATTGGGACTTTTGTGAAGAGCCGAAAATTTATACAAACCGTAGGGACAGCCCTTGCAGCTGTCCGTTTTTAGATTTTAGACGTTAGATATTAGAGGTTAGACGTTGAAAGGGTAAATTTGTGCAAAGCCGAAAATCCGTGCGCACCCTTCCTCCCTCTGATGAGGGAGGTGGATTTTGCCGTAGGCAAAAGACGGAGGGAGAGAAAGACAAGTACATATTTGTCTCTCCCCCAGTCGCCTAACGGCGCCAGCCCCCTCCTCAGCGGGGGCAAAAGAAAGCCAAAAGTTTGATTGACCCGCCCCTACGGATTCGTACAGATTTTTAGTTTCAGCACAGCCGCGGCTTTGCACAAAACCGCCCTGCCTTGCCTCCGTCTTCTGCCATCTGAAATCCGATCTCTATTTCAGCAACCCGCGCTTCTGCAATTCCGCGGCGGCAAGCATCACGCCGAGCTTGCCCGTATGGAAGTTCAGCCCGCCCTGCATCCAGACGGCAAACGGTTCGCGAAGCGGCGCGTCGGCGGAGAGCTCGATGGACGACCCCGACGTGAACGCCCCCGCCGCCATGATAACCTGGTTGTCATACCCGGGCATATCCCACGGTTCCGGTGTGACGTACGCGTCCACGGGCGCGCCCTTTTGCAGCCCTTGGCAGAAAGCGATCAGGCGGTCGGCGTTTTCGAGTTGGATCGCCTGGATAATATCATGGCGCGGTTCGTCTGAGCGCGGCGTGACCGCGAAGCCGAGGGTTTCGAACAGCGCGGCAGCAAACACGGCGGTCTTGAGCGCCTCGCCGACGACGTGCGGCGCGTGGAACAGGCCCATGAACAGCGCGCGGTTCTGGCCGAGCGTCGCCCCGACCTCAAGCCCGAGCCCCGGCGTGGTCAGGCGGCAGGCGCAAAGCTCCACAAGCTCTGCACGCCCCGCGATATAGCCGCCCGACGGCGCGATGCCGCCGCCCGCGTTTTTAATCAGTGACCCCGCCATTAAGTCCGCGCCGACCTCGGTCGGTTCTTTTTCCTCGGCGAATTCGCCGTAGCAGTTGTCCACCATGACGACGGCGTGCGGGTTTACGCGGTGCACGAGTTCGGCGACCTGCCCGATCTCTTCGACCGAAAGGCTGTGCCGCAGGGCATACCCGCGCGAGCGCTGGAGATACACCATGCGCACGTCCGTGCGCGAAGCTTCCCGTTCGATGGCGGCAAGGTCGAGCATATCGTTTTCCGTGAGATCCACCTGACGGTACTGCACGCCGAAATCTTTAAGCGTCCCCTTGCCCGCGCTTTTCCCGCCGTCAATGCCGATGGTCGAAAGCAGCGTGTCGTAGGGCGTGCCCGTGACGCACAGCATCACGTCGCCGGGGCGCAGCACCCCGAACAGGCAGACGGACAACGTATGCGTCCCGCAGGAAAGCGCCCCCGCGCGGATGAACGCGCGCTCGGCGCCGAAAATGTCCGCCGTGAGTTTATCCAGCTTTTCGCGCCCGCGGTCGGAATAGCCGTAGCCCGTGGTCGTGCCGAAGTCCGCTTCGTCCACGCGGTTTTGGATAAAAGCCGCCAGCACCTTCTGCTGGTTGTATTCCGTTTGCGCGTCGATCTTTTGAAACTGTGCGCGCGTATTTTCGAGCGCCGCGACGGCCGCTTGTTCTATTGTATCCGAAAATGCAAAAAAATTCCTCATGACTTACTATTTCCCAGTCCGACTGTATCCGTTTTTATAAACCCGCATTTGCGGTAAAAGCCCGCCGTGCTTTCGGCGGCGAGCAGAAAGACCTGTTTGTTCCGTTCCCGCAGGGGTTCGCAAAGCGTACAAACACAGGCGCGCGCCAGCCCGCGGTTTCGGAAGTTTTGCGCGCTTGCCACGTCGCGCAAAAAAGCATAGTCGCCGAACAGATCGGCAGCGGCGCAGGCGACCGGTTCGCCGCTGTCCGCCAAAGCCGCTGTCAAAAGCGTTTTGCCGCCGAAAATGCCGCGCGCATTGCGCGCGATCCACGCGTTTTTCGCGTCCGAATCCACAGGGAAACCGACCGCGCTTGCGAGCAGGTCGTAAATTTTATCGAGCCCGTCCGCAATAAGCGCCGTTTCCGCTTCGGGCGGGATCTGCATTTCAAGGCGCATCAGAGCACAGCGCGTTTGCATCGGTATACCGAACGACGCGAGAAGCGCCGTTTCGCCCTGTACCTCGCGTGCACCCGAAGCGCACAGAAAGGCGCGCAGCTCTTCCGTGTCTGCATCCGCTTCGGCGGCAAGAGACGCCCGCCCGTTTTTCTGCAAAACGCAGAACGCCGTTTTTGCGCCGCTTTCCTTTTCCTGTACCCAGACGCTTTCGGTTTCGATCGGGTCGCACGCAGCGGCGGCAAGTGCGGCGGGCAGGTCGCTCGGGAACAGCCCCGCGAGCCGTCCCGCCGTATCGTTCGCGATGCGCTCCAGCCGTTTAAGCATTACAAAGTGCTTCGGCTAATTTTTGGGCGAGTATCGCCGTGCTTTCGATGTCCGCCCGCTTTGCGACGCACGACGGGGCGTGGATATACCGGCACGGCACGCTGACCGCTACGGTCTTTATCCCGCCCGCCGCCTTATGGATCGCCGCCGCATCGTTGCCGCCCGCGACGAGCGTTTTGGTCTGGCAGGGGAGGTTGTTTTTTTCTGCGATCTCAAACGCCAGCCGGTAAAGCTCGCGGTCATACACTGTGCCGCGATCCATAAAGCCGACCACCGCGCCTTTGCCGAGCGCGCAGACGCGCTTGTGCCCCGCAACGTCCGCAAGGTCTGCCGCCGTGGTGCATTCGAGCACGACCGCGTAATCGGGGCGCACCGTGTACGCCGCCGCACCCGCGCCGCGCGTGCCGATCTCCTCCTGCACGGTGAAACAGCAGGTCAGGTCATACGGCTGGGGCTTTTGCAGCATCTCAAGCAGGATGGCGACACCCACGCGGTCGTCGAGCGCCTTGGCTTTTACGAAGCCGTCGCCGAATTCGGTATAGTCTGAGCAAAAATAGGCGTTGTCGCCGAGCGCCGCGTACTTTTCCGCTTCTTCGCGCGAAGCGGCGCCGATGTCGATGCAAAGCGCATGCACGTCGGGGATCTTATCGCGCTCATCTTTCGAGAGATGATGCACCGCCTTGCCGCCGATCACGCCGACTGCACCGCTTTCCAAGCGCACCGCTTTCCCGAACAGCACGCGTGCGTCAATGCCGCCGACCGTCTCAAAGCGCAGGAAGCCGTCGTCGGTGATATGGGTAATAAGCAGGGCGACCTCATCCATGTGCGCGAACAGCGCGACCTTGTGTTTCGCGCGCCGTTCGCCCTTTTTTTCGACAAGGATATTGCCGAGCGCGTCAACGGTATACGTTGCGTCTGCGGGGAGGTTTTTGAGCACGAAGTCGCGCACCGCGTCCTCGCGCCCGGAGGCGGCGTCAAGCATGCAAAGCGTTTTCAGCATAGTTCCGTCGCCTCCCGCAAAATGAATTCAGAGAGCAGCCGTGCAGAATTTTCCACGTCCGCCGCACTTACGACCTCCACGCCCGTGTGCATATAGCGAAGCGGCACGGACACGAGCCCCGTGCGCACCCCGCCGGCTGCCGCCGCCATCGCGTCGGCATTCGTGCCGCTAAGTCCCCCCATGACTTCCACCTGATACGGGATCCCGCAGCGTTCCGCTGTTTTTTGCAGCCCGATGCTCACCGCGCGCGTTAAAGACGGCGCGAAGCCCACCATCGGACCGCCGCCGAGCGTGCCGGTCTCTTCTTCCTTTTCGTCGGGCGTTTTTGCAAAGGTCACATCTACCGCAAGGCAGAGGTCGGCTTCCGCTGAAAATGCAGCCGCACGCGCGCCGCCCTCGGTCGTTTCCTCCAAGACGGAGAACACCACGGTCAGATCGTCCGTGCAGCCCGCATTTTTGAGCTGTTCGAGCGCTTTGAGCAGCACGCAGAGCCCCGCGCGGTCATCGAGTGCGGGCGCGGATACGCAATCTCCCGCAAGCTGCCGGAATTCGGAACGCAGCGCGATGCGGTCGCCCGCGCACACCTGTGCTTTCGCCTGTTCGGCGGTCATGCCGATGTCTACAAGTATGGTTTCGGGCACTTTCCCCGCGTCATCGCCGGAAAGCAAATGCGGGGGCGTGCTGGTGACCACGCCGTAAAGCGGCGTTTTGCCGTAAACGGTAACTTCTGCCGCCGCCAAAATCCGGCGGTCGACGCCGCCGCACGGCGCGGCGCGCAGAAAGCCATCGGGCGTGATCTCCAGAACGATCAGACCCACCTGATCCATATGCGCGTCGAGCAGGAGCTTCCGTCCCCCGTCGCCTTTGACCGTGCAGATCACGCTGCCCAAGGCGTCCGTGTGCACCTCGCCGTATTCTGCGAGCCGTTCTTTCGCCGTTTCGGCGATCCCGCGTTCGTCGCCCGAAACGCCGGGGGCTGCGGTCAGCGTTTGCAAAAGCGCCTTTGTGTCCATAGTTATCGCCTTCGATCGATCAGATTTCTACGCCGCCAACGGGACGGATGGACAGCACATAGCATGTCCCCGTGCCGAATACGCTTTCCATGGCGGATTTGTACGCGTCGAGCAGGTCGAGCGGCACAAACGCCTGGATCGTCCCCGCGAAGCCGCCGCCGTGCACGCGCCACGCGCCGCGGCCCTCGAGCACCTGCTGCGAAACGGCGAGCGCCAGCGCAACGGGCTGTTCCTGCGGCTTTTTGACGGAAAACACGTTCTGGTTATACATGAACGACGAAAAGCCGCTTTCGCGTATGTACTGCTTGAAGCTTTCAAAATCCCCCGTGCGCAGCGCCGCGACTTCCTTTAACACGCGGGCGTTGTCCGCGTAGAAGTGCATGGCGCGCAAAATCGCACGGTCGCCGACCTTTTTGCGCAAAGAAGGCAGCGCGGCGTAGAAGTCCGCCTCAGGCACTTCGCGCAGGACGGCTTTCCCAAAGCACTGCGCGACGCTTTCCATCTCCTCGCGGATATACGCGTATTCGTCGGTAAGATCGGAATGGCTGCCCTTCGTATCCACGATGCACAGCGCGTGCGAGCAGGCGGCGAAGTCAAATTTGACCTCTTCGATGGCGGGATTCTTGGGATCGGCGAAATCGATCGTCACAAACGACCCTACCGCGCAGGCGGTCTGGTCCATCAGCCCGCAGGGCTTGCCGAAATACTCGTTTTCGGCGTACTGCGCGATCTTCGCGATGGTCACGGCGTCCGCCGCGCCGTCGTTGTAAAGCGCGTTGAGCATTACACCCACAAGCACCTCATATGCCGCCGAGGAAGAAAGCCCCGAGCCCGACAGCACCTGCGACACGGTCGCCGCATCAAAGCCACCGATCTTGTAGCCGTGGTTCAAAAACCCTTGGCACATCCCGCGCACCAAAGCGGGCGAGTGGCCGCGCTCGGTTTTGTGCACAGACAGATCGGAAAGGTCTACCACATCCATGTCGTAGCCCGCAGATTTGACGCGCACGATGTTTTCGTCGTTTTTCGCCGCCGCAGCCGCCGCATCAAGGTTGATGCCCGCCGCGAGCACCCGGCCGTGGTTGTGGTCGGTGTGGTTGCCGCCGACCTCCGTGCGCCCCGGCGCGGAGAACAGGCGGACATCGCGGTCCGCGTTATAAAGGGACGCGAAGGTCTCGGCAAGCGCGGCGTAGCGCGCGCGCTGTTCGAGCACGGCATCGTCTGTTACGTAGACGCGCCGGAGCCTCTCGTCATATGCACCCGACATAAGCTGTGCTTTCAGTTCCTGTACGTTTGGCATAAATGGAACATCCTTTCTTGCGGCGTGTCAGTGTTCGGCGCCGCTTTCTTTGGGCTTGTTGGCCTCTTTATTTTTGATTTTATCATTATAAATCGCCAGCACACGGTTGACCGCGAGCAGCGAAATGCCCGACACCACAAAGAGCAGCACGATGGGCAGAATAAACGCCATGGAAAACGGATCGTAAACATGGCGGCCGATGAAGCTGTAGGAGAGCAGCTTCGGCAGAAAGCCGAGTATGGAGATCACCAGGTACCGCCGCAGGTCAAACTGCATTGCGCCGTAGACCTGGCTTATGGTGTTGATCGGGAAGCTCACGAGCCGAAAGCCGAACAGCAGCACGCCCTTGGTGCGCGTGTCGGCATTATTCAAGATGCGCTCGACGTTTTCATACCGCACAAGCAGCTTGTGCAAAAGCCCGCCGCCGAGGTGCTTGCCCCAGAAATATTTGATCGCCGCAAGCAGCGTGTACCCCGCCGCATTGATGAGGATGGCAATGGGCGTGCGGAACGCCATACCGGCGATGACGCACACGGCGGAGATGGGCAGGGGGATGACGGCCTTTGCCAAAAACAAAAGCAGGATCACCACGACCACAAGCCCGCGGTACGGCAGCGTCGCAACGGCATATTCGAATTCGGCAAGGCGCTGCATAAGGTCGTCGTAGCGCGCCAGAAATTCGGGATCCTGAAAGAGCAGCGCCGCGCAGAACAGGGCCACCGCTAAGATCAAAAGCGTTACGCCGAGAAAATCCAGCAGCCGCGAGCGTGTAAGCCGTTTGTGCGCCATGCGCCGCACCTCCTTTTGCCGCAGAGTATACCAGTATAAAAGTATTACTATTTTATAACAAATCGGCGGGCAGGTCAATACAGAGTTCAGAGGGCAGAGGTCAGAGGTCAGAAGCGGGGTGGTTTGCCGCTTGGACTTTTACCGACTGCGCGGCGTAGTTTCCCTCTCTCCCCCTGCCGCTGATGGCGGCATCCCCCTCGTCAGAGGGGGAATCGCTGCCCGAAAGTTTGTAGAAATCTTTTCCTCCCTCTGACGAGGGAGGTGTCATGCGCTTCTGCGCATGACGGAGGGAGAGAGCGACAAAGTAGAGGTTAATAGACAGCAGTTGCGTAAACCGCTTTCGCACAACCAAAAGGCTTCGCAGAAAATTTGATTCTTCCGCATCTGACCTCTGATCTCTGATTTCTGAACGCTGATCGCTGCTCGCGCGCATTTTGTGCTGTTATAGTATGAATTTTTATGATACAATATACCAAAGAAAGGATGTGCGCTTTATGAAAATCGTCATTTTAGACGGCTACACCACCAACCCCGGCGACCTTTCCTGGGAATGGCTTTCCGCCTACGGCGAGGTGACCGTATATGACCGCACGCCGCGCGAAAAGATTGTGGAACGCACCCATGACGCAGATATCGTTGTGACCAACAAGACCCCGCTTGGACGGCCGGAGATCGACCAAATGCTGAATCTCCGCTTCGTCGCGCTGCTTTCCACGGGCTACAACGTGGTGGACGGGGCGTACCTACGCGAAAGGGGCGTGCCCGTCTCGAACATCCCCGCCTATTCGACCGGCGCTGTCGCGCAGCTTGTATTCGCCTTCCTGACCGCCTTTACGAACCGCGTCGCCCTGCATTCCGAAGCGGTGCACGCGGGCGAGTGGAGCCGCTGCCCGGATTTCTGCTTCTGGAAGGCGCCGCTTGCAGAACTCGCGGGCAAGACGCTCGGCATCATCGGCTTCGGCGGCATCGGACAGAAGGTCGCAGACATCGCCGCCGCGTTCGATATGCAGGTGCTCGCCGTTTCCGGGCATGAGACCGACCAGCGCGCGCGCACAAACTTCCAATGGACGACGCTCGACGATCTTGCCGCCCGATCGGATTTCATCACCCTGCACTGCCCGCTGACGGAAAAAACCGAAAACCTTGTGGACGCGGCGTTCCTTGCGCGCTGCAAACCGACGGCGTACCTGATCAACACCGCCCGCGGCCCTGTGGTGGACGCCCGGGCGCTCGCCGATGCGCTGAACGAAGGGCGGCTTGCGGGTGCGGGGCTCGACGTGCTCACCACCGAGCCGCCTGCCGGCGACAACCCGCTGCTGCACGCGAAAAACTGCCTCATCACCCCGCACATCGCGTGGGCGGGGTATGAAACGCGCGCGCGGCTGATGTCGATCTTACAGGAAAATTTCGCGGCGTTTGCAAAAGGTACACCCATTCATGTAGTCAATTAGATTTTAGATGCTGGATTCTGGATGCTGGATGCTGGACGTGCGGTGGGAAGCCTGTACGAAGCCACGACTTCGCGAAACATCGAATTTTCGCAGTCGTAGGAGCGGGGCTCCGATCAGATGTCAGATATTAGAAATTAGATGTTAGACGTTAGAGATTAGATGTGGTACAGGCGGGTTTCATGCAAAGCTGCGGCTTCGCAGTAAACCGAATGTCTTATCCCGTAGGGGCGGGTCTCTTGTCAAGAGCAACATGGTTTACAAAATGTGCAACAACATGGTTTACACATTTTGCCTTGGGTCGTTCTCCAAAAGGT
>CALWVN010000015.1 GCA_944384995.1 uncultured Clostridia bacterium | reverse complement strand
CATGGCCTTTCTCCAAATCAAATGGAAAAACGCTATTTTGCTAATTTCACTTGTCCACTTTATTGACTATTGTCCAATTTCTGCTCTTACTGAATTCATTGGTGCACCTGTGCCGATTTCAGCGGTCGTGATATAAACAGATGCTTGGTGATCGCCTTTTTCTAATGCCTTATTGATCGTTATATTGCGCAAAGACTCGCCAGGCGGCACATGATCGGACTCATATAGCTTCGTGCCGTCTTGAAGTACGATGGAAAAAGAAAAATAACAAGGATTGCCTTCGGAGTTTTCCAAAGCAATAGGCAGGCTGTCTGTTTGCCCTGCGGGGATCGTCCAGTCGGTAAAACCATGTATTGTTATCTGCTTCTGTTCAATTTCTTCTGCCAAGCTGTCATCATCGTTGTAAATGCCATCTTCGATCTGAGGCGACCACACGACATCATCTTGAGTTCCGGTCTCATGTTCACTAAGACAATTGACCAAAATAACCAGACAGATAAGAAGGGTAAGCCAAAATATATAAAATGGAACCCTGCATTTAATAAGCCCATAGAGGTTTTCTTCCTCATCTTTCACAAATCCTTTGAGCTTATATAGTTTCTTTCTGCTGTCCAAGCAATCAAATACATTGCTTCCGATCATCAATCTATTGTCTGTTCTTGATTTTCTTAAGATGAAAAAGCCCCTGACATTACAGTCATCACTGCCTGAACGCCGGGACTTTTTCCGTGACATATATTGAATTTCTTTCTTGTGATATTTTATCGTTTTGTCGTAACAGACATCCAACTCTCTGATTTTTATAATTTTTTCCATTCATTCCTCCTGTTGTGGAATTACATCATTTCAAGGCTATTATCCATATCCTTTCTTTCAGCTGTTTGACTGACTTCTCACCTTTATCCATCATCACCTCCAACACAGTGTTGGCTTTCATAAATTTGCCGTATCATATATCCGATAGCAGAAATGACGGGAACGCTCACTGCGTTACCCGCCATTTTGTAGAGCCGACCGTCTGAGAGACCAGTGTCAGCAGCCTTATTGAATTGTTCATCGGTAAAGCCTTGAAGCCGCCAGCATTCAATCGGCATGAGTTTTCGGATCCTGCCTCTGTGCCATATGCCATGCCGATCTTGTGCCGTAATGGTAAACATCTCTTCATCCGGCTCTTTAATTCGTCTGCCTTGTTGCCTTACTGTATCTCTGTCAGGATTGATCACTGCTCGTGGTTTTTCTTCAATCAAAACTCCCGAATGTTCCCCGCGCCTGTTACTTATTCCTGAATCATGTCTTGCCGTAATGCACCTTGCATTATCGGTAACAACAGGATCATGATTCAAATCAATAAAAAAACAGCCCTGAGTATTTCCAGGTGTTACAGTATGAGCGATATCTTTTCCAACTCTACCGCGCCTCGTATTTTGATTCGGGTAGGCTAAATCTATACTATCGCCCGGTTCTGCGATCTGGTATCCCTTTTTTGTATTCACTTTTATAGGTATGCCAACTTGGTAGAGACCGGTTTTTCCTGCAAAACCACCTGCTTGGCTCGTAAGCGTTACACCTAATCCTTGATCTGAATAGACTCTGTTTCCTTGTGAGCCTGATATGACTTGTATAATATTTTTTCCATTTGCTTCTGTGAAAGATAATATTTCTCCGGCACATTTTTCTCTAAGATATCCGACAATATACACCCGCTTTCGGGATTGGGGGACACCGAAATCCGCGCTGTTAAGCACCTGCCATGTGACATCGTACCCCAATTCATCCAGCGAAGAGAGTATCGTCGCAAATGTCCTGCCGCTGTCATGCGATAAGAGTCCGGGAACATTTTCAAGCAGCAGAACCTCAGGTCTTTTAGCTGCGGCGATACGACTGATTTCAAAGAAGAGAGTTCCTCTCGTGTCGGCAAATCCCCGCCTTTTTCCAGCGATTGAAAAACTCTGACAAGGAAATCCTGCGCAAATAAGGTCGATATCTGGAAGTTTGTCCGGTTCGATGGCTCGTGCGTCTTCAAAGTACAGTTCTCCTTTCGGTTCATAAATTGCGTTATACGCTTGATTAGCATATTTATCGATTTCGCAGTGGCCTATGCATTCAAATCCGCCTATCCTCATTAAACCGGATCTGAATCCGCCAATGCCGGAAAACATATCAAAAAATCGAATTGCCATATGGCATCCGACCATTCTTTTATCTCATCACCTCACATTTCAATAATAGGGGAATTAGCTTCCAGGGCGTCTTGTTCCTCGGCCATTTCTTTTTCCGTCAATGTGCGGAAGCTGTCCTCCCCCGGAATGAGAGCAAGGGTTCTGCCGTTATCCCATCTCATATGGATCTGCGCCCGATCGTCTACAAGTGTTACTGTTCCCTTTGTGCCAGACGATACCGGAGCATAAGGGTCATTCATATTTATGAGAAAGAGCCTCGTCCCCGGCTTATATCTTTCTTTGTACTGTTCAACTTGCCGGCGTGTCATTCTTTGTTCCATTGGTTACATTCCTCCCATCTGCTGACCGTTCATACCATGAATATATGCGTCCATTTCGGATTCGGTATGAAGGAAATATTCTCTGCTCGGATTCCAGAAAGATACATACAGATCACCGTCTTGCGTCTTGATAGGGCGCTGTTCGAATCCCTCCCCAAAGCCGTCGCTGTTTTGCCCGATGATCGCCTCGCGCAGTTCCTCGGTTTCTTCTTCATTTAAGGCAGAGTGCAAATAACAGTCAATTTTTCCATAAAGCCTGCCGTTTATTTCATCCAGTCCCCAAACTGCATAGATAAGTTTTTTACCAATGCCGCTGTGTTCACCAAGGTATTCTGCCATATCACCCAAATCCGGCAATTGCTCCTCGTAAAGTCTATCCTCTATACTACTGCGGTTATCTGCAATATACCAGTTGGAAACCGCGTAAGGGCCCTCGCCGTCATCTTCATCAAGTGACGCCTTCAGAGGGCAATAAAAAGTAAGGCGGGTGTCGGCCGCTGCCATTTTCATTTCATTGATGTCATCCAATACTTCGGAAAAATCTCGATACTGATCGTTCAGAATATTTTGTTCCAGATCTGACCTGATTTCTCCCCGCGCATTTGTAACCGCCAGATCAAGCAGATATGCATCATATAGTGTGTCATGTTCTCCAAGCAGCGGCAGCAAATGTTGACCAATATCGCTTTCGGCATAGAGCTTGACACTGTATTCCTCATCTTCTTCATCACGCAGGAAAAGTCGTTCGGGAGTCAGATAGAGCCCGATGGTATGAATCTCCTGATACAGTGTATTCCGGTTTGCCGTTAGATCGACCACCGCTGTTTCTCCTTTTTGATTCTGAATGATTGCATTAAGCATTTTCTTCACTTTCATCCTTCCTGTAATTTATTGCGCCGAGTCCAAACCGGCGTATTGCCATTGCATTGCAAACTAAGGCAAACATTTTAGGGGTAATCAGTTCCGGATCGGAAAGATCACCTACTGACAAATGCTTTGTTCCAAGGTACAGGTCTTTTGCACCACAGAACAAGGTATAGCCATCCGGATGGATACCACAAAGTTTGATTTTGTTAAAATGGATACTGTTTTCTTCCATGTATCGCCTTACGACATTCCACAGTTTTAGATCAGCAGTTAGCAGATACAACGCTGACATAAGTGCATAGTTTTTTATATCTCTCTTTTGGATCGCTTCGGCAAAGATCAGGCGATGCCTTGTATCCTTAAACTCCATGGGCCTTTCCTCGCTTTCTTTTAGATGTTGTTCCAGTCGCCTCTGAAACGGAGGATACGGGATTGCCGACAAGGTTTCCGTAAGGACTTCTCTCTGTGTAGCTGCGCCGGCTTGGATTCGCTCCTTCATACAGACGCAGCGTTCCAGCATACATCTGATGTTTTTCCCCCTGCCGGTATGGTAAAGGCAGTAAGCACAATCACAATCATTAGCGGTATTCTCATGCGCACAAAGAACCATAACGCCGTAACCTCGCGGAGCAAAATTAGGAATTTGCTGCATGAGTCTTTCCAAGTCTCTTAGTATTGGAGTTGATGTAAACATGTCTTCTCCTTTCTCATGTCATGTTTTATGGCATAAAAAAAGAGCCAACCGTTGTTTTTGAACGATTGGCTCAGATTATATGTAAGATGTCAATTCTCTGTTTCACGAGAGTTCAAATCCCCTCGCAAAGGGGAAATATCTATTTTACATCTATGGATTTGTACTTGCGAAAACCGCTTTTAGAAATGCGAAAACCCCGATAAAATCGGGGTTTTCTCGGACAATATCTTTTTTGTTGTCCTGATATGGTGGGAGAGAGTGGATTCGAACCACTGAAGTCGTAGACGGCAGATTTACAGTCTGCTCCCTTTGGCCGCTCGGGAACTCTCCCATATGAAATTGTACGTTGCGCCCACCGAATTGTTATCTTCTCGGCGCTCACCCTCTTGAGGGTTGAGTCCGTTCGGACTCTGTATCAGGGGTGGAGCTGGTGGACGGACTCGAACCCCCGACCTGCTGATTACAAATCAGCTGCTCTACCAACTGAGCTACACCAGCATTTTCAACGCTCGAATATCATAGCATACAAAACCCGTTTCGTCAAGCAAAAATTTATATTTTCCCGACTTTTTTCGCTGCACGCTTTTCCGTAATATCTTGCGCGGCGTGCAGGGCTTTGCTATAATGCAGATGGAAAAGCTTCGGCTGTGTCCGCAATCAAACCAAACCGCAAAGCCATACCATTTTCTTATTGCGGCACAGCCAACAAAGCTTTCTGTTCTTTGCCTCACGAACGCTTTAATAAAACAGCGATATATAATTTTGGGGAGGAATTTTGTGAACGCAAACTATGAGAATCGCTGCATTGCGAACGATGTGGAAGCGGTCGTTACAAGCTTCAATCAAGGCACTATGCTTTTTGAAGCGGTTCGTTCCCTGTTCTGCCAAACCCTGCTTCCCGCAAAGATCATCCTTGTAGATGACGGTTCGACGGATGAAAACTCCTTAGACATCTTGGATCAAATTGCATCGGACACAAACGCACCGGTCCCCCTAACGGTGATCAAACAGGCGAACGGCGGCGTTTCATCTGCAAGGAACGTCGGTATTCAGCATACACAAGCCCCGCTGGTCTTGGTGTTGGACGGCGACGATATGCTCGAGCCCGCGTATATCGAACAGATAAGCCGTCTGCTGCGCGAAGATGCGGCAATGGTTGCGGCGTCTTCATGGATGCGCACCTTCGGCGTGCTTACGGCAACGGTATGTCCGTGCGGCGGGGACATTGCCGCGTTTCTGCCGCGAAACGGCTGTCCTGCAACGCATATCCTCCGCCGCAATGCATGGGAACAATGCGGCGGGTATGACGAAGCCATGCGAACGGGCTTTGAAGATTGGGATTTCTTTTTAAGCCTGTTGGAAACCGACCCGAAAGCCGGGATTGGCATTGTTCGGCAGCCGCTGCTGCGGTACCGCACAGCGCCCGCCTCCTCCAATATAAAAAGCATGAACGGGCGGCTCGAGCTTATGCGTTATATCATGGAAAAGCACAGCGCCGCCTACCGCGCACACATGATACAGGTACTTTTACAAATGGAAGCCACCTCCGCTGCAAGGCTGCGCGGCTGGGAAAACGAGATCCTGCACGCAATAGCTGCAAGCGGGACATGCAGCAAAGCATCGGAGGACTTTCTGAACGCCCCGTCTTACGGAGACGGCGGGATGGCGGCGGCAGTACGCATTGCTTCGACACAAGGCGCTGTTACAAATCAACAAGGAGGATAAAACCGGCATGGATGTACGCAAGGAACTGTTTGCGCTCGCAGACGCACAGTACAAAGACTTTCATAAAAAGCTGGTGCCGGGGTATGATGAAAGCCGCATCCTCGGGGTGCGCATCCCGCAGCTTAGAAAGCTTGGGAAAAAACTCGACGATGATGATTTTGCTTGGGACTATTACGAAGAAGTCATGCTGCACGGGTTTTACATCGGGTACAAAAAGCTCGATTTTGAAACCCGACTTACGCTTTTGGATGAATTCATCCCGCGGATCGATAACTGGGCGGTCTGCGACTGCACAATAGCTTCTATGAAATTCATCGAAAAGTCTCGCAAGGCATTTTTAGACTACCTGCAAGCCTATATGCGCTCGCAAAAGGAATACGAGCTGCGCTTTGCCGTGGTCGTGCTGATGGATTATTATCTTACGGATGACTACATCGACATGGTGCTGGCGTATTTGCAGAGCCTGCAAAGCGATTTTTATTATGTCAACATGGCAGTTGCCTGGGCACTGTCGGTCGCATTCGTGCGGTATCGGGATCGCGTAATGCCTATTTTGGAGAGCAGGCTTCTTTCACGCGAGGTGCAGAATATGACGATCGGCAAGATCCGCGACAGCCTGCGGGTAGACAAAGAGACGAAGCAATACGTAAAAACACTGCGGGTATAAGGTACATATATCACAAACAAGCGGACGGAAAGGATTACTTTCCGTCCGCCCTTTTTTGTTTTACGGCGTGTCGCTCAAGCCGAGGATATAATCGGTCGTCGTTTTGTAATATTTCGCAAGCGCGATGAGCACCGCAGTCGGGATATCGCGCTGCCCGAGCTCATAATTGCTGTATACCTGCTGGGAACAGTGCAGGATCTGTGCCATTTCCCGCTGCGTGAGATCGTGATCCTCACGCAGGTCGCGAATCCGCTGATACATACTATCACCGGGTTTATTATATGTTACAACATTTTGCGGTATTGACTTTTACTGCAAAATGCGGTATTCTTGAATTACACAAATCCGAAAGCAGCATGCAATACCGAGGCAAAGTATGCGACAAAGGTTCACAAAGTCTGCACGGTGTTCGGCGTTTTGCTTTGCGGCAAGCGTCGCGGCGCTTGTCTGCGGCGCCGTGACATATCTGCTTTTCCGCCGGGACACATATCTCCACACCTTACTGCGGCGTGTGTTCGGCACTGTGCCGCAGGCACTCCCCAAAAACAATTTGCTCGCCTTCATAGCGGCAAATTGGCTCGGCGACTTTTTTTGGGGATTGGCGCTGGGGCTCATGCTGTTCGCCGTGCTTGGTGCGTTTCGCCGCCGCGCGCCGTTTGCCTTTTGGGGAACGGTGTCAGTCGGCGTCGTGTTTGAGCTTTTGCAAAAAGCAGGACTCGTACACGGCACCTTTGACCTGTGGGACATGGCTGCGGAAGGCTTCGGGGCATTGCTTGCGGTGGCTTTCGGATGTTGGGTACAAAAGAAGGAGGATTATTTATGAAAAAGGTAATTTCCGTTTTGTGCGCCGTGCTGTGCTGCGGCGTGTTCGTGCTGTTCGCGCTCGGCAGCGGGGAGGATGAAGCAACCGTTTCCAGCGGCGACTCGACAGCCGCCGCAGACGCCGCCGAAGCGCAGACGAATTTGACCGCCAATGTCGGCGACACGCTGAACGCAGGGGACTTGAAGATCACCTATACGGCATGCGACGTAAATTTCACCGGCTACAACGAATATTTAGCGCCTGCGGACGGTAACAAGTATATTCGGCTTACCTTTGACGTGGAAAACGTGGGAGATGTTGATCACTTTGTTTCCTCTTGGGACTTTGACTGCTATGCGGATGACGTGGCTGTAGAAGCCTATTACGGTGAGGATGATGACCTTTCCGCGACGCTTTCCCCCGGAAGGAAGGCAAGCGGCAGCGTATGCTTTGAAGTGCCCGAGGGCGCGCGAAGCATTGAGGTCGAATACGAAACGGACTTCTGGTCCGGCAACAAGGCGATTTTCGTTGTGGCGTAACCAAGTTGAATATATAGAAGGAGGCGCACCGCGCGGTGCGCCTCCTTTTTTGTATTATTCCTTTTTAGGATACCGTATCCAGAAGCTTCGGCAGGTTTTTCAGGGTTTTGGTCAAGCCCTTTAGGATACGAAGCAAGGGCTTTGCAACGCCTTTGCCTTCCAAAATATCCACCATGCTATCTGCGATCTCCGTTGAGATCACACCCGACAAATACGGATCCTCGGAAAAGTATTCGAAATTCCTACCGCACAACGGCGAATGCTTGATGTTCACGCCGGTGCCTAATGCCACGGATACATTTTGCTCCTTTCGGATTTCATTTGGCTTTTGGATGCTTAAGCTTCACATCCTGCGAAAGCGCAAAAAACAGACAGCGGTAAGTACGGCGGAAAGGAGGGCGGCGGCAAAGGGCGCGTACCAGACGCCATCGAGCCCGCACACAAGCCATAAAGCCAAGAGCACGGGGAACAGACACAGTACGCTGCCCGACGATTGTAAAAACAGGGATGCTTTTACCCTGCCTTGTGATTGCAGCAGCGTCCCCGCCACCAGTGAAACAGGCACGAAAGGTAAGGAAAGCGCCGCTTTGCGCAATGCGGGTACGCCTTCCGTAAGTACCTGCCCATCATCGGTCAAAAGCCGCAGGACGCTTTCGGGAAACACACACAACAGCGCGCACAGAAGAATGCCGCTGCCGACCGCCATCGCCATGGCAATGCGCGTCGCCGCACGCACGCGGTCATGTTTTTCAGCGGCATAGCTGCTGCTGGCAACAGGGCTTAACGCCTGCGTCACCGCAAGGAACGGATAATAGGCAAACACTAAGATTTTGTAAACAAAGCCGTAAACCGTCACCGCCGCTTCCCCGCCTAAGCGGCCGAGCGCCATATTCATGACCGCAAGGGAGAGCGCCAGCCCCGACTGCTGGACGAGGGAGGGCAGACCGATCGCCAAGATCCGCAGTACGGTTTTTATGTGCAAACGCGCACCGCGAAAGCGCAAAACGGAAAACCGCGCAAAAAACAGCAGGCTCATGGAAAAGCTTACAAACTGTGCCAGCACCGTGGCGATCGCCGAGCCGCGCACGCCGAAGCCCCATTGCAGGAGGAAAAGGTAATCCAGCAGGATATTCAGCGTCACGGGGATGACCCAGATCAGAACGCCGTAGCGGATATTCCCCTCGGCGCGGATGACCGACGAAAAGCCCGTGGAAAACAGGTTGCCAATCAAAATGATCTGTAAATATTCGCGCGCATAACTATAAAGGCTTCCCGAAAGCCCGGAATAGTGCAGAAAGCCATCCAGACTCAAAAGCCCGAGCACGGTGACAAGGAGCGCGGTGAGCCAAAAGGTCAGCATCGCGTTTAGGGCGATCTCCCCCGCTGCGGCGGGTTCGTTTTTTCCCATTTTTTGTGAAACGAGCGTCGCCGCGCCCCCGCCCAAAGCCGTGGAGACCGCCGACTGGAACATCACAAAAGGGAACGCGACGGAGACGCCGCCGACTGCTTGAGCGCCCACGGCGTAGCTTACAAACAGGGTGTCCGTCAGCGTGTAGAGCCCCGACAGCACAAGGGCGGCGAGTGTCCCGCCTGAAAAGGTGAGCATCAGCCGCAGAATCGGCGCGCTTTGCAGCGCTGCCGCCTTATCGCGTTTCATGTTCCATGGCGCGCAGTTCACGGAATGCGCTTTGATACAGATAAAAGGAAGCGGCAACATTGCGCCACCAGCCGAAGTGACGCGGGGTATAGCGATAGTACTTTTCGGTCTCCATAATGAGCGCGGCGTAGCCCAACATCAGCGCATAGCGGATCTGCTCGTCGCGCGTGACCCGGATCGGCGTTTTTGCCGCAGCGTTGTAGGCTTCTAAGGTCTTTGTCTTTTTCTTTAGCGGCGTACCGAACTCCAGACAGAAAAGGTCGGCGATACGGTCGCCCCAAAAGCAGCGTTCGGGGTCAATCCACATACATTCCATGCCGTTTTCCGTGCGGCGGCAAAGGATATTCGGCGCCCAAATATCGAAATTGACCATCGTGCATTCGGCGCGGCTTAAGACGGTACGGTATTTTTCTTCCAAACACAGCAGCCGTTCGCCGCGCTTGGAGCGTTTCCCCTTTGCGCGCGCGTCGTGTAAAAGGTTTTCCGTCATCGCGTGCAGCGCCGCATACCAATCGGCATACAACTCATTTTGCACATAGCCGAAACGCTCACCAGAGATTTTGTGCATCGCCGCAACCATTTGCGCAAGCCGGCGATCCACCGCCGCCTTTTCCCCGGCAGACAGTTTCATCTTGTCGAGCTGTTCGCCCGGCAGGCGCTCCATGATAAACCAATCCGCCGGGATCAGCTTGTGTGAAAAATCCGTATAGTACACTTCCGGCACGCGGATGTCGGTATGCGCACGCATTTGGCTGTACCAAAACACCTCGGCGCGCATCATGCCCTGCTCATAGTGCAGCACGCCCGTTTTCTCGCTCGGCGCGACCTTGAGCACATACGCCTGTTTGTTCCCTTTCGCGGCATACACGGCGTTGAATTCCCCCGCGCCGAGTGCCGCAATGTCCGTGATTTCCGAAATCCCCGCCGCCGCAAACAAGCGGCGCACGGTGGATTCCGATAAAGCCAATTTTGTTCTGCTTTCCATACGATCGCCTCCCTTGGCTTGAATATAGCACGTAGGGAGGCGAAAATCTATCAATAATCCGAGCGAAACAGCAAAATTCCGTACTGTTTTTTGGGGAATCCGAAAGCTCGCGCTACGGTGATTCGCTGACGGCACCGTAATCATTGATGATACCCGCCGCGTCCGAAAGCGGTGTTTCGATAACATTTGTAAAGGCGTCGGGCGTTACACCCACGATGACCGTCTCCGCCACAAGCGCCGTGGAATCTACGGTGATCCCATCCGTCGCGCCGCGCAAAACCAGCCGCCCTGTGCTCTCGATCTGCAGCAGGATGCGATGCTTGACCTGATTTAAGCCCGCTTCTTCAAATGCGCTTTCGATGTTGACGACCGTGTGCGCCGTCAACTGCATGGAAAAAGTGATGCGCGGGCCTAACCCCGCGGTGTATTCGTTGCCCAGGAACGTACCCAGCGGGATGGACAGCTGATAAGACTCCCGTGCGGCGACTGCCTCGGCGATGGCAAGGGAGATGCGGCTTTTTAAAACATTGACCGTCACGGCATCGATCTGCAGGCTTGTGACGCGCCCTTCGCCGTCGGTGGCAAGCTCCACGATGTCTGTGTAATCGGTTCCGAGATCAGAAAGCACCTGCACCACCGCTTCGTTGGCGGCGTTGAGCAAAATCCGCTTACCGACCGTCTGCGCATAGCGTAGCACGACGGGACGCATTTGTACCAAGATGGCGACCGTCAGCACGCACAGTGCCAAAAGCGCCGCTACGACGCGCAATCTGCGGCGCCTTTTTTTAGACTTCCGCGTTCGCGCATTGTATTTCTGCCGCATCCTTGTCACCCGCTTTTCGGTTTCTTCTGTATTTTACGTCGGTGTGCGGGATTTGGTTATTGGTACAAAAGCAAAAAGCAGGGACGCATAGCGTCCCTGCCGTAAATAAACGGATCAATGATCGTTATCTTTTTGTAAGGCTGACTGACTTTACAGACTGGCAAGTGCCTGTTCGATATCCGCAAGGATGTCCTCGACGTTTTCAATACCGACGGAGAAGCGGATCATATCGGGCGTGACGCCGCATTCCTCCAGTTCCTTATCGGAAAGCTGGCGGTGCGTGGTCGAGGCGGGGTGCAGCACGCAGGTACGCGTGTCTGCAACGTGCGTGACGATGGCGGCGAGCTCCAACCGGTTCATGAACTTTTCCGCCGCTTCTCTGCCGCCCTTGACGCCGAATGAAATGACGCCGCAGGTACCGTGCGGAAGATATTTTTCCACCAGCGCACGGTCCGGGCTGCTTTTAAGCCCCGGATAATTCACCCAGCTGATGCGCTCGTCCTGCTCCAAGAACTCGGCAACGCGCTGCGCATTTTGGCAGTGGCGCTCTACACGCAGTGCAAGCGTTTCCAGCCCCAGATTCAAATAAAAGCTGTTTTGCGGCGAGGGTGTGGAACCGTAATCGCGCAGAAGCTGGGCGACGATCTTGGTGATGTAGCCCGCTTTGCCGAAGTCACGCGTATACACCGCGCCGTGGTAGCTTTCGTCGGGCGTGGTAAGGCCGGGGAACTTGTCGTTCTGTTCCCAATCAAAGTTGCCGCTGTCCACAACGGCACCGCCCAAAGCGCAGGCGTGGCCGTCCATGTATTTCGTGGTGGAATGGGTCACGATGTCCGCGCCGAACTCGAACGGACGGCAGTTGACGGGCGTGGGGAAGGTATTGTCCACGATCAGCGGCACGCCGTGCGCATGCGCGACGCGGGCAAACTTTTCAATATCCAGCACGTCCAGCGAAGGGTTGGCGATCGTTTCGCCGAACACAGCCTTGGTATTCGGACGGAATGCGGCGTTGAGCGTCGCTTCGTCCGCGCGCGGATCGACAAAGGTCACATCGATGCCGATCTTGCGCATGGTGACGTTCAGGAGGTTGAACGTGCCGCCGTAGATCGTCGCAGAAGAGACGATATGGTCGCCCGCGCCGAGGATGTTGATGAGGGCGAAGAAGTTTGCCGACTGCCCGGAGGCCGTCAGCACCGCCGCCACGCCGCCTTCAAGCGAAGCGATCTTTGCCGCCACCGCGTCGTTGGTGGGGTTGGCAAGGCGGGTATACATATAACCGGGCTCCAGATCAAACAGCTTTGCCATGGCTGTGCCCGTATCGTATTTATAGGTCGTGGACTGGTAGATCGGCAGCACACGCGGCTCGCCGTTTTTGGGCGAATAACCGCTTTGTACGCATTTGGTCTCGATTTTGTATTCCGGTTTCATTACGCTTCCTCCAGAAATTTTTTCATAATGTCGGGGCCGTGCTCCACGAACACGCCCGTCGCTTTGGCGGTCTGCTCGTTGATCGTCTCGACGCCCTGTTTTTCGCCGTCGCGATGATAAATGAGGTACGGCACAGGATCGCTTGCATGCGTGCCCGTAACAATGGGGGTCGGGTGGTCGGGCAGGATCATGATCTTATAATCCTCACCGATCTCAGAAAGCCCGTCGAGCACAATGGGCAGCACGCGGCTGTCGATGGCTTCAATGGACTTGACCTTGTTTTCGGGTTCGTTGCGGTGACCGCATTCGTCGGGCGCTTCCAAGTGGATGTACGCAAGGTCACAGCCGTTTTTGAGTGCGTCCACGGCGGCGTTTGCCTTGCCCTCAAAATTCGTGTCAATATAGCCTGTCGCGCCCTCGACCTCCGGCGCGCGCATCCCGGCGCATTTCGCGATGCCTTTGAGCAGATCGACGGCAGAAATGACTGCGCCTTTCTTGCCGTAGAGCGATTCGAACGACGGAAGCATCGGCTTCTTGCCCTCGCCCCACATCCAAATCGCATTGGCGGGACGTTTGCCCTCGCGGATGCGCTTTTGGTTGACAGGATGCTGCATCAAAAACGCGTAGCTGTCGCGCATCATGGCAATAAGCGGCGCAGCGTTCGGGGAATCCGAAAGGTACTCGCCGATCACACGCCCGGAAATGTCATGCGGCGGTGTCATAGCGCCGAGATCGGTCGTACCGTTTGCCCATACAAGGCAGTGGCGGTAGCTGACGCCCGGATAAAAGGTGAATTCCGCATTGCCGAAATGTGCCTGGACGTCTTTCATGATCTCAGCAGCCTCGGGCGTGGAGATATCGCCCGCGCAGTAGTCCACCATGGTCTTGTCGGCAAAATTTTCTGCATCGGAAAGCGTTACAAGATTGGTGCGCAGTGTCATATCGGTGTCGCGCAGTTCTACGCCGATGCTTGCCGCCTCCAAGGGCGAACGCCCCGTGTAGTAAAGCTTCGGGTCAAAGCCCATCACGCTCATGTTTGCAACGTCGCTGCCGGGCTTTAAGCCTTTTGCGACCGTGCGCACGAGCCCGACCTCGGCATGCTTTGCGAGCACGTCGATATGCGGTTTATTGGCGACCTCCATCGGTGTTTTGCCGCCGAGCGCGGGCACGGGGTAATCCGCCATGCCGTCGCACAAAACGATCACGTATTTCATTCGTCCTGCTCCTTTTCTTCTCGGTTTATAGTTTCGCCCGCCTGTTTGTCTACAGACGGCGCAGATGCTTGCTGTGTCGGCTGCGCGGATCGCGCAGGCTGCGGCGGCGTTTGCCCCGTTCCGGGCGGAACGTCCCATGGGCGGAAGGTATCCTCCGGCGCGGGTGGTGTAAAGGTGTTCGCCTGTTCGCCCGGCACTGACGGCTGCTGCGCATAAGGCTCTTGCGGCGGGGCTTGGAAGCCCTGCGCATACGGATTCGCCGGATTCGGTGCGGAATACGGCGGCTGCTGCGGGCTTACATACGGGTTTTGCCCCTGCGCCCATGCACCGCCCTGCGGCATAGGTGAAAACACCTCGGATGCGACGCGCCCCGTGGAGATTGCATACGCCTTGAGGTTTTCGTAGTACATCGCCTTTGTGGTAGCTTGATACGGCACGACATAAATCGAAGCGATGCCGCCCGTCACGCCGACGAACATATTCCACAAAATAAAGCTCAGATCCAAAACGAACAGATCGGATTTGAAGCCCTGCGTCAGACAGTCGCTGATCTCACGCGCATGCTTGGCGTCGAGCGTCGGATTGTCGTGGATGATATACGGCACCATATACCACGCATAGGATTTGACGATGCCCGGGATGATGAACAGCAAGGCCCACAACCCGATAAACAGCTCCCGCAAGAACCCGACGACAAAGTATTTGCCGTAAAAATGTGCGCCCTCTTTGTAAAGGCTTTTCCAGTCCGGTTGAAAACCGCGCAAATGATTTAGGAAATAGCCCGCTGCGGCACACACAAACGGGATGAGCAGGATATCCACAAGAGAGAAAAGGTTATAGCTGATCTGAAATTCAAGCGCAGGGTCATAAGCGGCATACCCGCCCCCGAATAACTCGGAAAACTGCCGCGCGACGGAAATTCCGGTGGTGATGGCGCTCACAGCCCCCGTCGCCAGCAGGATCGGGAGATACGCAAGGAACATTTTGCCCCAGCGGTTATTTTGCCCGATGAACAGGCGGGCTTCTTTTTTGATGGCAGCTCGGTTTAAAACTTCCATGCTTTTCCGGCCTTTCTATGGGAAAAACCCATTACACGCGGTGCCATTTGACACCCTGCGGGGTATCTTCGAGCACGATGCCCTCAGCCTTCAGCTCGTCGCGGATGCGGTCGGCTTCCGCCCAGTTTTTCGCCGCGCGCGCTGCCTGCCGCGCTTCGATGCGCGCTGCAATGTCCGCTTCGAGTGTCTCCTTTTTTCGGTTATTCACCAGACCGAGTACATCGGTAGCAAGTGTATCGAACAGTGCCGCAGCTTCCTCCAGAAGCGCCTTGGAACCGGAGGACAGTACGGACACGTTGATGTCGCGCACAAGCTCAAACACGGCGGCAAGACCGTCGGCGGTATTCAGGTCGTCGTCCATTGCCTCGATGAACTGTGCTTTGCGGCTCTCTAACTGTTTGCGGATGTCGGCAGCGTTTTCGGGTTCCGTATCGCCCGCGCTCTGCAAGGCGAAATCGATGCTGTCGCGGCAGGTATACAGCCGTTCAAGTGATGCGCGGCACTGCTCGATGATGTCCACGCTGTAATTGATGGGACTGCGGTAGTGCGACGACAGCATCAGGTAGCGGATCGGCTCGTAGCCGTATTTTTCCGCGACATCGCGCACGGTGAAGAAGTTGCCTAAGGACTTGGACATTTTGACGTTATCGACATTGATATAGCCGTTGTGCATCCAATAGTGCGCAAACGGCACGCCGTTGCAGCACTCGCTTTGGGCGATCTCGTTTTCGTGGTGGGGGAAAATGAGATCCTGCCCGCCGCAGTGGATATCGATGGTCTCGCCCAAGTACCGGCGCGCCATCGCCGAGCATTCAATATGCCAGCCGGGTCTGCCCTTGCCCCACGGCGCATCCCATGCGGGCTCGCCGGGCTTGGCGCCCTTCCAAAGCGCGAAATCCATCGGCTCCTTTTTCAGCTCGCCGATGTTGATGCGTGCGCCCGCTTCGAGGTCTTCGATCGGCTGGTGCGACAGCTTGCCGTATTCCGTGAATTTCCCGGGGCTGAAATACACGTCACCGTTTTCAACAGCATAGGCATAGCCTTTTTCAATCAGGGTCGAAATGATGGAAATGATCTCGTCGATGTTTTCCGTCGCCTTGGGGTGCACGGTCGCCTCGCGGAAGTTGAGCCCCTTGGCGTCCGTCCAGAATTCGCGGATGTACGTTTCGGACACGGTCTTGTAGTCCGTGCCCTCTTCATTGGCACGGCGGATGATCTTGTCGTCGATGTCCGTAAAATTCTGCACAAAGCATACCTTATAGCCGCGGAATTCCAGATAGCGGCGCAGGGTGTCGAACACGCACAGCGGGCGGGCGTTGCCGATGTGGATAAAGTTGTAGACTGTCGGGCCGCAGGCATAGATCTTCACTTCGCCCGGCGTAACGGGCACGAGTTCTTCTTTTTTGCGGGTGAGCGTATTGTAAACGCGCATAATTCTTCTCCTTTACGATCCGATTTGTTCGGGATCGCTTTTATTTAGCTTGCCCGCTTTCGCGGTAGGTTTCCAATTCCTTTTCGAGCGCATGGATGCGCACGGACATGCGGCAAAGCTCCTGCGAAACGGGATCAGGCACATGCACCTGATCGAGGCAGTCCACGCGCACGCCGTTACGCTTGACCACACGCGCGGGCACGCCGACCGCCGTGCTTTCGGGCGGGATCTCCTCAAGCACCACCGCACCTGCGGCGATGTTGGAGTTGTCGCCGACGCGGAAAGGCCCTAATACCTTTGCGCCCGCGCCGATCATCACACCGTTGCCGATGGTCGGATGGCGCTTGCCCGTGTCCTTGCCTGTGCCGCCGAGCGTCACACCCTGATACAGCGTCACATCGTCGCCGATCTCCGCCGTTTCGCCGATGACGACGCCCGTGCCGTGGTCGATGAAAAAGCGTCTGCCGATCTTGGCGGCGGGATGGATCTCAATGCCTGTTTTGCGCACGGCGCGCTGGGAGAGCCACCGCGCCAAAAATTTGTGATTATGCCGCCACAGCCAATTGGCGCGGCGGTGCATCCGAACGGCTCTAAGCCCCGGATACAGCAGTAAAATCTGCAGGGTGGAGGTCGCCGCGGGGTCGCGTTCCTTGACGGCGGCGACGTCCTCTTTGAGTCTTTCAAACATAGCTTTCCTCCGAAAAAAACAAGCCTCCGCCGCCCCTTTCGGGCGCGACGAAGGCGACAATATCGCGGTTCCACTTCGTTTCCCGCTCCCTTTTCGGGAACGGCTCGTTTGCCTTAACGCGGCCAAAACGGGCGGGGATACATTCTCTTCCCCCCGCCTGCTCGGGAGTGCATTTCGCAAAGTGCCCCGCAAAAGCGCTCGCAGCCCGTGGCGCTTTCTCTCTGGGCGGGCAAAAGGCTTTGCTACTTCTCTCCGTCCTTGCAGTTGAAATATCCTTCAAATACAGTATAGCACAAAACACAAAAATGTGCACCCGTCAAAATGCCAAAACACGTTTCGGATTTCAGACGGTCATTTGGTGTAATCGATCACACTTTTGCTGTCCTTGATATAGATCACGCCGGAGATCACGGTCAAGATCGCGGTGATCCACAACAGGAAATTGGAGATATTGCCGAGCGTGAGCCAATACGGCACCGTAACGCCGGGATAGATCTGCGGCACATATTGATACACCTCGCCGAGCAGCATGATGACGATGGTAAAGACCATTTGGCTGACGGTTTTCAGCTTGCCCCAAAAGTTTGCGGGGATCACAACGCCGCCCGCCGCCGCGATCATGCGGATGGAGGCAATGGTGAATTCGCGCGTTAAGACGATCATCACGATCCAAATGTTGCAAAGCCCCATCTGCAAAAACGCAAGCAGCGCCGAGGTGGTGAGTACCTTGTCGGCTATGGGGTCTAAAAGCTTGCCGAAATTGGTGATCTGCCCGTTTTTGCGCGCCAGCTTGCCGTCGATCGCGTCCGTAGCGGAAGCGATGGCGTACACGATCGTCGCAATTAAGAAACGGTGCGGCAAAGACTCCCACAAAAGCAGTGCAAGAAACACCGGCGTCATGAGCATGCGCGCGATGGTAAGCTTGTTTGGCGTGTTTAATTTCATATAACTTCTCCGATCAAATCACAGTCGCGCACGTCGAAGACCTCGATCTCGACCATATCGCCCTCATGCAGCTCATATCCACAGGTGAAATGCGCCGCACCGTCGATTTCGGGTGCGTCGCGCCAGGTGCGGCCGAAATAACTGTCCGTATACGGATCGTACCCTTCGACGACGGTCTTATAGACCTTGCCGATGCATTCGCGGCTTTTCTCGTCAAAAATGTGGCTTTGGATGTCCATGACTGTCTCCCCGCGTTCGCGGCGGACCTCCTCGTCCACCTGATCGGGGAATTCCGCCGCAGGCGTACCCTCTTCAGCGGAAAACGCAAAACAGCCGAGCCGTTCAAAACGTGCCGCTTTCACAAATTCGCAGAGTGTCTCGAACGCCGTCTCATCCTCACCGGGGAAGCCCGTGATAAGCGTGGTGCGCAGCACAACATCGGGCATGTGTTTGCGGATGTTTTCGATAAGATTCAGCAGACTTTCGCTGTCGCCTCTGCGGTTCATGGCGCGCAGGATGCGTGCGTCGGCGTGCTGCAGGGGCAAATCGATATAGTGCAGGATCTTATCGCTTTTCGCCATGACGTCCAAAAGCTCGTCGGTGATGCGGTCGGGGTAGCAGTACAGCACGCGGATCCACTCGATACCCTCCACGGCGTCCAGCGCTTTTAAGAGCGCCGCAAGCGCAGGCTTGCCGTACAGATCCTCGCCGTAGCGGGTGGTGTCCTGCGCGACGACGACCAATTCCTTAACGCCCGAATCGGCGAGTTCTTTTGCTTCTTTCAGAATATCCTCGGGCGCACGGCTGCGGAATTCGCCGCGGATGGCGGGAATGGCGCAGTACGTGCAGTGGTTCGAGCAGCCCTCAGCGATTTTCAGATAGGCAAACCACGGCGGCGTGGTGAGCATACGCTCGCCCGAAAGCGGAAGATCCGTTTTTTCGCCGAACTGCTCAACGGTCTCGCCGTCGAGCACGCGGCGGCAAATGTCGCAGATATCGGCGTTCGAGCCGATCCCGGCAACGGCGTCCGCTTCGGGGATCTCCTGTAAGATCTCCTCGCGGTAACGCTCCGCAAGGCAGCCCGTCACAACGATCTTGCCGATGACGCCCTCTTTTTTGAGCTGTGCCATATCCAGTATATTCTCGATCGCTTCCTGTTTTGCCTCTTCAATAAAACCGCAGGTATTGACGATGACAAGATCCGCCCCGTCCACCTCGTTGGTGATCTCGAAGCCGCCTTCGGACAGGCGGGCGAGCATGAGCTCGGCATCCACCTGATTTTTCGGGCAGCCAAGCGAGATCATCCCGATTTTTTCAGCCATCTGTATCCAGCTCCTCGAGTTCCTGTTCCAATGTTTTCAGCGCGGCGCGAATGTCCGGGTACGCATAGCCCATGCGCAAAAGCCCGTTTACGGCGCGCCGCCTGCCTTTTTCATTCGAAAGGGCGGCACGGTATTTGCCGCGCAACAGTTCTATAATACGGGTTTCGCCGGCTTTGTCAAGACCTTCCACCGCATTTTCCGCAATTTCGCGGTCCACTCCCTTGCGCCGCAGTTCCAAAAGGATGCGGTGAGAGGCAAAATGTTTTTTTTCATACAGCTCCAATGCGTAGTTTGCAGCGAAGCGTTCGTCGTCCAAAAGCCCTAAATCCTTTGCTTTCTCAATTGCGGCCTCGGCCGCTGCAGGCGGGTACTTGCGGCAGAGCTTTTCGTAAAGCTCCTTTTCGCTGTGGTCGCGGCGCGAAAGATAGTCCTCGGCGCTGTTGAACGCACGGCGGGAGCCGACCGCCTCTTCCAAGGCGGCAAGCTCCCCGCTGTCGATTTGTGTTTGGTTGTGCCAGCGTTCTGAATACCAAAAGCGGCTGTCCACCGTCAGGCGGTATTCGTCATCCACAAAAATATGGATCTTATCCCCTTTGCCGGGCTTTGCGCTTAATTTCATTCGTCGTCCTCGACCGCCACGTCGATCTTGGCGCGCGCGGCGGCTTTGGTGGTTGCCACAGGCTTATAGGCGACGGGTTCGTCCGCCGGGTCTTTTGCCGCTTGTTCGGTCTTCTGCGCGGCATTCGCCATCTGCTCGCGCACCTGCTTTTCGATCTCACCGCACAGCTTTTCGTCGCGGGAAAGCAGGTTCTTTACATTGTCGCGCCCCTGCCCGAGCCGTTCGCCGCCGTAGGAGAACCACGCACCGCTTTTTTTGACGATCCCAAGCTCCACCGCCGCGTCAAGCACTTCGCCCACACGGGAAATGCCCTGGCCGTACATGATGTCGAATTCCGCCGTCTTAAACGGCGGTGCGACCTTGTTTTTCACAATTTTGACCTTGGTACGCGAGCCGACAAATTCGCCGCCCGCGCCCTTGAGCCCCTCTACGCGGCGCACGTCGATGCGCATGGTGGCATAGAATTTCAACGCACGGCCGCCCGTCGTTACCTCCGGGTTGCCGTAGACCACGCCGACCTTTTCACGAAGCTGGTTGATGAAAATAACGACGGTGTTGGATTTCGCAATAACGCCGGTGAGCTTGCGCAGCGCCTGCGACATAAGTCTCGCGTGCAGCCCCACGTGGCTGTCGCCCATGTCGCCGTCGATCTCGGCACGCGGCACGAGCGCCGCGACGGAGTCCACAACGATGACATCCAAAGCGCCCGAACGTGCGAGCGCTTCGGTGATCTCAAGCGCCTGCTCGCCGTTGTCGGGCTGGGCGACCAGCAGAGAATCCACATCCACGCCGAGGTTCGCGGCATAGACGGGGTCGAGCGCATGCTCGGCATCCACGAACGCCGCTTCGCCCCCCTGCTTTTGCGCTTCGGCGACCACATGCAGCGCAAGGGTGGTTTTACCGGAGGATTCGGGGCCGTAGATTTCCACGATCCTGCCGCGCGGTAAGCCCCCGATCCCTGTGGCGATGTCCAAAGAAAGTGAGCCCGTGGAGATCGCTTCGATCTGGAGCGCACGCGTTTCGCCCAAGCGCATGACTGCGCCTGCGCCGTATTTCTTTTCGATTTGCACAAGCGCCGTTTCCAGCGCCTTATTCTTTTCCGCCATAGGATCGATCCTCCAAATCGTACAAATGTTCGTTTTCTGCATTATATACCATTCTTATAAAAAAAGCAACCCTTTTTTTCCGATTTCTCGGTACGGCACATGTTTTGACCGCCCGCTTCGGCTTTTTTGCGTCTTTTGAAAAAAAGACTTGACATTTCCTATGGGTTTCTGCTATTATTTTCTTTGCTTAAACGAGAAAAGGGAGGTGCCTTTGAAATGGCGAAATGTGAATTCTGCGGCAAAAGCGTCGCGTTCGGCATCAAGGTTTCGCACTCGCACAGACGTTCCAACAGAACCTGGAAGCCCAATGTCAAAAAAGTAAAAGCAATCGTAAACGGCTCTCCTAAACGGGTCTACGCCTGCACGCGCTGCCTGCGCTCCGGCAAGGTTACCCGCGCGGTTTGATTGTGTATTGCAATGATGAACGCCCGTCAAAAGACGGGCGTTTTTCTTATGCTTCTTTTTCGTTTTTGCCGCGCGCAGCGGATTGCAGCGCCAAGATCGCATCGCGCACCTCGGCGGTCAGCGCCTGCACATCCTTCCCCTCGCTCGCAATGGGCGCGCCGAAATAGACATCCAGCGGGAATTTGCGCATATGCCGCCAGTCGAACATGCGGAACCATTTCGCACCTTTCGGGAAGATCGCATACGCGCCGTTGACATAAACGGGTACGATCGGCACGCCTACGTCGACGGCGAGCACGGCGGCACCGTTCTTCATATCGCGGAAAATACCGTCCGCACTTCTTGTTCCCTCGGGATGGATGACGACGCCCCAGCCCGCCTGCAGTTTTTCCTTAAGCGCCGCCATGGTTTTCATGTTGACACCGCTGCGGTCCACGGGCACCATGCCCGCAATGCGGATCAGCTTTTTGCTGAACGGGTCTTTGCGGAACAGCTCTTTTTTTGCCATACAGCAAAGGTGCATGAAGCGGTCTTTCGGAAACGCGGCGGAAATATAGAGGTAATCGAGCTTGGCAACATGGTTGGCGCAAAGGATGAACCCGCCGTTTTGCGGGACGTTTTCCGTGCCGTAAAAGCGCATGCGGTAGCACGTGCGCGCAAGGTTGCGGCAGAAAGCATAAACAAGATAATCGCCGACTGTTTTTTCCTTAGGATAAGCCGTCCCCGTTCCTTCAGCAGCACCCGGCGCGGCGGCGGGATCTTGCAGCGCCGCAACGAGATCGGCGACGGTCATGCTCGCCGTAAAACGGTTTTCCAAATTGACATGGTAGCGCTCCTCGATCGTCAGCGCGAGATCGATCGAGCTTAACGAATCCACGGACAGTTCCTCAAAAATACGGGTCGTGGGCAGCACGTATTCGGGTTCGACATCCGCGACGCGCGCTACGGCGTTTTGCACGAAAAGCGCAACGTCCGATTCCGCTTCGGGAACGGCAGCTTCGGGCAAAAGCATGTCGGCTTGGCGCTCTTTCAGCGCCTGCTGCTGCAAAAGATAACGCTTCGGCTTTTGCAGGGACGTGCGCTGGATCTCGCGCACGAAATGCAGCTTTGTAACGCGCATATTGCGGTGCACGTCCGCACCCCGTGCGCGCACCTGTGCCGCGACCGCTTCACGGTTTTCGGGCGTATCGTTTTCGAGCACCAAAAAGGCATGGATCTCGTCGCCGTCCGCACTTTCCCGCGGGACGCCGCAAATTACAAATTCCGAAACGCCCTCGAGCGCGGCATATTTCTCTTCCAGATCATCGGGCGTGACCTTTTTGCCGGAGGGCAGGACGATATTTTCCTTGCTGCGCCCCGTGACGCGCACGAAGCCCGCCTCGTCGATCTCGCAAAGGTCGCCTGTTTTGAAGAAGCCGTCCTCGGTAAACGCCGCACGCGTTGCCGCTTCGTCTCGGAAATACCCCTTCATGCGGTAAGGGGATTTGATCAAAAGCTCGCCGGCTTCACTGCGTTTGAGCGTGATCGCAGGATAGGGCTTGCCGCAGGAGTCTGTACGGATGCAGCCGGGTATATTGCCGACGGTGGGGATGTTCGTTTCGGTCGCGCCGTACGTGATGAGGATGTCAAAGCCCGTGCCGTAGTAGAAATCCGCGACCTCTTTGGAAAGCGGTGCACCCGCCGAGCATAAGTATTGCAGGCTGCCGCCGAAGCCTTCGTGGATGCTTTTGAACAGCCGCTTGCCCAAAAGGCTTCCGCTTTTGCGGCGCTTTTTCAGGCAGAGAGGGAAAAACGTCTTAAACAGCAGCTTGGTTGCAGGGTTCGCGTTAATTTTACGCAGGATCTGCGTCATAAACAGCTCATAGACCTTCGGCACGGCGGGCAGGACGGTGGGGTGATAGGACGCGAACGCCCCAAGCACCGCCTCAGCGCTGACAGACTCGATATAATGCACCGCCGCGCCGGAAAGCGCCGGACCGAGCACCAAACAGACAAGGCCGTAAATATGGGAATTCGGCAAAATGCCGAGATAACGGTCGTCGGCCTTGAGCCCCTGCACCTCGAGCGTCATACGCGTGGTCTCAATGAGCGCGTCATGCGTGTGCAAAATACCCGCCGCCTTGCGCGTAGTCCCTGAAGAAAAGAGGATGCACGCAACTTCTTCATCCGGATCGGACGTTTGCGGCATGGGGTCCGGCACACATGCAGAGGAATCTGGGAAAACGGCACCGTCGAGCACATGGAACACAGGGAACGGAAACGTATGCATCGACAGTTTTTGCCGCGCTTTTTCCGAGAAAAAAGCGGCGCGCACATCGGAAAATTGAAGGAAATCCGCAAGTTCTTCGCCGCCGAGAGATGCGTCAAGCAGCACCGCCGTGCATCGAAGCCTGCATACAGCAAGAAATGCGATTGTCCACTCGGGGCTTGATTCGCAGACGAACGCCACACGGTCGCCCGCGCGCACGCCAAAGGAAGTCAGGCGCTCGGCATACAGCCCGGCTTTTTGAAACACCTCGCCGTAGGTATAGACACGGTTTTCGCCGTTTTCCAAGGCGATGGACATGGCACGTTTTTCAGGGTGAGAACGATTGACCTGATACACGGCATCATAAATATTCATCTTTTCGCACCTCCGAAGCCCAATTTCCCCGCTGTATCTCCGTACGGGAGAACCGATTGCAGTCTACCATAAAAAACATGCGGTTGTCAACATTCAGACTGTTTTTGACAACATTTTAACAAAAAGCGGCTTTGTTTTCGAACAAAGCCGCTTGAGCGTGTTGAAAAAGTGTCTTTTGCTCCCCTTGTCAGGGGAGCTGTCGAGCGAAGCGAGACTGAGGGGAGTAGTCAAAAGTCTTGATATTTCAAGGTTTCTCTCCCTCCGTCACGCGCGAAGCGCGTGCCACCTCCCTCATCAGAGGGAGGAAAAAAGACTTCTTTGACAGTCTGAAGCGGCTTTGTTTTCGAACAAAGCCGCTTTTTATATTTGCACGTCTTGTATTCAGCGCATATCATCCAGCTCTGCAAGCATTTCCACACGTTTTGCGTGCCTGCCGCCTTCATATTCGCCCATAAGCCACGCGTCCACGATCATCAGCGCCAAAGCGCGCCCGACCACGCGCGCGCCCAGCGCCAGCACGTTCGTGTCGTTGTGGCGGCGTGAGAGCAGTGCGGAATACGGCTCGGAACAGACCACGGCGCGCACCCCGCGCACCTTGTTAGCGGCAATGGAAATCCCAACGCCCGTGCCGCAAAGGACGATGCCTTTTTCGCACGCGCCGCTTGCCACCGCTTCAGCGACGGCCTTGCCGTAAACGGGATAGTCCGTGCGCTCACCGCTGTTTGTGCCGAAGTCCTGTACGGTATGCCCGTGCTTTTCCAAATGCTCTGCGATGCAGTCTTTCAGTTCGAAACCCACATGGTCGCAGCCGATCGCGATCTTCATCCTGCGCCTCCTAATCTACCCGACGGTATCCTGCTCAACAATATAGGCTTCCACGGGGATCGTTTCGGGCTGTGCCTCAGGGTCGATCGCCGCACCGCTTTGCACCGCTTCGATCATTTTGCGCAAAGAGGTTGCACCGATCTCGGCGGAATCCTGTGCAATGGTGGCGGTCAGTTCCCCCGCGCGGATGCTTTCGATCGCCTCTGCGGCGCCGTCCGTGCCGACCACCAGCACCCGGCTGAGCTTCCCGGCATTCTTTACCGCCTGCAGCGCGCCGAGCGCCATGGTGTCGTTGCAGCAATAAAACGCATCCAGATCCGGATACTGCTGCAAAATGCTTGCGGCGGTGTCGAGCGCCTTCTGGCGGTCCCAATCCGCCGGCTGCGACGCGACCAGCTCCACGCCCGTCGCCGCGCGGAACGTTTCGGTCGCGCCCTGCTTGCGCGCCTCGCCCGAGGCGTTGCCCGCCTTGCCTTCGATGATTGCGACCTGTCCGCCGGCAGTCAGCTTACCGACGATATAGTTTGCCGCCTGTTCCCCGACCGCAACGTTGTCCGTCGTGGCAAAGGCAATGACGCTGCCGCCGACGTTTTTCAGCGTTTCCATATCCATTTGCTCGTCGATATTCATCACATAAATGCCCTTTTGGTTTGCCTGCGCTACGCCATTCAGCAGATTGGTGGGCGACAGCGGAGCAACGCCGATGGCTTTGTAGCCCTTTGCAATACAGTTTTCCAAAATGCGCAGCTGCCCCTCAGTGTCCTCTTCGCTGTTGGCGGCAAAAATATCCACCGTAACGCCCTGTTTTTCCGCCTCTTCCTCAATGCCCGTTTTCATGGTCGCCCAGAAGTCATTGGACAGTGTTTTTAAGATCACGGCGTATTCCGCCTGCGCGGTACCCGTGCCGCCGCCCGGCGTATCGTCGCCGCAGCCTGCGAGCACGCCCGTCAGGAGCAATACGGTCGCAAGCAGGACAGTACAGATGCGTTTGCGTATACTTTTTTTCATAAAAATTCCCTCTTTCCAGAAGCCGCTTGCACCGGTCGTGCGGTGCGCGGCACAGCTTTATTGAGTTGTTCTGCGGCAAGCATCCCGCCGCCGCGCACGCCGTTTTGCGGACTTTGCGCCGCGAAGCGCAGATCAAGCCCCTCGGCGGGATACGGCTTGCGCACATGTGCATGGATCGCCTCCAGCAATATCGCCCGCGGGAAGCCCGGCATACCGAGCACCCCGCCGGAAAGCACGGCGCAGTCGGGATCTAATATATTGATCTCTGCGGCGATGGGCACGGCAAGGTCGCGCACATACCGTTCGAGCGCCGGATGCCCATGATGCCTTGCGAACACCTGCCGCACCGGCGTTTGGGGAAACATCCGCTTGGCGATCCATTCGAGATGTTTTCCGGAGCAGCGCACCTCACAGCAGCCGACGTTGCCGCATGGGCACGTTTCGGTCAGATCCAGCATCGGGATATGCCCAAGCTCACCCGCCGCACCGTTTTTCCCGGCATAGAAGCCGCCGTCGAGGTAAATCGCATTGCCGAAGCCTGTACCGACATAAAAGCCCAAAACCGTCTTGTCCGGCTCTAAAAGCAGCGTATGCATATCACTGCGCAGCAGCAGGTTGACGTCGCGGTCCAAAAACACGGGCAGACACAGCTGCTCTTCCAAAAGCGCGGGAAGGGCAAGCGAATCGAAACCCGGCAGGTTCGGCGCAGAGCGCACCAGGCGTTTGTCCCGACTGACGACGGCGGGCACGCCTATGCCGACGCCGCGAATACGCCCGCGCAGCGCATACCGCTCCATATACCCAAGGATCACATGCGCCAGCACATCGGCTGCATCCTCTTTTCGGAACATGGCGCTCGAGTGGCTTTCAAAGTCCTCGACATTGCCCGCCGCATCCACCGTGCCGATCCGAAAATTCGTGCCGCCGATGTCAATGCCGATGGTCAACAGTTCCAACGCTTCTCCTCCTTTCCTTAAACCGATTCCCCGGTCGCATTGCGGAAATCCGCCAGCATCTTTTCCCATGCAAGCTTCAAGTCGCGGTCTTTCGAGAAAAGCCCCGACGTACCGACAATAAAAACCTCCGCGCCCGCGTCATACAAGGCCTTGAAGGTGCGTTCGTTGCACGAGCCGTCCACTTCGATAAGATATTTGCAGCCGTACTTTTCCTTAAACTCGCGCGCCTCACGGAGCTTTTCGAGCATTTCGGGGATAAACGGCTGCCCGGCAAAGCCGGGGTCTACGGTCATGATCGTTAAAATGTCGACGCGCTCCAAATAATGGCGCACAAACTCAAGCGGCGTGGCAGGATTAAGCACCACACCCGTTTTGCAGCCGAGGGCTTCGATTTTATTGAGGATGCGGAACGCATCGCGGTTGACCGTCTCCGCCTGCACGCAAAGATAATCCGCGCCCGCCTCGGCAAGCGGTTCTAAAAACAGATCGGGGTCCGTCACCATGAGGTGACAGTCCATCGGCTTTTGCGCAACCGTGTGAAACGCGCGGATGAAGTCGGGCGAGAGCGTGACATTTTTGACGTAATGCCCGTCCATGACATCCGCGTGGTACATATCACAGCGGGTATTGAGAATCTCCGCCTGGTTTCGCATATCCAAAAAATCCATACACATTAAGGACGGATTAAACATAGGTTTCATAGCTTTGTCCTCTTCTTACTTCTTATTCGCCACAAAACGGTCGAGCGCAACGGAGCCGATGATGAGCGCGCCCATAACAACCTGCTGCAGGGTGCTCGGCAGCGACAGCAGGTTCATACCGAAATTGATGACCCCGATGATAAAGCCGCCGATGACTACGCCGAAAATTTTGCCCTTGCCGCCGAAAAAGCTGGTGCCGCCGATGATTGCCGCCGCGATGGCATACGTTTCAAAGCCGGTCGCCGCCGCGGGCTCCGCCGAACCGACGCGCCCGAGGAGCACCACGCCCGCAAGGCCCGCGCAAAGGCCCGAGATCATAAACACGATCAAGGTGTGCAGCTTTACATTGATCCCCGCGTACCACGCCGCTTCACGGTTGCCGCCGAGGGCGTAAATGTTTCTGCCGAGCTTCGTCTGCCGCGTCAAAAACGAGAGCACTGCCGCCGTCAAAAGGGCAATAATCGCGACTAAGGGGACGAGCCCGAACACATTGACGGAAATGGTGCGCGTAAAGCTTGCGGGAAAGCCGAACACAGCGCTGGAATTTGAGATGATCAGCGTGATGCCGCGCAGGATCGCCTGTGTGCCCAGCGTAATGATGAATGGGTGCAGCCCCGTACGGTTGACAAGTACGCCGTTGATAAGCCCCAGCACGCCGCCGAGCAGGACGCCGAGCACAAGGCTCAGCAGCGGGTTTACGCCTGCCACCATCAGCTGCGCGGTCACCATGCCCGTCAATGCAACGACAGAGCCGACGGAAAGATCGATGCCCGCAATCAGGATCGCAAAAAATTCACCGAGCGCGATCAAAATATTTACGGAGCTTTGCGCCAAGATCTGCGTGACCGTCGAGACGGAGAAAAAGTGCCCGGGGCGTGCAACGGCAAGGATCGCAAGCAGCAGGATCAAGATACCGAAGGTGCCGAAGCGCTGCCAAAGCGTGTTAAAGGTTGGTTTTTCCTTTGCTCGTTCTATAGAAGCCATGTTGCGTTCCCCTTTCATTCTGTGCCCCCGGCCGTAGCAGCCAGCACGATGTTTTCCTCTGTTGCCGCGCTGTGCGGGAAAACACGGACGATCTCCCCTTCGCGGTAAACGGCAATGGTGTCACACACGGCGAGCAGCTCGGGGAGTTCCGAAGAGACCACCAAAACGCCCTTGCCGCTGTCCGCGAGCTCCCGCATGAGCGCATAGATCTCCGCTTTGCTGCCGACGTCTATGCCCTTGGTCGGCTCATCAAAGATCAAAATTTCGGACTGCGCCGCAAGCCATCTGCCCAAAATGACTTTTTGCTGGTTCCCGCCCGAGAGCTCCGTGACCGGTTGGTTTACGGAAGCGCACTTGATGCGCAAGGCCTTGCGCTGCTGCTCGGCACAACGCTTTTCAAAGCGGCGGTCGATGAGTCCCAGCGTCCCGCCGCCGCGCGCAGTTTTGACAAACGGCAGCAGAGAAATGTTCTGCTTGATGTCAAAATTATGGAAGAACCCCGTTTCTCGGCGGTTTTCAGTCACCATGGCAAGTCCGTTTCGAATCGCCTGATAGGGGCTTTTCGTGCGGATCTCTTTCCCGTGCAACAGGATCTTCCCCGACCGCTTCGGCGCCGCGCCGAACACGGCATTCATCAGCTCGCTTCTGCCCGCGCCCACAAGCCCCGCGAAACCTAAGATCTCGCCTTTGTGCAGGCGGAAAGAAACGGCGCGCGCCTTGCCGTCACGCCGCGAAAGCCCCTTCACCTCGAACAGCACCTCTTCCTGCTCGAAGCCGTTTTGTGCACTTTCGTTTTGATAGTTCTTGCGGATCTGCCGCCCGACCATCATGGTCACAAGGTCGTCTGCCGTTACGTCGGTGATCTGCTTCGTGCCGACGTTCGCCCCGTCCTTGAGCACGGTCACGCGGTCGCCGATCTCCAGGATCTCCGGCAGCTTATGGGAAATGAATACGATCCCCCTGCCCTGCGCTTTGAGCGCGCGGATGACCGCAAACAGGTGCCGGACTTCTTCATGCGTCAGCGAAGCGGTCGGCTCGTCCATAATAATGACGCGGCTGTCCACGGCAAGGGCTTTTGCGATCTCGACCTGCTGTTTTTCCGAAATGCTCAGATCCTCAACGGGCGTACGCGCATCGCGGTGCATCCCTACCCTTTGGAGCAATGCTTCCGCGCGGCGCTGCATTTTGCCGTAATCCACCGTATGAAAAAACGCACGTTTTTTCACGGGCAGCCTGCCGACAAACAGGTTTTCCCGAATGGAAAGCGTCGGGATCACACTCAGTTCCTGATAGATCACGCGGATCCCGAGCCGGTCCGCATCGTGCGGGGTGAGGCTTTTATATTCTTTTCCGTCGATCACAATGCTGCCGGAGGTCGGCTTGTGCACGCCGCTCAAAATTTTCATCAGCGTCGATTTGCCCGCGCCGTTTTCACCGAGCAGCACGTGCACCTCACCCGCGCGGATGTCAAAGGACATATCCGAAAGCGCCGTCACACCCGGGAACTCCTTGCGCACATGTTTCATTTGCACAAGCGTTTGCGCCTGCATGTCGATCGTTCTCCTGTCTTTTTTGATTTGCTCGCGGCAAGTCTCCGCGCGCCGTTTTCTGTGATAGTATTTGAAAGTTTTTTGCCGTTATGCAGTATGCATGACTGCTGCGCGCACGCAAAAATTTTCGTGAAAAAAAGCGTTTTTAGTTGACACCTTTCCTTTCGCATACTATAATGAAAAAGAAGTCGGGTCGTATTTCACATGCACAAGGAAGGGCAAAGGAAAACGGCCTGGCTTTCTATTTTTTAATTTTTGTCAGGGGATGTTGCAGACGTGGAAAACATCGGCTATTACAACGGAAAAACGGGGCTTATTGAGGAAATGACCATCCCGATGGGCGACCGCAGCGTCTACTTCGGCGACGGCGTATATGACGCAACCTATTCCGTGAACCATATCATTTTCGCGCTGGAGGAGCATCTGGATCGCTTTTATAACAGCTGCCGCCTTTTAGAGATCCCCGCGCCCATGGAGCGCGAAGCGCTCAAAGCTGCGCTTTACGATTGCGTGCAGAAGGTGGATAACCCGAACCAATTCGTCTATTGGCAGTGCACACGCGGCAGCGGGCTTCGCGAGCACATTTTCCCCGAGGGCAAAAGCAATCTGCTCATCTACTGTCTGCCGTGCGAAATGAAGGACATGGCGCAGAAATACAAGCTTATCACTATGGAGGACACGCGTTTTCTGCACTGCAACATCAAAACGCTCAATCTGATCCCGAGCGTCATGGCAAGCCAGCGCGCACGGGAAAAGGGCTGTCAGGAGACGGTGTTCCACCGCGGCGACCTTGTTACGGAATGCGCGCACTCGAACGTTTCCATCTTAAAAAACGGCGTGTTCATCACACACCAGCTTGACAACCTTGTGCTGCCGGGCATTTCCAGAAAGCACCTGCTTGAGATCTGCAAAGAAAAGGGCATTCCCGTAGAAGAGCGCGACTACACGCTCGGCGAGCTGTGGGATGCGGACGAGATCCTTGTTTCGTCCTCGGGCGCGCAGTGCATGGCGGCCTGTGAGCTCGACGGCAAGCCCGTCGGCGGTAAAGACCCCGCAACACTGAAGGTGCTGCAGGACGCCTGCCGTGCGAAGCTGCTGAAAGAAACGACCCCCAAAGCGTAACGGAGGCGCCTATGACACAGAAAGAACTGACCGCCTATAACATTGGGCAGAATTTGGATGATCTTGCGAATCTCGACCCGCGCGGGTACGGAGTGTGCCGCATTCTCTACGACGCGGCGCGGCGTTACACGGGCGAACCGCTTTCTATGCATGCGGCAAAGCTTTTGTTCGAGACGGTCAAAGAAAATGATCTCGTTTATCTGATGACCGGTTTTGTGCTCTTAGACAACAAAGCGGCGGAAACGGACGGCATCGTCAGCACCATGCTCCTTGCGCGCGCGCTCGTTCTCGCCTTCGGTGCAAAGCCCGTGGTCATCTGCCAGCATGAGAATCTGCCCGCCGTGGAAGCGCTCTCGCGCGTGGTAGGGCTGCACCTTTACACCTCGATCGAAGACCTGCGGGCAAACCCCGTTTCCATGGCGGTATTCCCTTTCACGAAAGATAAGGCAGAAGCAGAACCGCAGACGGACGCGCTGCTCGAGCAAGGCTTGCCCGCGGCGGTCGTCGCCATTGAATGTCCCGGCGAGAACCGCATCGGCGAATACCACAATTCCGTAGGGAAACGCACCACGCCGCTGGAAGCGAAAAGCGACGTCCTATTTGAAAAGCTGCAAAAGGCAGGCGTTTTGAACATCGCCATCGGGGATCTGGGCAACGAGCTGGGTATGGGCACGATCGCCGAGCATCTGGATCGGTATATCCCGCGGGCGGCAAAGGGCACCTGCGAATGCGGCTGCGGCGGCGGGATCGCGGCGCGCGTGGGCGCCGAGCACATCATCACCGCCACCGTTTCGGACTGGGGCTGCTATGCGCTGATCGCAGCGCTTGCGTTTTTGTGCGGCGATATGGACATTATGCACGACGCAGAGTTGGAAGAAGACGCGCTAAAAGCGGCGGCGCGCAGCGGCATGGTAGACATGTACGGCTGGACGATCCCCGCGATCGACGGTTTTGATCTGCAAACCAACAAAGCCGTCGTAACCATAATGCGCGAATGCATCCGCTACGCGCCGAAGCTCGAAGCCAAGTGCAAGACCTGGTTTGACAAAACGCTGGAGCTCGGTTTTTTTGAGGAAAAATAAAACATAAATCCTGCTATGCAAAGGAGGCGGCGGTATGGAACAGCCTGAGATCTTGCGAAGCGGCGACTGCGCGCTGGTGGCGGAATTCGGAAAAGAGATCGACGAGCACACGAACGCGCTGGTCCATGCGCTCGATCGCGTTGTGCGCGAAAAAGGCATTTTCGGCGTGCGCGAATGTGTGCCGACCTTCCGTTCCCTGACCGTGCTGTTTGACCCCATGTTGATTTCGGGAGATCGCCTTGAAAAAAAACTTTTGCGCCTTTGCAAAACCCTTTCCGCAGAAACGCAGACGCAAAAGACCGTAGTGGAGGTCCCGGTGCTCTATAACGGCGAGGATTTACAGGACGTCGCCGACTATGCAAAGCTTTCCGCTGAGGAGGTCGTGCGCCTGCACGCAGGGCGGGACTATCGCATTTACATGCTCGGCTTTTTGCCGGGCTTTGTGTATCTGGGCGGCATGGACGAACGCATTTTCTGTCCGCGCCTTACGACCCCGCGCACGAGGATCCATGCGGGCGCGGTGGGCATCGGCGGCGAGCAGACGGGGATTTATCCCCTTCCGTCGCCCGGCGGCTGGCGGCTTATCGGCACCACACCCGTGCGGCCCTACGACGCGTCCCGCACACCGCCCGTGCTGTTTTCGGCAGGCGAATATATCCGATTCGTACCCATTGACGAGCCGGCGTTTGACGAAATCCAAAAGCAGGTGAACGCGGGCGTTTACGTCTGCCGCAGAACGGAGGAAAGCGTATGAGCGTACGTGTACTTGCGCCCGGCGCTTTGATCACCGTGCAGGACGGCGGCAGAAACGGCTACGGGTATCTCGGCTTTAACGCTTCGGGCGTGATGGATGAGCGCGCTTACCGCATCGCGAACGCTTTAGTCGGCAACTTCACCGACGAAGCGGTGCTTGAAATGGCGATGCTCGGCGGGAAATTCCAATTTACCGCGCCGTGCCTGTTTGCCGTAACGGGCGCGGATATGGGCGCGACCCTTTCGGGCGAAGAGATCCGCATGTATCAAACGGTTTTCGCTGATGAAGGGGATGTGCTCGCTTTTTCCGCTGCGAAAACGGGATTTTATACGTATATCGCCTTTGCGGGCGGCATCGACGTCGAGCCCGTGCTCGGCAGCCGTTCGACCAATCTGAAATGCGGCATCGGCGGTTTTTATGGACGCAAGCTGCAAAAGGGCGACGAGCTCACGCTGCGCGAACCGGCTTTGCCGCCGGAGCGCCTCCCGCGCGTGCGCGTTCCCGCAGAAAGCTATGCGGGCGACACCGCCGAAGTGCGCGTCGTTTTGGGCCCGCAGGACGACTATTTTACAAAGGCAGGGCTTCAGACGTTTTTATCGGCGCCGTACCGTGTCACGGCAAACACAGACCGCATGGGCTGTAAATTGGACGGTGCGAAGATTGAATACAGGGACGGCGTGGACATCATCTCCGATGGCATCGTGTTCGGCAGCATTCAGGTACCGCCCGCAGGCACGCCGATGGTGATGCTCGCCGACCGGCAGACCACGGGCGGTTATGCCAAGATCGCCACGGTCATAAGCGCCGATCTGCCCAAAATCGTGCAGCGCCGCCCGGGCGACACGGTGTATTTCCGTGCGGTCTCTGCACATCAAGCCGAAAAGCTTTACAAAAAAGAGCAGCGCGCGCTTGACCGCCTGCTGCTTCGATACGGAAAGGATCTGGTTCGATGAACGCTTACGCACATACAAGCCCTCATGACGTGCGGCTGAAGATCCGCGCGGGCGAGATCGCAACGCAAACTTCGGGGATGTGCCTGGGATACGCGCAGGCAAACCTTGCTGTGCTGCCGAAAGATTTAGCCTACGACTTTTTGCTGTTTGCGCAGCGCAACCCGAAGCCCTGCCCGATTTTGGAGGTTTCGGACGTGGGCAGCCCCTATCTCAAAAAAATCGCCAAAGACTGCAATATCGCGTCGGACATCCCGAAATACCGCGTATACCGCCGCGGAGAGCTCATCGGTGAATACGAAAACGTGGAAAACCTTTGGCGCGACGACTTGGTGGCGTTTCTCATTGGCTGTTCGTTTTCGTTTGAATCGGAGCTTTTGGAATCCGGCGTGCCGGTGCGGCATATCGAAGAGGGCAAAAACGTGCCGATGTACCTGACAAACATCCCCTGTGAACCGGCAGGCGTGTTTTCGGGGAACATGGTCGTGAGCATGCGTCCCCTGCCCCATGACCAGATTGTAAAGGCGGTCAACATTACAGCCTCGATGCCCCGCGTGCACGGCACGCCGGTGCACATCGGCGACCCGGCGGCGATCGGCATCGTGGATCTTGCGAAGCCCGACTTCGGCGACGCGGTCACGATAAACTCAGGCGAAACGCCTGTATTCTGGGCGTGCGGCGTCACACCGCAATCCATTGTGATGCACTCGAAGCCGGAATTCTGCATTACGCACGCACCGGGGCATATGCTGATCACGGACGTGAAAAACACAGATCTGAAATTTTAAGGAGGGCAGCATATGGCGAAAATCGACTTAAACTGCGATATGGGCGAGAGCTTCGGCGCATATACCATCGGCGCGGATGAAGCGGCCGCGCCGTATATCACCTCGGCAAATGTCGCATGCGGCTTTCACGCGGGCGACCCGATGGTCATGGATCGCACCGTTGCGCTTTTAAAATCACACGGCGTTGCGATCGGCGCGCATCCGGGCTTTCCCGATCTTTTGGGCTTCGGGCGGCGTAATCTTGCCGCAAGCCCGAAAGAAGCAAAAGCATATGTGCAATACCAAATCGGCGCATTACAAGCATTCTGCAAGGCAAGGGGACTTACTTTACAGCACGTCAAGCCGCACGGCGCGCTTTACAACATGGCGGGCAAGGACGGCGCGCTCGCCAAAGCGGTCTGCGAAGCCGTTGCTGAAACGGATGACAGCCTTATCCTGCTGTGTCCTGCTTCGAGCCAAATGCACGCGGCGGCAAAGGCTTTAGGGCTTCGGACGGCATGCGAAGTATTCGCCGACCGCGCGTATGAGGAGGACGGCTCGCTGGTGCCGCGTACAAAGCCGGGCGCGATGATCACGGACGAGGACGAAGCGATTGCGCGCGTGATCGACATGGTAGAGAAGGGCAAGGTGCGCACCATCACGGGCAAGGAGATCGCCATCCGCGCCGATTCCGTATGCGTACACGGCGACGGCGAAAAGGCGCTTTTGTTCGTACAAAAGATCCGTTCCGCGCTTCAGGCGGCGGGCATTGCGCTTGCGCCGCTTTCGCAAATCATATAAAGAAGGTAATATCTATGGAGCTTCCCGCGCGCGTATATGCGCAGATCGACTTGGATGCGATCTGCCAAAACATACAAACCGCCATGCAAAAGGTTGGCGCGAACGTAAAGGTCATGGCGATCATCAAAACCGACGCTTACGGGCACGGCGCTGTGCCCGTTGCTAAGGCGCTTAAGCGCATCGGCACCTATGCGTTCGGCGTGGCAACTGCCGAGGAGGCGGCGCAGCTACGGCGAAACGGGATCGACAACCCCATTTTGGTGCTTGGGTTTGTGTTCCCCGCAGATTTTGACCTGATGCTGGAGCATGACATTTGGCACACGGTCTTTCAATATGACACGGCAAAAGCGTATGCCGCGCGCGCCGCAGAGCTCGGGAAAACCGCGCGCGTGCACATCAAGGTGGACACCGGTATGGGCCGCATCGGTTTGCAGCCGAATGCGGACGGCGTGGAGACCGTCAAGCGCATAGCAGCGCTCGACGATCTTGTGATCGACGGCATTTTCACGCATTTTGCCTGTGCGGACGCGGCGGACAAAACGAGCTGCAACCGCCAAAAGGAAAAGTTTTTGGGCTTTCTCGATATGCTTGAGAAGGCCGGTGTGCACATCCCGCTGCGGCACATGTGCAACAGCGCGGGCATTATAGATTTTGACGGTGACTTTCTCGATATGGTGCGCAGCGGCATCATGACCTACGGGCTGTACCCGTCGGAGGAAGTCAACAAGGCGGATTTCCCGCTCGTGCCGGCGATGTCGCTTAAAAGCCATGTCGCGTTCGTCAAGACCGTGGACGCGGGCTTTGCAGTCAGCTACGGGTCAACGTATGTGACGAAGGGAAAAACCGTGATCGCGACGATCCCTGTTGGCTACGGCGACGGCTACCCGCGCGCGCTCTCCAATCGCGGGCGCGTGCTCATCCACGGGCAGTTCGCGCCCATTGTGGGCAGAGTTTGCATGGATCAGTTCATGGTGGACGTGACGAACATCCCGAACGTCCGTCAGGGTGACGAGGTGACGCTCATCGGCACGGACGGCGAGAACCGCATCCCCGTCGAGGAGGCCGCAGACCTTTCCCACCGCTTCAACTATGAATTCTGCTGTGACATCAACAAGCGCGTGCCGCGCGTGTATATCGAAAACGGCGCCGTGTCCGAAATTGCGGACGCACTTATTTGACAAAGCTGTCTGTTTTCTCTACAATATAGGTTGCGATTAACTTTCGCAATTCGGTTTACGTTAAGACGGAGTAGCAATTATGGATTTCAGTTCCTTTGACGCCTTTAACGCAGGCGTGAAAGAAGGCGGGCTGCGTAACCGCAGCGAGATACGGCTTTTGGTGTGCTACCTTCTGCGCGCCTTAGACCGTCCCGTGCCGAAAAATCTGCTGGTGGACGCGGTGCTGCGCGAAAGGCTTGCCAATTATTTTGAATTGAACGAAGCGATCGACGAGCTTTTGAAGTCCGGCAACATTGACCGCGATATTCAGGACGAGGACGAGGTGCTCACCGTCACCGCGCGCGGGCGCGAATCGGCGGAGCTTTTGGAGACCACGCTGCCGCGCTCGGTGCGCGAGCAGGCGGTCAATTCGGCGATCAAGCTGATGACGCTGGCACGCAACAAACGCGAGAACAAGATCTTGACCGAGCAGCTCTCTGACGGCGGCTATAACGTCACGTTTATTTTGGGTGACGAGCAAAACGAGCTGATGCGCCTGACGGTCTATGTGGCGGACAGAATGCAGGTTGAGGTCGTTAAAAACAACTTTTTAGAAGACCCCGTAAAGCTGTACTCAAGCATCATCGCAGCGCTGACGGCGTAAGTACCAACGCCGGCAACTTAATCTGCCGGACACCGAAAACGATGACGGCAGGGAGAGGATTTTCGTTTTGTGCACGCAGAAGGTTGGCCTGCCAAGGGTAAAAAAGGAAAGACCGCCGTGTCGGCGCACAGGGCGCGGTGTAAAGTGTTTCGGTTTTGGGATCTTTCTGCCAGCTAAAACAGACCGTCAAAGTAAAACGGTATACGAAAAGCGGGAGACCAATATGATGAGGTCCCATAACGAAGGTTTTGAAAACAAGTGGTAAAGACAATCGGTACGGTATATTGCAGAAAATCTAAAATTTAAAGTTGGAGGAAACTGCAATGAAATCATTATTTGAAGAAACAGGCGGGACTTATACACTGCAAGGCGACTATTACTTTCCAAACCTCACTCTGCCAGCCGAAGAAAATAGGCCCATAGGGATATGGGGACAGCGGCACGCAAGGTATCTTAAACAGCACTATAAAGTTCGGTATTACAATCTACTGACAAGCGGTAAGCTGAACGGTTATCTTGCGGATATCGACAAGCAGGCGGAAGCAATGTTTTCCCGACTGCTAGAACAGATGGCAGAGCATGAGGGCATAACCGAAGAACTGAAAGCCGAACATCCGATGGAATGGATAGGCAGGATGAACGCACTGCGTGAATCGGCAGTGGAAATCGTAAACGCAGAAGTAATTTTCGCATAAACCGAAGCCGATAGGAAAGCGGTGTCTTCAAACCTGTAACGCTTTGAAACACAAAAACGAGGGGTAAGGTACAAACACCTTGCCCCTCAAAGTTTATGCCTTAAAAGCAGCTTGAAATCAAGCTTTTTCAGCCTCTATTTTTCGATTTCCAACAGAACAAATATGCTTTCGCATACGAAAGCATATCTCGATGGATTTTCACAAAACAACACAGAAACGAAGGAAGATGACAAAACCCTTGATATAATGATGGAAAATGCGATCTAAACATATTTTACGAGAAATCAGGAAATTCATTGAGATTTCGCAAACTTTGTGCTATACTACCCTTATCATGACAATGAGGTGAACCGTATGGCAGTACAATATAACAAACTGTGGAAACGGCTGATCGATATGAAAATAAAAAAATCCTCCTTAACTGAAATGGCAGGTGTTTCGGCTTCCACCATTGCAAAGCTCAGCCATGACGAATATGTGAGCCTTGAGATTTTAGAGCGGATCTGCAGGGCGCTTCACTGCGAAATCGGCGATGTAGTGGAGCTCAGTAAGGAGGCAGAATCATGAAGCGGCAGAAAATCACATCCTCAGAGCTGCTTTGCGCAATCTGTTTTGCATTATGCTTTTTTGCCTTTATGCTGACGGAGGCGTTTATCAACGAGCGCTGTGCCGTGATTCTCGGAAGCAGTTCCGTAAATCCCGTATATACCTTTGGGCTTGTCTGCACCGGATTGGGTTTTCTTTCGTTTTCTCTGCTGCGCCGCCTCTGTAAAAAAGAAAAATCCAGAAAAACAGCGCAGACCGTTATCGGCATCCTATGCCTTGGGGCGGCCGTGGTTTTGCTTTTTGCAGACCAGCCGGCACTGTTTCTGACAAGCTCTTCCGCAGCCCTGCTGCTGACCGGTCATATCAGTGGGTGTGTGTATTACAATACAGCCATGTATTTTGCCGCAAGCCGATATACGGGACGATTGATCGGAACGGGTATGGGAGCGGCGATCCTGTTACAGTTTGTGGTACAGAATTTGATCCCCCAGTCTGTCATCTTTATCATTAGCATTCTTTTGAGTGTTGCGTTTGTCATGTATTTTATTATGAAAGCACCAAAAGACTGGATCTTGGAAAATCCTTTGCCCTATTCGTCTGATACCAAAAAAGATTTCAAAAAATCACTGCTTCTGATCATCGCCGTGGTGCTTATGAGCCTTGTGGCGGGAATGATTGACAGTGTGCTGACGGCCTTTAACGCCGAAAAATCTTATGACGTTTACGGCGGTGTTCGTCTGTTCTATGCACTGGGGCTGATTCTGGCAGGGTTTCTTGCAGATATCCGGGAAAGGAAATATCTTCCCCTTTCTGCCGTATGTACGATCCTGCTTTCATCCGTCTGTATGTTCTTTCTTTCGGATAAAGTCAGCTATTTTGCCGGTACTGCGCTGATGTATCTGTACAGCGGCTTTTATGTGATCTTTTTAACGGTGATGTTTCTGGATTTTGCGCCCAAAAGCGGCAACCCGGAGTTGTGGGCAGGTATGGGGCGCATTGTGCGCAGCTTTACTGTGGCAGCGACTGTCCTGCCGGCGTTAACCATCTATGACGCGGTCGGTAATACGGTGTTGGCTGTAGTGAGCTGTCTGCTGTCCATCCTGATCCTGCTGGTATTGCTGCCGTATCTGAGCAGTGCCGCCGTTTCTCCCAAACCGACAGAGAAACTGACTTCCGAAAGTCCCACGCTCTCCCCGCAAGAACGACTGAACCTGTATGCACAGCACTGTTCTCTAACGCCCCGCGAAACGGAAGTGTTGGAAAAATTACTGACCACCGAGGACGGCGTACAGGAAATTGCCGACAACCTGTATATCTCCCGCCGGATGCTACAGCGCTATATCGCCTCTATCTATGAAAAGACCGAAACAAAGACGAGACTCGGTTTGTTCCAGAGCTATATGAATTTTACAGCAGAATAAATTCGTTTAGGTAGAGTGCCGCTTTCCACAAAGAAAGCGGCCTTTTTTTGTTTATTTTATAAAATGTCACATATGTGAACCCCTGTTTTTAAAAGAATGGCACAGATGGGAACTGCAAAACCTCCGATATTTTTTATACAATCATAGTAAAGTAAGAAAAAGGAGGAGAACGCATGAAAAAGTTTTTTTCATTTTTCTGCGGCAGGGGCGCTGTATGGCTGTATCTTTCCATTCTTGCTATGGCCGTCTGCCCCACCATGGTCTCAGCGTTCGCTGCGCTTATAAAAGGGTCACTCTTAGGGGAAACCGAGGCCTTTTTCACCAAGATGGTCGGTTCTTTTGTAGGCTGGGTATTTTTGTGCTTTGCCTTCGGAGCGGCACTTAATGAGGAATATGCTCCCAAAAAAGCGCTGCGTATTCTGCCAAAGCAGTTTTTAAACGGCATCTTACCCATGCTTGTGATCTATACTGCCATGCAGTGGGTTGTTTCCCGTACCGAGGGTGAAATGCCAACAGACGCTTTTGTCCTGCTGTCAGCGGTAGAGAGTTTTCTTTTCATGCTTGCACTTGGGCGGCTTGCCATTGCTTCTCACGGCGACGCAGAAGTGAATCTGTTCCCGAAAGGCTCTTCCGTGCTGCTTTGGGTGCGGCATCCCCTTGCTTTTCTGGCGGTATATGTCAGCTATGGCGTGTCCAAGCTGATGGGGGTTCTGTTTGACTATCTGTTTTCCGGCAGCAGCTTTTTTGCGGCTTTGCCAAGGCAATTTTTGTTATGTTTTGTGGCGGCGGTCCTGCAATGGATGATTTTACTGCCTGCATACCATTTTGCAATAAAACGATGTTTTGAGAATCCCCGCAAAAAACAGAGAAAAAAACAGAAAGATAAAGCAGAGCATGTTGAAGTCACCGCTGCGCAGGGTGTTCCGGTTTTGGATGAAGAGAAGCTGCCAGAGCCCAAGCACAGACTTTTTGTTCCTGCTCTGGCTGCAAGCGCCTGTTCTCTGGTGCTTTTCGGCATTTTCATAGCGGGTAATCTTTACAACATAAACAACAATCCCAACGGCACCGACGGCAAATATCGCCCATACGCCGCGATATCCTCAATAGACGCTTATCTTGAAGCAGGTGACAATGCTTTTTCAAGAAACGATTATATCACCGCTTCTCTCTATTACGACTACGCCCGTACTCTGACGGCGGCATGGCAGGGATATCTTACGGATGGAGAAGGCCTTAAGGAAGCCCTTGCCGCCAATACCGGTGACACCCAGATCCTTATTCTTAGCGCGCTTGCGACCGATGAGCCGGCGGCACAGCTCAAGCGGCTCATTAACGAGGGGGTGGAATCGGATTATCTGCTGGAGGCTCTGCTTTCAGTTGAAAACGCGAGTGAAAAGCGGACAGCGCTGCACCGCCTGATCAGCTACGGAATTGTGCAAAAACGCATGGTTCTTCCTACTGAGCTTGACGAAGAAGAAAGAAAGGAACTGGAGGACGCAGTTTCCATTGCTGTACGCATGCTGGATCGGCGAAAAATCGTAGAGTCGTATTACTGGCTGTTCCGTGAGGACAATAAAAGCAGTAAGGCGTTGAATATTGCTTCGGAGCTTGCCAATCAGTATCCTGATGATTTTTATATTCAGGCGATGACGACGGAAATTATGTGGATATTGGGAGAGGCCGGAAATACCGCCCTTGACCGGGATACTTTGGAACGGTTTTCCGGTATGATCCGTGATAACACAAAAGAGGATGAAACCGAAAAAATTCTTTCGTTCAAAGCCTTTTTTACCCAAATATATATGAATGCGGGGGATGAAAAGGGTGCGCTTGCGTTTTTGGAAGACTTTTTCCCCGAGGTCAGCGCAAAAGAAATCGAATCCCTACATATCAGCCTCCTGCACGGAGAGGGCAAATATGACGAGGCGCTCAAAGAGGCGCAGGAGTTTGCCGAGAAATATCCGGACGACATCGACAACCTCGGTTACCTTGCGGTGGGGATGCTCCCCCGTGACCCGGACATTGCCATAGACAGCGCATTAAAACTTGCCGACATTATCAAAAACTCGGAGGATCCGGAGCAGATCAGCGCGGCGGATTCTGCGATTGGCACCTTCTTGGAATATATCTTCAGCTACTATACGGCGCCAAATCCCCAGTTCTGCGGATTTCAGTATTTTTACAGCAAGGTGTTTACCGATGAACAGCGGCAGAAGCTGCTCGACGATCCGGTGATATATGACTACCTGCTGCTCTGGCAGGACGGCGGGGGCGACCTGGGCAGCAACCCGGGGTCGGCCATCGTTCAGGCAAACAAGATGCTGGAACAGCATCCCGATCTGCCGTATGTGCTGTATATCCGCGGCTTCAACAAGGTGCAGGGAAAGCTCTTTGAGGATGCGATACCGGATTTGGAAAGAAGCATTGAACTCGATCCCAGTAACCCCTTTGTCCGCATCGAACTGGCAGTCGCCTACAACGGTGTAGGGCGATACGCCGATGCGCTGCGGGTCACCGAGGAAATGGACGAAATGCTGGATGATATGGGCTATCACCCCTCGGCGGGCTATGTAAGTTTTTCCTATTATATCAATGAGTTTCTATACGAAGTCAAGCAAAATATGTATGAAACGGCGGACGGAACTGCCGAATCCGCAGAGTGAAAGGAGGCGGACAGAATGCTCAAAATTATAACAGCCGTTTTCACAGTACTGACCCTGTTGCTGCTGCTTGTGACCGGGTTTACGCTTTGGGGGACGCTCGCCTTTCTGCTGGCTGCTGCCGCCCTAGTGGGCATATGTTTCTTTAGGGAAAAGCTGTCCGGGAAAATGGCTTTCATCGGCGTTGCGGTCGCTACCGTCTCCTTTCTGGTAAGCGCCCTGTTTGGCGCCCCCGGTATGCCGCACTTCGACGAGTCTGCGCAGTCTGACGTTTTGATGACGGAGGAAAATCAAGGGGATAACGATCTATGGGACAGCGTCGTCGCAGCGGATATTGACCGGATGATTCTGGATGGAAAATACGATGAGGCAAAGGAAAAAATCAGCGGCCTGCCCTACTGCGACGATCGTTCGGTTTTGGAGGGAAAGCTTCTTTTGGCGCAGGAAGAATATTACTCGGCAATCCCGTGCTTTAACAAAGTCGAAAGCAAGGATGAGGAATGTTACAGTCTTTTAATTGAAGCGATGTACCGGCAAAACAACGGAAAGGTGGATGCTTCACTGTGCAGCAAGGCGCAGGACGCCGCTTATGACTGCCCCTTTGACCCCTATCTGATGTATTTTGCGGGATACTCCTGTTATGAGACCGACCAGTATGTGCAGGCGGCGTATTATCTGTCAAAGACTCTGGAGATGGAACCGGAAAATCCTTATGCCAACTATTATTATGCGCTTACCGCCTATGCGTTGGGCCATACGGAGCAAGCGACGGCTTTTCTGGATTATGCCGGCGAGTGCGCGGCAGCGCAGGACGGTCTTGATGACCTACTTGCCTCGATAGAGGAATACAAAAAACTGATGGAGGAGGGAAAGCAATGAAAAAGAAACTCTTGTCCAAAACCTTGAGCGTTTTTACGGCGATGGTTCTGGTTTTTGCGTCGGCTGCTGTGCCGGCATATGCGCAGGACGGCGACTATTCCCTCGGCGCGGCGCATCGGGAGTTTGTGGAATCCTCCCGTTCCGGAACCTCTTCCGGGCACACGGTCTCAAGCCAGTTCCGGGAATCGCAGGCGGGCGCCCCGTCCGGCTTCATGGATCGGCTGCGGCAGGGCTGGGAAGATCTTTCTTCAAGCTTCCGTTTCCGCCCGCGGGATACCGACAGCGGCACAAGCGGCGGAGGGAATATCGTGGACGATATGAGTCCGAGCATTGTGGGCACCGGCATCGGTCAGGGACAGGACGCTCTGGCAAACAGTATGACGTCGCTGGGACGCCGTCAGCCCAGCCAATATCAGGCTGCCGGAAACCGGCTGCAGCAGGCGGGTGAATCTCTCCGTTCTAACGGCTACATCACCAGAACAGTTGATACCATCAACACGGTGGATACGATACGAACCTTTACAGACACCGGACACACCCACCCTTCTATGGTCTGGACCCATTACAGCTTCAAGGCCGGAGGTTTGCTTACCAGCAACATCGGCGCTGCTTCCGCAGCGGCGCCTGCCGTGGGAGCAGTGGGGGACTTTGTGGGCGGCAATGTCTGTACCAACTATATGAACAGCCACACCAGCGATGCGTTGGAAATGGCGGATGGCATGACCGAATACGCCGACAACATCACCTATAAAATGATGACCAACACCTTTACGCCCAGGGATATTGCCGGTCCCGGCCCGGACGGCAGCCAGGGCGCCCTGACACGGCCGCTTCCCAACAGCGGGATACAGGGCGGGCTGATGAGCGATATATGGAATTTTACAAAAATCATGTTCAACTCTCCCGCGCACGCTCTTAACTGGATCATTACCGGCGGAAAGTCTGATAATACATCGAGCGATCCCGGAGATATGTCCGTCTGGTCAAATTTATGGAACAACATCTGCGACGGTTGGAACAGCATGTTCGGCAATAAAAAGAAGACCGGACCGGGCGATACCAAGAGCTATTTCAATTATCGCTCCGGCAGCGGTTGGATCCTTCTGTGCAACGAGTGTGCAAAGGAGGGACTCGACGGCAGCAACTGCCCTCACTGGCAACAAAGAGATTGAGGAGGAAAACCATGAAGAAGATCAAGACATTGGCGTGTCTGTGTTTTGCGGCAGTTCTGCTCCTTACTGCCTGTTCTTATTCCGGCGGCGAAGCAACCGGCGAAATAAGCGGCGAAGATACAGGAAGTTCATCCAATGATACCTCAGAGCAGGTCAAGCAGGATCTCTCCCAGCTTGATACTTCAGACTACAGCGGCTCTTTCGGGACTTATACCACCCTTACCGACCCTACCACCGGCGTTCCGGTCATGGACGCCGTACTGCCCTACGGCTGGACGGCACAGGTGCAGTGCGACTGGAGCTTTGTGTCCACCAATAATCCCTGTATCGCCAATATTGTGTTTACAAGCCCTGACCAAAAGGCAGCGGTTCTGATTCAAACCGCTCACGATTATCTGCAAAGCTATGACACCTCAGGGTTGTTCCCTCATCGGGACTATACCGACAGAGAAACCTATATCGTCCACCTTGCCTATAAAAACGCCGGGCAGGTACTGGATCTGTGCTTCAACGGCCTCTTGGGCACCGGCGGAACGGTGGTAAAGGAAGATCCGGTGCCGGATGAGGTGCAGTCGCTCCTCGATCAGACGGCACAGACCTATCTCACTACGCTGGTCAATGGTATCAACCGGACCGGAGGAGGCTACGGGGTGACTGCGCAGGCGTCCGGGAGCGAGGGCACGGTCTCCATGCGCCGGTACCGCTATACCGGAAGCGACGGGCAAAGCTATCTGGCGGACGCCATGGCGCTTTGCATAGCGGCGGAGTATATCAGCCCGAGCTACGGAACGAGCTTTGTGTATATCCCGTGGGCGGTTCCGGGGATAACGGTGTTTTCCGCGCCGGACGAGGCGACGCTGGAAAAATACCGCCCGCAGTATGAGATGATCACCCAAAACGCGGTGATACGCAATGAGTTCAACTATGTCAAGCAGGCGTACGGAAGCCAAATCCGCAGTATGCTCATGAAGCAGCAGGCAAACTCTATTGCCGCCATGACCGAAGCGCAGGCACAGTCTTATCTAAATGATTACGATTCTTCCGGCTACACCTCGGACGACTGGGCGAACGACTGGAGCGACTTTATCTACGACCGGAACGAATACACCACTGCCGACGGCTCCACCATCAAGGTCGGCACCGAATTTGATACGGTATATCAGAACGGGGACGAATTTTATTTCGGCTCGCAGGGCTCCGCTCCCTTTGGCTGGGAACAGCTGACCCCCAATTAAACGGCTTTGCCGCATATTGCGGCGGAAAGGAAAAATTATGAAACCTACAAAAATATTCGTATCCGTTTTCATTTCGATCCTGTTTTTATTTACGGCGGCAGTGCCTGCATTTGCAGAGCCTTTACCTGAGGAACAGCTCAGATGGAAGATTTACAGGGCCGATGACGGCACAGAATATGCCGTAATCACAGGATGCAGCAGCGAAGATCCCGTGTGGGAATTCCCGGCGGAGATTGACGGCAAACCGGTTTTGAAAATCGAGCAGCTGCATCCGGACGACGCTTCTTTTTCCAACACCACAACCAAGGAAATTATTATTCCGGAAGGCGTGGAAGAAATCCACTACGCTTTTGTGTCGTACTTTGCGCTGGAAAAGGTCACGCTCCCCCAAAGCCTTAAAAAAATAGGCTGGAGCTGCTTCAGGGGATGCTCGGCGCTTAAAGAAATCAATCTTCCCGAAGGTCTGGAAGTCATTGATTATGACGCGTTCAGTTACTGCAAG
>CALWVN010000014.1 GCA_944384995.1 uncultured Clostridia bacterium | reverse complement strand
AACTGGTGGATGCGGTACACGCCGCGCTCCTCGATGCCGTGCGCGCCGACCTCCTTGCGGAAGCAGGGCGAATAGCTTGTGAGCGTCTGCGGCAGATCGCTTTCGGGCAGGATCGTGTCAATGAATTTGCCGATCATCGAGTGCTCGCTCGTGCCGATCAAATACAGATCCTCGCCCTCGATCTTATACATCATGTTTTCCATTTCCGCAAAGCTCATCACGCCCGTCACGACGTCGCTGCGGATCATAAACGGCGGGACATAATAGGTAAAGCCGCGGTCGATCATAAAGTCGCGCGCGTAGGAGAGGATCGCCGAATGCAGCCGCGCGATGTCGCCCTTGAGATAGTAAAAGCCGTTGCCGCTTGTCTTGCGTGCGGAATCAAGGTCAATGCCGTCAAAGCTTTCCATGATGTCCACGTGGTAGGGGATCTCGAACTCCGGCACTGCCGGCTCGCCGAAGCGCTCGCGCTCAACGTTTTCGCTGTCGTCGCGGCCGATGGGCACATCCGGGCCGATGATATTCGGGATGACGAGCATCCGTTCGCGAAGCTGTGCGGAAAGCTCGGTCTCTTTTTCTTCGAGCGATTTCAATTCGTCCGCCATCTCGGTGACCTGCTTCTTGGTCGCCTCCGCTTCCTCGCGCTGCCCCTTTGCCATGAGCGCGCCGATCTGCTTGCTGATGCGGTTGCGGTCGGCGCGAAGCTGATCCGCGCGGCCCTTGCATTCACGGTAGCGGCGGTCGAGGTCGATCGCTTCGTCTACCAGCGGCAGCTTTTCGTCCTGAAATTTCTTGCGGATGTTTTCTTTGACAATCTCCGGGTTCTCCCGTACAAATTTGATATCCAGCATATGTTCTTTGCCTCCGAAAAACAGGTCGCCCTGTATTTTTCCCTTTCCGTTTGCGTCTTACGCCTCGTCGAACGCGGCGGCGAGCTTTTTGAGGTCGTCCGTGCCGAAAAATTCGATCTCCAGCGTCCCTCTGCCGCCCTTGCCTACATACACCTTGACCGTTCTGCCGAGCGTTTCGCGAAGCGCAAGCTCGACCTCCGTATAAAAGCGGTCGCGTTTTTTCGCGCGGTGCTCGACCGGTTTTTTTTCGCGCCCCGCCGCTTTTACGAGTCTCTCGGTCTCGCGCACCGACGCGCCGCTTTGCACGATTTGCCGGGCAAACGCCGTGAGCTGCGTCTCGTCCTCCACCGCAAGCAGTGCGCGCGCATGCCCCATGGAGAGCTTCCCCTCGCGCACGAGCGCAGCCGTTTCCTCCGGCAGCTGCAAAAGGCGCAGGGCGTTCGTTACGGCGGTGCGGCTTTTGCCCACGCGCGCAGCCGCCTGCTCCTGCGTCAAACCAAAGCGCGTGATGAGCTGCTGCAAGCCCTCGGCTTCTTCAAGCGGATTCAGGTCCTCGCGCTGTAAATTCTCAATGAGCGCGAATATGCTTTCCTCCTCGTCGGTCATCTCCCGCACGGTCACAGGAACCTCATTAAGCCCCGCCATGCGTGCGGCGCGGTAGCGCCGTTCGCCCGCGACCAGCCGATAGCCGCCCTCTGCGCGCGGCCGCACGAGCAGCGGCTGCAAAACGCCGTGCGCGGCGATGCTTGCCGAAAGCTCGGAAAGCGCAGCCTCGTCAAAGGCCTTGCGCGGCTGTGCGCGGTTGGGTTCGATCTCCGAAAGCGGCAGGGTCACGACGCCCTCCTCGACCGCGTTGTCGAAGAACAGTGCATCCACGCCCTTGCCGAGCCCGCCTTTTTTTGCCATATTACATATCCCTTTCCCGCTTATTGCATCAAGTACCCGCCGCGCGGCGATAGGTCTCCGCCTCGTTGGGGTAGGCTTCTTCAAAATAATCCTCTTGCGTGTACGTTACGGCGTAATTGTTTTCATCGATCTCGGAGAGCACCACATACACATCATCCAGCTTCCAGATACAGTTGGGGTAGTTGCCCTCGTATTCGGCATGCGCGCCGTAGCGGACGTCGAACAGCGCAACCGCATCTACGGTGTTCGCGCCGTCGGTCCCCGTCGCGCCGCGGAATTGGATCTGCTCCAGACGCGCACCGTCGGCGCTGAACATGAAGATCACGGATTTCGTCGTGGAATAGTTGATAAACACGCCCGAAAATTCGTTGGCAAATTGCTGCCGCCCGTCATCGGCAGTCGTCACATCCGTGACCTGCCCGATCGCCGCCTGCACCTCGGCTATGCTCGTCCCCATACGGATATTCGCCGCAAATACAAAGCCGTCCTCTTCGGCGGGGGCAGTGGTCGTCTCGGCGGTGGTGGATTCCGCCGCAGTCGGCGCAGAATCGTCTTTCACAAACTCTCGCTGCCCGCAGGCGGTCAAGGCCGCCGCAAGCAGCAAAAGCACCGCACATACTGCGTACATTCGTCGTTTCATAGCCCGATCCTTTCCGCATGACACCCACGCGTCAATGCCTTTGTTTTTTGAGAAACTCCTCGGCGAACGCTTCATAGGCCCGCGCGCCCTTGGAGGCTTTGTCGTAATACAGCACAGGTTGGCCGAAGCTCGGCGCTTCCGAAAGCCGGACATTGCGCGGGATCGTGGAACGGTAAACCTTCTGCGGGAAAAATTTTTTGACCTGCTCGACCACCTGCGCCGTCAGGTTCAGCCGCCCGTCGTACATCGTCAGCAGCACGCCCTCGAGCTCCAGCTGCGGGTTATAAAGCCGTTTGATCTGCCGCACCGTCGCCATGAGCTGTGCCAAGCCCTCAAGCGCATAGTATTCACATTGGATGGGCACCAAAAAGCTGTCGGATGCACAAAGGGCATTGATGGTGATAAGCCCCAGCGAGGGCGGGCAGTCCAAAAAAACAAAGTCATACTGTTCCCATACGCTCGCGAGCGCCGTTTTCAGTCGGCTTTCGCGGCGGTCTAAGCCGATGAGCTCGACCTCCGCCCCTGCCAAATTGATATCCGACGGTAAAATATCGACATTTTTAAACTTTGTGTTGATTATTCCCTGCGCTGTCGGCGCTTCGTTGATAAGAACATCGTAGGCGGAGGTTTGGATCGACCGCTTGTTTACGCCGTAGCCGCTGGTGGTGTTGCCCTGCGGGTCCACGTCGCAGATAAGCACCTTTTTGCCGAGCGCCCCGACTGCCGCCGACAGGTTGACCGCCGTGGTGGTCTTGCCCACGCCGCCTTTTTGGTTGATTATGGAAATGGTTTTTGCCATAGGGTTTTTTCAGCTCCGAAAAATTGGACTTGTCCGAGCGCATACGCTGCCCGTAAGCCGCGCGGGGGCGGACGGCGCCTCCCGCAAACAGGCTCTCACTTCATGTTTTTATAGTATAGCATAAACCAACCTAAAAGGAAAGTCTTTTTTCCCGCAAAGTCCGTTTTTCGGGACACGCTTTCAGAAATCAGACTTCAGAATGCAGATATCAGAGCCGTCGGGAAGGTTTGCCGTTTGGATTTTTTCGGCTGCAAACCGCGATTTTTTTCTCGCCCTGTCTCGCTGCGCCCGGTATCCGCGACAGCGGCCGTCTCTGCCGGGGAAGCCCTAACTGAAAATCCGTACGTCCCCGTTGGGCACAAACAGAAGCTTTCGATGTTTCACGTGGAACATACGGTGTGAGGGGGCGCTTCCAAAAGTCAGAGGTCAGAATACAGGGATTAGAAGCGGTATGAGCGGATTCGTGCAAAGCCGCGGCTGTGCGGGAAACCGAAATTTCGATCACCCGCCCCTACCGCTTCAGATTATATTTTTTGCGCAGCCGCGGCTTTGCGTAAAATCCGCCTGCACCGCATCTAACGTCTAATATCTGTAATCTAATATCTAAAAGGCGAAGCAGCGGCTGTGCGGGAAACCGAAATTTCGATCACCCGCCCCTACCGCTTCAGATTATATTTTTTGCGCAGCCGCGGCTTTGCGTAAAATCCGCCTGCACCGCATCTAACGTCTAATATCTGTAATCTAATATCTAAAAGGCGAAACAGCGGCCGGGCAATATGCCCGAACCGCTGTTCCGCTGTGGATGTGGGGTGTGAAAGAGAAGGATATGGATATTTAAAACGGAACGGCGACAGGGGTGGGCCGCCGCCCACGTTTTACGAAGTTAGCGCGCCGCCTGCGGCGCGGGGCGGGCAGGATTCAGAGAGGAGCGGTGAGAGGCGAAAAATCAGACGCGGAAAGGTAAGCCTTTTGCAGCGCCGCCGCTGCGCGGAGAAATGTGCAGTGTGTAGGGCGGGGGCTTGCTCCCGCCGCACATCTGACCTCTGATTTCTGAAATCCGACTTCTGAAAGCGGACAGCCGCAAGGGCTGTCCCTACGGGGTCGCTGATTTTCGGCTTCGGTGAACCTGTCCCTCCGCACTTCTGCCCTCTGATTTCTGAAATCCGACTTCTGAAAACGGCCAGCCGCAAGGGCTGTCCCTACGGGGTCGCTGATTTTCGGCTTCGGTGAACCTGTCCCGCCGCACTTCTGACCTCTGATTTCTGATGTCTGAAATCTGCCTTCAGACCGCCTCGTCCTCCGCAGAGAGGGGAAGCTTGAGCTGTTCTAATTTCGGGATACGCACGACGTATTCGATGTATTCCGGCGTTTCGCTCTTGGCGGCGTCTGCATCCACGCCTGCGCGCCGAATGGCGTCCACGGCGTGGTTCAAGGTGTTGATAAACACGCGCACATCGCGCACCCCGCGGAAGTTCGTGCGGTTTTTGCCGGTTTTCGCGAGCATCTGCTCGACAAGCCGTTCGCTTTCCTGCACAGTCAGATGGCGGTCGAGCATGATCCCCAGCGCACGCGCGCGCTGTCCGTCGTTGTCAAGCTGTAAAAGCGCCCGTGCATGGCGCTCCGAAAGTCCGCCGCGCGTTAGCCTGTAGCGCATGTCCTCCGGCAGGCGGAGAAGCCGCAGCTTGTTAGAGAGGGTAGACGGCGCTTTGCCGAGCTTGCGGCTGAGTTCCTCGCGGCTCATGCCGTAGTCCGTCACCAGGCGGTCGATCGCCTCCGCCTCCTCAAAGCAATCAAGATCCTGCCTTTGCAGGTTTTCAATGAGTGAAAACACGGCGGAATTTTTGTTGTCGAGCTCGGCAACGATGGCGGGGATCTTGGTAAGCCCCACAAGCCGCGCCGCACGCAGCCGCCGTTCGCCCGAGATCAGCTCGAAGCCTGTTTCGGTCTGGCGCACCGTGATCGGCTGTAAAATGCCGTTCTGCCGGATGCTTTGCGCCAGCCCCTCCAGCTCGTCGTAATCGAACCGCTGCCGCGGCTGGTTGGGATTCGGCGCTATGTTTTCCTGCGGGATCAGGAAGATCTGACCCGCGCTTTTGACCTTCGGTGTTTTCATCCTTTTTTCCGCGGGCGAAAGCCGCCCTTTCCTTTACACAGAATCCCGTCGGGGAAAGCGCCCCGCCCGGCTTGTCCAAGCGAAGGCTTTGAAAAATTTCCCCGCCCGACAGCATTAGCTTAGCACGGGCGGGGCGGATTTGTAAAGAAAAAGCGTTCGTCCGAAAACGCGGCAATTCACGGCTTTTTTCCTTTATTTTAAGGGGCTTTTCGCGATTTTTGCGGAAGCACGCGGGTATTTTGCCGGAGTTTGCGATATTTTCCGCACAAAAACAATGCGCCGCGGCGTGTTTTCGACGAGATCAAACAAAAGATTTTGCTCCGCCTTCCCGCCGAGCAGCCGAACTGCGCCCGCCGCGTTTTGAATTTCCTCTTCGGCGGCGGCGGATTTCATGGCGAGAAACAGCCCGCCCACGCGCACGAAAGGGAGGCAGTATTCCGAAAGCACCGCCATATCCGCCACGGCGCGCGCCGTCACGAAGTCAAATTTTTCGCGGTATTCCGGCAGTTTTCCTGCTTCCTCGGCGCGCAGGTGCAGGGTTTCGCCGGCGAGCCCCGTTTCTTCGAGGACGGACGAAATAAAGCCCAGCTTTTTGCGCGTGCCGTCCAAAAAAGCAACTTGCAGGTCGGGTCGCGCGAGCTTGAGTGCCAGTCCCGGAAAGCCTGCGCCCGTGCCGACGTCCAAAAGCGACGCGCCTTTAGGGATATCCGTTTTCCCGAGCAGCACCAGCGAATCCGCAAAGTGCTTGACCGTGACCTCGTCGGGGTCGGTCACGGCGGTCAGATTGAATCGGCGGTTGGTTTCGATCAGCCGTTCGGCATACAGGTCGAGCCGCGCGAGAGCTTCTTTGCCGAGCGTCACACCGTGCGCGGCGAGCGTGCGTTCCAACAGCGGAAAATTGAGCATCAATACCCCTCCTTGGCAAGGTAAATGAGCAAAACGGAGATGTCGGCGGGGGAGACGCCGCTGATGCGCGACGCCTGCCCGACGTTCTGCGGGCGCGCCTTACCGAGCTTTTCGCGCGCTTCGAGCCGCAGACCGTCGATGTTGTCATAGCAGATACCGTCGGGGATGCGTTTGCCCTCCAAGCGACGCATTTCGCGCACCTGCGCCTCCTGACGGCGGATGTAGCCCTCGTATTTGAGCGCGATCTCCACCTGCTCAAACACGGCGTTCGGCAGGTCGGGGCGCGTCGGGTCAAAGGGCGCGAGCACATCATAGTCCAGCTGCGGGCGGCGCAGAAGCTCCGCCAGCTTCATGCCCGTTTTCATCGGCGATGTTTCACGTGAAACAAGCAGCGCCTGCAAGCCGTCGCTCGGCGGGATGGTCGTTTCCTCGGCGCGGCGTCGTTCGGCTTCGATCTGCCCGGCCTTTTTGAGAAATCGGGCGTATTTTTCGTCCGAGACCAGCCCGAGCTCGTGGCCCATAGGCGTCAGGCGCAGGTCGGCGTTGTCCTGCCGCAGCAAAAGGCGGTATTCCGAGCGCGAGGTCATCATGCGGTAGGGGTCGGCACAGCCCTTGGTCACGAGATCGTCAATGAGCGTGCCGATGTAGGACGTGGCGCGGTCGAGCACGAAAGGGTCTTTCCCCTGCACCTTGCGCGCGGCGTTGATGCCCGCGATCAGGCCCTGCGCCGCCGCCTCCTCGTAGCCGGACGAGCCGTTGAACTGCCCCGCGCCGAACAGGCCTTCCAGATCGAGAAATTCCAGCGAGGGAGACAGCGCGAGCGGGTCGACGCAGTCGTATTCGATCGCGTAGGCAGTGCGCATGATCTCCACGTGTTCGAGCCCCGGGATCGTGCGCAAAAATTGCAGCTGCACGGCTTCGGGCAGGGAAGAGGACATCCCCTGCAAATACATTTCCTCGGTATCTAAGCCGCAGGGCTCTACAAACAGCTGGTGGCGTTCCTTGTCGGGGAAGCGCATGACCTTATCCTCAAAGCTGGGGCAGTAGCGCGGCCCCACGCCGTGAATTTTGCCGCCGTAGAGGGGGGACGAGTCGATATTTTCGAGAATGACCTGCTTGGTCGCGTCGTTCGTATAAGTGATGTAGCAATCCGCCTTATTTTCGGGCGGGGTCTCCGTATCGAAAGAAAACGGCACAGTCGCTTCGTCGCCTTTTTGCACCTCCATCCCGGAAAAATCCACGCTGCGGCGGTTGACGCGTGCGGGCGTACCCGTTTTAAAGCGGCGCAGGGGGATGTGCAGGCGTTTGAGCGCCGCAGAAAGCGCCGTTGCGGGGAACATACCGTCCGGACCGCTTTCGTAAGAGATGTCGCCGATGTAGATACGCCCGCCGAGGAACGTCCCCGTTGCGAGGACAACGCATTTCGCCGAGTAAATGGCTTCGAGCCGCGTTTTAAGCGTCCAAAGCCCGTCGTCCGCGCGGTACAGGTCGACGATTTCCGCTTGGCGTACATCCAATCGCTCCTGGCGTTCGAGCGCGTGCTTCATGTATTTTGCATATTCGCGGCGGTCGATCTGCGCGCGCAGGGAGTGCACAGCAGGACCCTTACCGCGGTTGAGCATGCGCGACTGAATTTCCGTTTTGTCCGCCGCCTTGCCCATTTCGCCGCCGAGCGCGTCGATCTCGCGCACCAGATGTCCCTTTGACGTGCCGCCGATAGAGGGGTTGCAGGGCATGTTCCCGATCCAGTCAAGGTTGATGGTGAACACCCCGACCGTGCAGCCGAGTCTCGCGGCGGCAAGGCCGGCTTCAATGCCCGCGTGCCCCGCGCCGATCACGGCAACGTCATATTGTTTTGCAAAATAGTCCATAGTTATGTTCCCTTATCAGAATACAGAATACAGAGGTTAGATGTCAGAAGCGATACAGGCGGTTTTCCGAGACGGTGCGGCTGCGCAGAAAAAATAAAATCCGTAGTGGTAGGGCGCGGGTGATTCCCCTGTTAGGGGAAATGTCGCGAAGCGACAAAAGGGTTCGGGATTCGGAGAATCTGCTCGCGCCGTGTATGCGACTTCTGTCTCGGCGGGAGCAAAGCCCCCGCCCTACAGGATTCAGCAAAATTTTAATTTATTTCGCAGCCGAAAGTTTATATAAACATGCGGTTTTGTGAAAAACCCAACTGCACCGCATCTGATTTCTGTTTTCTAACTTCTGACATCTGATTTTCACTTGCCGACGCAGAACTGTGCAAAGACCGCATCCACGACGGATTCCGTGGCGCGTTTGCCGGTGAGCGCATCGAGCTCCTCGATCGCCGCATCCATACACACCTGCACCGCGTCGCGCGTGACACCTGCGGCAAGCGCGTCGTGCGCTTCGTTTAAGTGTTCGAGCGCCGAACGGCAGCAGGCGTTTTGCCGTTCGTTCATCAAGGTTGGGGCGGCGGTGTCAAAATCGGCAGTCCCCAGCACCTCGGCAACAGCGGCTTCCAATTCGGTAAGACCGTCCTGCATCTTGGCGCTGATCGGGACTATTTTATTAAACACTGTGTCTAATATCTTTGTATCCAACTGCTGCGGCAGATCGGTTTTGTTGACGACTGCGATGGCTTTTTTTCCTTTGCACAGCGAAAAAAGCTGCTTGTCCTCGTCGGTCAGCGGCTCGGCGCTGTCAAACACCGCCAAAACGAGTGCCGCACGCTCCAATGCCGTGCGGGCGCGTTCCACGCCGATGCGCTCGACTGCGTCCTGTGTATCGTGCAGTCCTGCCGTATCGGAAAGATGCAGCACCAGCCCGCCGAGCGTGACCGTTTCCTCCACCACGTCGCGCGTTGTACCGGCCACGTCGGTGACAATGGATCGTTCCGCACCGGAAAGCAGGTTCATCAGCGTCGATTTGCCGACGTTCGGCCGGCCGACGATGACCGTGTCCACGCCCTCGCGCACGGCGCGCCCCGAATCAAAGCGGGCAATAAGCGCCGAGAGCGCGTCCCGCGCGCCGTCGATGGTTTGCAGCAGCGCGCCGTCCGAAACCTCGTCAATGTCCTCGTCAGGGTAGTCCACCCACGCCGCAAGCGCAGCGGAGGTCGCTTTCAAGCGGCTCGAGATCGCGTCGATCTCCCCGGAAAGTCTGCCCTCCAGTGCACCGAACGCCGCCTGCGCCGCCTGCTCGCCCTGTGCGGCGATGAGCTGCATCACGCCCTCGGCGCGGGTCAGATCCATTTTGCCGTTTAAAAACGCGCGGCGCGTAAATTCGCCCGCCTCGGCGGCGCGCGCCCCGTTTTGGAGGGCGGCGCGCAAGACCTGCCGCGTCACATACAGCCCGCCGTGGCAGGAGATTTCCACCACATCCTCGCCCGTATAGCTTTTCGGCGCGCGGAACACAAGGGCGACCGCCTCGTCCACGGGAACGCCGCCGCAAAGCACCGTGCCGAAGGCGGCGTGGTAGCCCGGCAGGGAAGATAGGGGTTTTTGTGAGACGGGGCGAAAAATGCGGTCGGCAACCGTCAGGGCATCCTCGCCCGAAATGCGGACAATGCCGATCCCGCCCGCCGCCTGGCCGGTGGAGATTGCGGCTATCGTGGACATAAAATCACCTCGTTTTTGGATGGTGGTGTGGGGTGGCGCGGATTGTACGCAGCCGTAGAGTGCCGCAATCCGTAGGGACAGCCCTTGCGGCTGTCCGCTTTTAGAAGACGGAATTCAGATAGCAGAGATCAGATGCGGTGTGGGCATATTTTTCACAATCCGCGTGTATGTATAACCTTTCGGCTGCGAAAACAAGTAAACTTCTGCTGAAACCTGTAGGGGCGTAGGGCGGGGGAGATTCCCATGTCAGGGGAAATGTCGCGCAGCGACAAAAGGGTTTGGGATTCGGAGAATCTGCTCCCGCCGAGACAGAAGTCGCATACGCGGCGCGAGCAAGCCCGCGCCCTACACGGGGAATTGAATTTTCTGCTTCCCGTAAAGGTGCGGCTGCACAGTGAATCGAATCTTTGCTGTTGTAGGGGCGGGGCTTAAGCGCCCGCCCGCAAGGAAGCTGGGTTTTGTAATCGGTTAACGGCGAATATCAGAATCACAACTTTCATAACAGACACAAACTGTTTTCTTTCCGCACTCTGCTCGGGCGGGCACTTAAGCCCCGCCCCTACAAGTTCAAGCAGATTTTTCACGTACTGCAAAGCCATCCATGCTCTCTGCACGCGGACAGCCGCAAGGGCTGTCCCTACGGGTTCGCGTTTTTTTCGGCTTCTTGGAAACCCACCCACGCCGTATCTGACATCTAACGTCTGTATTCTAAACTCTGGTTCGCACGTCTAGCATCCAGCATCCAGCATCCAAAATCTAAAAGCGGCGGGAGCTCCGCCGCTTTTTGTGCTTGTTTATTCCGCCTCGGTCGAGTCGGGGGCGGTCTGCTCTTTTTTCACTTCAATCTTGCCGTAAAGCGAAGCCCCCGCCACGTCATTGCGCTTTTCGCGGTCCGCGGCGACGTCGGGCACATACGGCTCGCGGCGCGGTCGGTCGCGGCGATCCCGCCGATCGTGGCGGTCATTGCGGTCATGGCGGTAGTCACCGGAGCGTCCACCGCGCGCGCTGCCCTTGGGCGCGTTTTCGGATGCAATGATCACGCGGCGGTCAAGGTCCACGCCCGTGGAATACGAGGTCACGCCGTCAATCTCCTGAATGGTGGTGTGAATGATGCGCCGTTCATACGGGTTCATCGGTTCAAGCGTCAGGCTGCGCCCGGTGCGCAGGACTCTTGCGGCGTCCTTTTTCGCAAGGTCGGCAAGCGCCGCCTCGCGCTTTTCGCGGTAATCGCCGATGTTGATCCCCACGCGCTTATACCCCTGTCTGCCGCGGTTTTCTACCATGCGTGCAAGGTACTGGATCGCGTCAAGCGTTTCGCCGCGGCGGCCGATGACAATGCCGTAATCCTCCCCGCAGGAAAGCTCAAACAAAATCTCCTCATCGTTTTCAAATGCTGTGACTTCACATTCGGGCAGCCCCAGCCCGCGCACGAGCTCGGCAATGTAAGCCGCGGTCTTTTCATGCGCGTCGGTCGGGGTCAGCCGCGCCTTGCGCTCCCGGAACGAAAGCGGCTTTTCGGCAGGCGCCTTTGCTTTTTCCGTCTTATCTCCCTTTTCCGCTTTTTCTGCGTTTTTCGCCGCCTTGGGCTTTTCGGCTGTTTCTTTTTTCTGCGGCTTTTCCGCCGGTTTTTTCTTCTTTTCGGGGCGCGGCGCCTTTTTCTCGGCGGGCGCGTCCGGGAGTTCCACGGTCACCTTGACCTCGGCGGGCGAGCCGCCGAACAGCCCGAGGATCTTTTTCGACGGGAGCTTTAAGACCTCCACATGGTAGTCATCCTCGTCCGTAAGGCCCAGTTCCGTAAGCGCCGCCGCAGTCGCTTCCTCAATGGTAGCGGCGGATTTTATGCATTCCTTGGTCATAGCTTTCTCCTTCGTGTATCAGTCATCCTGCGATTGTATCTCGCGGATACGCTTGGTGTTCGCTTCCTTTGATCGGCGGTAGATCGTTTCTTCCACCATCAACCGCGCAAGCACCTTTTTCGGACTGTAAATATGGTTGAGCGCCACCATCTGGATAAACGAGAGGATAGAAGAGAAGATGGTGTAAACGCCGACATTGATCGGCAAAATAAAGGCGAACCAAACCTGCATAACGGGTGTAAAGAACATCATGCAGCCCATGCTGGCATTGTTTGCCATGCCGGGGTTCGTCTTTTTCTGACGCAGGAAGGAGTACAGGCTCATCCCCAGCGCCAAAAGCCCGGAGACGATCGGGATCACCCAATAGATATCGGGGTTCGAGATGCTCGGCGTGTGGGAAAGATCCAGCCCGAAGAGGGTGTAGCGCTCGATGAATTGGTCGACGCTGGCGATCATATCCGCCGTAAGCCCCTGGATCGAGGAGAGGTCGAGCTCATGGAAGTGCTCAAGCGCGTACAGCTCCATCCGGTAAGAGGCACTTGCCGCCGAGCCTTCGAGCATCGGCTGCACAGCGTTTTCCAGCGCTGTTACGACCGCATCGGGCAGGCGCAGCACCATCGAGAACGGATGGTAGTTGACCTGAAAAAGGCCCATCATGATGATAAGCTGGAGCAGCATCGGAAAGCAGCCCGCCGTCATGCCGGACGTACCCTCGCGCTGGTACAGCGCCTGTGTTTCCTCCTGGATCTTGCGCTGGTTGCCCTCATACTTTTTCTGGATGCGCCGCAATTTGGGCTGTAAGCGCGCCTGCTTCGCCATGCCCTTTTGCTGCTTGATCGAGGCGGGCAGCAGGCAGAGACGGATAATGATGGTCATGCACAAAAGCGAAAGCAGGTAGTTTCCCGTCATCGCATAGAAAACGGAAATGACAAAGCCGAACGGGATACCCAGCCATTCGTAAAGTCGTTGCATAGAAAACCTCCATGCTGTTAGATACTGGATGTTAGATTCTGGATGCTAGATGTGGGGTGGGGAAGTCAGTACGTAGCCGTAAGAAAACACTTCTTTTTTCTCTCCCCCTGCCGCCTGACGGCGGCATCCCCCTCGTCAGAGGGGGAAACGCTTAATTAAAAGTTTTCACAGTCCATTCCTCCCTCTGTCGAGGGAGGTGGCACGGCGGAACGCCGTGACGGAGGGAGAGTTATAGGAATGGAGAAACCCCGTTAGGGGAATCACAAACCCCTATAGGTTTCAGCAGATTTTTCATATTCAGCAAAGCCGCAGCTTTTAAAAAAATCTACCCATACCTCTTCTGATATCTGTCTTCTGATTTCTGGCTTCTGCGCCTTAGCGAAGCTTCGGCGGTCTTTGCGGCTTTTCGGGGACGGGGTCGTACCCGCCCGGGAACAGCGGGTTGCAGCGCAGCAGCCGCCACAGCCCCATAAGCCCCCCGCGCACAAGCCCGAAACGCTCGATCGCCGTTAGCATATACGCCGAGCAGGTCGGGGTATACCGGCAGCGCGGCGGGAAATGCGGCGAGATCTTCCGCTGATAAAAGCGGATGGCGCGCACAGCGGCGTCTTTTACGCGCATAGCACCCCCGCCTTTTTAAGAAGCCCGCGCATGGCAGCCTGTACCTGCGTGCTTTTGAGATGCTTTGTGCGGCTGCGCGCCACGAACACAAAATCATAGCTGCCGGAAAGCTCGTCCTCCAGCGCGCGGTACGCGGCACGGATGACGCGCTTGCAGCGGTTGCGTTCCACGGCGTTGCCCAATTTTGTGCTGACGGTTATGCCAATACGACAAATTCCCGCACGGTTTTTACAGAAATAAACAACCAGTGCAGGATCTGCGTAGGATTTTCCGCGATGGTAAAGCCTGCGGAAATCCGCGTTCTTTTTCAGCGTAACCGTGGTATTCACCGTTTTGCGTCCTTAGTAGGTCAGCTGTTTTCTGCCCTTGGCTCTTCTGCGGGCAAGAACTTTTCTGCCGCCCCTGGTCGCCATTCTCTTGCGGAAGCCGTGTTCCATTTTACGATGCCGCTTTTTGGGCTGATACGTTCTTTTCATCGTTCGATCCTCCATTTCACGAAACCGGACCCATTCGCCGCGCGCCGTGTTTCGGCGCAACCGAGCATAACGGAAGCAGAACCGCGCACATGTGCGCTCCGCAAAGTAGAGCAGCGCAGTCCGGCTCAAAATAAATCTGCGAGTAGTAATTATATACTACAATTTGTTGATTTGTCAACGCCTTTGTCCGTTTTCGGCGGAATTTTTCGCGCCTGTGCCATACCTTGTGGCAGAAGGTTTTTTGGGAACAAGATGTAGTTTTAGATGGTAGATGTCGGATGTGCAAGCCGGAGCGCAGAATACAGACGTTAGACGGCAGAAGCGGTGCAGGCGGGTTTGCAGGAAACCGAAAGGAAACGCGCACCCGTAGGGACAGCCCTTGCGGCTGTCCGTTTTAGATTTCAGACGTTAGATATTAGATGTTAGACGTGGGGCAGGCTAGTTTCACGCATAGCCGCGGCTGTGCAGAAACCGAATTTTCGCAGTTGTAGGGGCGGGGGTGATTCCTCTGGCAGGGGAAATGTCGCGCAGCGACAAAAGGGTTCGGGATTCAGAGAATCTGCCCCCGCCGATACAGAAGTCGCATACACGGCGCGAGCAAGCCCGCGCCCTACCGTTTTTATCTTCTGCTTTTATGCTGCGGTACAGAAATCGTCTTTACGGCATGACATATTCACGTTTCCGAAATTCCACGCTTTTCTGTTTTTTATACTATACTATATTATATAATATAAAAACCTTTATCTAAAACAGTTGCAATCTTTCTGAAAACATGATACTATATAAAGTGTAAATGTGAAAATTTCGCCTTAAAAGCCCGATTTTGCCGATTTTGCTCTGTTTCGCACAGGGATACGGGAACGGTATAAAACGGCAGAAACTGCTTTGTACGGCGCATTTTGAAAGATTAGTAAAATCTATCTTGTTGAAGGGGAAGAATGTATGGACTCTCTTTCCGAATTATGGGATGCTGTGTGCACCTATGTGCGCACCACGGGCGGTATCACGGATTCCGTCTTCACCTTATGGATCGAGCCGCTGTTTATCGACAGCTTTGACGGAGAAACCGTCATTCTCGGCATTGAAAGCGAATTCAAGTTCGGAATCGTCGAAAAAAAATTTAATCCGCTTTTGGAGGATGCGTTTTTCTCTGTCTTAGGCTTCCCCGTCACGGTGGAGATCCGCCTGATCCAAAAGGAGACGCCGCAAGAAGCGCCTCCCGCCGCCGTGCAGGCGGACGATGACCTGGTCATCAACAATCCGAACAACAGCTTTGAAAATTTCGTTGTCGGCAAATCCAACAACTATGCTTACGCCGCAGCGAAAAAGGTCGCCGAAAATCCCGGCACCGCCTACAACCCGCTGTTTATTTACGGCAAAAGCGGTCTTGGGAAAACGCACCTGTTAAAGGCGATTGAAAATTACATGCGCAGCAAAAATCCCGAGGCTTCCATCATCTATGTCACGAGCGAGCATTTTACGAACGACATCATTGAGCATATCCGCAATTCCAATACCGTCGCCCTGCGGGAAAAATACCGCCGCGCAGACGCGCTCTTGGTAGACGACATCCAATTCATTGCCGGCAAAAATTCGATTGAAGAGGAATTTTTCCATACATTCAACTCTTTGACCGAAGACGGTAAGCAGATCGTTCTTTCGTCCGATAACCCGCCCAACGAGATCCCGAAGCTCACCGAACGGCTCAAGAACCGCTTTGAGTGGGGGCTCATGGCGGACATCCAGCCCCCGGACTTTGAAATGCGCGTCGCGATCATCAAAAACAAGGCCGAAGCGCTCCGCTTCGTCATCCCGAACAACGTCGTGGAATTCATTGCCGAGCAGGTCAGCCACAACGTGCGGCAGCTGGAAGGCGCCGTCAAAAAGCTGCAGGCGATCTGCGCGCTGCTTGATACCGCCCCGACCATCGAGATTACAAAGGATGCCATCAAGGAATTGATGAACACCACGCAGCCCGTTTCCGTCGTGCGCGAGCGCATTCTCGAAAATGTCGCCGCCGCCACGGGCGTGAGCGTGGAAAACATTGTCTCGGACAAGCGCGACAAAAACATCAAGGATGCGCGGCAGATCGCAATGTATATCATCCGCGAGATGACCGGCATGTCTTTAGAGGAGATCGGCAAGAGCTTTAACGGCAAGACCCATTCCACGGTCAAGCACTCCATCAGCAACGTTGCCGAGCGCATGGACCGCGAAAAGGATTTTAAGGCGCTCATCGAAAACCTCATCAAAAACGTGCAGGAGTTTTGAACAGGTTTTTGTTTTGAACATACGGTTTTGAACATCGCGTTTTCAGTTAAATTTTAACCGTTCAAAAGAAAAAACTTTTGCACAAGTTTTCTCACCCGAAAAATTCGCGTTTCCCGCCCTGTACGGACGACCCTGCGGTTTTCTACAATTTGCACACCCCCTAATACGAATACTATATATGTTTAGGTACTTTATGTTTTTTTAGAAAGGAACCGGCGTATGAAGCTCATTTGCGAAACCCAAAAGCTCTCGGAAATCTGTTCAAATGTGCAAAGAGCAGTCTCCACGAAATCCTCCATCCCCGCGATCGAAGGCATCCTCTTAGAGGCCGGAGAAAACGTGCTGACCCTTACGGGCTATGACCTGGAGGTCGGCATGATCACTTCTATGGAAGCGCGCGTCGAGGAAGCGGGCAGCATCATCTTAAACGCAAAGATTCTTTGCGATATTTTAAGAAGCCTGCCGAACGACACGGTGTCCGTCGAGGCGGACGAACGGCTTACATGCCGCATCAAAAGCGGCGACGCGGAATTCTCGCTCATCGGCATCCCCGCCGCCGACTATCCGGAGCTGCCCTCCGTGGAAAGCGGCTTCCCTATTGTGCTCCAAAGTGAGGTTTTGCGTGATATGATCCGCAAGACGATTTTTGCCACGGCGGAAAACGACGTCAAGGTCGTGCACACGGGCGTGCGCTTTGAGATCGGCTCAAATCAGATCCGCCTGGTCGCCGTAGACGGCTTCCGCCTCGCCATGCGCAACGAAGAGATCGATTATGACGGCGAGGAAAAGATCTTTGTCGCACCGAAAAAGGCGCTGGGTGAAGTCGTGAAACTCACAGGCGGCGAAGAAACTATCGCTTTAAACGTCGGCAAGCGGTTCATTGTGTTCGAGATCGGCAGCTACCGCATTGTTTCGCGTCTTTTGGAGGGCGAATTTTTGAATTACCGTGCGGCAATCTCCGGCAAAGTCACGGGGACGGTGCGCGTCAATACAAGGCTTCTTATCCAGAGCATCGAGCGCACGTCGCTCATTATCACCGACCGCACAAAAAGCCCGATCCGCTGCGTGTTCGATGAAGATATGATCCGCATTTCGAGCACCACGGCGCTCGGTACCGCGCACGACCGCGTACCCTGCAAGAGCGAGGGCGAGCACATGGAGATCGGCTTCAATAACCGGTATCTTTTGGACGCACTGCGCGTGTGCGACGCGGACGAGGTGCTCGTGAAGATCGGAAGCCCCATCCTGCCCATCCTGATCGTGCCCACCGAGGGCGAGGACTTTTTGTTCCTGGTGCTGCCCGTGCGGCTGAAAACCGAATGACGCCGCGCAAGATCACGGCGCGTATCGCCAAAAAAGAGACGCGCACTCTCCCGATTACAACAGAATTTATCCGTCTGGACGCGGCGCTGAAATTGGCAAACGCCGTTTCTACCGGGGGACAGGCAAAGCTTGTCATTACCGAGGGCGATGTGCGCGTCAACGGGGAAGTGTGCCTTTCCCGCGGGAAAAAGCTGCATGACGGCGACCGGTTCCTATTTAATGGGATCGAATATAAAGTGCAAAAAGCAGAGGACAGAAAGTAAAATTCAGAGGGCAGAAGTTAGAGAACGGATATCAGATGTGGTGCAGGAAGATTTCACGCACAACCGCAGCTTTGTGAAAACCTACCTGCATCGCTTCTGACCTCTGATATCTGTACTCTGACTTCTAAATTCTGACTTCCGGAAACGGACAGCCGCAAGGGCTGTCCCTACGGATCACGCGTTCCGCAGCTTCACGCAAAACTTCCCCACCCTGCGTCTAGCATCTAAAATCTAGAATCTAGAATCTAGAATCCAGCGTCTAACAAACGGCGGTGAAACTATGCTTGTCAAACGGCTTGCCTTGGAAAATTTCAGAAATATCGAAGCCATGGAGCTGTTCCCCGCCGAGGGCGTCAACGTGATTTTCGGTGAGAACGCGCAGGGCAAGACGAATCTGCTCGAGTGCATCTGGCTGTTTACCGGCTGCAAAAGCTTCCGCAGCCGCCGCGACCGCGAAATGGTCGGGTTCGACGCGCCTTTTGCGAAAAACACCATGGATTTTTTTGCGAAGGGCCGCGAGCAGGAAGTGCTTTTGTATATCGACCAGAAGCGCACCGCCATGAAAAACGGCGTGACGCTGCAATCCCCTGCGGAACTGATCGGCGAATTTTCGGCGGTGATTTTTGCACCGGCGCACCTGTCGCTCGTGCAGGAAGGGCCGCTGATGCGCCGCCGGTTTTTAGATACGGCGCTTTGTCAGCTCAAGCCCGCCTATGCAAAGGGGCTTGCCAAATACAACCGCACGCTTTCCCAGCGCAACGCGCTGCTCAAAGATATCCAATTTCACCCGGAGCTTTTGGACACGCTTGCCGTGTGGGATGAAAAGCTCTCCGCCTATGGCGCGGCGGTCGTTTCGGAGCGCGTCGCGTATACAAACCTGCTTTCCGAGCATGCGGCGGAGATCTACGACGGCCTTTCCGGCGGGCGTGAGACCCTGCGCGTGACGTATACGAGCAACGTCGACACGTCGGACGGCGACGCGTATAAAATCCGCGAACGGCTGTTTGCGGCGCTCGGCGAAGCGCAGCACACGGATATTTTGAACGGCATCACCTCCATAGGCCCCCACCGCGACGACCTGCGCATCCAAATTGATTCGCTTTCGGCGCGGTCATTCGGCTCGCAGGGGCAGCAGCGTTCGGCGGCGCTTTCTCTGAAGCTTGCCGAGGCGCATATTTTAAAGACCGTCACAAGCGAAGAGCCGATCATCCTTTTAGACGACGTGATGAGCGAGCTCGACGAAGGGCGGCAGGATTATATCTTAAACCACATCCGTGGGCGGCAGGTGTTCATCACCTGCTGTGACCCGACCGCTGTACTGCGGCTTTGCGAAGGCCGGACATTCCATATCGAGGGGGGCAGGCTCTTATGATGCTTGACCTCGGCGGCGCTCTTGTGCGCGCCCGCGATATTTTGGGCGTGTTCGACCTCGACAATACCACCGTTATGCGCGATTCACGCGAATACCTTTCGGCTGCGGAAAAAGGCGGCGACGCCGTGACTGTGTCTTATGAGCTGCCGCGCACCTTCGTCGTGGCGGTAGAAAACGGCAAACGGCGCGTGTACATTTCACCCGTGCTCTCCGGCACGCTGCTCAAGCGGTTGAAAACGGAAGCCGGAGATTAGAAAGCGGAAGCGGTAGAGCAAAATCTGTAGGGCGGGTGATTCCCCTAACAGGGGAAATGTCCGCGTAGCGGACAAAAGGGTTCGGGATTCGGAGAATCTGCTCCCGCCGAGGGCAGAAAAAATTTTCTGCTGTTCCGAAAAGATACGGTTTGAAATTCTTAGTAAATAAAGGTAAAAAATTTATTCTTTTTACTTTTCGGCGGGAGCAAGCCCCCGCCCTACATTTAAAATCTAACTTCTAAAATCCAGCATCTGAAAAAGGAGTAGAAATACATGGAACACGAAGAAAAGCGTCTTAATGACCTTGACGACGAGCAAATGGATACCGCCGTCAGCGAGGAATACGGCGCAGACCAAATCCAGGTCTTAAAGGGGCTTGAGGCGGTGCGCAAGCGCCCCGGCATGTATATCGGCTCCACAGGACCCCGGGGGCTGCACCATCTGGTTTACGAAATCGTCGACAACTCCGTGGACGAGGCGCTCGCAGGCTGCTGCACGCATATCGAAGTTGAAATTTTACCCGGCGACGTCATCACCGTGCGCGACAACGGCCGCGGCATCCCCGTGGACATCAATGAGGAAGAGGGCCTGCCCGCCGTGACGGTTGTGCTTACCGTTCTGCACGCGGGCGGCAAGTTCGGCGGCAGCGGCTATAAGGTCTCGGGGGGTCTGCACGGCGTGGGCTCCTCCGTCGTGAATGCGCTTTCCGAATGGTTCGAGATCGAGGTCAGCCGCCAGGGGCACGTCTACCGCCAGCGCTTTGCACGCGGCGACATTGAAACCGATCTGGAAGTGGTCGGCGATACCGACGGCACAGGTACATTCATAAAGTTCAAGGCCGACCCCGAAATCTTCACCGAAACAACCGAATACGAATACGACGTGCTCGCCCGCCGGCTTCGCGAACAGGCGTTCTTAAACGCGGGGCTTTCCATCACGCTGACCGACAAGCGCGACGAAAACGACGTACAGTCCGAAGTGTTCTGCTACGAGGGCGGTATCCGCAGCTTTGTCGATTATATCAATACAAGCCGCGGCCTTTCGCCCGTGCATGAGGACATCATGCACTTCACCACCGTGCAGGGCGACAAGAGCGCCGAGGTGGCGATCTCTTACAACGACGGCTACAACGAGATTATTTTGAGCTTTGCCAACGACGTGCGCACCGTGGACGGCGGCACGCACGAACAGGGCTTTAAGACCGCGCTCACGCGCGTGTTCAACGATTACGGCAAAAAATTCAACCTGTTAAAAGACAGCGACAAAAAGCTGTCGGGTGAAGATGTGCGCGAGGGGCTCACGGCGGTCATCAGCGTGAAGCTCACCGAAGCGCAGTTCGAGGGGCAGACGAAAGGGAAACTCGGCAACACCGAGATCACGGGCCTTGTTTCCAAAATGCTCTATGATAAAATGATGACCTATTTCGAGGAAAACCCGTCCGTCGCCAAGGCGATCTTCAACAAGGCGCTGGACGCCTCCCGCGCGCGAGAGGCGGCGCGCAAGGCGCGCGACAACGCGCGGCGCAAATCCGCGCTCGAAAGCAACGCCCTGCCCGGAAAATTGGCGGACTGCACCGATAAAAATCCCGAAAACACCGAGATCTATATCGTCGAGGGCGATTCCGCCGGCGGCTCCGCCAAAGAGGGGCGCGACCGCAACATCCAGGCGATCCTGCCGCTGTGGGGCAAGATGCTCAACGTCGAAAAAGCGCGCGTCGATAAAGTTATCGGCAATGATAAATTGACCCCCGTCATCATGGCGCTGGGCACGGGGATCGGCGACGATTTCGATATTACGAAGCTGCGGTACCACAAAGTCGTCATCATGGCGGATGCCGACGTGGACGGTGCGCACATCCGCACACTGCTTTTAACGTTTTTCTTCCGCTATATGCGGCCGCTGATCGAAGAGGGCTATGTGTATATCGCCCAGCCCCCGCTTTATAAGATCTCCAAGGGCAAAAAGCATGTCTACGCCTTTTCCGACGAGGAGCGCGACCGCGAGATCGAGGAAATGGGCGGCAGCTGCGATGTCCAGCGGTATAAGGGCCTTGGTGAAATGGACCCGCAGCAGCTTTGGGAGACGACCATGGACCCGAACTACCGCACCATGCTGCGCGTGACCATGGAGGACGCCATGGAGGCCGACGAGACCTTCTCGATTTTGATGGGCGACAAGGTCGAGCCCCGCCGCCTGTTCATTGAAAAGAACGCCAAGTATGTGGAAAATCTGGATATTTAAGTGGTAGATAAAATTTAACTAAAATAGTTTGATAAGCTCGTTCCTCCCTCTGATGAGGGTGATTCCCCGCGGTGCGGGGAAAGGTCTGCGCAGTAGACAAAGGGGACGGCGCCGTTGGCGGTGGTAAAACGGCAAACATGCCGTTTTACCGGAGGGAGAGAAACTTCGTACAAACTTTGTCTCTCCCCCAGTCTTGGCGACGTGACTGCCGCCAAGACAGCCCCCTCGTCAGAGGGGGCAAAGAGAAAGGCCGAAAGTCTGTACAAACCATATCCTCCCTCTGACGAGGGAGGTGGCAAAACGGTGTGTACACCGTTTTGCCGGAGGGAGAGATCGTAGGGCGCGGGCTTGCTCGCGCCGAGGGCGGTAGGGCGGCAAAACCGGTTTTGTTTGTTCTGAAAACGCCCTATCAGAACCCCCGAAAGCAAAATCAAACTCTGTACTTTATGCGGCGCGAGCAAGCCCGCGCCCTACAAGAGACATTCGATTTCCGCGCAGCCGCGGTTGCGCTTAGAACCGAACCACCCACATCTAACATCTAACATCTAACATCTAACATCTACTATCTGACATCTAAAACGAGGGAACACCATGAAAAAACAACAAAACGCGCCGCACGAGGAATACATCCCGTTCGAGCAGCAAAAGATCATCAACGTGGAGATCAACAAGGAAATGAAAAAATCCTTTCTGGATTACTCCATGGCGGTCATCGTCTCCCGCGCGCTGCCCGACGTGCGTGACGGCTTAAAGCCCGTGCACCGGCGCATCCTCTATACGATGTATGAAAATAACCTCTACCCCGAAAAGGCGTACCGCAAATGCGCGGATACCGTCGGTTCGGTGCTGGGACGTTACCACCCGCACGGCGACGCGTCCGTGTACGACGCCATGGTGCGTTTGGCGCAGAGCTTTTCCATGCGGTATATGCTCGTAGACGGCCACGGCAACTTCGGTTCGGTGGACGGCGACCCGCCCGCCGCATACCGTTATACCGAGTCGCGCATGAGCAAGATCTCCATGGAAATGCTCACGAACATCGACAAGGACACCGTCGATTTCATGCCTAACTACGACGACCGCTTAAAAGAGCCGGTCGTGCTGCCCAGCCGCTTCCCGAACCTGCTCGTCAACGGCTCAACGGGTATTGCCGTCGGCATGGCGACGAATATCCCGCCGCATAACCTCGGCGAGGTCATCGACGGCGTCTGCCTGCTCATCGACAATTCCGACGCCTCTTTGGAACAGCTCATGGAGTGCATCAAGGGTCCCGACTTCCCGACGGCGGGCATCATCATGGGGCGCGCGGGCATCCGCGCGGCTTACGGCACGGGCCGCGGCAAGATCACCGTCCGCGCCAGAGCCGAGATCGTGGAAAATGAAAAAACCGGACGCTTTTCCATCGTCGTTACGGAGCTGCCCTATCAGGTCAACAAGGCGCGCCTGATCGAATCCATCGCCGACCTTGTGAAGGAAAAGCGCGTCGAGGGCATCGCCGACATCAACGACTATTCCAGCCGCGAGGGCATGCGCATGGTCATTGATCTGAAACGCGACGCCAACCCCCAGGTGGTGCTCAACTATCTGTACCAGTATACGCAGCTGCAGATCTCCTACGGCATCATCCAGCTCGCACTCGTGAACGGCGAGCCGAAAACGCTGACCTTAAAGCAGATCTTGGAGCAATATATCGCGTTCCAGTGCGAGGTCATCACCCGCCGCACGCGGTACGATCTGAAAAAGGCGAAGGACCGCGAGCACATTTTGGAAGGTCTTGCGCGCGCCGTGGATATCGTGGATGAGATCATCGCCACCATCCGCGCGTGCAAGGGCGGTATCCCCGAAGCGAAAGCCGCGATCATGGAAAAATTCGATTTCGACGACGTGCAGGCTGCCGCCATCGTCGCCTACCGTCTCGGCCAGCTCGCGGGCTTAGAGATCCGCAAAATTTTAGACGAGCGCGACGAGCTGCTGCGCAAGATCGCGGAATATGAGGACATCCTATCTTCAGACGCGCGCGTGCACGAGATCGTCAAGACCGAGCTTTGCGCCATCCGCGACAAGTTCGCCGACGAGCGCCGCACCGAGATCGTCGGCGTCTCGGGCGAGGTGGACATCGAAGACCTCATCCCCGAGGAGACCTGCGTCTACACGCTTACAAACATGGGCTACATCAAGCGCCAGAGCGTGGACACCTATCAGACGCAGCACCGCGGCGGCAAGGGCATCAAGGGCATGACCCGCCGCGAGGAGGACATCGCCGAGACCATGTTTACCTGCTCGTCGCACGATTATATCATGTTCTTCACGTCCTTAGGGCGCGTCTATCGTCTGAAAGGCTACGAGATCCCCGAGGGCAGCCGCCAAAGCCGCGGGATGAACATCGTCAACATCCTGCCGCTTTCTCCCGACGAGCACGTCACCGCCATGCTGCGCGTGCCGGACTTCGGCGCCGAAGAGACGAGCTACCTTTGCATGGTCACAAAACACGGCATCATCAAGCGCACCGAGCTTGACGCGTATAAAAATATCCGCAAAAACGGCATCGCCGCCATCAATCTCGACGAGGGCGACGAGCTTTGCTGGGTGAAGCTGACCGACGGCGACCAAAAGCTCATGATCGCGACGAAAAAGGGCATGAGCATCGCCTTCCATGAGGCGGATGCGCGCTGCATCGGCAGAACGGCGCGCGGCGTGAAAGCCATTACCTTGCGGGAGGACGACTGCGTCGCGGGCATGTGCGTGCTCGACCCCGAAAAGAAGGTGCTCACCGTCACCGAGACCGGCTTCGGCAGGCGAAGCGACGTTTCCAATTACCGCATCCAGTCGCGCGGCGGCAAGGGCTTAATCAACTACCACACCGCGCGCTTCGGAGACGTGGCGGCATGTACCTGCGTCGCGCCCGATGAGGACGTCATCCTGATCTCCTCCGACGGCATCCTCATCCGCATCCCCGTTTCCGACATCAGCGAGTTTGCAAGGCCGTCCAAGGGCGTGCGCGTGATGCGCGTCTCAGAGGGCGAAAAGATCGTGACGCTGTCCGTCACCGAGCACGCATCCGAAAAAGAGGATGAGGCGGCCCGGGCGGACGAAAATGCGGAAAATCCTGCCGAAAATACGGAAACCGAAGCCGCAGACGGGCAGGATGCATAAAAGTTTCAAAACTCGTAACAATTCCGTCGCAAACACATGGTATATCTGAGTAGAAGCGTCGGAGCAGCCGGCGAAGCCCGTCAATAAAGTCTTTTTCCTCCCTCTGACGAGGGAGGTGGCACGCGCGAAGCGTGTGACGGAGGGAGAGAAGCCTTGTGAAATATCAAGGCCTTTGACTACCCCAAGGCTTACTTCGCTCGACAGCCGCTGACGGCGGCCGTCCCCTTTGTCGCTCGCGACATTTCCCCGCCCCGCGGGGAATCACCCCTGACAAGGAAGCAAAAGGCATTTTTTTGACACGCTCAGTCGGCGCAGCCGACGAAGCTCTACGGGCGATTTCGGATGGAAGAGAGTGTGTGTATGGAGAATATGCAAAACAACGCGCAGAACACGCAGGCAGCACACAACGGGCAAGGGGCAGCTCCGCCCGCGCCGGGCACGCAGCCTGTACAACCTGTGCAAAACCCGCAAAATGTGCAAAACCCGCAGACGGCAAAGACGCCCGAACAGGCGGCGCCGTCCCAAACTGCGCGCGCACCGTATACCGCGCAGCAGCCGAATTTTGCGCAAAATCCGTATGTGAACCGTGCGCCGAACAGCGCGCAGAATCCATATGCCCAAAACACGGGCTATGCGAACCGTGCACCGAACAGCGCGCAGAATCCGTATGCCCAAAACACGGGCTATGCGAACCGTGTGCCGAACAGCGCGCAGAATCCGTATACCCAAAACACGGGCTATGCGAACCGCCCGCCGTACGGAACACAGAACCCGTACGGGCAGCGCCCGCCCTATGGCGCGCAGAACCCGCAAAACCCCCGCCCGCCTTATAGCCAGGGGCAGACGCCTTACGGCTATCGGCCGCCCGCGCCGAATACCAAGGTCTATATGTCGCCGGAAAAGCTGCGCGATCAGACACAGATCCGCCGCATCAGCAACGCCACGGGGCTTGCCGTCATCGCGTTCACGGCGCTGCCGTTCTTAATCAGCTTCGCGCTGGCGCTCATCCCGGGCTTTTTTGAGGTGTACGAAACCAATTCCATATTCTATATTTGCTTCAACGCCCTGTATTCCACCGTGGTCATCGGCGTCCCGTTTTACTGTGTCTACCGTTTTCTACGCAAAAGGCAGGCGCTCGGCGAGCTGAATCTCGGTACGCCCGTAAACGGCGGTGTGACCGTGCTTTTGATTTTTGCCGCGCTGATGTGCTGCATGGTGGGCAACTATGCCACGAATTTCTTTTCCATGTTTGTCGAATCGATCTTCGGCATCCGATTTATTTCCCCGTCCGACGATTTCGCGATCACGGGCGGCGCGACGTTTTTGCTGCGCATCCTGCAGACTGCCGTCCTGCCCGCGCTTATTGAGGAATTTGCCGTGCGCGGGGTGGTGATGCAGCCGCTGCGGCGCTACGGCGAGAAGTTTGCGCTGCTGATGTCGGCGTTCGTGTTCGCGCTTATGCACGGCAACATGGTGCAGATCCCCTTTGCGTTTATCGCAGGGCTTGCCATCGGCTATGCCGTCATTGCCACGGGCTCCATGTGGACGGGCGTGATCATCCACTTCTGCAATAACCTGATCGCAGTCTGCTCGGAGGCGGCGTACGACCTGCTGCCCGAAGAAGCGGCGGCGCTCATCACGCTGGGGCTTATGGCACTGGTGTTCGTCGCGGGGCTTGTGTGCGCGATCGTGTACGCAAAGCGCTATGCCCGCGTGCCGCTCACAAAAACGAGGACACAGCTCGACACGCGCGAAAAGAACCGCGCCTTTTTGTGCAGCGCGCCCATGATCATCGCGATCATCCTGCTGGTTTTGGAGACCATCCAATATGTGGAATTCTGACGCGCCGCGCCCCGTCCTTGCGGACAATACTGCGGCAGAAGCGTTTATGCGGCTGGCGCTGCGCGAAGCGCAGAAAAGCGCCGCCGAGGGCGAGGTGCCCGTCGGGGCGGTCGTCGTGCGGAACGGCGAGGTTGTCGCTGTCGGGCGCAACCGCCGGGAAAAAGAAAAAAATGCCCTTGCCCACGCCGAGATCGAAGCGATCGACCGTGCGTGCAAGGCTTTAGGCGGCTGGCGGCTGTGGGAATGCGAGCTGTTCGTGACGCTTGAGCCCTGTCCGATGTGCGCGGGCGCGATCGTGAACGCGCGCTTGCAAAGGGTGACCTACGGCGCGCGCGACCCGAAGAACGGCGCGGTGGGCAGCGTGTTTTCGATGTTTTCCCTGCCCTTAACGCATAAGCCCGAAGCCGTGGGCGGCGTGCTTGAGGCGGAATGCGCCGAAGTGCTGACGTCTTTTTTTAAGGGATTGCGGGAAAAGAAATAGGGGGCGCGGGATGCGCATCCCGATCTCGCAGCGAAAGACCTGCCCGCGGACAGCGTTCAGAGGGTATCGGAATCCAGGGGCTTTTGCTCCCTATAAGTGTAGGGCGGGGGCTTGCCCCCGCCGCAAAAAATACGAATTTTGTCCTTCCCGGGGAATACGGGCAGAAATTTTTTAGGATAAACAAGAAATGGTTGGGTTGAACCATTGCCCACGGCGGGAGCAAGCCCCCGCCCTACGGTCTCTCCCTCCGTCACGCGCAAAGCGCGCGCCACCTCCCTCATCAGAGGGAGGAAAAGGTTTGTACTGACTTCCGGTTGTGCGTTTCCCCCTCTGACGAGGGGGATGCCGCCGCAAGGCGGAAGGGGGAGAGATAAAATCTGTTCTTCATACGGCGGGAGCAAGCCCCCGCCCTACGATTTCTGCCAATTTTCGGCTTTCCACAGATTTGCCCTTTGCGCGTCCAGTGTCCAGCATCCAGCATCTAACATCTAATAAGGAGATCTGAAAAAATGAGTGAATCCTGTTCCCATGACTGCGCATCCTGCTCGCAGGACTGCGCCGCGCGCGACCTGCGCCTGCCCGCGAATCAATACAGCACGGTAAAGCACGTCATCGGCGTGGTCAGCGGCAAGGGCGGCGTCGGCAAAAGCACCGTGACCGCGATGCTTGCGGTCGCCGCGCAATCCCAAGGCTTCCAGACCGCCATCCTCGACGCGGACGTCACCGGCCCGTCGATCCCCAAAATGTTCGGGCTGCACGGGCGCGCCGAGGGCAGCGCCGACGGCATTTTCCCGATGGAGACAAAAACCGGCATCCGCGTGATGAGCGTCAATCTGCTGCTTGAAAAAGAGGACGCCCCGGTCATCTGGCGCGGACCCGTGATCTCCGGCATGATCCAGCAGTTTTGGCAGGAGGTCATCTGGGGCGACGTGGATTACATGTTCGTCGATATGCCTCCCGGCACGGGCGACGTGCCGCTGACGGTGTTCCAATCCCTGCCGCTCGACGGCATTCTGGTCGTCACCACCCCGCAGGAGCTCGTCACGCTGATCGTCAAAAAGGCGTACAATATGGCGAAAGAAATGAACATTCCCGTTTTGGGCTTCATCGAGAACATGAGCTGGTTCGAATGCCCCGACTGCAAAAAACGGCACGCCGTTTTCGGCGAAAGCAAGCTCGACGGCGTCGCTGCGGAATATGGGATCCCCGTGCTTGCGCGGCTGCCTATCGACCCGAAAAACACCTCGCTTGCCGACAAGGGCGCGGTGGAGCTTTCCGATACGGACGCTTTGAAAAGCGCGCTTGAAGCGATCGAAAAGAAATAAAAACAAGGGCATGGCTGCGCGCCATGCCCTTTACCGTTTTTGAAAATCGGCGATGCGGAAAGCGCGCAGAATAAAAGCGAAAGGGATGAAGGACGGTATGAAAAAATGGTACGACGAGGAATATGAATTTAACATCGAAGTCATCGGTTTTTTGCGGGGCGACCACACGGAAAGATATTGCCGCAACGGGGAAGAGGTAGGGGATACATATACGTGTACCTATGGCTGTCCCGTCAATCAGGACGGCTTCGGGATCTGCTCCAAAACGATGATGCAGTTGTTCCCGCTGATGGAAGCGATCCGAAGCGGCGGGGACTTGGAAAATCTGGGCGGAGACGGCAAATACAGTAAAACGATCGTCTGCCCGGACGGCTGTGTCCTGTTTCGTTTAACGGCAAAGCCGCTTGGAAATGAAAATTTTCACAAGGGTGGTTTTTGGAAGGAACCTTGATGGATTGTATCGCCCCGATTCCGCGTGTGAGATAGGGTTCGGTTCTGTGCCTTTCCCTGTCTTTACGAAGACAGATGAGGGAGAGATTGTTTTCAGCAAGGCAAAAATTTACACGACCGCGTAGGGACAGCCCTTGCGGCTGGCCGTTTTAGATTTCAGACGTTAGATATTAGATGCTAGATGTGGGGCAGACGGGTTTTTCGCAAAGCCGAAAATTTGTACAAGCCCGTAGGGACAGCCCTTGCGGCTGTCCGCGGGAAAGCGCATCGCAAGCGGACAGGGACAAGCCCTGTCCCTACGATAAGCAATGGACGGTCAGCTTTCGCGTAGCCGTTCGGCGCGCAGCTTTTGCTTTACTTGCGGATGCCCACACAGCATAAAAGCGGTCCCGTGTCAAACACGACACGGGACCGCTTTATTTTTATTTTTCTCTGTTTTCCTTACGAAAACCGTTTTTTCGGCAACCGCCTCACGCGCCCTTTTCCTGTGTATCTTCCGCATCTGCCGGTGCGTCCGCATTTTGTGCGGCCTTGCACTGTGCCGCTGCGGCGCAGTGCGCACAGCCCGCCGGCACGTCTTGCGCGGTCGCCGGCGCGGCGCACGTTTCACCGGCTTTTTCGGGGGCGTCGGCGCTTTGCTCCGCCGCCTTTGCCGCTGCCGCTTTGCCCTCCGGCGTGTCGCGGTAATACTGCGTGTGCGTGTCGCGGTGCGGGGTGCTGTCCCAAATGCGCTGGGCTTCGGGCGCCCATTCGCGCGCAAACGCCACGCACTTGTCGCAAAGCGTGTCTACGTCCTCGGCGTGCAGAAGATCCGAGCTCTTCGCGCCGCTGCGCTTCACCATCTCGCGCAGCCGCTCCGGGTTTTCAAGCAGGGGGCAGGGGCGCAGATGGTTGTCGTTAAACGGCTGGTTGTGGTAGTACTCCATAAACAGCGGGGACTTGAGCGCCTCTTTGAGCGTGTGCGTGCGGATGTTCGCATCGGAATAGTGGATGAATACGCACGGCTCGATGTCGCCCGCAGAATTGATGTGGAAATAGTTGCGCCCGCCCGCGATGCACCCGCCGACGTATTCGCCGTCGTCCTGAAAGTCCATGACGAACAGCGGCTTGCCGGTTTTCGAGTTGCGGATGCGTTTCATCCAGCCGTACATGTGCTCGCGCTGCGCAGGGGTGGGGATGAGCGCGGGATCCGCATCGTGCCCGACGGGCATGTAGTTGAAGTAGAGCGCGTATTTCACGCCCTTTTCAAGCACCATGTCAATAAATTCGTCGCTCGTGACCTGATCGACGTTCTTAGCGGTATAGCAGACCGAAATGCCGAACAGGCACTTGTTTTTCTGCAAAAGCTCCATCGCCGCAAGCGTGTGCTTATATGCGCCCTCGCCGCGCCGCCAGTCGTTGGATTCCTCCGAACCCTCCAGGCTCAACGCCAAACTGATGTTGCCGCACTCGTTCATGTCCTCGCAGAACTTCTGATCGACGAGCGTGGCATTTGTGTAAATGACGAAGGTGCAGTCGCGGTTTCGGCGTGCGAGCTCCACGATGTCGTTTTTGCGGATAAGCGGTTCGCCGCCCGTGAGCATGTAAAAATGCGTGCCCATCTCTTTCCCCTGCGAGACGATGGACTGCATCTCCTCATTTGTCAGGCTCAATTTGTGGCCGTACTCCGCCGCCCAGCAGCCCTTGCATTTGAGGTTGCAGGCACTCGTCGGGTCGAACAGAATGATGAACGGCACATTGCAGTGCAGCTCTTCGCGAAGCGCACGGACGGTCTTGGTGCCGTAAAGCCCTGCGTCCACGCCGAGAGACAAGAGCATCTGCCGCGCCACGCGCGGGTCGACGTCGCGCAGGAGGCTGACCGCATACTGCGTCCAGACGTTGTCGGGGTCGGCGGCGGCGGCTTTCATCTTTTTGAAGTTTTCCGAGGGGAAGATCCCGCCGAACAGCGCGCCTACACGATCGGCAAGCTTGACAAGGTTCGGGTAAGGGTCCTTGTACACATACTTGAGAATTTGGTCGAGCGCGACCGCGATGGCGGCGCGCTGCACCTTATGCGATTTCGCCATAAAAATCCTTCCTTTCGCCGCGGCGGGTAGCCGTGCACGGCGTTGAGAAAACGTTTACCTTAACAGTTCATTTTTAGCATACCACGAATTTGACAATTTGTAAACAAAAAAAGCCACCGAAAAGGGAAGTTGAACGGGTGCGGCGGATTCTGTCGGGTTTTGAACAAAATAGCAGGAGACGGCAGGGAGCAAAAGCAAAACGAAGCAACGCCGCAAAGCTGTGGCTGCGCAGGAAATGACGTAGGGCGGGGGCTTGCTCCCGCCGAGGGCAGAGGGGGAAGCCTTCCGCTGTTTTGAAAATTTTAAGCATTCTTTTCCCGGGAAAAGAATAGACAAGAGCTTTACCATTTTGCGGCGGGAGCAAGCCCCCGCCCTACAACACGCAAAAAAAAATTACAGAGACCCCACGGCTTTGCGCAAACTTCCCCACCCCACATCTAGCATCTAATATCTAACGTCCAGCATCTAATATACCTTTTCCGCCCGATATGCGGTTTATTCGCCGAAAACGGGGAAAGATAGGAATAATTTTACGGCGGCGAACGCCGCTGTCCAAATGCGGAGGCTTTGAAGGTATGAAAAAAACGGCAGTACGCGCGCTTTGCAAAAGGCTTCACAAAGCGCGTAAGAGCCTTGCGCGTGTGTATGCGGGGACGCAGGACGGCGCGCAAAGCACGGCAGGCGAGCAGCTGCTTCCGTTTTTGCCGCAGCTTTGTGAAGCATCGGAGAGCGCGCTGCGGGATCTGCGCGTTTCCCCCGGCTTGCCCGCCGGGGAAAACGGTCTGCCGCGCGCCTTTGAACGGCTGTATGCCTTTTTGCAAAGCGAAGAAAAGCCGACGCTCCGAACGCTTACGGCTTCGCTCAAAGCCGGCAGCTTCAGCTTTACGGAGCTGACGCTCACAGGGCTGCTTTTTCGCGCGGCGTGCGTGATCTGCGCTTCGGAAAGCAAGGATGCAGCGCAGGCGGTGCGGGCGGCGCAGGCGCTTGAAAAAACGGAACAGACAGATTTTTCGCGCCTGTTCGCACACGTAAGCGCCGCCGAACGCGTTTGCCTTACGGACGCGGGCTTTCGCGCGTCCGATGATCGGACCAAAGCGGCGTACCGCGAACGGCTTTCACGCCTTGCGAGAAAGCAGAAGATCTCGGAGGAAGCGGCGGCGCAGGCGCTCCTTCGGCGCGCAAAAGCAGAAAACTCGACGCTTTGGCGGCTGCTGTGGGAAAACGAACGGCATGTACGCGGGAGCGTGCTGCTCGCGCTCGAGTGGGGCGTGTCCGGTCTGCTCACGGCGGCGGTAGCGGGCATATTCGGCATATGGTGGCTGCTGCCGGCTTTATGGCTGCCGCTTTTCGCAGGATTGTCGCCCATATTGGAACGGCTTGTGCTGCGGCGGGCAAAGCCGAAGATCGTTCCCACCTGCCGTGTGCGTTCGCGCGTTGGCGGCAGGGCGCGAACGCTCGTGACCGTATCTGCGCTTCTGCCCGAAGGCGGCAGAGAAGCTGCGCTTTCCGACCACCTCGAAGAAGTATACCTTTCGGCGGGCAGGGGGGCGCTGGGGCTCGCCTTGCTTGCCGATCTCAAAGCCGCGCCGAGTGCCGTGCGGGAAACGGACAATGCCGATATTGCGGCGGCAAAGCGGATGATCGACGCGCTCAACGAAAAATATCCCGGCCGCTTCGTGCTGCTTGTGCGCGGGCGCACCTATTCCGAAACGCAGAACGCCTACACGGGCTTTGCGCGCAAGCGCGGTGCGCTTTGCGCGCTGTTTGCCCTGCTCGCGCACGGCGATGCGTCTGCCTTTTCGGTCTGCCACGGGGCGCAAAGCCTCCTGCGCGGGGTGCACTATGTATTCGCGCTCGACGCGGACGCGTCGCCCGCCCCCGACTGCCTTTTCCGGCTGCTTGCCGCAGCGCGGCATCCCGAAAACGCGCCGCAGGTGGATGAAAAAATGCGCCGTGTCACGCACGGGTACGGCGTTTTCGTACCGCAGGCGGAAGTGTCTGCCGACGCGGCGTTTTGCACGCGCTTTTCGCGCCTGACGGCGGGCGCGGGCGGCGTTTCGGGCTATGTGCGTGAGCTGCATGAACGCTGGCAGACCCTGTCCGGCGCGAGCCTGTTTACGGGGAAAGGGCTGATGGACGTTGCGGCGTGCGCCTCGCTTCTGCCCGAAGCTTTCCCGAAAGAGACGGTTTTGAGCCACGACATCCCGGAGGGCGAAATCTTACGCACGGCGTTCGTCGGTTCGGCGCAGGTGACGGAGGGCTGTCCGTCGGCGCTCGGCGCGCACCTTGCAAGGCTTGGGCGCTGGGTGCGCGGGGATGCGCAGAACATCGTACTGCTGCGTCCCACATACAAAGACGGCGCGGGGCGCGATATGCGCCTGAAAGCCTTGTCGCGGTACAAGCTGTTCGACTGCCTGCGCCGTGATCTGACGCCTGCGGCAAGCTTCTTTTTATGCCTGCTCTCACCCCTTTTGCAGCCCGCCGCACAGACGGCTGTGCTGTTGTGCGTTCTGCTGTCGTTGTCCGTCCCCGCCGCGCTCGCCTTTTTCGGCGCGCTGCGCACAGGCGGGTTTTCCGCACTTTCGGCACGGTATTTCGGCGGCGCGCTCCCTGCGGCGGCAAAGGCGGTAAGCGACTTTCTGCTTTCCCTCATGCTCCTGCCCGTGACGGGTTGGGTCTGCCTTTGCGCGTTTTTAAAGGGCGTCTGGCGCCGCCTTTTTTCGCACCGCCGCATGCTCGACTGGGTAACCGCCGCAGACGCAGAGGGCGCGGGCGCTTCTCCCCTGCGCCGCAGCCTTCCCGCTTTTGCCTGCGGGGTATGGCTTTTGCTGTTCGGCGGGGCGCTCGCGCGCGCATTTGCGCTGTTTTTCCTCGCCGCACCCGCGTATGCCGTCTGGTCGGCGAAGCCGTATCGGAAAGCGGGCAAAACAAGTATTTCCCCCGCCGTGCGCGAAACGCTGCGGCAGGATATGGCGGCGATGTGGCGGTTTTATGAAGATCTGTGCACGGCGGAAACGCATTTTCTCCCACCCGACAATGTGCAGTTCGCGCCCGTGCGCCGCACGGCGTACCGCACCTCACCGACGAACATCGGGCTCATGCTGTGCGCCGCGCTTTCGGCGTGCGATGTGGGGCTGATTTCGAAAGAAGCGCTCGGCGCGCGCGTGTGCCGCACGCTCGAAACCGTGCAGAAGCTTGAAACGTGGCGCGGGAATCTTTACAACTGGTACGACGTAAAAACACTCGAACCCCTGCCGCCGCGCTTCGTTTCGGCGGTGGACAGCGGCAATTTCCTGTGCTGTCTCGCCGCGCTCATATCGGGGCTTTCGGCATATGAAGCGAGCCAAACCTGCCGCCGTGCGCGTCAACTGGCGGAAAGCATCTTACAAAATACGCACCTCGGCGCGCTGTATGATTGGGGGCGCGACCTGTTTTATATCGGCTTCGATACGGATCACGGGACATTTTCTTCGGGCCACTATGACCTGTTGATGAGTGAATCGCGCATGATGAGCTATTATGTCGTCGCCGCGCGGGCGGTCCCCGTTTCGCATTGGGGCGCGCTTTCCCGCGCCCTGTCCGCAGACGGGGGCTTTACGGGGGCGCTTGCGTGGTCGGGCACGATGTTTGAATTCTTTATGCCGCATCTGTTTTTGGAAAGCCCGCCCGGCACGCTTGCGAACGAATCCCTTCACTTTTGCGTGCGCGAGCAGGCGCGGTATGCAAAGCGGCAGGGCATCGAGTTCGGCGTATCCGAAAGCGGGTATGCAGCCACGGATGCGGCGGGCAATTACCAATACCGCGCGCACGGTGTGCCCGCGCTTGGGCTTCGCAGCGCAAACCCGGCGGAAAATCGTGTTTCCTCGCCGTATTCGGCGTATCTATGCCTGCCGTTTGCGGCGCATACCGCGCAAAAGGCGCTGGACGCGTACCGTGCACGCGGTATGTTTGGCGAATACGGGTTTTACGAGGCGCTTGACTGTACGAGCAGGCGTCCTAAGCTTGTGCGCAGCTTTATGGCGCATCATATCGGGATGAGCATGCTCGCCGTGACGAACCTGCTTTGCGAAAACGTATTCCAGAAGCGGTTTTCGGCATACGGGACGATGCGTTCGGCACGCGCCCTGCTCTCGGAACGCGCCCCGGCTTTCACACCGCTGCCGCGCCGCGGTGTGCCTGCCGTGCGCGCAGAACGCACCGCGCGGTATACCCCGTCCCCCGAAAAACCTGTGCAAAGCCCGCTGCCCGAAAGCACGCAGGTGTATACGAACGGCGCTTGGACGCTGTTTCTCACGGATGCCGGCACATCCTTTGCCCATGCTTACGGCGTGGATATCACGCGGCGCGTGCACGTGGACCCGGAGGATTTCAGAGGGGTGTTCGCCGTGCTGCAAACGGAAAGCGGCGCGCTGCCGCTTACACGCGCCTGCGCACGGGAAGAAAAAGCGGTCTATACGTTTGAAGCACGGAAGACGGAGGCCGTATACACGGCAAAAGCCGAAACACTGTTTGCAGAGACCCGCGCTGCCGTGCAGGAAACGCTTCCCGCCGAGCGGCGGGACTTTCGGCTGTGCAACAAAACGGGCGCGCCGCAGGATGTGACGCTGCTCGTATACTTTGAACCGACCATGACGACCGAGCGGGCGCTTGAAGCGCACCGCACGTTTCAAAAATTATTCGTGACCGCCGCCTTTGACAAAACGCAAAACGCCGTGGTGTTTACGCGGCGCGCGGGGCGCGGGCAGCCTGCGTTGGCGCTTGCCTGCGGCTTTCAGGAAAACGCGCCGTTTGCCGTATGCTTGCAGCGTGACGAGGCGCTTTCCCGCGATGAAGGGATCTTTTCCCTGCCGCAGGCAAAAATCGTTGGACAAGAGCCGCGCGGCACGGCGGATGTGTGCTTTGCGGCGGTGCGGCGGCTGCACCTGCCCGCACACGGCGAGCAAACCGTAACGCTGCACCTGTGCGCGGCGGATACGCGGGAAGAAGCCCTGCGGCGGCTGGAGGCCGTGCGGCGCGCGCGCTCGGCGGCGCGTGCCCCAGCCGTTTTCCCCGCGCAGCTTTGGCGAGGGACGATCCTGCCGGCGCTGTTTTGCGGCGGGCGGCTGCAAGAGGCGCGCAAAAGGGCGCTTTGTGAAAACCAAAACGGCGTGCGGGCGCTTTGGGCGCTTGGCATTTCGGGCGACCTGCCCCTTTTTACCCTGCAAAACGCAGACGGCGCGGCAATCGAAAAGCTGTCGCCTTTTTTGACGGGCGTCGGCGCGCTTTGCGAAGCGGGGCTTCCCTGTGACCTTGTGCTGTGCGTTCGGGATGCGCCGGGGGCGGCAAGCCTGCGGGAGATGCTCCGGGAAAACGCATTGTTTTGCCGCCTGCTGGAGGGCGGACGCGTCCATATTGTGGATGCGTCGGCGCAGTCACACGAGCAGCTTTGTGCGCTGCTCGCCTTTTCTGCGTGCGGCTTTGATCTCGCCTTCCCGGTCACGGGGCAGAAATACCCCGACAATCCCCCGTTTATGCACGCCGCCGTGCATTTTACAAAGCCCGCAAAACGATTGAACGGCGTAGAAAACGGCGGGTATCGGATCGCGCAAAAGCCGCGTTTGCCGTGGTGCTGGGTGCTTTCAAATCCGTCCTTCGGGACGCTTGTGGGCGACGGCGCTTTGGGCACGACCTTTGCTATGAACGCGCGGCTCAATCGCTTAACGGAATTCCCGAACGACCCGATGCGCGATTTCCCCGGCGAGCGACTGTTCCTGCGCACGGCAGGCGGAAAAATCTACGATGTTTTGCGAAACGCCGCAGCGTTCTTCTGCGGCGACCGGGCAGTATTTGAAACGGACGTGCGGATGCTTCACATCCGCGTAACGGTGCGCGTCCCCGCGCGCGGGATGCGCAAGGAAACCGAAATTTTACTGGAAAACCGCAGCGATGTGCCGACACGCGCCGCCGTATGTTACTACACCCGCCCCGCGCTTTGCGAGGACGCCGCCCCCTCGCCGTTTCTGCGATCCGAGTTTCAAGACGGCGCACTGCTGGTGCGCAACCCCGCAGCCGAGGATTTCCCCGGGGTTCTGTGCCTGTGCGCCGTTCGGTCGGAATCGGAAAAATATTGCCGATCCGAAACCGAAAAATCGGAAGAAAACTTCCGGTCGGAACAGACGGGATCGGAAAAATATTTCCGAAATGCAGAAAAAGAATCGGAAAAATATTTCCGATTGGAGGAAAATGTATTTTACACCGTATCGGACGAGGCGTTTTCCGGCGGCGGCTGGGACGCGGGCGGCAGTCTCCCCGAAGCGACACCCTGCGCGGCGCTCGGTAAGACGGTCGAGATCGCGGCGAACGGGTGCGCGCGCGTGCGCTTTCACCTGACCTTTGCGCGCCGCCCCGCACCCGCCGTAACGCTCGCAAGGGCGTGTCTGTCCGAGCCTTTGCCGCAAAACCGCGTACAGCTTTGTTCGAACGACAAACCATTGGACGACCTGTATAATCTGTTTTTGGTGCGGCAGACGGAAAACGGACGGCTGTTTGCGCGCGCCGGCTTTTATCAGGCGGGCGGGGCGTGGGGATTTCGTGACCAACTGCAGGACGCGGCGTCGCTTTTGGCTTTGCGGCCCGAACTTTTGCGCCGCCAGCTGCTGCGCTGCTCGGCCGCGCAGCTTTCAGAGGGCGACGTGCTGCACTGGTGGCACGTGCTGCCGAACGGCACCGTGCGCGGGGTGCGCACGCGCTGCAGCGACGATTTGTTATGGCTGCCGCTGTTTTTGGCAAAATACGTGCGCTCGACGGGCGACCGGTCGATTTTGCATGTCGAAGTCCCGTACCGGGAAGCGCCTGTGCTTCGCGAAAACGAGGACGAACGCTATTTTGAAGTCAAACGCGCGACCGCGCGCGGCAGCGTGCTCGACCACGCCGTGCGCGCCGTCCGATACGCGCTTGAAAAAAAGGGCGAACACGGCCTGATGCTTATGGGCACGGGCGACTGGAACGACAGCTTCAACCGCGTCGGCAGGTGCGGCAGGGGCGAGAGCGTCTGGCTTTCGCAGTTCGCCGTCCTCGTGCTGGAGGCTTTTGCCGCGCTTTTGGAAAACGAGCCCGAGCAAACCGAGTTCCGCACGTTCTGCCTTTCCGAAGCCAAGGCTTTACGCGAAGCGATCGAAACCCATGCCTATGCGGGCGACCGGTATTTGCGTGCGTTTTATGACGACGGCGGTAAAATGGGCGCGGCGGGGAACACGGCATGCGCCATCGACAGCTTAACGCAGAGCTTCGCCGTATTTGCGCGGCTTGACAAAACGCGTACCGAGACGGCACTTCGCACCGCGTTTTCGGCATTGTTCGACGAAGAAAACGGCCTCCTGCGCCTGTTTTCACCGCCCTTTTCCGACACACAGCCGCAGGCGGGCTACGTTTCGGCGTATCCGCCGGGTGTGCGCGAAAACGGCGGGCAGTATACGCACGCCGCCGTGTGGTTCTGCCGCGCGCTTTTAGAAGCCGGTATGTACGACGAGGGGATGCGCGTGCTTTGTGCGCTCAACCCGCTTCGGAAATACGAGACGGAAGAAACGGCGCGCCGCTATAAAACCGAGCCGTACTTCCTTTGCGGCGACGTGTACGGCGAAGCGAGCCCCGGGCGCGGCGGCTGGAGCTTGTATACGGGCGCGGCAGGGCAGCTGTTTGCGCTGGTGACCGAGGTGCTCTTGGGGCTTCATATGCAGGACGGGCGGCTTTTCTTTACGCCCGCCGAGATCCCGCAGATGGGCGCATTCTCCTATACGCTTACGCTCGACGGTGCTGAAATTTCGGTGGAGGTCGCCGCCGCCCCGCGGGAGGGCTTGGTGCTTATCGACGGCAGACCTGCCGCCTCGCTTCTGCCGGACGGCAAAAACCACCATATAAAAATCCGGTAAACTATGGAAATCAAGGCACAAGTGTGCTACAATAAACTTTATATCGGCTAAATGTCCTGCCGAACGAGAAGAAAGGATGTAGCTCTGTATGCAGACGGAACCGAAAATCATCCGAATCGGCGAAAAGATCCGATTGCTGGAGGTGCGCTCGGCGCGCCCGAAAACCACCTGTATCTCCCTTTTGCTGTTGACGCCCATGCATCAAAACCCGGCGGAAACAACGGTGCTTGCCTCCTACCTCGCCCATTCGTGCGCGCGCTGCCCGACGCTCTCGGCACTCAACGCGCGGCTGGAAGAACTTTACGGTGCGCTGCTCTCGGGTGAGATCTCGCGCTTAGGCGAAGCGTACTGCCTGCGGCTTTCCGTGGATTGCCTTGCGGATGCGCTCGCGTACGACGGACAAGCGGTCAGCCGCGACGCGCTGGAGCTGCTTTTGGACCTGCTGCTGGAGCCTAAAATGCAGGACGGCAGGTTCGACGAAGCGCAGCTGCGCACCGAGGTGCGCCTGTGCGCCGAAGACCTTGAAAGCGAGCAGAATGACAAACGCGCGTGGGCGCTCATGCGGATGCTGGAGACCATGTGCGCCGACGAGCCCTATGGTTATCCGCATGAAGCGCTCCTCACGGGCGTGCGCGCCGTGACGCCTCAAAGCATGTACCGCGCATGGCACGAGCTTTTAAAGACGGCACACATCACGGTGCAGGTGACGGGCGATGTGGCGCTTGAACCGCTTGAAGCGGTGCTTCGCACGCGCCTCGGCGCACTTGCCGACCGCGCACCCGCAGAGCTTTCAACCGTGTTCGTCGAAAGGTGCGATGACGTGACCGAATTGACCGAGGAGCAGGACGTCAGCCAAAGCAAGCTGGTTTTGGGCTTCCGCACCGGCATGTGCGACCGCAACGACGATTTCTATGCGCGCCGCGTGATGGCGGATCTGTTCGGCGGCGGCCCGTATTCGCGGCTGTTTATGAACGTGCGCGAGAAATTAAGCCTCTGCTATTACTGCTCGGCGCGGCTGCAGCGGCAAAAAGGCCTGCTCGTCGTGCAAAGCGGCATCGAGCGCAAAAACCGCGATGTGGCGTTCGACGAGATCCTGCGGCAGCTGCATGTCATGCAGGCGGGCGAGTTTACGGACGAGGAGCTGACCGCCTCGAAAAAGGCGCTTTGCGACGCATTCGCCGGCGTGGGCGACACGCCGGAGGGCTTGGATGTCTATTATGCGCAGTTTGCCGACGGCGACATTACGACGCCCGAAGCGCTCACAGCGGGGCTTGCGGCCGTGACACGCGAGGATGTGGTGCGCGCCGCCAACGCGCTGACACTCGACACGGTATACCTGCTTGCGGGCAAGGATGAGGAGGAAGCGGAACATGCGTGAAGTGAAAAACGAACGGCTTTCGGAAAGCTATTTTGAGATCGACCACCCCTCCGGCTTGAAAATCTTAGTGTACCCGAAGGCGGGCTACAAATCGGCATATGCCGTGTTCGGGACGCGCTACGGCTCGATCGACACGCAGTTCCGTCTGCCGGAGGATAAGGATTTTACCACCGTGCCCGAGGGCATCGCGCATTTCCTCGAGCACAAGCTGTTTGAAAGCGAGGAGCTCGACGCTTTCCAGCGCTATGCCGAAACGGGCGCAAGCGCGAACGCCTACACCTCGTTTGACAAGACCTGCTATCTGTTTTCGTGCACGGGGAATTTCAAGGCGTCGCTGGAAATTTTGCTCGACTTCGTCATGCACCCGTATTTCACTGCCGCGACCGTGCAGAAAGAGCAGGGCATCATCGGGCAGGAGATCCGCATGTGCCGCGACGAGCCCGGCTGGGAGGCGCTGTTCCAGCTGCTGCGCGCCATGTATAAAAACCATCCCGTGCGCATCGACATCGCGGGGACGGAAGAATCCATTTCCCACATCACCGCCGACCTGCTGTATAAATGCTACCACACGTTTTATAACCTTTCGAACATGGTGCTGTGCGTCGCGGGCGGCGTGACCGCCGAGGATGTGCTCGAAGTTGCCGACCGGCTGCTGCCCGTACAAAAGCCCGTCAAAATCGAGCGCAAATTCCACGAAGAGCCGCGCGGGGTGAATGCGCCGTATGTGGAGGAAACGCTCGCCGTCGCTTCACCCATCTTTTCGCTCGGCTTCAAGGAGTCGATCACGACGCCCGAACGGTCTCTGCGCGAGATCCTGCTTTCGCGCATCGTGCTCGAAGCGGTCTGCGGCAAGACCACGCCGTTTTATGCCGAGCTTTTGGAGGCGGGGCTCATCAACACCTCGTTCGACTATGAATATTTCTGCGGCTACGGCTACGCCGCAACCATCTTCACCGGCGAATCCCCCGACGCGAAGGAAGTGCAAAACCGCCTGACCGCGCGCATCCGCGCCTTGCAGGAGACGGGCATCGGCGAAGCGGACTTCGAGCGCATCCGCAAAAAGCTCTACGGGCGCGCCGTGATGGCGTTCAACGACATCGACGGCATCGCGAACGCCATGGTCGCCGCGCACTTCTGCGGCGAGGGGATGTTTGACGAGGTAGAAACGCTCGGTGCGCTCACGCTCGACGAAGCGAACGAACGGTTGCGTACGAGCATCCATACGGACTGCGCGGCGCTGGCTGTCATTTTGCCGAAAGGAGACGACGTATGCAATTCCTGACCGACGGCGTGGAGGTCACCTTTCAGGGGATCGACCACGTATTCACCGTGTATTCCACCTTTGTGGAGTTTACTTTGTTCGGCCACGCGGTCAGCATCAAGTTTTACGGGCTGATCATCGCGTTCGGCTTTTTGCTCGCCGTGCTGTTCGGCGGGCGGATGGCGTACAAATGGAAGCTCGATTTAAACAAAATGCTCGACGTTCTGCTGTTCGGCACCATCGGCGGCATCGTGGGCGCGCGCCTTTATTACGTCGCGTTCGAGTGGGATTATTACAGCCACCACCTTTCTGAGATCCCGCAGATCTGGGAAGGGGGGCTTGCCATCTACGGCGGGCTGATCGGCGCGATCATCGCCGCGTTCTTCACCTGCCGCCGCAACGGGCTCAATTTCTTAAAGCTGTTAGACCTTGCGGGCATGAGCTTCCTTATCGGCCAGGGCATCGGGCGCTGGGGCAATTTCGCGAACCAGGAGGCGTTCGGCACAAACACCACGGGGTTTTTAGGGATGTCCAGCGAAAAGGTGACGCACTATATCGAGACGCATCAGGCGGAATTTGCCGCGCGCGGCATCACGATGGATCCGGATATCCCCGTGCACCCGACGTTTTTGTACGAATCGCTTTGGTGCATTGCGAGCTTTTTCATTTTGTACCTCATCTGCAAAAAGGCGTATAAATTCAGCGGTCAGCTGATCTTGGGCTACGGCATTTTGTACGGCGCGGAGCGCGCCGTGGTGGAGGGCCTGCGCACGGACAGCCTTTACATAGGCGACACGACCCTGCGCGTCTCTCAGGTACTCTCGATGCTGTTGGTGCTCGTGTGCTTATGTATTATGATCGCAAAGCTTGTTAAACTCAAAAAGCACCCCGTGCCGTTCTCGCCCGTGGAGGTCGTGCCCGAAAAAGCGGAAAGCGAAACCAAAGAAAAGAAGCCGTCGCGCAAAGCGCTTCGTGCCGAAGCGCGTGCGGCAAAGGCAAAAATGCTCGAAAAACAGGAAGGGAAGGATCCGGACGATGGCGAAGATTCTGGACGGTAAAGCCGTTTCCGCGCATGTGCGCGAGCAGGTAAAGGCAGAGGTGGAAGCCCTCGCAAAGCAGGGCGTCCCCGTGGGGCTTGCGGTCATCATTGTCGGCGACGACCCCGCCTCGCGCACCTATGTCAACAATAAGAAAAAAGCGTGTGCCGCCGCAGGGATCCGTTCCGAGGAATACGCCCTGCCCGCCGAAACCACGCAGGAGGAACTGCTGGCGCTCGTCGAAACCCTCAATAAAAAGCCGGATGTCAACGGCATCCTCTGCCAGCTGCCGCTGCCCGCGCATTTGGACGAAAAAGCAGTCATCGCCGCCATCGCGCCTGAAAAGGACGTGGATGCGTTTCACGCCGTCAACGTCGGGCACATCATGATCGGCGACTATGCGTTCCTGCCGTGCACGCCGGCGGGGATCATGGAAATGCTGCGGTATTATGACATCGACATCGCAGGCAAAAACTGCGTCGTCATCGGCCGCAGCAACATCGTCGGCAAGCCCATGGCGATGCTGCTTTTGCAGCAGAACGGCACGGTGACGATCTGCCACTCCAAGACGCAGGACCTCGCCGCACACACCCGCAATGCCGACATCCTCGTGGCGGCGGTGGGCATCCCGCATTTCGTAACTGCCGACATGGTCAAGGACGGCGCGGTGGTCATCGACGTCGGCATGGACCGCGACGAAAACGGCAAGCTGTGCGGCGACGTGGATTTTGGCGGCGTCGAGCCGAAAGCCTCCTACATAACGCCCGTCCCCGGCGGCGTGGGGCCGATGACGATCGCAACGCTCTTAAAAAACACCGTCACCGCCGCGAAGCAGCAGAACGGGCTTTTGTAAAAAGAAAACAACCCAAAACAGGGGGCGGTTCTGTGTCTCAAAAGGACATAGAACCGTCCCCGGTTTACATCCACCGCGTAGGGCGCGGGCTTGCTCGCGCCGGAAGGGCGGTGCGGCGACAGAACGACGGACGGCCATTCACACGAAAGAAAACAAAAACCCGCGTATTGTAGGGACAGCCGCAAGGGCTGTCCCTACGGCCGTCAAAACATAAGACAGGGGGACGGGTCTATGCCTGCTTAGGCACAGCCCGTCCCCTTTTTCTACGCCGACATGGTTCCCGTTTATTCTTTTATGAATTTTGCATCCGATGCCGGGATCCCTGCGTCGTCCGAAACGTATCGTTCCGCGCGCATGTGCAGGTCGTATTTTTCGCGAAGGGCGGCGATGGTCCCCATCATGGGCGAGGCGTGATGGACGTCAAGGGACGCCTGGTCCTTCCAGCTGTCGATCAGCAAAACCGTTTCCGGGTCGTTCATCGGGAAAAAGTAGTCGTATCTTTCGTTTCCCGCTTCCGCGCGGATCAGGTCGGCAGTCCCGCTGTGCTCCATTTCCTCGGCGAATTTGCGGGCGCTGCCGTCCTTGCCGGTGTAATAGAGATGCATGGTAATGCGCATGGTGTTGTTCCTCGCTTTCTTTATTTCTTGACATCCAGCAGCCGAACGCCCTCTTCCGGATTGCGGTCAATCGCGCCGACGATCCTGTGGGGCACATACGGCTCTTCGAGATATGCGATTTCCTCTTGTGTGAGCCGGACGGCAAACGCCTCCGCCGCATCGTCAAAGTGGGAGGCTTTGGTGGCGCCGATGATCGGCGACGTCACGCCCTTTGCCCACTCCCATGCCAGCGCGATCTGCTGCATTTTGACGCCGTACTTTTCCGCAAACGCATGGACCCTGCGGACGATCTCCATATCCTGCTCTTGGGTGCGGTCATATTTCCCCATAGCCGCCCGATCCGTTTTGCTGCGCAGGGAGTCCGAATTCCATTCCGGCCGGGTCAGGTGCCCTGCCGCCAGCGGGCTGTAAGGCATGAGGGAAACGTGCATCTGGCGGCAGATGGGGATCAGCTCACGCTCGTCCTCGCGATAAAGGAGGTTATAATGGTTCTCCATCGCCGCGAACTGCGCAAAGCCGTTGTCCCTTGCGGCAAGCTGCATATTGTAGAACTGATAGCCGTACATGGCGGAAGCGCGGTTCTTATCCTTTATTACCCCCGGCAGGCGGCGGTCTGCCTGCGGCGAAAACAAATCCCGACTCTTTTCTGACACTGTGTCAGCAATATCATTATACCAGCATTCTGACGCGGTGTCATCAATTGTTTTTAAAGAACCGTCGGGATTTCGGATCAAATAAACCAAGACCGGGCAAAGCGCCGAACAGCATCTATCCCCTGCCAAGCAAAGCCGAGGCGATGAAAGGCGCCGAATTTGGCACAGAAGCTCCTTTTTCCAAAAACCATGGATAAAATCGCCAAATACAAGGCGTAAAATTCGTGGTTTTGAACAAGAGTACAAAAAACAGAAAAAGATTTTAAAAAATTTGTATTTTTTGCTTGACAAAGCAAAATTGCGGGCGTATAATGACGGCAGGATGAGTAATCGTTTACTCAGCGAGGAGGGGAACGGATGAAGCCGGATTCGGTGTCGATTCGTGAGATTTCAAAGATCACAGGCGTCTCCGTGGCAACGGTTTCGCGCGTCATCAACAACAACGGCAGATTTTCCAAGGAGACCGAAGCGCGCGTCAAAAAGGCGCTGAAGGAATACAACTACACGCCGAATCTCGCCGCGCGGGGCCTGCGTACCAAGCGCATTGCAACGGTCGGCGTCGTCGTTCCCGATATTACAAACGAATACTTCGCGCGCATTACTCTGCATTTGCAGGAACGGCTGTTTGCGCACAGCTACTCTACCATCATCTGCAATACCGACGAAAAGGCGGACATCGAACGGCGGCATCTCGATATGCTGCTTTCCCAGCAGGTCAGCGGCGTCATGTACGTTTCCGGTACGCCGCACGCGTTTGATCGTCTGTCGCATCTGCCCGCAGTATTTATTGACCGCGAACCCCAGACGGCGCGGGAGGCGGGCAATTACAGCCTGATCGAATCCGACAATTTTCTCGGCGGCGCGCTTGCCGCCCGCGAGCTGCTGCAAAAGGGCTGCCGCAGGCTCTGCGTATTCAAATACCGCGACGACATTTCCACCCACAACGCCCGTGAAGCGGGCTTTCGGCAGGCCGCGCGGGAAGCGGGGCTGCAGGCGGGCGATGTGCGTGTGGAGATTGTCCCCGACGTCAGCGTCCTGCAAGGCTACGAAAAGGCGAAGGCCGTTTGGCAGGCAGGCGGCTTCGACGGACTGTTCTGCACGGCGGACGCACTCGCCGTGGGTGCATGCAATGCGCTGCGCGCAGAGGGCGTCGAGATCCCGGGGCAGGTCAAGCTGGTGGGCTATGACGATACCGCGATCGCGCATTACGGCGCGGTTCCTCTGACCTCCGTGCACCAATCGACCGAGGAGATCGGGCGGCTTGCGGCGGATACGCTTTTGCAGATCATCGACGGCAACCAGCCCGAACGGCGGCACATCACGCTCCCGGTGCATTTGGTGGTGCGTGCGTCCACGGGCGGACAGTCCGAAGAGGCGTAAGGCGTCTCTTTTTGCCCAAAGCGTAAACGTTTACCCAACCGCATGACAGGAGCTCCGTGACGTATGACAGGCTTTCCGTGGTGAACGGAAAGAAACGTACGCAAAAGCACCCTTACCGTTTGCAGACGGGAAACACGCTTTCCCGCAGTGCAGAAGGGAAAAGGAAACGCACGGCGTGCGGAAAACGGCGAGGGCAGATGCCCCTTGCTCCGCTTGCCCGGCAGATATGCCCGAACGAACGGCACGTGGGAGGGGCGCAAACAGAAACAGCAGCACATGGGGAACCGTTATTTCACTTTTGAGTAAACGTTTACTCAAACAAGCGACAGGCGTCTTACGGGGTTCAGATGTCAGAAGCCGGAGGTTAGAAGCGGTGCAGACAGATTTTATGAAAGCCGAAAGATCACACACCTTTTCTGCTGCGAAAACAATTAAGAGTTTGCTGAACCCCGTAGGGGCGGGCGCTTTCAGAATTCAGATTTCAGTGGTCAGAGGTCAGAAGCTGTGCAGACATATTCCGTTGAAACTGCGTGTTTGTAGGAACTTTCGGCTGCGAAAGGAATTGAATTTTTGCTAAAATCCGTAGGGGCGGGCGCTTTCAGAATTCAGATTTCAGTGGTCAGAGGTCAGAAGCTGTGCAGACATATTCCGTTGAAACTGCGTGTTTGTAGGAACTTTCGGCTGCGAAAGGAATTGAATTTTTGCTAAAATCCGTAGGGGCGGGCGCTTTCAGAATTCAGATTTCAGTGGTCAGAGGTCAGAAGCTGTGCAGACATATTCCGTTGAAACTGCGTGTTTGTAGGAACTTTCGGCTGCGAAAGGAATTGAATTTTTGCTAAAATCCGTAGGGGCGGGTCTCCTGTCAAGAGCAACATGGTTTACAAAATGTGCAACAACATGGTTTACACATTTTGCCTTGGGTCGTTCTCCAAAAGGT
>CALWVN010000013.1 GCA_944384995.1 uncultured Clostridia bacterium | reverse complement strand
GAACTTTTTAGAAATCCTATTATATTATTTCCGCGAGCGCGCAAGTGCGAAGCGGGAATCATACAACGTTCTCCGAAGCTCTTAAAAGCTTGGCTTTTTAGAGATTCGTGAGGTTGTTATACTATTTCCGCGAGCGCGCAAGTGCGAAGCGGGAATCATACAACGTTCTCCGAAACACTTGGAAGTTTTACTTCCGTAGTGTTTCGTGAGGTTATTCTGTTACAAAGCGAGGCATCGGCATGAAATCCTCGGAAAGCGGCGTCCTGCGAAAGTCGGATCTGTACTTTTCCACACCGTCCCCGACGGCGAAACGGCTGTATTTTTACCCAATCAGCGCGGGACATTTTTTCTACAGCAAAAACTATCATCTGGTGCGCGAAAATTACGACAGCTTTTTGGTGCTGTATGTCATCGACGGCACGTTCACGTTCGTAAAGGACGGCAAGCACATCACCGCACGCGAGGGCGACACGGTGTTTTTAGACTGCCGCGTCCCGCACGAATACTACACCAAGGACCATTTAGAATCCATCTGGGTGCATTTTGCGGGCTCCAATGCCGAGCAGCTGTATACGGAGATCACAAAAGTTTCGGGCTGCCTGCTCAAATGCAGCGACCGCGAGCACGTTCGGCGCCTGCTGTTCCGTCTGTTTTCGGGTATTGGTGGAGAAAACCCCGTTTCGGAAATGCAGCTGTCCTTGGACATCTACAAGCTGCTTGCCGAACTTTCCTCCCCCTCGACCGTGCGCGGTAAAAACAAGGTAAGCTATGAGGACAGCGTACAGGAGGTGCGCGAATACATCTCCGCGCATCTGCAAAAAAATCTTACCGTGCAGGAGCTTGCCGACTGCATGCACATGAGCCCCTCGCATTTTTCACGCGTGTTCAAGCAGCAGACGGGCTTTTCGCCGTATGATTATGTGCTCATCGTGCGCCTCAACCGCGCCAAAGAGCTTTTACAGCGTACTTCCATGACGGTCTCGGAGATTGCCTATGAAACGGGCTTTAACAGCGAATCCAATTTCATCTACTTTTTCACCACCAATGTCGGAATTTCCCCGGGAAAATTCCGCAGGCTGAAATTCTGACACGTGAAAACAAATTTCAACGAGGTATACTATGGCGACGCTTCATTTGATGGTAGGTTTGCCGGGCAGTGGGAAAACTACAGAAGCAATAAAATTAGAATACCAACACAAAGCATTGCGATTAACGCCCGATGAATGGCAGTATTTTCTGTTCGGGCATGATATTTCAGACCCGGAGCATGATGAGCGCCACACCAAAATTGAAAAGCTCATGTGGGAAGTCGCTGTAAAGGCTCTAAAAGCAGGCGTCGATGTCATCCTCGATTTTGGGTTTTGGACAAAATCAGAACGAGAGGATTTTCGGCAAAAAGCCCATTCCTTTGGCGCAGATTTCAAAATGCATTATATGGATGTTCCTGCCGACACAATTTGGCAGCGATTGGCCGCCCGTAATAAATCAGCCGGAAAAAACGCGATATTTTATGTTGCGAAAGAAGAATTTGATAAATGGTCGGGCTTATTTGAAATCCCCACAAAGGAAGAATTGGAACAATAACCTCCCTTTTTATCAGGGAGAACGCAACCCGGCCAAGCCGGTAACGATCCAATGACGACAGCCCCGCGGCGCAAATGCCGCGGGGCTGTCTTACTTATCTATCGAAAGGAAGATCAGATGACGTTGTTCTTCTTTGCACGGACGCGCAGCAGAACCAGCGCGCCGGCAGCTGCCAGAGACAGCGCGCCGAAGCCGATGCTTGCAGCAGCACCCGTCTTCGGGATGTCGGCATCCTTCACCGGGGTCTCGGTGTCCGCACACAGCCGCAGACAAAATGCAAAGCGCGGCTGCCGCAGGAAGGGGTGGGCGTCGCCTGTGTAATTGCCCCATTGGAGATCCGGGTAGCCCCAGCCGTGCACCAGACACAGACGGTCGCCCGCTTTTTCGCAGGTGATCCCTGCGCCGAGCCGGCTTTGCTTCGCAGACGCTTGCAGGGCGTATCCGTTTTCCATTTGCGCTGCGAACCACTCGATCCGATCACGCCGGCAGCGGAAGACCCGCGTTGCCATGCGGTTGTGCGGAGCGTCGGCTTTGTACAGGAAAAAGTTTTCCGTATCCTGCGCCCAGTCCCATGTCGGTGCCTTTCCATACCGTTCGGGAACCGCATGCGCGGGCAGGCGGCGCGCTTCGCCGATGGGTCGGTCGATATGCGAAAGCGGATATACGTCATAGAGCGACTGCTTTTTCCATGCAATGCGTGCGGCGCGTGCGGGCAGCATAAGTTCCGCGCGCAGTGTTCCGAAATATGCCGCGGGGCTTGCCGGGAAAACGGAAGTCTCTACCATTCCGCTTGCATTACGCAAATGCAGACGATAGGTCTTGCCGTGTTCTGCGTGCAACAACGCAGTGACGCCTTTCGCATCGGCTTGCAGCACACGCACCTTTGCTTCGTGACCTGCATATTTTCCCGAAAAGAACCGCAGCCGTGCCGTCCCTGCCGCGCTTTGCAGCACAAGCGTCGCGCCGACAGCCCTTGCGCACAGCGGGATTTCCCGCCCTTGCACTTCTTCGGCGGCGTGTTCAGTCTTCGGCGGCAGGGCGCAGGTCTCCACGGAAAACCCGCCGAACCGAAATTCCAAACGGTCGGCGCCGCACGGGATGTGTTCCAAATACAGAACCCCCGTTTCATGCGGCTTTATGTCGGCGGTCAGCGGATATTCGCCGAGCGTTTCACCGCCCGCAGACAAAGCACGCACTGTGCCCTCGTTCAAATTCGTATGGTCAAAGCGGCTTTCCACCCACAGCTGCACATGTCCCCCACTGCACAGAACGTTGGTAACGCGCAGAGGTGAAAATGCTTTTTTTGTCAAATACGCTTCCGGCTTTTCGCGCCCGAACGCGTCCAAAATGCAGCCCCACTCACCATAGCCCGCCGCCGTGCCTGTTGCATGGTGCTGGTGCCGTTCCGAGACGCCCTCGGGCAAGCGGAACACATCGTCGACCGCCGCCCAGATCGCGCAGCCGAGCGCGCCGTCTGTTTTTAAAATGTTGTCCCAGCCCTTACGGATGCTCTCGCCCCAAAATGTACGACAGCCGTCGCCGGTTTTCAGGCTGTCGAGGTTATAGCAGGCGACGTGCGCAAACTCGTCGTGCAGTACGGGGCAGTCCTTGCCGCCGAGGTTGCCCGTCACCTTGGCGTAGTGCTTGCTGAAGATGTCATAGGGCACAGGCTTGGTTTTGACTGTGAAGGGATACGAAAAAATTACGGGGCGCGAAAGGTCTGCGGCCTTTATGTATTCGTATTCCCGGCGGAACGCACAGGTGTGCTCAAAGCCCGATTCGTTGGCAAGCGACCAGATGAGCACGCTCGGGTGGTTGCGCGCGGTCTCGACCATTTCGGCAAAGGAATTGAGGAAGTCCTCCGGCGGGGAATAGATTCCCATGCCGTTCGCGCCTTTGAAGCAAGCGCTGTTTTCCTGCTCCACATACAGCCCGTATTCGTCGCACAGGCGCAGCAGGCAATCGTCCGCCGGGTAGTGCGAGGTGCGGATGAAATTGACGTTGCAATTTTTATAGGCGAGAATTTCCCGCCGCATCTCCGCTTCGTCCATGCTTCTTCCGTACCGCCCCGAAACGTCGTGACGGCACACGCCGCGCAGTTTGACTTCCCTGCCGTTTACATATACCTTGTTTTTCGCCGTTCCGTCCGCCCCGCCGTAGGTGATCTTCCGAAAGCCGACGTCGGCTTCCACCGTCTCTATCGCTTCACCGTTTCTGAAAAGCGTCAGGCGCACGCGGTAGAGATTCGGGTGCTCGGCGTCCCAAAGCAGCGGGTTTTGCACAAACAGCGTCAGCTTCAGCCCGTGGGACTTACCTCGGAATTGGTACGGCTTCGGCGGCAGATAGCGCGCTTGGAATTTTCGATCATTCTTTTCATATTCACAAAAGCGCGCCTCCCGCGTGACATCCAGTGCATGCCGCGCGCAGCCGGTCTGCACTTCGTCAAGGGAAAAAGCCTCGCGCACGGCGCCGATGCAGCGGTTGCCCGCAAACAGCTCCATTTGGACTTCTAAATCTTCCGCGTCCGCGTCGGCAAGCAGTTCAGCGGTCAGCGTGCCGTTTTGTGAAGCGGGATCGGGTTCGGCGTTTAAGTGCATACGCACAAGCGCGCTTTCGGGCAGCACGAACAGCGTCACCCCGCGCAAAATACCGCCGATGTTGTGGTGCGCGTAATAGCTTGCCCACGCGCCGTCGCTGACCTTCTGCCCGTCGGGGTTCCAGATTCCCTTATCCTTTCCCTCGATGTCCGCGACGCCGACAACCAGGCGGAACGCACCCGCTTTTTTCGGTCAGCGAGCGGCAGGCTTGCCGCCGCGCCGCGCACCGTTCCGGGCACGAGCGGAAGGATCGGCGTTTCCCAAACGGGATTTGTAAAATCAACCATAGCGGCACACTCCTTTTTTGCCATTGTAGCATACAGACGCGGCGGGCACTTTCAAAAACATATCGCAAACTTTCGATTTTCCGCTTTCCTTTCGGAATAACGGCAGGAAATCGAAAGGTTTTGCGCGCTTTTTGAAAGCGGCGGCACGCGGCTTCTTTTATAATGAAAGCAAAAGAGAGGAGTGACCTTATGCATTGGAAAACCGTTTTGAAGGCAGGCGCGGTGGTCTCTGCCGCGGCGCTCGCTATAACGGCGCTCGCCTGCTGCCAAAAAGAAGAAACGCCCGTGTCGGACGCCTCTTACCTGCAAACGCTGGATCAGTCGGACATCTGGGTGAACTCCGCCTCCGCATCCGTACCGGAATATCAGGTATACCACCACGTGCACGCATTTTTAGACGAATGCACCATAGAAAACGGCAGCGCCGTCTCGCCCGATGGCAAAACGCGCAAGGTGCTCTTTTTGGGCTTTGACGGCATGCGCGCAGACGCGGCGCTGCAGCTTTTCGAAGGGGCAAACGTATTTGACCAAAGCCTCGGCGGCGGGCGGCAGGCTGCAAGCGGCATCCGCACGCTCGCTGCAGAGGGCGGCATCTACCTTGCCTACTGCGGCGGCGAAACGGGAACGGATACCGAGCAGACCACCTCGACTTCGGCAAGCTGGACGTCTCAGTTTACAGGCGTTTGGGGCACTTCACACGGGATCAAGACCAACGACGACGTCAAGAACCTGCAATACAAGACCTTTATTTTGGAGTACGCCGAGCAGGGCTTACATACGGCGCTGGCGTTCGACTGGGATCAATATCTGGACGTCAACTTAAAAGAAGAGGTAAAGCTGGCGCTTTCTAACCCGCAGCTGCCCGTGCTGTTCTGCGACATAGACCGCGAAACGAAGGATAAGCTCAAAAAGACCGAGGCCGAAACGCTGGAGCTTTACAATTTCGTCGCATCGGAGAGCCCCTCCCCCGACGCGCCCTTTGACAGCGGCATGCGCGACTGGGTGCTTGCGCGCATAGCGGCGGGCGACGACGTGGTATGCGGCATTTTCCACAACATAGACACCGCGGGGCACAATTACGAGTTTTCCCCGCAGAATGCGCAGTACAAAAACGCCGTATACACCTGCGATACCTATGCCTATGAAATTTTACAGGTTGTCGCCGAGCGCGAAAGCCTGTATAATGAGGAGTGGCTGGTGGTCTTTGCCAACGACCACGGCGGCATCGGCCAGGGGCACGGCGGGCAGACGCTGGAAGAGCGCACCACCTGGATCGCCACGAACCGCCTCTTGGACGAAGCGTATTTTGCCGAAGACTATGACGGCTTTACGGCACAGGAAAGGTGAGGTAAAAATGCAGAAGGCGAAAGTCGTAAAGGGGCTCAAGATCACCGTGTGCGTGCTGCTTGCAGCCGTCGTGATCGTAGCGGGCGTATTGTTTTTCCCGCTGATGGGCGAAAAGCATGTCGAAGTCTGGGGCGTCGGTCAGACATTTGAGCTCTCGAAGCTTCAAACGGTCGCAAAAGAACGCGAGGACTTCAAAATTTTAATGTTCACCGACACGCAGCTTTGGTCAAATCTCAGCGACAACAAGGCGTGCTACGAGGAAATGGATGCGCTGGTCAAAAAAACGCAGCCTGACCTCATCGTGCTGCCGGGCGACAACGTCTCTGCTTTCGCGAGCCGGTTCTCGTTAAAAAATTTCATCCGGCACATAGACGCATACGGCATCCCCTGGGCGCCCGTATACGGCAACCACGACGAGGAGATCCCGACAAATTCCAAAAACTGGCAGGGCGACTGCTACACGGACTCCGAATACTGCCTGTTTCAGAAAGGACCGTCCAATCTCTACGGCAGCGGAAACTATGTCGTGAATATCACGGAGGACGGCGCGCCCGTTTACACCCTGTTTTTGATGGACAACGGCGAATACACGGAATATGACGACGGCTCGACGGGAGAAGTCCCCATGGGCTACGAACAGATCGCGTGGTACGAATGGAACGTAAACGGCATCGCGGATGCGGCGGGCAGGGTCGTACCGTCCATGGTCTTCACCCATTTTGCCCAGCCGGAATTCCGCGAGGCGATCGAGACCCTTGCCGTACAGAACGAAGACGGCAGCTACACCGTGCCGGAAGAATTCGGCTTCGGCGAATGCGCCTACCTGCCCGGCTGCGCCAAGGTGGATTCCGGCTTCTTTGACAAGTGTAAAGAACTCGGCTCCACAAAACACCTGTTCTGCGGGCATGACCACGAAAACAACGCGAGCATTACCTATGAGGGGATCACCATGACCTACGGGTTAAAGACCGGGCCCTCGCCCGCGCCCTGGAACGGCGCCGAGCAAACGGGCGGCACGCTTGTGACCGTAACGGGCTCGGGAGAAAACCAGGCGGTCTCAATCGAGCATATCGTCATCACCGACAAAACCGCACAATAACGGAGGAATTATGGACATCCTGATCCGGGCAAAGCTGAAGCCCGTCGAGGCGGGTGATTTTCACTACGGCAACATAGAAAGCGCCTACGGCGTGAACACGCAGTACTTTACAAAGGACGGCGAACCCTTTACCGTGATAGCGGGCGAGCTGCACTTTTCGCGCTGCCCGCGCGCACGGTGGAAAAGCACGCTTTTGAAAATGCGTGACTGCGGCATCAACACCGTATCCACCTATGTGTTCTGGAATTACCACGAGGAGCAAAAGGGCGTTTTCAACTTTTCAGGTGACCGCGACGTTGCCGCGTTTTTGCAGCTTTGCCGCGAGATCCGGATGCCCTGCATTCTGCGTATCGGCCCGTGGTGCCACGGTGAGGTGGTGCGCGGGGGCTTTCCGAAGCGCATCAACCGCATGCGCGGCAAGCGCACCGATAACCCGAAATACCTTGCCGAGGTACGCGAATTCTGGACGGGGCTTTACAAAGAGGTTGCCCCCTTCTTAGACGGCGAGACCGTGATCGGCATGCAGCTGGAAAACGAGTACACGGGCAAGACCTCTCACCTGCATACTTTACGGAAGATCGCGGAGGAGATCGGCTTTCGTGTGCCGTTTTTCACCATGACCGCATGGCCCAGCGGCGTGCCCGACCGCGAATTCCTGCCCACGATGGGCGGTTACCCGGACGGCCCTTGGAACATGGGGAAAAAGGCGCTGAAACCGAACAACCGTTTTGCCATCACCCCTGCGAAGTCGGAGGATGAGATCGGCGCGGATCTGCACAAAAACCGCATTGCGAAAAAGGGCGTCTACGACCACGTTCCGTACGCCTCCTGCGAAACGGGGCCGGGCAACCAGGTCACGCAGCACCGCCGCCCGTATATTTCCGAAAAGGACGGGTACGGCGTAGGCTTTGCCAAGTTCGCTTCGGGGATGCAGTGGCTCGGCTACTATATGTTCTGCGGCGGCACGAACCCGAACGACCGCCCCATGCAGGAGAGCCGCCGCACGGGCTACCCGAATAACTATTCCCTGATCGACTACGATTTTCAGGCGCCCATTTCCCGCTACGGCGAGTGCCGCCCGCACGGCGACCGGCTGCGGCTGCTGCACTTGTTTATTCGGGAATTCGACGACCGTATCGCGTTAAAACAGGCGTTTTTCCCGAAGTGGGCATCAAGCGACCCCACGGATATTTCGTTTTTGAAATGCTCCGTGCGCGCCGATGCGTCGGGCAGCGGCTACTTCTTTGCCTCCGCTTACGAAAAAGGGCTTACCTACAAGGACTTTCACGATGTGCGCGTGCGGGTGGACTTTGATGAAAAACAGGTCAAGCTGCCGCCTATCGAGGTAAAAGCGGGCGCGATGTTCTTCTATCCCTTTGATCTTACGCTTGGGAACACGCATTTTGATTATATCCTTGCCCAGCCCATTGCCAAACTCCGTGACAACGGCGAGACAGTCTGCTGGTTCGCAGAATGCGAGGGTATCCCCCCGCGCTGCAAAACCGACAACAGGGAAATCGCGCTGCCCGTCGGGCGCGACGGTGTAAAGGTCGGCGATGTGCGCATTGTCGTGCTGCCCATAGAGGAAGCCAAGCGTTTCCATGTGATAAATGGCAAGGTCGTTTTTACCGACGGAACGGTCTACTGCGACGGCGATACCGTCATCTGTGAGCGCATCACCGAAACAGATCTGAAAAAGGACATCACGCTCACGCCCTGTGCGCGCAAAGCGCTTCCCTACAATTCCTATTTGTATTCGCATGGGCGGCGGGCGTATTATGAATTGCATCTGCCCGAAAACATATTGGAAAACCGCTTTGACGTGCGTCTGGAATTCGATTTTGAAGGGTTAAATTTACAGGTGTTCAGCAGCACGACGCTCATCAACGATTATTTCAACATCGACGGGCGGTTTGTGATGTATCTGCGCGACTATGCGGCATACTTGCGAAAAAATCCCGTGCTCACCCTGCGCACCGCGCCGAAAACGCGGTTCGGCGTTTCTAATGTGTACAACGAGATCCCGATCCCCCTGCACAGCAATGCGCTGACGCTCCGCCACGCGTGGGAGGTCACAAAAACGCAGGAAACGCTTTGACCGACAGGACACAACAAACCCGGCAAAACAAAAAACCGGCACGGGACGCTTTTGCGTTCCCGTGCCGATTGGATTTTACGGACAAACTTTCCCTTAATAATTCCGCAAAAGGGCAATCACCTTGCCGAGGATGATAACCTCGCTGACGATGATCGGTTCATAAGCATCGTTTTCCGGTTGCAAACGAAAATGACCTTTTTCCTTATAGAAACGTTTCACGGTCGCCTCATCCTCGATCATGGCAACGACGATCTCGCCGTTCTGTGCGGCGGGCGTTTTTTCAACAATTACGATATCGCCACTCAAAATGCCGGCGTTCACCATACTGTCCCCGCGCACGCGCAGGGCAAACAGGGTTTTGTCCTTTGCGCCGCGCCCGCTGTACGGCAGATAGCTTTCGATCTGTTCCACGGCCAGGATCGGTGCGCCCGCCGTGACCGTACCCAAAAGGGGCACGTTCGTGACGTTTTCCGCCTCGCCCAAAACGCGAATGGAACGCTTGAGCATCGGATCGCGCTCAATGAAGCCGGCATCTTCGAGCGCGTCGAGATTCGCCTGCACGGACGAGGTGGATTTGAGCCCTACCGCCGCGCCGATTTCGCGCACTGAGGGCGGGATGCCGCTGCGACAGCGCTCCATTAAGTATTCATAGATCTTCTTTTGTGTTTTGTTGATCGTATTCATAAGAACCCCTTTCAAACGCTTCCGTGCGTTTTTTCGATGGGATAGTATTTGTTCGTCTCTATTGTAGCACAAATGTTCTGAAAATGCAAACATTTGTTTGGCGTTTTTGCAAAAAATTTTCTCCCGAATAAAAAGTTGACAAATTCCCGTAAAAATTTCTCTTTTTTTCGGTTTGTTCATAGTTTATTCACAATTTTTCTGTATGCTGTAGATGTACTCGACAGAGAGGGTGCCGCAACCCTTTCGACTGAGTATTTATACCCCCTCCTCAAGCAACCCCTCAATAGGGAAAGCCCCGGTTTCAGCCGGGGCTTTTCCTATTTTTATATGCGTTGAAACACATGGCAGCAACACACTTTGGAACCTTGTGCCACAGCTGCCTATTTAGCATTTTTCACAAAAAATTTTTTCTCAAATTACCGAATTTATTTTTCCGTTTACTTGTAATCTGCACTTTATTGCAGTAAAATAGCAGAGTGAATTTTTCGCGGCGGTCTTTGCCGCAAAAGGAGTAAAGCTATGAGCTATGTCAACGACGTGCTGGAGCGCACCACTACGCGCTACAACTACCAGCCTGAATTTTGTCAGGCGGTGACGGAGGTCCTGCACTCCATTGCCCCTGCGGTGGAAGCCAACCCGCAGTATGAAAAGGCGGCGCTTTTGGAGCGTCTGGTCGCGCCCGAAAAGGCGACGGTTTTCCGTGTGCCGTGGGTGGATGACAACGGCACCGTTCATGTCAACCGCGGTTACCGCGTGCAGTTCAACAGCGCCATCGGCCCTTACAAGGGCGGGCTTCGCTTCCATCCGTCCGTTACGATGAGCATCATCAAATTCCTCGGGTTCGAGCAGATCTTCAAAAACTCCTTAACGGGGCTGCCCATCGGCGGCGGCAAGGGCGGCGCCGACTTTGACCCCAAAGGCAAGAGCGACAACGAGATCATGCGCTTCTGCCAGGGCTTTATGACCGAGCTTTACAAAGTCATCGGGCCGAACTCCGACGTACCCGCAGGCGACATCGGCGTCGGCGGCAGAGAGATCGGCTACCTGTTCGGGCAGTACAAAAAAATCACCGGCCGCCATGAAGGCGTGCTGACGGGCAAGGGCCTTTCCTACGGCGGCTCGCTTGCACGCACCGAAGCGACGGGCTACGGCCTTGTATACCTGACGCAGGAGATGCTGCGCCGCCACAACAATTCGCTGGAGGACAAGACCGTTGTTGTCTCCGGTTCGGGTAACGTTGCGATCTATGCCATTGAAAAAGCACAGGCGCTCGGCGCAAAGGTCGTGACCGCGAGCGATTCCTCCGGCTATGTCTACGATGCGGAAGGCATTGACCTTGCGATCCTCAAGAAGGTCAAGGAAGAAGAACGCGCACGCATCTCGAAGTATGCGGAATACAAGCCCACTGCAAAATTCGTCGCGGGCAAGCGCGTTTGGGAGGTTCCCTGCGATGTGGCGCTGCCGTGCGCCACGCAGAACGAGTTAGGGTTAGACGACGCGCGCACGCTTGTGCAGAACGGCTGCATTGCCGTTGCGGAGGGTGCGAACATGCCCAGCACGATCGATGCGACGGAATGCTTCCTTGCAAACAACATTCTGTTTGCGCCCGGCAAGGCTGCCAACGCAGGCGGCGTGGCGACCTCGGCGCTGGAGATGAGCCAGAACAGCGCGCGCATCATCTGGACGTTCGAGCAGGTGGACGAAAAGCTCAAGGACATCATGGAAAACATCTACTTCCACATGGCTGCCGCCGCGAAGGAATACCACGCGGAGGACAACTTTGTGGTCGGCGCGAATATCGCGGGCTTCCTGAAAGTTGCCGATGCGATGATGGCGCAGGGTATTGTCTGAGACACCGGCACAATCCTGCAACAGCATATGAAACAAGCCCCGCAGCACATTCTGTGCTGCGGGGCACCTTGTTTTATACATGTATCCTTCCGCCAAATCAGGCGATCGTGGTCAACCCGCTGTTCGCCGTCGGCACAAAGCCGATCCAGGATTTGCCGGTATTGAGTTCGAGCGTCGCGCCGCTTTCATCGGTGAGCACAAGCGGTGCGTCGGCGTTCGACGACGTGCCTTTCGACCAGCGGATGTTCTGATACGTCCCGTTGGACACATACACGCCCGTACCGCTTTGCAGGTCCCAATCCACATGACCGCTTGACGAGCCGCTGACGCGCGATACGTCCGTATACAGCACCAGCACATTCGCGACCGCCATGGTCGTGCCGTCCGCGTCCTTCATCTCGGAGGAATTCATATAATTGTAATAGAGCCCGTCCTCGGCATTGTAGCGGAACGTATGTGTGTAATCGTCTGAAAACTCTGCAAAAATGCTTGTGCACGCGCCCCCGGACAGCGTGCGCTTCTCCGAAGCGAACGTAAACGGCGCCGCATAGCCGTCCGCAAGCTCCTCACGGATCTCCATTTCGGTGATCGCCTCGATAATGTTTACGCCGGTGGTATATGCGGTGTGCTCGCTGGCGACGTTGCGGGACTTGTCGCGCGCGAAATAGGCACCGTCGTACATGCCGTCGATATCGTCCACATCATCGCTTTTTATGGTGTCATAGGCATAGGTGCTGCCGCCGAAGTGAACATAGATCGCGTCAAAGCCCTCGGCAAGCTCCACATAATCGTGCCGCGCGCTGCGCGTGGGGCCGACCTGGCTTGGAATATCCGCCGTATCGGCATACAGCCACATCATGCGTGTGATGCCGCCCTCGGCAAGCCCTTCGATCACGATATCGGGCGTGCTCAATCCCCACTGCGGGCGAGCCTGCGGAGAGTTTTCCACCATGATCGCCACGGGGCGTTTGCCGACCGCTTCGGCGCGTATTTCCTCCCCCGTCAACGGGTTCGCAGGACCGGCGGCCGCCTCGGTCACGGGTGCGGTGGTCGTCTCGGCGGCAGGCTCTTCCTCCCCGCCGCAGGCGGAAAACGCCGTCAATGCCAAGGCGGCGCTCAAAAGCCCCGCCGTCAATTTCAATCCGAATTTTTTGCTCATTTCTCTGTTCCTGTCCTTTTTCTGCGCAATGTACATTTTCGTCTGTTTTTATATTGTAGCACATCCGGCCGAAAAAGGCAAAATAAAATCCGCGTAGCGCCGAAAATATGGGAGTCGGCACAAACCCGACTCCCATATCTTGTTAAAAATGCTAAGTTTCGTTTTATTCCGCGCGTTCGGCGGCGCGCTCGGCGATGACCTTATCCGCCACGTCCTTCGGCGCCTGCTCATACCGCGCAAAGGTAAGCGTATAGCTGCCTCTGCCCGCCGTCACGGAGCGCAGCACCGTCGAGAAATCGCCCATTTCCGCCATGGGCACCTCGGCGGAAAGCTCCTGCATTTTCGGTTCTTCCGCAGGACCCATACCGAGCACCCTGCCGCGACGCTTGGTGATGTCGCCCATAATATCGCCGAGATTATCGTCCGGCATGATCGCCGTAAGCGTGCCGATGGGTTCGAGAATCGCCACATCGGCTTTGGGCATGGCATTTTTGAATGCGAGAGACGCCGCCGTTTTGAACGCCATTTCCGAGGAGTCCACGGGGTGATAGGAACCGTCGTACAGCGTCGCCTTGAGCCCGACCATCGGGTAGCCTGCGGCGAAGCCCTTTTCCACACATTCGCGCAAGCCCTTTTCAACGGCGGGGAAGAAGTTCTTCGGTACGCTGCCGCCGACGACCGCAGTCTCAAACACCAGCTCGTCGCTGTCGCACGGCTCGAATTTGACCCACACGTCGCCGTACTGCCCGTGCCCGCCGGACTGCTTCTTATGCCGCCCCTGTGCCTCGACCGCCTTGCGGATGGTCTCGCGGTAGGCGACCTTCGGTACTTCGAGCGTCACATCTACGCCGAATTTGTTTTTGAGCTTTGAGACGATGACGTCCAAATGCTGCTCGCCCATACCCGAGAGCACCTGCTCGCGGGTCTCGGTATTGTTGGTATAGCGAATGGTCGGGTCTTCCTCCATCAGGCGCAGAAGCCCTGCGGCGACCTTTTCCTCCTCGCCCTTTTTCGTGACCTTGACCGCCATGGAAAGGCAGGGCTCGGGGAAATCGACGCCTTTTAAGACGCGGATGTTTTTCGGGTCGCACAGCGTATCGCCGGTCTTGACCTTGGCAAGCTTTGTGAGCACGCCGATGTCGCCCGCGATGATCTCCTTCGCGTCCTCCTGCTTGGCGCCCTTGACGGTGATGATCTTGCCGATCTTTTCCGTCTCGCCCGTGCGCGGGTTATATGCCGCGCTGTCCGCGGTCAGCTTGCCCGAAACGACCTTGAAAAACGACATTTTCCCGACGAACGGGTCGGCGACGGTCTTAAAGCACACTGCCGCAAGGGGACCTGAAACGTTGCAGGGCAAAATTTCTTCCTCGCCGTTTGCGTCTGCCGCGTACTCGCCCGCATAGCCGTAAGCGCCGGGCGCGGACCACGCAAGCCCGTACAGGAGCTGATCCACCGCTGCGGTCGTCAGGCCCGAAACTGCGTAAACGGGATAGATCGAACCGTCAAAAATGCCGATGCAAAGACCTTTGAGGATCTCCTCGGGCGTGAACGCTTCACCCTCAAAGAATTTTTCCATGAGCGCGTCGTCCGTGGTGGCGACCGCTTCCATAAAGGCGGAGGTCATATCCGCGATCACGGGGTCGTCGGGCAGTTCCACGCGCGTGGCCTTGCCGTCTTCATACGCATATGCCATGCCCGTCATAAGGTTGACATAGCATTTTACGAGATTCCCCTCCATATAGGGAATGATGGTCGGGCACAGCTTGTTGCCGTAGACCTCCTTGAGTGCGTCAAAAGTCTTATAAAAGCTGCGGTGGTCGGAGTCCGTTTTGGTGATGGCAAAAAATTTCGCCGCGCCCTTTTTCTCCGCCGCCTTGAACGCCTTCATTGTGCCGACGTCCACGCCGGAGCCTGCGGAAGTCACGATGAGCACGGCTTCTGCCGCGCGCACGGCTTCCGCAACGCCGCCCTCAAAGTCGAAAAGGCCGGGCGCGTCAATGATATTGAGCTTGGTGTTGTCCCATTCGATCGCCGCCATGGCGGAGGATACGGAGGACTTACGCCGTTTTTCCTCCGCGTCAAAGTCGAGCACGGTGTTGCCGTCTGCCACACGCCCGAGGCGGTCGGTCGCCCCCGCGACATACAGCATCGCTTCGCAAAGCGTGGTCTTACCCTTGCCGCCGTGCCCGACGACGGCAATGTTGCGGATATGTTCGGAAGAATAGGCTTTCATAAAAACGCCTCCTGTTTCAAAATCCCTGCCGGTTATTGGCCGCTTATTATATAAAAACGATAACAATTTCGACAAGTATGAAAAAATTGTAGCACATCTGCCCAAAAATAGCAATATGCTTTTTTTGCGGATTTCGGGACGGATTTTTTGGGGATTTTGCACCGCGCGCCTTGCATTCGCGTCGGTTTCTTCGTATAATAGAAAAGAATGGGAGGGATCGTATGCCCCAACAACAGTTTGAAGCTTTACGAAAGCAATATCCCGTATTTTCTTATGACGATTACACGATCACACGCGCGGGCACGCGCGTGCGGCTGACCTTTCATTTTTCCGTAAAGGGGCTTTGCCGCTTTGCGCCGACGACCGAGATCGAAACGGAAAATCTGAACCTTTTAAACGACCCGGATTCCCCGCTTGCGCGCCGCGTGGTGTTCGCGCTGGGGATGGTGGAGCTCGTCAGCTATTGGAAAGCCGCCTGCCCGAAGCGCGTCGAGGTGCACTGCGGCGCACTTTCCGATGAGGACATTCATTTTTGGAAGCGCCTGTATTTCCGCGGGCTTTCGGAGTTTTTCTATCGAAACGGCGTTCACACGACCGAGGACGATTTTATGGAGCTCGTCTCCTGCGGCGCCGAAGAAGAGGCCTCCCCCGTCTTTCGTTCGGCAGGTCTGCGCCTTGTCCCCGTGGGCGGCGGCAAGGATAGCTGCGTGACCGCTTCGCTCCTGCACGACAAGCCCCAAAGCAACCGCTTTTTCACGGTCAACGACCAGAAAGCGCGCACCGATACGGTACTGGCGGCGGGGTACACGGAAAAAGAAATGGTGCGCACCTACCGCACCATTGACCGCACACTTTTGGATTTAAACGCCAAAGGCTTTTTAAACGGGCACACGCCGTTTTCGGCGATCGTCGCCTTTCTTTCCTACTACTGCGCCTATCTCATCGGGGCGACGGACATCGTGCTCTCGAACGAGGCGAGCGCGAACGAATCGAACATCGCGGGGACGGAAGTCAACCACCAATATTCCAAGTCTTACGATTTTGAATGTGATTTTGCCGCGTACTGCGCGCGCAGCCTTACGGGCGACATCCGCTATTTCAGCCTGCTGCGCCCGTTCACGGAATTGCAGATCGCAAAGCAATTCGCCGCCCTGCCGCAGTACCACGACACGTTCCGCAGCTGCAACCGCGGGAGCAAGCAGAATGTCTGGTGCGGCAAGTGCGCGAAATGCCTGTTCGTGTTTTCCATCCTTTCCCCGTTTATGGATTACGGCCGCCTGTGCGGCATTTTCGGGGCGGATCTTTTGGATGACCGCGAGCTGCTTGCGGATTTTGAGGGCCTCTGCGGGTTTGCGCCCGTCAAGCCCTTTGAGTGCGTCGGTACGGCTTCGGAGCTCTGCGCCGCGCTGTGGATGACCGCCGAAAAACTGCAAAACGAAGGACGCGCGCTGCCCGCGCTTTTGGCGCATTTCTGTGAACGCGCGCAAAGCCTTAAGGAAAATCCGCTGCAATATTGGAACGAACAGCACAATATCCCCGCCGAATTCCTGCCTGCCGTAAAGGAGATGTATCGCTTTGTTGCCGCCGATCGCTGAATACCTGCAAAACAAGACCGTGCTGCTCGTCGGCTTCGGGCGCGAGGGGCAGTCCTCCTACCGCTATATCCGCCGTTTTTTCCCCGAAAAGGAAATTGCTGTTGCCGACAAAAATCCCGTGTCCGTGAATGACCCGCATGTTGTCGTTTTCAGCGGCGCGGATTATCTTTCGCACCTTGCCGATTACGACGTGGTGCTCAAAAGCCCCGGCATTTCGTTCAAGGATGTCCGGGATACGGGGCATGCCGAGATCACCTGCCAGGTCGACCTGTTCCTGCGCTTCGCGCCCTGCCGCAAGGTCGGCATCACCGGCTCGAAGGGCAAGACCACGACCTCGACGCTCATACACCTGTGTCTGACTGCGGCGGGAAAGGACAGCCGCCTGATCGGCAACATCGGGGTGCCCGTGTTTGAGGCGCTCGAGGAAGTCACAAAAGACAGCATCGCCGTCATCGAAATGTCGTCGCACCAGCTGGAATTCACGCACGCCTCCCCCGAGGTCGCCGTGATCACGAATCTGTACGAGGAACATTTGGAGCATTACCGCGGCGGGTTTGCGGGCTACGCGCGCGCAAAGTCACACATCGCGCTCTACCAGAAAGCGGGCGATCTGCTCATTTACAACGCGGATCAGGGCTTGGACGCGTTCGAGGGCATTGCCGGCACGTCTGCCGAAAAGCTGGGGATCCGCGCGGACGACGCCTTGCCTTTTGCTATCACAAACGAACACCTCGCCGGGCGGCACAACCGTCAGGACGTGCTGTTTGCCCGCGCCGCCGCCAAGCGGTTCGGCGTGACGGACGAACAGGTCGAACGCGCCGTGCAGAGCTTTGCGGGCATCGAGCACCGCATGGAAAAGGTCGGCACGTTTCGGGGAATCACCTTTTACAACGACTGCATCGCCACCATCCCGCACGCTGTGCTGTGTGCGGTCGAGGCGATCGGCAGCGTGGATACGCTCATCGTCGGCGGCATGGACCGCGGCATCTCCTATGCGGGATTTGACAAAGCGCTCGCTGAAAGCGGTATCCAAAACATCATTGGCACACCCGAAACGGGCTTTTCCATTGTGCGCGCCGTGCAAGCGCTGAATCCCGAAAAGAACGCTGTCACCGCCGCCGATCTCGACGAGGCGGTACGCCTTGCGTACCGATATACCGCAGCGGGGAAAAGCTGTCTGCTCTCCCCCGCCGCATCAAGCTATAATGTTTATAAAAACTTTGAGGAAAAGGGACGACATTTCAAATCGCTTGTCAAACAATACGCGGACAAATAAGGAGGACGCTATGAAAAAGCTGCTCAGTTTTCTATTGACCGCCGTACTGCTATATGCGCTGTGCGTGCCCGCCTTTGCCATGCAGATCCTTGTGAAAACGCTGACCGGCAAGCATATCATGCTGGAGGTCGAGCCGACGGACACAATTGATGCCGTCAAGGCAATGATTGAAGAAAAAGAGGGCATCCCCGCAGAAAACCAGACCTTGATTTTTGCAGGGAAGCACTTAGAGGGCGGCCACACCTTACAGGATTATGCCATTTTGAAAGGCAGCACCCTGCATTTGGTAAGCCCCGAACAAAGCTATACCGTAACGATCGAGGACGGCAGCCCCGCCACGGCGGACACACAGGTGGTCACAACCTTTTCGGAAACGGACATATCTTATATCGCGTCCATCCCCGCCGATTTTTCGGTCGCGTGGGGCACGACCGATCCCATTGATGCGAGCTATGCGGTAGAGACGGCACTCGCGATCGGGCAGCAGCTGTCTGTGTCGGTCGCGCCGGAAGGCGAACGGCTGTTCACAAATGCAGAAGCCCAGGCAGCGGACTACGCGGGGATCGCGTATTCCGCGCTGACAAATGCCAGCCAAACCTTCCCTGCCGTAACAGACGGCGTGCAGGCTTCCGCCGCCGTCACCTTTTCGGTCGCACAGGCAGCCTGGGACGCCGTCCCCGTCGGGACATATCACACCACATTGATTTACACTGTCGAGGCTGCATAGCGTTTTACAGCATCGCCGACAGCAGCAGGACCTCCTGCGTCTCTTGCCAAAGCGCGTCAAACTCCGCCTGTGTTTCCGGCTCGGCGGCGCGCACGGCGGACAGCTCAAATGCGGGTGCGCCGCAGTCGGCGGAAAACCATTCGGGAAAGCTCCCGCAGGAAAGCGGCGGCGTTTTTGCAGACAGGGTATATTCCCCCGCCGCGGCAAGGATGCGCGCCATTAACGGCACATCATCGCTTGTCGCGGGCGAGACGGGCGTGCTCCCGAAAATGCGCCCGCCCGTGCCGTGCAGCAAAATGCCGTGCCGGAACGGCGTGCTGCGGCACAGGCGCACGAGCGCCTGCGTTTCCGCTTCGCTTTCTGGGGCGGGGCCCGCATACACCGTTTCCCCGTCGGTCTGTGCGCCGACCGTCTGAAACGGGTACGGCGTATGGCAGAAGGCAAAATTGTGTTCGATATGTACCCCGCGCGCATTGGCGCACCAGTGCGAATAATCCTCCGTGCCCGCGCGGCTCACCATACCCGCGTAAGTTCCCGCGCCTAAGGGGCCAGCCCGGCGGATCTCCGGCGCGTCCGGGTTCAAGCACGGCACGATCACCACGCGCCTGCCGCGCAGGGACTTTCGCAGCTTTACGCCGCAAAGTGTGCCGTCGTGCGCCGTCGCATGGCAGATCCGCTCAAAGAAGCGGTATAAAAGCAGACTCTGCACACCGTCCGCACCGGAAAGCCCCGATACGAACAGCACCGATTCTCCGGACGCATCGCCCGCAGACAGCGCAAAGATCGCGCGCTTCGAGACCGTCCTGCCGAGCACCGAAACGGCGGCAAACGGATACTTGTTCAGCAGCTGCGCGCAAAGCCGCTTGGCATATGGGTAAGTAAAGGGTTCGTACTCGACCGACATATAAAATTCCAACTTTCCGGCGATAACTTGTGGGGCAAGTCCCACATTTCACATATATGCAAAGGAGGCCGCAATTAGTATGGATCTTACGGAAAAAACGCTCGGCAAATCCTATATTTACAAAGGACGCATTATCAATATGCGCGTGGACGACGCTATGCTTCCCGACGGCAGGACCGCAAAGCGTGAGGTCGTCGAACATCCGGGCGGCGTATGCATTGCCGCGCTGACCGAACAAAGGGAGCTTTTGTTCGTCGAGCAGTTCCGCTACCCTTACGGGGAGGTCGTTCTCGAGCTGCCCGCCGGCAAGCTCGAATACGGCGAGGATCCGTTGGAAGCAGGCAAGCGGGAGCTGCAGGAGGAAACGGGCGCTGCCGCAAAGGACTATCGCTCCCTCGGGAAGCTGTATCCCACGCCCGGCTACTGCGGCGAGATCATCCACCTGTATTTGGCAACAGACCTCACCTTTTCGGCACAGCACCCCGATGACGACGAATTTTTAGAACTGCGCCGCATCCCGCTTGCCGAAGCTTTCCACATGGTCATGGAAAATAAAATCGCCGACGCGAAAACGCAGGTCGGCATCTTAAAAACCTATCAGCTGGTCAAGGAGGGCTTGGTATGATTTTAGTGCTCGCTTCCGCTTCGCCGCGCCGCGCGGACATTCTGCGGCAGGGCGGGTATTCGTTCGTGACACGTGTTTCTCAAGCGGATGAAAACATATCTGCAGCGCTTTCTCCCGCTGCGGCGGTGCGCCGTTTGGCAAAGCGTAAAGGGCAGGCGGTGGACTGCGGCCCCGGCGAGGTGGTGCTTGCCGCCGACACGGTGGTCGTCTGCGCCGGGCAGATCTTAGGCAAGCCCGAAAACGACGCGGATGCCACACGGATGCTGCGCCTGCTTTCGGGGCGCACACACCATGTTTACACGGGCGTTTACATCACGGACGGCTCACGCGAGACGCTGTTTTACGAACGCAGCGCCGTCACCTTTTATCCACTCTCGTCTGCGCAGATCGAAACCTATGTGCGCACACACGAGCCTCTGGATAAAGCAGGCGGGTACGCAATACAAGGACGCGGAGCACTGCTGGTGCGCCGCGTTGCCGGGGATTATCTGAATATCGTCGGGCTGCCGCTTGCGCGCACGGCGCGGGAGCTTGAGGCATATGGGTTCTGAGAAAGGAAGCTGAAAACCTATGAAAACAGGGCTTGTGCTGGAGGGCGGCGGGATGCGCGGCATCTACACCGTCGGGGTGTTGGACGCGCTTTTGGACAACGATGTGCATTTCGATTACTGCATCGGTGTTTCGGCGGGCGCGGGCAACGCGGTCTCGTACCTATCGGGGCAGCGCGGCAGAGGGCTTCGCGTCAACACGCAGTACGTCAAAGATAAGCGGTATATCGGCATTGACCCGATCCTGCATAAAAAGTCCGTGTTCGGGCTGGATTTCATCTACGACACCATCCCGCAGGAACTCGACCCCTTTGACTATGATGCGTTTTTCCGCGATAAAACGGAATTCTATGCCGTGGTGACCGATGCCGAAACGGGCGAGCCGGTATATTTCGGCAAGGACAAGCTCGTGGGCACGGATTTCACCCCGCTGAAGGCCTCGGCGGCGCTGCCGATGTTCACACCGCCCGTGGAATTTGAGGGTCGCAAATATTTTGACGGCGGTGCGGCGGACAGTATCCCCGTCGAGCGCGCACTGCAGGACGGCTGCGAACGCCTTCTGATCGTGCGCACGAGGCCGCGCGATTATGTTAAAAAGCCCGAATCCCTGCGGCACGTGTATACGCGCGTGCTGCGCGAGCACCCGAACATGATCGCAACGCTCGACACGCGGCACCTGCGCTACAACGAATCGCTGCGGCTATGCCGCGAGCTGGAGGAAGCGGGCAAAGCGGTCGTCATTGCGCCCGAATATCCGCTTTCCGTGGATAAGTTCAGCACCGACACCGAAAAGCTTGAGCACTGCTATTATGAGGGGCTGCGCGACGCCAAGCATGTCATGGCGGATATTTTAAAGCTTGTAGGGAAATAATGGTTTTAACGGGATGCTCCTGCGGGCATCCCGTTGCTTTAAGCTGTCGCGAATCGAACACAATATGGTTTTAGGCGGATGCTTTCCGCGCGGGCCGCGTTAAAATGCTTGCCATACGGCAGTATTCCGGCGCATTTGTGCCTTGCCCGCACAAAAATCCTCTCGTCCAAAACTGCTGCGCACCGAAAACGAAAATCCCGCTGTGCCGGCGCGTTTTCGGCATATCGGGTTCGATTCTCGGCAGCTTAAGAAAATCCCTGAATATATTTGACATCGGGTGGGTAATACCTTATAATAAACAGATAATACGAATGACATAAAATGGAAAAGAAGGGCTTTTTGGATATGCAGTTTGCCGAACGTGAATTTTTGCCCGTCATTTTGGGCGCGGACATCACCGCCTATTCGCTCGCACGCAGCTTTCATGAGGAATACGGCGTAAAATCGCTGGTTTTGAGCATGGCAAGGGGCGGCTATATCGCCAATTCCGACATTATCGAGAACCGCGTATTTCCCGGTCTTGAAAACAAGGACGTGCTCATCGAGCACCTTTTAGAGGTCGGCAAAGAATTTGAGGGGAAAAAGAAGCTCATCGTGCTCGGCTGCGGGGACTGGTACGTCCGCGCGCTCATCGAGAGCAAGGCGGTGCTGGAGCCGTATTACATCGTCCCCTACATCAATGAAGATCTGCTCAACGAGATCGTTTTGAAGGACAAGTTCTACGAGATCTTTGAGGAATTGGGACTCGACTACCCCAAAACCTATGTCTACGAATGCGGCAAGGAAAACGACCTGCAATTTGACTTTGACTACCCCGTCATCGCCAAGCCCGCGAACAGCGCAAAATACCACTATGCAAAGTTCCCCGGCAAGCGCAAGGTGTTCAGCTTTGACGATGAAGCGTCTTTGCGCGAGATGCTCGGCAATTTAGAGCAGTCGAGCTACGACTATAAATTCCTCATCCAGGACAAGATTCCCGGCGATGACACCTATATGCGCGTTTTGACCTGCTACTGCGACCGCAATTCGAAGGTTCGTTTCGCGGCGCTCGGGCGCACACTCCTCGAAGATCACACGCCGACTGCCATCGGCAACCCCGTTGCGATCATCAACGAGGTCAATCCCGACATCGTAGCGGCGGCGACCAAGTTCTTAGAGCACATCGGCTATGTCGGCTTTGCAAATTTCGACATCAAATATGACCGCCGCGACGGGAAATACAAATTCTTTGAGATCAACGTGCGCTTGGGACGCAGCAACTTCTATGTGACGGGCAGCGGCTTCAACGCGGTCAAGTGGATCGTGGACGACTATATCTATAACGATCTGCCCGAATACACCGTGGCGGACAACATCTGCCTTTACACGGTCGTGCCCAAGGGTGTGATCATGAAGTATGTATCCGACCCGGAATTAAAGGCGCAGGCAAAGGCGCTTTATAAGGCAAAAAAGGTCTCGTCCCCGCTGTTTTACAAGGCGGACAAGAATCTCAAGCACCGCTTTTACGCAACGGCGGCATTCTTCAACCAGTACCGCAAATTCAAAAAGTATTTTTAAGACGGAGAAGGGTTTTCCATGCAGGAAAAAATTTTGGGCGTGCTCGGCGGCGTAGGTCCTTTGGCGACTGTCTATTTTGCCGATCTCGTCATCAAGATGACTGAGGCGAAGACCGATCAGGAGCACATTCCCATGGTCATCTTGAATCATGCATCCATCCCTGACCGCACGGCGTATATTTTGGACAACTCCAAGCCCGACCCCCTGCCCGTGATGATCGCGGATGCCAAGCGCTTGCAGGCGGACGGATGCAGCTGTATCGTCATCCCCTGCAACACGGCGCACTATTTTTACGACGCCATGCAGGCGAGCGTGGAAATTCCCATTCTCAACATTCTGGAGGAGACCGTCTCCTATGCCGAAAAGACTGTGCCGAATTTGCGCTGCATCGGCATCCTTGCGACCGAGGGCACGGTCGTCTCGGGCGCGTACCAAAGCGTCATCCAAAAGCACAATCTCGACTACCGCCTGCCGACCAAAGAAGATCAGGCTTCGCTGATGCACATCATCTACGACCAGGTCAAGGCGGGTGAAAAAGCGGATATCTGCGAATTTTTGCGCATCGTCGGCGCGCTCAAAAAGGCGGGGTGCGACGCGGTGGTGCTCGGCTGTACGGAATTGTCGATCATCCGCAAGGATTTTAACCTTATGCAGCCGGACATCGTGGATTCCATGGAGTGTCTGGCGCGCGCGAGCATCCTGTTCTGCGGCAAAAAAATCAAGGAACCGAGCTGACGGTTCCGTCAACATAACGAGGTAAACGGACTATGTGCGGATTTGTAGGCTTTCTCAACGATACGCCCGATACAACAAAAAATGAAGCGGTGGTGCGCGCCATGGCGGCACGCATTACGCACCGCGGGCCCGATCAGGAAGACTATTATGTAGATGACAAGGTATCGCTGGGCTTTCGGAGATTGAGCATCATCGACCTTGCGGGCGGCAGCCAGCCCATTACGAACGAGGACAGCACAAAGGTGCTGGTTTTCAACGGTGAAATTTACAACTTCCAGCCGCTTCGAGAAGAGCTGCTCGAAAAAGGGCATGTCTTTAAGACCCGCACCGACTCCGAGGTGCTGCTGCACGGCTACGAGGAATGGGGCAAAGACCTGCTTCTAAAGCTGCGCGGCATGTTCGCCTTTGTCATTTGGGACAAGGCAGCAAACCGCCTGTTCGGGGCGCGCGACATTTTCGGCATCAAGCCGTTTTTCTATTACATGCACGAGGGGAACTTTCTGTTCGCCTCCGAGATCAAGGCGTTCCTTGACAACCCGCTGTTCAAAAAGGAACTCAACAAGGAGCGCTTACCCGAATATCTGTGCTTTGAGTATATCCCGAACACGGAGACGCTCTTCAAGCACGTCTACAAAATGGAGCCGGGCGCGTACTTCACCTGGCAGGACGGGCGCTTTGAGACGGCGCGCTATTACACGCCCGAATACGACATCGACAACGAAAAGACCCTTGCCGAGTGGGAAACGCTGATCGATGAGACGTTTCGCGACTCGACCGCGGCGCACGGCATCGCCGACGTTGAGGTCGGCTGCTTCCTGTCAAGCGGCGTGGATTCGAGCTACGTCGTGCACGAAATGGCGAAGCGCAACCGTGTGCGCACCTTTTCCGTGGGCTACGCCGAGGAAAAATATTCGGAGCTTTCCTCTGCAGAGGAATTTGCCAAGACCGAGGGCGTGCTGAATTTCACAAAGAAAATCACGGCACAAGAGTATTTCGACGCCACGCCCGCCGTACAGTATTATATGGATGAGCCGCTGCCGAACCCCTCCGCCATCGCGCTGTATTTCCTCGCGAAATTGGCAAGTGAACAGGTCAAGGTCGTGCTTTCCGGCGAGGGCGCGGACGAACTGTTCGGCGGCTACCACTATTACCGTGAACCGCTTGACTTTGAGAAGTACATGCGTTTGCCGCTGTCCCTGCGCCGCGCTTTGGCGGGGCTTGCATCTAAAATGCCGAATTTCCACGGCAAGCGCTTTTTGATGCGCGGACAGTTCCCCATCGAAAAACGGTACATCCGCAACAATTACGTCTACCGCCATGCGGAAGTCAATAAAGTTCTGGCGCAGCCCGTAGACGCGCCCGACCCCTCGGAATTCACCAAGCCCTATTTTGACGAGGTGAAAAACGAGGACGACATCACCAAAATGCAGTATGCGGATATCCGCACCTGGCTTGTGCAGGACATCCTCGTCAAAGCCGACCGCATGAGCATGGCGAATTCTTTGGAGCTGCGTGTCCCGTTCCTCGATCGCGAAATGCTGCGGCTCGCGCTGCAGATCCCCTCGAAATACCGTGTCAACCAAGAGACGACCAAGGTCGCCCTGCGCGGGGCTGCGGCAAAGCAGCTTCCCGAAAAGACCGCGCACATGCGCAAGACCGGCTTCTTAACGCCACTCAACGACTGGCTGCGTCGCGATGAATTCTATGCGCGTGTCAAGGAAAAATTTGAAAGCAACACCGCGAAGCGTTTTTTCAATACGGACTTTATTCTGAAGCTTCTCGACGACCACAAGGCCGGTACGGCGCACAACATGAAAAAGATCTGGTCGATCTACTGCTTCTTACTCTGGTACGAAGCCTATTTCATTCAAAACTGACTGCCGCACAACAAGGGGGCGCTTTATGAAGATCATCGATATTTCCAACGACCTGCTCGCGGCGGAGGTATATGCAGGCGACCCCGTGCCCGAGCTGCACGCACTTAAATCTTTGGGAAACGGCGACCGTTATAACCTCAACGCCCTGTATGCGGGCCTGCACAACGGCACGCACATGGACGCGCCGCTGCATTTTCTCGACGGCGGGGCGGACGCCGCGCAGATTCCTTTGGATGTGTGCATCGGTCCGTGCCGCGTTTTAGAAGTCACGCCCGGCATCATCACGGGCGAGGTCGTGGAAAACTCTTTCCCGCGCGGGTGCGAGCGTCTGCTTTTGAAATCCTCCGGAAGAGCTTTCATCCACGAGACTGCCGCGCAGGCGATGACCTACTACGGCTGTAAGCTCGTAGGTACGGATGCGCTGAGCATAGACCCCGATTACGACGAGACCGGCGCGGCGCACTGCGCGTTCCTGCGGGAAAACGTCGTGATCTTAGAGGGGCTCAACCTCGCGTCGGTGCACAACGGGGAATATTTCCTGATCGCGCCGCCCGTCAAGATCGGTGAGGCAGAGGCGGCGTTCACGCGCGCCGTGCTCGTTTCGGATTATATTTTTTGGAGTGGCAAATCCCCGCTTGTCTAAGAAGAAAGGGACAACGCAACGCTTATGCAACAAATCGTTATTATCGGCGCGGGTCCGGCAGGACTGACGGCAGGGCTTGAGCTCCTGCGCCGCGCGCCGCAGCAATACGCCGTCACGATTCTGGAAGCGAGCAGCGCTTTGGGCGGTATCTCGCGCACGGTCACACACAACGGCAACCGCATGGACATCGGCGGGCACCGCTTTTTCTCGAAAGATGCGCGCGTCAACGCCTTTTGGGAAAGCCTGCTGCTCACGCAGGGTGCGCCCGCGATTGACGACTGCCTGTTAAACCGCCAAAAAGCATTTTTGCCCGGCGGTCCCGACCCCGAAAAAACAGACAGCGTCATGCTGCTGCGCGACCGCGTTTCGCGCATATACTATCTCGGTAAATTCTTTGATTATCCGATCTCCGTAAAACCGCAGACCTTCCGTAATCTCGGGCTTGCGCGCACCGTGCGCGCAGGTTTGGGATATTTTGCCGCGTGCGCCAAAAAGCGACCGGAAACTTCACTTGAAAATTTCTACATCAACCGCTTCGGACGGCCTTTATATGAAATGTTTTTCGAGGACTACACCGAAAAGCTTTGGGGGCGACACCCATCCGTCATTTCCGCCGACTGGGGCGCACAGCGCGTCAAGGGGCTTTCTGTTGCGGCGGTACTCAAAAATGCCCTGGGGCTTGATCATAAGGCGCGTGAAACGTCGCTCATTGAACAATTCAAATACCCGAAATTCGGCCCCGGGCAGCTTTGGGAGCGCGCGGCGGCGGAATTCCGGGAGCGCGGCGGGCACCTGGTGCTGCAAAGCCGCGTGACGGCGCTGCAAACGGAAAACGGGCGTCTTTCGGCGGTGTGCGCTAAAGAGCGCGACGGGCAAAAAACGTATCCCGCCGACTTTGTGCTCTCCTCCATGCCCCTTTGCGAGCTGGTCGCGGCGCTGCAGGGCATCCCTGTGCCAGACAGCGTGCAGACTGCGGCGGCGGGGCTTCCCTACCGCGATTTTGTGACGGTCGGGCTGCTTGTACGGCGGCTGCGCCCGAAAAACGAAACAACCATGCGCGCGCTCGGCACACTGATCCCCGACTGCTGGATCTATGTGCAGGATCGGGGCGTGAAGCTCGGACGCGTGCAGATCTTTAACAACTGGTCGCCCTATATGGTCAAAGACCCGCAGGATACGGTATTTGTGGGGCTCGAATATTTTTGCCGCGAGGGCGACGATTTTTGGAACACGGACGCTGAGACGCTTGCCGCACGCGGGCGCGATGACCTTGTGAAAATCGGGCTTTTAGACGAAAACGAGCCGATTTTGGACAGCCACTGCGAAAAAGTCCCAAAAGCCTACCCCGCCTATTTTGACACCTACGAGGAACTGCCGCGCGTGCGCAACTTTCTTGACGGGCTCGGCAATCTTTACTGCATCGGGCGCAACGGGCAGCACCGCTACAACAACATGGACCACTCCATGCTGACCGCGTTCGCCGCCGCAGACGGTATTATAAGCGGCAATCCGGACAAAACGGCGGTGTGGAGCGTCAACACAGAGAAAGCGTACCACGAAACGAAAGCGGGCGGGGATGCATGAATAAAAAGCCGGAAGTCGTGCCGCAGTCGCGCTGTGACATGTGCGCCTATTATGACTACGACGAGAAAACCGAGCAGTACGTGTGCGAGATTGACCTCGACGAGGACGAGATGCAAAGCTTCCTTTCTTACAGCACGCAGAACTGCCCGTATTTCCGCTTTTATGAAGAATACAAAATGGTCGAACGGCAAAACTGATACTGCTATGCGGCAAACAGACAGGAGGAACTTGGGATGGAATTTTGTAGAGCCTTGATCTTCGGAAATCCAAACGCGACGCAGCCCATTTTGTTCAAACCATCGCTTTTGTGGGTGCTCGACGCGGTGCGCGACTGTAAGATCGAGGATCTTACGGTGTTGACGGCAAGCACGGAAGTGCGCGCCTTAGCGGAGAACGCGGGAGCAGATTGCCTGGCGCCGGAAAGCGATGCGGATAACAGCTGCACAGCGGTACTTCGTGTTTTCGCACAAGAGCAGCCGCGTGACATCCTGTTTTTGCGCGGCGACATGCCGCTTATGCATGAACTGTTTATCCACGCGGCATATGATGCACATCAAAAAAACAAAAACGATATGACGGCATTCTGCTGCCCGCGCGAGGGCGGCGCGCTGCTTGCCGCGTGGGTGCGCCGGTCGGCGCTCGAAAACGCGGCAGCGAACGCATCGCTTACAGGAAGCGGCTGCCCGCTTGTGCGGCTGTCGGAAATTTTGCAAAAAGCGGGCGGCAAGGTGCAGACGCTGGAAGCGCCGTTCCCGGAAGCCGCACTGTGCACCGACACGGCACGCAGCCGCAACACGATCACCGCCTATGTGCGGCGCAATATTTTAGAATCCCTTCTGGACGCGGGCGTGGAGATCCCCTCTATGGACGGTGTGCTGGTCGGGCCCGATGTGACCGTCAAAGCGGGGGCAACGCTGCTGCCCGGTACGATCTTACGCGGGCGCACGACGGTGGGCGCAGGTTCTGTCTTGGGGCCGAACACGCTCATAGAGGACAGCGAGATCGGCGAAAACGCCGTCTTAAACAGCACGCAGTGCTACCGTTCCCGCGTGCAAAGCGGCGTAAATATCGGGCCGTTCGTGCACATCCGCCCGAATTCCGTCGTCGGCGAGAACGTGCACTTGGGCAACTTTGTAGAGGTCAAAAACTCCAATATTGACACAGGCACCAAGGTCTCGCACCTGACCTATGTCGGCGATTCCGACGTCGGCAAACGCGTCAACTTCGGCTGCGGCACGGTCACGGTCAACTATACGGGCAAAGCGAAGTTCCGTACCACGATCGGCGACGACGCTTTTATCGGCTGCAATACGAACTTGGTTGCGCCCGTAAAGGTGGGCGACGGCGCGTATACCGCTGCGGGTTCCACGATCACGGAGGACATTCCCGCCGACGCGCTGGGCATTGCGCGTGCACGGCAGGTCAATAAAGACGGCTGGAGCCGCCGCTTTAAGGAAGAAAAAAAGTAACGCCCAAGGCGTTTGAGAGGTAGCAAACCGCTATGCTGTTTCGACGAAAACCAAAACCCGCGCCGACAAGCGGCGCACCGGAATTCCTGATCGTAGGCCTTGGAAACCCCGGCGAAAAATACAGCTTTACCCGCCACAACGCGGGCTTTTTGTGCGTGGATCTGCTTGCCCAGCAGCACGGGTTTTCCCTAAAGCGTCTCAAATTCCGTTCACTGACGGCGGATATAACGCTTGCCGGGCACCGCTGTCTGGTGCTCAAGCCGCAGACCTTTATGAACAATTCGGGTGAGGCGGTGCGCGATGCCGCCGACTTCTATAAAATACCGCCCGAGCGCATTCTGGTGATATTCGACGACGTTTCGCTGGACGTCGGGCGGCTGCGCGTCCGCCGCAAGGGCACGGACGGCGGGCACAACGGGATCAAAAGCATTATTTATCACTTAAACAGCGATGCTTTTCCCCGCATCAAAATCGGCGTCGGCAAAAAGCCGCACCCCGATTACGACCTTGCCGACTGGGTGCTTACAAGCTTTAAAAAAGACGAACAGCACCCATTGAAAGCCGCGCTGGAGCGTGCCTGCGAGGCCGTACCGCTGATTTTGGACGGCAAGATCGACGAGGCGATGAACCGCTGCAATTCCTAACCGCATTTGTATAGATAAAAATTAACTTTACTGATACATACACAGAACGGGAGACAAATTTCAACTATGTCGGGATTTCAAGAACCCCTCAAAGCCTCGCCCGAGTATCAGGCGCTTTCCCTTGCTGTGCAAAAGAAGCGTCTTCCACTTGGCGCTTTGGGGCTTGCGGGCACGCAAAAAGCACATCTGACAGCTACGCTCTGCGGGGATCTCGGCCGCAGGGCGCTGCTTCTGCTGCCTGATGAGGCAACGGCGACCAAGCTGACCGAGGATTTACGGACTTTTGGGCTGCGCGCGTTTTTGTACCCCGCGCGCGAATTTGTATTTCACACCGAGACCGAAAGCCGGTCACATGAATACGAGCAGCGCCGGCTGCGGGCGCTTACCGCCATGCTGGACGGCACGGCGGATGTCGTGGTGTGCTCGGCGGAGGCCGCCATACAGCGCACCGTGCCGCCCGACATTTTGCGCCGTCACGCGCTTACACTCCAAAAGGGGGCGGATCTCCCGCTTTCGACCCTGCTTGAAACCCTGACGGCAAGCGGCTATGAACGCTGCGACGCGGTGGAGGGCGTAGGGCAGTTTTCCGTACGCGGCGGCATTGCGGACATCTTTTCGCCGGGCAACGACACCCCTGTGCGCATCGAATTTTTCGGCGATACGATCGAAAGCATTTCCTGCTTTGACGTGCAAAGCCAGCGACGCACAGCGCGTTTGGACAAATTTTCCTTGATGCCCGGCACCGAGGTGCTGCTGCCGTCTGCGGAAGAACTGGCGCAGAAAATCGAAGCTCTCGCCGCTTTGTTAAAGGGTAAGCACGCCGCGAAGCAGAAAGAGACGCTGTATAACGATGCAGACCGCCTGCGCGGCGGGGCGAATTTCGGCTCCGCCGACAAATATCTGCCGCTGATCTACAACGAGGCGGCGACCGTGTTTGATTATTTGGAAAAAGACGGTCTGCTGCTCGTGTGCGAGAGTGCAAACTGCCGTGAGCGCGCCGCAAACGCTGTCAAGCTGCTTTTGGAGGACGTCAAGGCGCTGTTCGAGGAAGGAACACTGTGCAAGGGATTAGATAATTTTTATCTATCTGAGGCTGACCTGTTCAAGCTGTATGCAGACAAGGGCGCGCTGTATGTGGATAACTTCGCGCGCGGCAGCTTTGATACGCCTGTAAAAGAGCTCATTACCTTTACGGCAACACAGCTCCCTGTCTGGAACGGCAAGCTGGATGTCCTGTTAGAGGACATTTCGCCTGTGCTGCAAAAGGACGCCACGGTCGTGGTGTTCGGCGGTACGGGAAAATCTGCTAAAACGCTGTCGGAGGACCTGTCTGCCGAGGGGCTCACGGCGGTATACTTCCCCCTTGTGCCGAACGAATTCCCGCGCGGGATGGTCACGGTGCTGCCCGGCGCGCTTTCGGGCGGCTTTTGCTACCCGCACGAGAAATTCTATGTGTATACCTACGGCAAGACGCGCCTGCAGGCGGGGCGGAAATCCCGCGCGCGCTTTAAGCAGGGGCAGGGGCTGCACTCGCTCGATGACCTGAAAAAAGGCGACTATGTGGTGCACGCCGCGCATGGCATCGGGATCTTTGACGGCATCCAGAAGTTAGAGGTCGGTAAGATCACGAAAGATTACATCAAAATTCGGTATGCGAAGGGCGATGTGCTGTATGTGCCCGTCACTCAGCTTGATTTGGTCTCCAAATACATCGGCCCGCACGAAGAGACGGGGCGTACCGTCAAGCTCAACCGCATCGGCGGCGCAGAATGGGAAAAGACCCGTTCGCGCGTGCGCAGTGCGGTCAAGGATATGGCAGATCAGCTCATTGCGCTGTACGCGAAGCGCCAGAGCATTCAGGGACACGCCTTTTCGCCGGATATCGACATGCAGAACGACTTTGAGCGTCGCTTCCCCTATGACGAAACGGTCGATCAGCTGCACGCTGTGGACGAGATCAAGGGCGATATGGAAAAGCCCTATCCCATGGACCGCCTGCTGTGCGGCGACGTGGGCTTCGGTAAGACGGAGGTCGCGCTGCGCGCCGCGTTCAAATGCGTGGCGGACGGCAAGCAGTGCGCCGTGCTCGTGCCGACGACGATCCTTGCGCTCCAGCACTACCGCACGATCCTCAACCGCTTCGAGGGCTTTCCCGTCAACGTGGAAATGATCTCGCGCTTTCGTACCCCGCGCCAGCAGGAGAAGATCTTAAAAGACCTGCGGCGCGGCAGCATCGATTTGATTGTCGGCACGCACCGCCTCGTCTCCAAGGACGTACAGTTCAAGGACTTAGGGCTGTTGATCGTAGACGAGGAACAGCGCTTCGGCGTGGCACAGAAAGAAAAGCTCAAAGAGCTGTTCCCCGCGGTGGACGTGCTGACGCTCTCCGCAACGCCCATCCCGCGCACGCTGAACATGGCGATGACCGGTATCCGCGACATGTCCGTGATCGAAGAAGCCCCGCAGGACCGCTTCCCCGTGCAGACCTATGTGCTCGAATACGACATGGGGATCCTGGTACAGGCGATGGAAAAGGAGCTTCGCCGCGGCGGGCAGGTGTATTTCCTCCACAACCGCGTGGAGACGATCGAAAAGCGTGCGGGCGAGATTTCCGCGCTGCTGCCCGACGCGCGCGTCGCCGTAGCGCACGGCAAAATGCCGGAGGAAAAGCTCAGCGACATCTGGCGCAGGCTTTTGGAGGACGAGATCGATATTCTCGTGTGCACCACGATCATCGAAACGGGCGTGGATGTGCCCAACTGCAACACACTGATCATTGAGGATGCAGACCGTCTCGGTCTTGCACAGCTCCACCAGATCCGCGGGCGCGTCGGCAGAAGCACGCGGCGTGCGAGCGCTTATTTCACGTTCACGCGCGGCAAGGAGCTTTCCGACATCGCAGCGCGACGGCTTTCGGCGATCCGCGAATACACGGAATTCGGCTCGGGCTTTAAGATTGCCATGCGCGACCTCGAGATCCGCGGCGCGGGCAGCGTGCTCGGCGCACAGCAGCACGGGCATATGGAAGCGGTCGGCTACGACATGTACTTACAGCTTTTAGGCGAGGCAGTCAGCGAGGAAAAGGGCGAGAAAAGCCCCGTGCGCCAAAAGGAATGCCTCATCGATATGCAGGTAGACGCGCACATCCCCGAGCATTACATCGACAGCCTCCCGCAGCGGCTTGCGATCTACCGCCGCATTGCGGACATCCGTTCCGAAGAGGACGCCGCCGACGTACGCGACGAGCTGCGCGACCGCTTCGGTGAGATCCCGCGCTCGGTCGAGGGCTTGATGGACATTTCCCTTCTGCGCAACGCAGCGGCGGCAAAAGGCATTTACGAGATCGGGCAGAAAGGGCAGACTGTTATTTTGTATGTCAAAGAACTCGACACCTCGATGGTGCTGACCCTTTCGGGCGCGATGCGCGCACGCGTTTCGGTGGCGGATTTCGGCAAAAAGCATATCGCCGTAAAAATGGCGGAAAACCAGCAGCCGCTTGACACCCTGCGCGAAATTTTCAGCTATCTGACAATCTAAAGGTGGTGGAAGCGGTGCGCATATTGCTTTGCCCGGATTCGTTTAAGGGCTGCCTTCCCGCAAAACAGGTCTGTGCGGCGCTTACTGCCGGCGTGCGCGAGGCAAAACCGGACGCAGAAGTTTTGCAAATACCCCTTTCCGACGGCGGCGAGGGCTTTGCGGTCTCGGCGGCGGCGGTGACGCGCGGGGTCTTGCATACCTGCACGGTGCAGGACGCGTATTTTCATCAAAAGCAGGCGCACTTCGCCGTCTCCCCCGACGGCACGACCGCTTACATTGAAACGGCGCAGGCGGCGGGCTTACAGGGGATAGATAAAAATGATCTGCACACAAAAAACGCCTCCACATACGGTGTGGGCGAGTTGATCGCGGCGGCGGCAGGTATGGGCTGCACGCAGATCGTCGTCGGGCTCGGCGGCAGCGCGACCACCGACGGCGGCATGGGCGCGCTCAAGGCGCTCGGCGTGTCGTTTTTCAATATAGACGGTAACCGCCTTGCCCCGACCGGCGCAAATATGGCGTGCGTGCACACGATACAAACTTCCCCCGCATTTGAAGCCTACCGTTCCTTGCAGTTTACCTACGCCTGCGACGTGCAGAACCCGTTTTACGGGGAAACCGGCGCGGCGTTCGTGTTCGCCCCGCAAAAAGGTGCGACGCCCGACGAGGTACGGACACTCGACGTGGGGCTTCGCCAACTGGCCGACGCATATCATGCCGCGTTCGGGCGGGATATACGCAAAAAGCCCGCCATGGGTGCGGCGGGCGGGCTTTGCGGCGGGCTGTATGCAGCGTTCGGCGGCGAAGTGCAAAGCGGGTTTTCGATCTTGGCGGAAAGTTGCGATTTGGCAGCGGAAATCGCCGCTGCCGATCTTGTAATCACGGGCGAGGGCAGAACAGACGAGCAGACTGCATACGGAAAGCTGCCCGCGCGCGTGTGCGCGCTCGCAAAGGAACAGGGAACGCCCTGCGCGCTTATTTCGGGCGCGATCACAGCGGACTTTTCCCCCGCACGGTTCGGCTTTTGCGATGCCGCCGCACTGCAAACGGGCGGCAGGACTGCGGCGGATGCGATTCAGAATGCTGCCATCTACCTGTGCGAAGCCGCAAAGCAGATCTGCGAACGCGTTTTGCGTAAAGCCTAAAACATAAGCAAAAAACAGGGACGGTTCTGTATGAACAGAACCGTCCCCTATTGTATTTTCGTTCAGCCTGCCGTGCGCTGCACATCCTCGTCCTCGTCGGGGAAGTTGCGGCGCTCGATCTTGGCACCGAGTGTGCGAAATTTGTCCACGACATTTTCATAGCCGCGCTCAATGTGCTGGATTTCCTCAATCTCCGAAACGCCGCTTGCCGACATGGCGGCGATGAGCATTGCCGCGCCCGCCCGCAGGTCGTCCGCACGGATCGGCGCGCCCTTGAGCCTTTCTACGCCCTCAATCACCGCGGTCTTGCCGTTGACGTGGATGTTCGCGCCCATGCGCTGTAATTGCTCGGCATAGCGGAAACGGTTGTCCCACACGCTTTCGGAAACGATACTCGTGCCCTCTGCCAGACACAGGAACGTGGAGAACTGCGGCTGCATATCCGTCGGGAAGCCGGGGTGCGGCATGGTTTTGATGTTGCAGTGCCCCGGGCGGCGATCCATTTTCACACGCACCGCCTCATCGAATTCCTCCACCGTTGCGCCCGCTTCGATGAGCTTCGCGGTGATGGACTCGAGGTGCTTGGGGATGACGTTCTTCACCAGCACGTCGCCGCGCGTTGCCGCCGCCGCGACCATGTAGGTGCCCGCCTCGATCTGGTCGGGGATGATGGAATATTCGCAGCCGTGCAGGTTTTGCACGCCGCGGATCTTGATCACATCGGTGCCCGCGCCGCGGACGTCCGCGCCCATAGTGTTCAAAAAGTTCGCCAGATCGACGATATGCGGTTCCTTGGCGGCATTTTCGATCACGGTAAGTCCCGGCGCCTTGACCGCTGCGAGCATCACATTGATCGTCGCGCCGACGGAAACAACATCGAGATACACGGAATTGCCCATCAGGTTTTCCGCTTCGACGTGCACCATGGCGTTTTCCTCCATGGTAACGTCTGCACCCAGCGCCTCAAAGCCCTTGATATGCTGGTCGATGGGACGAAGTCCCAAATAGCACCCGCCGGGCATCGCAACGCGCGCGCGCGAAAAACGCCCGATGAGCGCGCCGATGAGGTAATACGAAGCGCGCAGCTGCCGCGTCAGCTCATGCTCCACCACAAAGGAACCAACATGACGCGTGTCGATCTCGAGCGTTGTTCGATTGATATATTTGATGCCTGCGCCCATGGTTTTGAGGATCTTCACCATAGCCGTGACATCGCTGATGTTCGGAATATTTTCAATTCTGCAAACGTCCTGTGCCAAAATTGTGGCGGGTAAAATCGCAACGACTGCGTTTTTCGCCCCGCTGACGGAAACCTCGCCGGTCAGCCGTTGACCGCCGGTAATGACAAACTTCTCCAAAGACGGCTCACTCCCTACATCCGAATCTATGTAACACCCCGCACAAAAAAGCCGCATCTATGACGCGGGGCAGAAAAAATCAAAATCAGTTCATTCAAAATCCGCCGGCAAAACGCCGGCCGGGCAAATGAAAAGCCCGTAGTTAACCTTTAGTATTATACCATGTCGCCGAACGCGCAAGTGTGAGGCGGGCATGGTACAATGTTCTTCGACACTCTTGAAAGCTTTGCTTTCTTTAGAGTGTCGCAAGGTTATTATACCACCGACGCATCAAAAATAAAAGTCCTTTTTTATAGAATTTTGCCCGCCGATTTTGTCGATTTTTTTGCCGTCTTTTTTACATTTTTTGGATGTTTTTTCTATATTGGACAGCGTGTATGCACAGGTGCTCCACACGGGCGAATCCGTCCGCCTCGTATCGCACACAAGCGGTGATCGTGTTGATTTACCCGCGGCGCCGGCAAAAAGCGGCGCGTACCTTTCGGTACACGCCGCCGCTATAAGGCATATCGTTTTTGCCGCTTACGCCTTGCCCTCGCAGCCAAGCACGGTCTCGATCTTGTGGGAAACCACGCCCTCGATCGCGTCGCGCGCGGGGGTCAGGTACTGGCGCGGATCGAAGTGGGTCGGATTCTCGGCAAAGTGCTTGCGGATCGCCGCCGTCATGGCGATGCGGATGTCGGAATCCACATTGATCTTGCAGACTGCCATGGAGGAAGCCTTGCGCAGCATATCCTCGGGGATGCCGATGGCGTCGGGCATCTGACCGCCGTACCGGTTGATGGTCTTGACATCTTCCTGATTTACGGAGCTTGCGCCGTGCAGGACGATCGGGAAGCCGGGGAGCTTGTCCGCCACTTCCTGCAAAATGTCAAAGCGAAGCTGCGGCTTCTGGCCGGGCTTGAATTTATAAGCGCCGTGGCTCGTACCGATGGCAATGGCAAGGGAGTCCACGCCGGTGCGGGTTACGAAGTCATAGACCTGATCGGGATCCGTGAAATGCGCGTCGTCCTCGCTGACGTTGACGTCATCCTCAATGCCCGCAAGCTGACCGAGTTCGCCTTCGACCACCACACCGTGCGCGTGGGCGTAATCGACGACCTTTTTGGTCAGCGCAACATTTTCTTCATACGGCAGGTGGCTGCCGTCGATCATCACGGAGGTAAAGCCGCCGTCGATGCACGCCTTGCAGGTCTCAAAATCCGGACCGTGATCAAGGTGCAGCGCAATGGGCAGACCCGTTTCTTCGGCAGCGGCCTTCACCATGGCGACCAGATACCCGTGGGACGCATATTTGCGCGCGCCCGCAGAGACCTGCAGGATCACAGGGGCATTGTGCTTCTTGGCGGCACGGGTGATGCCCTGAATGATCTCCATATTGTTGACGTTGAACGCGCCGACGGCGTAACCGCCTTCATAAGCTTTTTTGAACATTTCGGTAGTGGTGACTAAAGGCATTTGTTTTCACTCCTTACAAAATTGCGGCGCGCCGCGCGCTTTGTCCGCCGCGCCGCGCAGGTACAGCTTTATTATACTGTTTGTACGGCGGCTTGTCAAACCTCAACGCGCCGAAAACAGCCGAAATATGGCTGCTGCGGGTAAAAAGATTTGGATATTTTTCCCGTTTCGCAGCCGTTTGCTCCCGCGTTTATTTTCCCCGCAGTGCCGCGCTTTACGCACACTTTCGCACAGAAAACATCCCTTCCCGACTTTATCAGACAGCGGATCTCGAATTCGTCGACATGACGAAAATGTTTTATCGAATTAGCGAATATCAATTCACCTGTTGGCGTGAAAACCATAGGTTTTCCGGCAAAATCGCCCTTGTTTCTTGAGTTCGATGCATTTTTGTCCAAATTGTTAATATAATGTTGCACAAAAATATTTTGAATTTTTTGGTAAAAAAGACTTGACAAATCCGATAGACCGCCATATAATACAGGTAGAAAACAGGAAAGGAGTGAACAGAATGCTGTACGAAGAAAGAGAACGCGAAGTGCGCAAGCTGGTCAGCGAATTGGTCGCGTCCAAGCTGTCGTGGAAATCTCTGTGGAAGGCGTTGCAGCTTACCGCGCTCACCGAGCAGCTTTAAGCTGCCGCCCGAAACGGACGAACCTCCCGCGCAAGCGGGTTTCTATATTGTTTTCCTCTCTTTTTTGGCGCTTTAAGCGCCGAATTCCCCTTACGCACTATGCGGCAAACGGGCGGGAAGCATATGCTTCCCGCCCGTTTGTTTTTCTTGACCGCAAGCTTTACTTGCGCTTCGTGCGGTCCAGCTGTGCCGGAACCTTGGGCTGGCAGAACCAAGAAACGCATGCCGCCTTCAGCGAGGCGTCGCCGCACTTTTTGGCGAGCTTCGGAAGAAGCTTGCCGGTCTGTTTGACCTGTTTCATATTGCATCCTCCTTTTGAATGGATTATTGTGTTTTACCCCGCATTGGCAGGATTCACAAGACTTTGCGTTTTACCCGATTTTTTTGCCGGTTTGATCGAGGGGTTCGCTGTATTTTTTCTCATCCGAACCCGCACGCGCGGCGCTTTGTACCCGGCGCGCCTGCAAAATGCGGGCAACAAGCACGGACACGGCGACAGAAAACATGCCGTAAACGCAGGCAAACAGCCACGGCGCAGCCTGCGGCATAGCCGACAAAAGCGTCATCCCCACCAACGCGAACAGCAAAGACAGCAGTCTTGCCCGCGCGGACAATCGCGCGCGCTGCGTTTCCTCCATCGGGTTGTTTTCATGAATCGCGGGCGCCAAAAAGAACAGCAGGATCGTCCCCGCAAGCAGCATCACAACCGCGCCGAAGCGCAGCAGCGTTTCCGTGCCGAAGCGAAGCAGCAAAAGCAACGCGCCATAGACCGCCGCCAGCGTCAAGAAGCAGCGCAGGTGGGTGCTTGCATGAAAGCCGCCGCCCACCGAGCGGAACACCAAAAAGCTCGCCGTAAACAGCAGGGTGCACAAAAGCTCCCCCGACAAAAGCCCGCCGACCAGCAGCGCCGCAAAATTGAGCGCTTCCGCCAGCATCACTTCAAAGTGATATTCGTAAACCTCGCGCTCCGCCGCCTGCACCGCACCCGTTCGGATGAAGTGCGCCGTAAGACGGGCAGCCAATTTCGCAAGCAATATAACCCTCCGTTCCCCTGTGCCGCGCGAATCCCCCTGCCCCGGCATCGATTGTGACGTTTAGACACATCCTTTATTATAAGCATACCTCATTTTTCGATAAAATCAAGTCTTTTTTCCTTTTTTACGCATTTTTTTGCACAAACAGCGCAGCAACGCCCCAAGGCTGTGCCTTGGGGCGTTGTGATTCGGGAATGGGGCTCACAGCAGGAACATCGCCAGCAAGACGAACTTTCCGTCTGCACTGCGCACTTCCATTTCGCCGCCGTTTTTGCGCACGATCTCGCGCATATTCTCCAAGCCGAAGCCGTGGCGGCGCCGGTCGCGCTTCGTTGTCCGCGCGCCGTTTTCGGGCAGTGCACCGTCGGTCGGATTTTCTACGCTGCACGAGAGCGTACCGTCGCTTTCCAACAGCTTTAACTGAATATACCGCTTTTCTTCCGGCAGCTTTTCGCAGGCTTCAATGGCATTGTCGAGCGCGTTGCCCAAAAAGATGCAGAAATCCATATCGTCCAGCGCCATTTCCTTGCGCAGAAAGCAGATCGGCTCAAAGCGAATGTGCTTCTCGCGCATGCGTCTGACCTTGGCGTTCAGCATGGCGTCCACGGTAGCTCTGCCCGTGTAGACCGTTTGCAGGCTGTCGGTCGCCACCTGCAGCATGTCGCGCAGCTTGTCTTCGGCGGCGGGCGCATTGCCGTCCGACACGGTGCCGAGCACCGCCAGCAGGGCGTTTTTCATATCGTGCGCGGTCTTTTGCAGCTCGGTCTGTGTGCGGGCAATGTCTTTGTAATACGCCTGTTCGTTACCGATCTGTTTTTCCAGCATATCCAGACGGACATTCCGTTCTACGGTTTTCAGCTCGTTTTCAAACAAATGGAACGCTACGGCAGTCGTCGCCAGCATACACAAAAAGATAAAAAACAGTCTTAACTTATTTCGCATGTCGCTGCTTTGGTAGGCGAGGTCATTGAGCTCAATCGTAATGATGATGTTGGTAACAGGAATCAACATGATGCCGAGCCAGGTCCGCAGCTTGAGGGCATACACATACTTATTGCGAAAGCGCCCAATCACCTTGACGATGATCAGCTCCACCAGCTTGGAGATGAAAACGCCTTGAAAATAAAACAGGGCATCGCTTTTCATATTGGCAACGCTGTCGGAAGTACGCATAGACAGCACCATACCTACGCCCATTTCACACAGCCCGGAGATCAAAAGCAGCAGTGCGCTTAAAGCAAATTTATTTTTCCAGTTTCCGGCATAGACCATACTGACCGCGAAGGTAAGCAGCAGAAAGCCGAGCATCCCCGCGATAGTATTGTCCGTTATCATTTTGACCGTGAAAAAGGTAACGGCAAACAGCAGATACGCCATCCACGGGCGAAATTTCCGCGTGCGCGGCGGCGCGGGCAAAAGCGCGTCGAAAAAGCTGTACATCACGAGCGTCTCGCCCAAGACGCCGATGACCTGCATCCATACATAATCCCTGCTCATATGCTGCACCCGGTGATATATGTATTGTATGTCAGCAGCAGATTTTCCTGATAGGTGCGGCTGATGGTCAGCTCCGTCTGCGCTTCATCCTCCAGTGTCAGCGACAGCTTGCCGATGCGGGCGATATACGCCATATTGACCAAATAGCTTTTGTGGACACGCACAAACCGAAACGGCCGCAGTTTGTTTTCCTCCGCATCCAGCCGCCCACGAAATTCATGACACTGCCCGTCGCTCGTGTGCACATACAAATGCCGGTTTCGGGACTCGATATACACGATGTGCTGGATGCGGATCTTGGTCGCTTCGGCATGGTTATAAAAGGTATACAGGTAGTGGTCCTCGGCATAGCGCTTTTCCGCCCGCCGAAGCTCCGCAACGATCTCCTCGTCCGTTGCAGCGCCTTTCACAAGATATTGAAAGGCGTTGATCTTAAACGCACCGGACACATAGCTCGTGTAGCCGGAGACAAAGATGATGATCACGCCCGGGCGAAGCTGCTGCAGCTGCTGCGCGACCTCCAGCCCGTTCATGCCGGGCATTTCGATATCCAGATACACGGCATCGTATTCCCTTTCGGGCATCGCCGCAAGCAGCGCCGCGCCGCTGTCGAACAGATCATCAGGCGAAATTTTCGTATGCGGCGCCAATGCGCGCAGCAGGCGTTCCCGGAACGCTCGGTCATTGTCACAAACGGCGACCCGCATGGTTGCTCCCCCTTTACCCGTTTGGGCGGTTCTGCGTCTGCCAACAGTCTTGCAAAGCGGCTCGGAAAATGTGCCCCGCTGCGTTACAGATAACTTGTTTTTTTATATATTAAGTATATCTTATTTTTTGTCAAAATCAAGTTGTCGAGAATAATTTTGTATATTTTTGCAAGAATTTGAGATAAAGCGCAACATCTTGCAAAAGTAAGTCGAAGCGCCGCCGTTTGCGCCAAAAGGCCGCGCGGGACAAGGCAAGCAGCCCTGTCCCGCGCAAGCCGTAACCCTTATATGCGGTCATAATGCAAACCGATATTCATAGTCCGTCCATTCGTGCTGCACAAAATTGCGCACGCGCACCACCAGCTCATTTTCATACACCTCGACCTGCAAGCCAAGCCCCGTTTCCTGCGCATCCGCATCCCCGTTGGTGTTTTCCGAACCGAAGGAAGGCACGTTGATATAGGTGATCAAACCCTCCTCTTTATAGCCGCCGTCGCCTTCAAACACACCCATATGTAAATGCCCGCTGAAATAAAAAATGCGGCTGCCGTATTTTTGCAGCGCGGCCTTCAGCTCGTCGCTCTGCGCGCCGACATGTCCCTCCGTCCACACCTCCGGGAACACATCGTTCAAAGGCCAATGGTTGAACAGGAACACCGGCTTGCCGCTTGCCGACGCTTCCTTGAGCACGCCGTCCAGCCACGAGAACTGCTCAGGCGAAATGTATTGCTCAACGCCCGCGTCTTTGTCGGAACCAAGCACAACAAAATAATATCCGTCAATGACCGCATAATGGTACAGCTCGTCGATCTGATGATCCAGAAAGGCATTGTTATAGCGAATAAAGCGCTTCTTCAAGCGGTCGTAATCCGCCATATTGTAATCGCTGCCGCAAATGTCATGGTTGCCCGCCGCCATAAGGACGTTTTCGATCGTGTTGTATTTGCGCAAAAGGCCGTAAAGCATTCCCTGTTCAAACAGCTGCCCGTTCATGGTGTTGTCCCCGACCATGACCAGCGCACGGGACGGCACCTCGGCACGCGCCATATCCAAAAAGCCCTCGCCGTAATTGTTGTGGCGTTCGGCGTTGTTGGACTCCAGATGCCCGTCCGAGATCACTGTAAAGCTGATTTGCAGATCGTCTTTGTCCAACGGTTCATACGGCATGATTTGGGCGTCAGACGGTGAAAAAATAAAGAACGCCAAGATCGCTGCAAAAAAACGCAAAATGCGGGACATCATTTCTCCTCCCTTTCCACTCGTATACATGCGTTGCTTTTCGGTATGCGCTTTCGCGCCCTGTCTTTATCTTACCATTGGAAAAGCTGTGCGGCAACGGGGAATTTCCACAAAAAAGCTTATCCTTTTTGGCACGCAAACACGCACACGGCTTCTGCCGTGTGCGTGTTTGCGGTTTATGCTTTTGCGTATGTCATTCGTTACAGCGATGTGAGATAGGCGGAAACCTCCGCTTCGCTCTCTAAAGAGAGCGCCTTTTGCGCGATCGCATCGCAGGTCTTTCGGTCGAGTTCGGCGAGCGTGCTGCGCACCGAAAGGACGCTTGCGGGATTGACGCTGCATTCGTCCAGACCGAACGACACGAGCAGCGGCAAAAGGTGTGGGTCGGCTGCCGCTTCGCCGCACATCCCGCAGGGGATCCCGCGGTCGTTTGCGGCGGCGATGATCCGCTTGATCGCGCGCAGCACCGCCGGGTCAAACGTCGAATACAGATACCCGACATCCGCGTTGCCGCGGTCCGCCGCCATGATGTACCCCGTCAGGTCATTGGTGCCGATGCTGAAAAAGTCCGCGTGCGCCGCCAGCAGATCCGCGATCATGCAGGCGGCGGGCGTCTCCATCATCACGCCGATCTGTATATCCTTTTTATACGGGATATTTTGTGTATCCAGCTCCGCTTTGATCTCCTCCACCAGTGCGCGCACTGCAAGCAGTTCGTCCACGCGCGTCACCAGCGGCACCATAACGGCGACGTTGCCGAATGCCGAGGCACGTAAAATTGCGCGAAGCTGCACCTTGTATGCATCGCGGTTTTTCAGGCAGTACCGCACCGCACGGAACCCCAAAAACGGGTTTTCCTCGTGCTTGAGGTTGAGGTATGGGATGTCTTTATCCCCGCCGACGTCCAGCGTGCGGATGATGACTTCCTTGCCGTGCAGGCCTGCGGCGACCGCCTTGTACGCTTCAAACTGTTCTTCTTCGGTCGGCATAGCGGCTCTGTCCATGAACAGGAACTCGGTGCGGAACAGCCCGACACCCTCCGCGTCGCTTGCGAGCACCGCCTCCAGATCCTTATGCGAGCCGATGTTGGCATACAGCTTTTTCGGCACGCCGTCCTTTGTGGCGGTAGGTTTCCCGCGATAAGTCTCCTCGCGCGCGGCCTTTTCGGCAAAACGCTTTTGCACTTCCAAGAAGCGTGCTTTTGTCGCGTCGTCGATGTCGGTATAGACCTCGCCCGTACCGCCGTCTACGATCAGTTCCTTTTCCGATGGGATCAGCGTGAGTGCATTTTCCACGCTGAGTACCGCAGGAATTTTCAGCGAGCGGGAAAGGATCGCTGCGTGTGAGGTCCTGCCCCCGCGTTCCGTGACGATCCCCGCCACGTTTTCCCGGTCGAGCTCGACGGTCATGGACGGCGTCAGCTCTTCCACGATCAGCACCGTATCCGGCGGCAGGCAGCCGAGATCCATATCTTCGATACCGAGCAATATTTTTTGCAGCTGCTTTTTGATGTCCGCCACATCCACGGCACGCTGCTGTGTCAGCTCATCGTCCGTGCCGGAGAACACCGCGATAAACATATCGCAGACCGTTTCCACCGCTTTTTCCGCGCACACGCCGGTTTCGATACTCTCCTGCATTTGCGAGAGCATGTAAGGGTCTGAAAGCATGGCGATGTGCCCGCGCAGAATGTCGCCGTCCGCACCGCACGCATCCATGCGCGCGGCGCGCGCTTCATTTTTTTCGCAAAAGGTCTGTACCGCCGAGCGCAGGCGCTCTTTTTCCGCCGCCGTATCCGCCGGCGCTTTGTCCGTATACACGATCGGCTTTTCTAAAAGCTTACGCGCCTTGCCGATACCGACGCCCTCGGACGCTCCGATTCCCTTGAGCATTACGCCTCACCAAGCCCTGCTTCGATCATGGACACGGCCTTTTCGAGCGCCGCATCCTCATCCTCGCCCGATGCGGTCACCTTGACCTCTGCGCCGCATTTGATGCACGCCGCAATAATGTTCATCAGGCTTTTGCCGTCGGCGTTTTTGCCGCCGCTTTCCAAAAGGATGTGCGACTTAAACTTACCCATCTCCGCCGCAAATGCGGCGGCGGGACGCATATGGAACCCCTGCGAGTTCACAACTGTAACGGTTTTCGATACCATTGTTTTTTCCTGCCTTTCGTATTCAGGCTGCCGTCTGCGGCTTTTTCTTAAGCAGCGCGAGCATCAGCATGCTGACGACCGAGCCGACGGCGAGCGCCAGCAGATACCAATACCAGTTGCCCACCACGGCGAACACGAAGATCCCGCCGTGCGGCGCCATCAGGGTGCATTTAAACACTACGGAGAGTGCGCCCGCGACTGCCGAGCCGACGATGCACGAGGGGATGACGGCGAGCGGGTAGGATGCGGCGTAGGGGATCGCGCCCTCGGTGATAAAGCTCAAGCCCATGATATAGTTGACTACGCCGTTTTTGCGCTCTTCGGCTGTCCATCTGTTTTTGAAGAAGGTCGTGGAAAGTGCGATCGCAATGGGCGGAACCATACCGCCGATCATGACCGCCGCCATGATCTGATACGCCACATTCGGGTCAGCCATGGAGGCTGCCTGTCCGAGCATGACCGTACTGCCGAACACATATGCCGCTTTGTTGAACGGGCCGCCCATATCGATGGCCATCATGCCCGCAACGATTGCACCCAGCAGGACGTCGAGGTGACGTGCGCTCAACCACATCAGGCCATCATTCATGGCGCTGTTGATCATACCCATGAAGGGGTTGACCGCGCACATCATCAGCGCGACGATACCAAGACCCGCAAGCGGATAAATGAGCACGGGCTTGATGCCCTCCAAAGAGCGCGGGAGCCGGTCGCAAAGCCTTTCAAGTCCGCACATCAGGTAGCCCGCCACAAAGCTTGCCAGCAGTGCGCCGAGGAAGCCCGACGGGATCGTATTTGCTGCGGCGGGGTCAGAGAAGGTCGCGCCGTTTGTGGCAAGGATACCGCCGACCATACCCACAAGAAAGCCGGGTCGGTCCGCGATACTCATCGCGATAAAGCCCGCAAGGACGGGGATCATCAGGTTAAACGCAAAGTTCCCGATATTCTTGAACCAGGCGGCAACCGGCGTCACGGTGCCGAACGCGCCGCCCGCTGCCTGCGGGTCAACGCCCATGGCCGTATCAATGAGGAACGCCAGTGCAATAAAGATACCGCCCGCAACCACGAACGGCAGCATATGGGAAACGCCGTTCATTAAATGCTTGTAAATTTGTCTGCCGAAGCTTTCCTTTTGCCCGGACGCAACAGCAACCTTCGCACCCGTGTGATGATAGACAGGCACAGAGCCGCTGCGGATTTTTTCGATCAGCTCTTCAGGCTTGTTGATACCGTCCGAAACGGAAACGGAAAGCACGGGTTTGCCGTCAAAACGGCTCATTTCCACGCTTTTGTCTGCGGCGACGATGATACCGTCGCAAGCGGCGATCTCGTCGGCGGTCAGCACGTTTTTCGCACCTGCCGAGCCGTTGGTCTCCGCTTTGAGGGGATAGCCCATCGCTTTCCCCGCCTTTTCGAGCGCCTCCGCCGCCATGTACGTGTGCGCGATGCCGGTCGGGCACGCCGTCACGGCAAGTACGCGGTAGCCGTCCTGCTTTGCTTCTGCTTTCGGCTCGTCAAAGCGTTCGCGCTCCATGTCATCGATCGCCGTCAAAAATTCCTCGGGCGTTTTCGCCGCCTTGAGCTTCGCGCGAAGCCCCTCGTCCATCAATAAGGTCATCAGGCGCGAGAGCACCTCTAAATGCAGGTCACCGTCCAGCGGTGCCGCGATCATAAACAGAATGTCGGAGGGCTTGCCGTCCGGCGCACCGTAATCCACGCCGTTCGGCACGGTCATGGCCGCAAGGCCGGGCGCGGCGACCGTTTCGCTCTTGGCGTGCGGGATGGCAATGCCGTCGCCGACCGCGGTGGAACCGAGTTCCTCGCGCTTGAGGATCTCTGCGCGGAACACCTCCTTATCCCGTACATTTCCGACCGACGCATGCAGGTCGATCAGTCGTTCGATCGCTTCCGACTTGTCGGCAAGCGTTTGGTGAAGCCTGATGGCTTCCGGCTTCAACAGATCCACAATACGCATCGTTTTGCTCCTTTCTTATTTTTGGCACAAGGCCATAATTTCCTCTTTTGTTGCGAGTTCCGAAGAAAACGCCGTGGCGCTGCCCGCCGCGTTGCCGAGCGTCAGTGCATAGTCATAGTCGCGCGCGGCGCCGACCAAAAAGCCCGCCACCATCGAATCGCCCGAGCCGACGGTATTGACCACCCTGCCTTTGAAAGCAGCCTGCCGGTGCACGCGGTCATATTCGTCTACCAAGAGCGCGCCGTCGCCGCCCAGGGACACGAGCACGTTCTGCGCGCCCCCTGCTTTCAGCTCCCGCGCCGCTTCGGCGATCTCCTCATCCGTTGCAAGCGTTCTTCCACAGATCTCCTCAAGCTCCGCGCGGTTGGGCTTGATTAAAAATGGGTGATATTTCAGCACATTTGTTAAAAGCTCCCCGGTCGCATCTACGACAAAGCGAATACCCCGCCCTTGTAAGCGCGACAGGATCTGCTCGTACACATCCTGCGGCAGCGTGCCGGGGACGCTGCCCGCGAGCACCAGCGTGTCACCGTCGGTGATCGCATCCAGCTTTTCATAAAGCTTTGCAAGATCCTGTTCGCCAATTGCAGGCCCTTGGGCGTTGATCTCGGTCTCCGCATCACTTTTGAGCTTGACATTGATGCGCGTGTTGCCCGCGGACAGTCGTATAAAGTCTGTGCGCACGCCGCGGCCCGTCACGGCGCGGTCGAGCGCCTCGCCCGTAAATCCCGCGATAAAGCCCAGCGCGACCGTCTCGCACCCGAGGTTCGCAAGCACCGTGGAGACGTTGATGCCCTTGCCGCCGAACTGGATTTCCTCAGACTTCGAGCGATTCGTCTCGCCGCGGTGCAGACGATCGATGCGCATGACATAATCGATCGCAGGGTTAAAAGTCAGGGTATAGATCATAGGCTGTTCTCTCCCTCCACCGTCTTGATAACGGTCAGCTTTTTATAGCGCTCATCGGGGACGGCGTCCGTAATGATGCACGCGCTGCCGAGCTTGGCAAACGTCACCGAGGAGACCTTGCGGAATTTGGAGGAATCCGCCAGCACATAGGAGATATAGGCATGCTGCATGGCGGCCTCCTTGATGAGCGCCTCGTCGATATCGGGCGTGGTGAAACCGCGCGTTTCATCAATACCGTTCGTGCCCATAAAGCATTTGGTAAAATTGTACCTTTCAATCGACCGTACCGCACCGTCCCCCACGATCGCCTCGGTCGTCAGCTTGAGCCGCCCGCCCGTGATATACACCACGTAGCCGCGCTGGGTGAGCGCCTTGGCGTGGGAAAAGCCGTTGGTCACGAACACCGCGCCCGGGGCTTCGATGTAAGGGATCATGGTCAGCGTAGTCGTGCCCGCGTCGAGATAAACGAGGTCGTCGCTGCGGATGGCGGCAGCGGCGTACTTTGCGATACGCTGCTTTAAGTCGGCGTGGATGCCCGCCTTGGTCTGCACGTCGTATTCGCCGGTGACCACCGGGTTCGCCGCGCCTGCGGCGCCGCCGCGCACGCGCTTTAACTGCCCGCGGCGGTCAAGCTCGATCACATCGCGGCGCACGGTCGACTCGCTCGTGCCCAAAGCGGCCGCTAAGTCCGCGATGCTCGCGGTACGGCGGCTGTTGACGATCTCCAAAATTTTGGCGGCTCTTTCTTCAAACATCATATTTTTATGCCCTCAGTATACTTTATCCAACTTCGCCTTAATTATATATGCAAGTTTTATCATTGTCAAGCATTTTCTTTCAATTTCTTTCAAGATATTTCAACTATAGGCAAATATAACCTGTCTGTGCAGAAGCAGGGAGCAGCTTTTGGCGCTTTTTTCAAGCGTTTTCTCCACAAGAAAAGACAAAAGGCGGAGCCCAAAGGTTCCGCTTCCCTTATTATGCTTGGTTCTTCCCGCAGGACACCTCGGTCAGAAACACAGTCGCCCCGCGCGCTTGGGAGCGCTGCGCGGCGCTCCTTGTTTCTTCCTGCGCAAAGCCCTGCTTTTTCCGCCCCCGGCGGCGCAGGGCTTTGCGCCGGTTAACAGCCGCCGCGGCTGTTAACCAGAGCTGTAGGTGCGTGCACAAACAAAGAAAGCCAAGAAAAAGGGATGCCAAAGGCATCCCTTTTCTTAATTCCCTCTGTTCTTCCCGCAGGACACCTCGGTCAGAAACATAGTCGCCCCGCGCGCTTGGGAGCGCTGCGCGGCGCTCCTTGTTTCTTCCTGCGCAAAGCCCTGCTTTTTCCGCCCCC
>CALWVN010000012.1 GCA_944384995.1 uncultured Clostridia bacterium | reverse complement strand
GCCACCTCCCTCATCAGAGGGAGGAACGGTTTGTGCAGACTTTCAGCCTTTCTCCTTGCCCCCTCTGACGAGGGGGCTGCCGCCGCAAGGCGGCTGGGGGAGAGATTTCTTTTTATTTTTTCTATCTCTCCCTCCGGTCAAAACGGCGCATTCGCCGTTTTGCCACCTCCCTCATCAGAGGGAGGAACGGTTTGTGCAGACTTTCAGCCTTTCTCCTTGCCCCCTCTGACGAGGGGGCCGGCGAGCGCCAGCGAGACTGGGGGAGAGAAATATTTTGCTTATCTTTGTCTCTCCCTCCGTCACGCGCTCTCGCGCGTGCCACCTCCCTCGTCAGAGGGAGGAACGGTTTGTGCAGACTTTCAGCCTTTCTCCTTGCCCCCTCTGACGAGGGGGCTGCCGCCGCAAGGCGGCTGGGGGAGAGATTTCTTTTTATTTTTCCCATCTCTCCCTCCGGTCAAAACGGCGCATTCGCCGTTTTGCCACCTCCCTCATCAGAGGGAGGAACGGTTGGCGGTTCTTTGCATCTTACGGCGGCATCGCTTGTTTCACCGCACGATCAATGCAAGCGCACACTTCATAAAAGTTGTTATCTATATCTAAATTACAGAATCGCAAAACTTTCAAATCGTGCTTTTTCAGCGTTTCTTCTCGCTGTGCATCATATGCTTTCTGCGTTTCCGCATAGTGTCCGCCGCCGTCAAGCTCAATGACCAAGCGCGCTTTCGCGCAGTAGAAATCCACTATATATGAACCAATGACTTTTTGCCTTTGGAATCGAACCGGGTATCCGCGTAAAAAGCGCGTCCACAATTTGATTTCCCATGGCGTCATGTGTTTTCGGAGTTCTTTTGCTCGTACAATTAACTCTTTATCATACGGTAACATAGAACACTCCGATTTTTTCTTATCCCCACGTCTCTCCCTCCGGCACGGCGTTCCGCCGCGCCACCGCCAACGGCGCCGTCCCCTTTGTCGCTTCGCGACATTTCCCCGCACTGCGGGGAATCACCCTCATCAGAGGGAGGAACGGTAGACGAAAAGCTGTCGGTCATCGCTTTCCCTTGCCCCCTCTGACGAGGGGGCTGGCGAGCGCCAGCGAGACTGGGGGAGAGATTCGTTTTGTTTCTCTTTGTCTCTCCCTCCGTCAAAACGGCGCATACGCCGTTTTGCCACCTCCCTCATCAGAGGGAGGAAAGACGCAGGGCTTCGTCCCGCCTTACTCCGCTTCTTCCGCGATGATCACCGTCTTGAAGTCCATTTTGTTCAAGGGGCGCTGCTCGCTGTCAAAGCTGAAGGTATCAAAATGCACCACGACGTCATATTCGCCCGCGTCGAGTGCCCGGTTCAGCGTGAAGCGGGAAATCGAATAGCCCGGCGGCAGCAGATCCGACGTATAGATCGTTTCGCCCGTGTCGGACAGAGTGATCGTGATTTGGAAATAGCAGGGATTGACCTCGGGGTTGGAGAAGATGTAATTCTGTTCCCGCTGCCCTGCGACGAAGTGCATTTCCGTAATGCCGGAGAACTTGATGTTCGCGCCGGCCGTGTCGATATGCTCGGGGACATCCAGTTCCCCTTCGCCGAGCTGCGCGTTCGGGTCGACCACGCCCAGCGGCGCGGTGGTGGTCTCCGGTTCCGTGCTCGTCAAGACCGCCGCACGGATGCCGAACGCAAGCCCTGCGATGAGCGCCAGCGCCAGCAGCGCGAACAGGATCCACAAAAGCAGCGTGTCGCGCATAACGGCGATATAATCGTTGCCGCCGACGGGCACATAGCCCGCCACGCGCTTGTGCGCGAGCTTCGCGACGCTGTAGACGATCTCCTCGCCCTCGCCGCCCGATGAAAGCGTACCGAGCTGCTCGCGTCCCGCGCCGATCTGCCCGCGAACATTGAACCCGCCCGACGGGTACAGCGCCTTCATATCCTTGCGCTTGATATAGGAAACGGTAAAGTTTGCGGAAGAATTGTTATACGTCCCGCGCGCCTCGCCCGCGCCCGAATAATCTGCATGAAACAACAGGGGTTCTGCCAAGTTGAATACCTCCGAATTCGGTGAAAATAGAAAATTGCGACAATAACCCTATAATTAGGGATGTATTATTATACCGTCTGCGGAAACAATTTGTCAATAAAATATTAAAAATTTATCGGAAAAAAACACTTATTTTTCGCGGATTGTCGTTTCTAACTGAGCGATTTGCACAAAGTTCGATGAAGTTTTTTCACAAATCATTCAAACGCCTTGCATTTTATGCACACAAACCGGCAGCGCGCGCCGCAGGGGGTTGGGCGTACCGCCGCCGGTTTGCGCCCAGCATCGGACATTTGTGCCCGGTACCGGCAAAAGAGCAAGAAACGTAACAAAACGTTACGTTTTTATTGTAACAAATCGTTACAATAAAGTCAAGGTGATATGTTTGGATGGGCTAAAAGAAATCCGTAAGCGCCGGGGATTGAATCAGCAGAAGGTCGCCCTGGACTTGAATATCACACGCGAAGCCCTTTCGCAATACGAAAACGGCAAGCGGGAACCGGGGCAGAAAATGCTCATACGCATGTCGGAATACTTCGACGTGTCCATTCACTATCTGATTACAGGGCACGAATTCCAAAAGAAGCATCCCGACCCGCCCGAGCGCTGATGCAGCGTGCTGCGCATTGCGCAGGGCAGCGGATCGATGTGCAAGTATTCCGCGTGCTTATTTCTCCGCTCTGCGTGCCGTTTACAAGTGCGCCGGACATTGCTCGCGGCGCGGGGGGCTTGTGTGTTTCCATATTTTTCCCCACATATATTTTGCATTTTAACCCCTTGCCGCAAGGTTTGCAAGGGGTTCGGGACGAAATGTCATGTTTGCAGGGTGAAAAGCACATTGCAGAATTCAGATGGCAGATATTAGAAAACAGATGTGGTATCGGCGGGTTTTACGCGTTACTGCGGCTGTGCAGAAAGAATAAAATTTATAGTGGTAGGGGCGGGGCTTAAGCGCCCGCCCGCGGACAGAGCTCAGAATACAGATGTTAGATGTCAGAAGCGGCGCAGGAAGATTTTATGAAAACCGAGCGTTCGTATAATTTTTCGGCTGCGAAAGTAACGAAAAATCTCTACAATCCTGTAGGGGCGGGTTTCCATGCCCGCCCGCAAGGAAGTTGGTTTTTGTAATCGGCTGCGCGAAAAACAGAATTGCGGTTTTCATAACAGACGCAGGTTGTTTTCTTTCCGCACTTTGCTCGGGCGGGCGTGGAAACCCGCCCCTACGACATAAAATATTAGGATTCAAGTATAGACGTAGGTCGTTTGGAATCTATACATGCCTTAGGCAGGCGTGGAAGCCTGCCACTACGTGCCCGGGCAGGCATGGAATTTTCTCCGAAAGCGGGCACCCTTTTGTCGCTTCGCGACATTTCCCCGATCAGGGGAATCACTGCCACTCCGCGTCTGAACGGATTTTTGTTTTTTCGGCAATTTTTCCCATCGCGCTTCTCATCTCTAACCTCTGCCTTCTGAGATCTAAAAAGGACGGTTTGTGTCGTCTCTGACACAAACCGTCCTTTGCTTTATGCGTATATTGTATTTCGACTGCTTTCCGCTTACAGCGTCGTGATGTCCACGTACCACTGCATGCCGATCTTCACAAGCGTACAGGTGTAGTCATACGCCTCGCCGTCTGCCGTATAGCTGTATGTGACCTCGCACACATCCTCGACCGCGTCGGGCGAAACGCCGACCCGTTCGTAGGTCGCGCGCGCTTCACCGGAGAGCGCATCGCGGTACGCGGCGACTTCTTCGTCGGAATATTCGCGTGTCACTTCCGAAGAAGTCTCTTCGGCGTCCGCGCCGTTTGCGGCGCTGTAGACGGCCACACTCGCTTCAAAGCAGGTGACAAGGTCATCCTCCACCGCGCTCAGCGCCGGCTCGCCGAACACCTGTTCATAGGTCTCAACATATTTTGCCACATACAGCGTCAGCACCGTGTCCAGTGTCTTGTCGGTGTTGCTCACGATGATGTCGGCATAATACGCGTCCATCACATCAGACATCTGATGCTCGAGCGCCCCGAGCTCTTCGGGCGTGCGCTCTGTTGTGCTTTCGCCCTTAGGCAGGACGGGCTTGATGTAATTGTCCCGGAAATAATTGCCGAGATACAGATTTTGGATAAGCGTCGTGTATTTCAGCGAGTTGAAGTCGTCCTTGCCCACGACCGCCGAAGCACAATACTGCTCGGCGACACGCTCGGGATAGAACATGATGTACCGCGAACGGAAATAGGTCGCGCTCACGGTGACGAGAAACGCGACGACCAGGAGGATCGCCACAGCCATATAGCCTTTGTCAAAGCGCGCGGTGGTCATGTCCTTTTCGACGATCTCTTCCGCCGGTTTTTTTGCTTTCTTCGCCATCCTTACGCCTCCTCCCCGTTCGCTGCGGCAAGCGCACGGCGCTCGGCAAGCTCTTTGGTGATCTTTTCTTTCTTCTTCCCTGTCAGGTCATAGAACAGGATCGGCAGCATCTGCCCGATCACGAAAATCGCCGGGATCAGCGTATAGATGAGCAGCAGCTTGTTCAGCGTATCGTCCGACTGCGTCGCATAGGCAATGTTCATATCCTGCGACTGCACATAGCCCGACCAGATGACCAGCGCCGGGCCGAAGGATTTGGTCAGCGCCGCCGCGACCTTCGAGAAGAAGCCGTAGCCCGCGTAGCAAAGCCCCTCCTGGCGTTTGCCGGTCTTCCATTCGATCTCGTCCACGCAGTCGGCGATCATGACGTTCGGCGTCAGATTGGTGTTGCCGTGCTGGAGGCCGACAAAGAAATTGATGATCAAAAACGGGATCATCAGCACGTCGGGGTTGAAGCCGATGACGCGCGAAACAACATACAGGATCGCAAGACTCGCCGATCCATACAGGCAGCAGACGATATACACCTTGCGCGTGTCCCACATTTTGAGAAGCTTTTTGACAATCAGCATCCCGACCGCCGTGCCGACGCCCATCGGCAAAAGCAGCCCGAGCTTGAGATCCTTCGAGCCCAGCATGTAAACGGCTATGTAAATGCTCACGGTGCTGTAAACGCCGCGGCCGAAGCCCGTGAATTTCGTAAGCGAGACCATCAGCAGGTTTTTGTTCGTGAACACGAACTTCAGGCTTTCCCACAGGCTGACCTTTTCAGCCGTATAGGGCACGCGCTCGCGGTTGTTCGTGAAAAAGATCATGCCGAACAGCACAAGGCCCAGCACGCAGACTGCCGTCGAGAGCATAAGGTCAAGGCCCTGCCCTTCCGCAGTTTTGAACTGCTGCTCGCCCATGGCGGCTTTCATGATAAAGCCCACGACCGGCAGCACCACCAGCCCGCCGGACTGCCCGACGGAACGGAAGATGCTCGCGATCGAGATTGCATCGCTGCGCTCCGACGGGTTCGGCGTGCAGCACGCGCCGAAGCAGTTGGCGGGACTTTCGACCGCACAGCTGACCGCCGTATACAGCGAATAGATCACAAACATCCAAACGACCGCGCCGAGGTAGCTGTTGGTGTTCGGCGCGATGAATACGAGCATCGCAACGACCGCAAGCGGGAGGATGCCGAACCCGATCCACGGGCGGATCTTGCCCCACTTGGTACGCGTGCGGTCCACAAGAATACCGATGACCAGCTCGCACGCCGCGCCGACGATGCCTGCCACGCCCGTGACGTAAGGCAGGATGTTCATGATGCGCGCCGAGTCGATACCCGTTCCCTTAAAGGCAAAGTCATTGAAAAACGTGTAGGAATAGTCCGGCATCCAGCCCGTCAAAAGCGCGATGCCGAACAGCCCGATGCCGTAAGTCCAGACCTCGGACCGTTTCATGTATTTTTTCATGTATGCCTCGCTTCTCCGAAGCCGCGCTTCGGCAGGAAATAGAAAAGAGTGTCGCTCGGACACTCTTTTCCGTTCAATGTATAATTATAAATCTCATTCGTATATCATGCAATACGCATTTTACACAAATTTTACATTTGATTTACAGCATTTTAACGAGACGTGACCGTTTCCGGGTCGCGGTCTGCGCCTACGATCTGCTCATACGCCTGTACGTCCGGCACCACGACGCGTATGGCGCCCGGCAGCAGGGTAAACGTGCTTTCCGTCACGTATTCGCACTCGCCGTCCACATTGACTGCGGCGGGTTTTTTACTTTCGATCACCATTTTTTTGCCGCGCACAAACGTGGTAAAATCCCAGCCGAGGTGCTCCCCGCGCTTGTATTTGCCCACCAAGCTTGCAAGCTTGAGCCGACCGAAGTCCTTGCGCACCATCACAAAGTCCAATAGCCCGTCGTCGGGCACGGCCTTGGGCGCGCCCTTGTAGCCGCCGCCGTACCAGCGGGCGTTCGCGCAAAGGGCAAAGAGCATTTTGCCCTCATAGACCTGCTCGTCGTCGATCGTGATGCGGAACTCGCTGTTGAGCCGCCGGAACAGGCAGTACACGAGCGAGAGCGTATAGGCAAGCTCGCCCGAAACGCCCGGCAGATGCTTGAAATAGGTCTGCTTGGCGCAGACCTCGGCATCAAGGCCCATGGAGCACTGGTTGATGGCAACCTGCCCGCCCGCCTGAATCAGGTCAAAGCAGCGCGTTTCGCCCTCCACCTGCGCGCCGATGTCGTAGAGCTTCTCGCTCTTGCCCAAAATGCGTGCAAAATCATTGCCCGAGCCAAGCGGGATGATGGCAACCTGGGCGTTCGGGTACTTGTACGCGCCGTTGACGACCTCGTACAGCGTGCCGTCGCCGCCGCAGGCGTAAAACCGCACCGGTTCGCCCGTCTGCGCGCGCTCGGCGACAAAGCGCTGTCCGTCGCCGGCCTCGGTGGTTACATAAATCTCATAGGAAAGCTGCGGGTGGGCGGCAAAATACGCCTCGATCTCGGGGACGATGCGCGCTTTGGCTTTGCCCTTCCCTGCGGCAGGGTTCACGATAAAAATATGCTGCATGGTTTACACCTTCCTTATGCACAATATGCAGAATTCGGCTTTCTTATTTATAATACATATACAATCGGCATTTGAGCATACCGTTGTAGAGCTTGCGGCTTTTGTCCGCGCGGCGACCGAACAGCGCTTCAAAATCGGGCTCGGGGCTGATGACGCTGTAGCTGAAGCCGTGCCGCTGCGGGAACACCCGCCCGAGCGCGCGCAGGATCTCCGCCGCCGCCCGCCGCGTCTGCATGCGTTCCCCGTAGGGCGGGTTCGTCACGACCGTGCCGTGCTGTGTTTCGGGAGCGAAAGCCCGCACATCGGCGCGCGCCAGATGCACGGCTTCCGAAACACCCGCACGCCGCGCGTTTTCGCGTGCGATCTCGAGCGCGGCTTCGTCGATATCCGAGCCGATCGCCGCGAAATCCGGCGCAGGGCGGATCTCGGCCAGTGCGCGGGCACGTTCTTCTTTCCAGACCGTTTCGGGGATCTGTTCAAAACGCTCGGCGGCAAACCGGCGCCGCAGCCCCGGCGCAATATTCTGCGCGAGCATTGCGCCTTCGATCAGGATCGTCCCCGAGCCGCACATCGGGTCATACAGCGTGTGATACGGGCGAAGCTGAGAGAGCGCGCACATCGCCGCCGCAAGCGTTTCGCGGATGGGCGCTTCGTTCGCCTGCGTGCGGTAGCCGCGCTTGTACAGCGGCTCGCCCGAGGTGTCCAGATACAGATCGACGCGGTTTTTGAGGATCGAAAAGCGAAGCTGCCGCCGCGCGCCCGTCTCCTCAAACCACGAAATACCGTACTTTTCTTTCAATCGTTCGACCGCCGCCTTTTTGATAATGGACTGGCAGTCGCGCACACTGAACAGATCGGAATTCAGCGTGTGCCCCGCAACGGGGAATGCGTCGTACCGTCCGATCCAGTTTTCCAGCGGCAGGGCGCGCACGCCTTGGAACAGCTCTTCAAAGGTATGCGCCGTGAAGCTGCCGAGTACAACGAAGATGCGTTCGGCATACCGCACGCCGAGATTCGCGCGCGCCAACAGGTATTCGTCGCCCGCAAAGCGCACCCGCCCGTTTTCGGCCGCAACCTTTTCTGCGCCGAGCGCTTTGAGCTCTTTGCTGACCAGACTCTCTAAGCCGAACAGGCACGGTGCGGCAAATTCCAGCTCCATAGGCACGCTTCCTTTCCCGTTTCGCGAGCAACGCCGCGAATTTCGTCGAATGTATCTCAAGTATAAAGGTAACCCGCAAAAAAAGCAAGCAAAATGTTAGACATTCTGTCGGTTTGTTGGATTTACATAAAACGGCAAGACTTGGAAGGGAGCTTGGTCTGCCTGCTTCTATGGCTTGCCATCAAACAACGCGCAAACCGGAATTTTGAAACGCCTTGCAATCCGGAACAGTGTTTCGACCCCTATATGTGCAGGCAAGATCCCGTCCTGTATTTGTTGAAAATCCGTATAGGAGAGGCCAATGCATTGCAAAGTCTTTTCATCCGCATCGCCATTTTTTTGCATAAGCACGGCTATATTTTTACACAGGTTCTTTAACTCTGAATTTTCGGTCATAAGAACACCTCCATTTGAATAATAGGTCAATTTCGCCCTATTGTCAATAGGTCAATCTGCCATAATTTTCATGAGGTGTTACAATGGAACGATTAAAAGCGCTGCGCCTGGCGCGCGGATACACACAGGTCAAAATGCAGATGCTTACGGGCATCGATCAAAGTGACTACTCCAAACTCGAACGCGGCACACGTTTTTTCACCTTGGAACAGTGCCGGCGTCTCGCACTCGCATTGGGCACAAGCATGGATTATCTTGCCGGCCTTACGGACTGCCCGGAGCCTTACCCGCGCGCGGAGAACATCAAGAAAAGCTGACAAGCCGCCCCCGGTGCTGTGCGGCGCGCTGTTCCCGAGTTGCAGGCGAGTGGCCTTGAAAGCAAGGTTTTTGACTAAGCTGCCGGCAGCCGTCCCCTTTGTCGCTGCACGGCATTTCCCCGCGCTGCGTGCATCGCCCTAACAAGGGGAGCAAAAGACACTTTTTGACACACGCAAAAAGCGGAACGGCTGTGTGCCGTTCCGCTTTTCTTTCGGTTTGCTGCGCGCTTACTGCTCGAGGGCGTAAACGCTGACCTTTTTGCGGTCCTTGCCCATGCGCTCGAAGCGGACGGTGCCGTCCACCTTTGCAAACAGGGTATCATCCGATCCCTTACCGACGTTCTCGCCGGGGTGGATGTGCGTGCCGCGCTGGCGCACGAGGATGTTCCCCGCAAGCACATACTGCCCGTCGGCGCGCTTGACGCCGAGACGTTTGGATTCGGAGTCACGACCGTTCTTGGTCGAGCCCATACCTTTTTTATGCGCAAAAAGCTGAATGTTGACTTTAAGCATTACAAAGCACCTCTTTCAATCCATGGTAATGTAGTCGGGATACTGCTCACACAGCGCCCGCAAATGCAGCCGCAGGCCTTCCAGCACCGTCCGGGCCGCCGACACTTCCTTTTCGGAAAGCGAAAGCGAAAGCTTTCCGTCGCACTCCGAGATCTCGGGCGAAAGCCCCAGCACCTCGGTGACGGTGTTCGCCGCCATGTAAACGGCGGAGGAAACTGCCGCGCAGACAATGTCCTTCCCGCTTTCGGCAAACTGTGCGTGCCCGCGCACGTAAAAGCCGGAGAGCATCCCGCCGCGGTCGCGCGTAAAACGGATGCGGATCATGCCTTACGCGTTGACGGCTGTGATCTCGACCTTCGTATACGGCTGACGATGGCCTTTCTTGCGTTTCTCGTTCTTCTTGGGCTTGTAGGTGAAGACCGTGACCTTCTTTGCCTTGCCGTTCTTGAGAACCTTGGCGGTCACGCCCGCGCCCTCGACATAGGGCTTGCCGACCTTTAAGCCGTCGTCCGTGGCGACTGCGATCACCTTGTCAAAGGTGACTTCGGCGTCCGCTTCCACAGCCAGTTTTTCGACGTACAACACGTCGCCGGGCTGGACCTTGTACTGCTTACCGCCGGTTTCGATTACTGCGTACATAGTTTTTCCCTGCTTTCGATCAGTCTCGCTATGAAAGGTGCAAAACTGCTTACTGCGCCGATTGGGCGCACCTTTCCTATGCGGCACATGGTATTTTACCAAAGTCCGCGCGTCCTGTCAACCTTTTTTTGCGTTTTGCGCGCACTTCCCGTTATTTTACAAAAACATATAAGTACAGCGCAAGGAAATGCAGCACGGAACCCGCCAGCACAAAGAAGTGGAAAACGCTGTGGAAATATTTGTGCTTCGCGCCGATACCGTATAAAATCGCGCCGAGCGTGTACGCGACGCCGCCCGCGATCATCAAATAGGTGCCGGTGCGGTCAAAATGCTCCCAAAGCGTCTTGACCGCGACGATGATCATCCAGCCGAGTGCAAGATATAAGATCATCTGCACAACCTTGGTCTTATTGAAAAGCGTCAGCGTGATGGGCACCGCCGCCGCAACGACTGCCCATGCCACGCCGAAGATCACCCAGCCGAGCACCGGGCGCACGGGGACGATCACCAGCACCGCGAACGGTGTAATGGTCCCTGCGATCATCGGGTAGATCATAGCGTGATCCACCAGCCGCATGGCGCGCTTGCCGCGGTTCGGGCGCAGGGCGTGGTACACGGACGAGCAGGCATACATCGCGATCATCGTAAGCCCATATACAAGCCCCAAAAGCGCATAATCCCACCGCCGTGCAAGAATCGCACGCACCAAGCACAAAATCAGCGCAATTACGGAAAGCCCGCCCCCGACCATGTGGGAAATGGAATTGAGCCAGTCCTCGCTGCGCGAATAGCTCGCCAGCTTGATCTTATCGAGATAGCCCATTTTAAGGTCTCCTTTCTTGGCGGCTTTTGCCGCTTCCGTTCTTAAAGTAGACCGTTTCGCAAAATTACGCCACCTACTTTGGGTTGCAGCGCAAAAATTCCCGCAACCGGGGGTTGCGTATTAGATGTTAGATGTTAGATACTAGACGTGGGGTAGGAAAGTTTTAAGAAAAGCCGAAAGAGTGCGCATACCGTAGGGCGCGGGCTTGCTCGCGCCGTCCGTTTTAGATTTTAGAAGTTAGCGTTAGATGTTAGACGTAGTACAGGCAGGTTTTTAGAAAAGCCGAAAGCAAGAAAAAGCTGTTTGCCAAACGGACAGCCGCAAGGACTGTCCCTACGGTTTGTTCCGTTTTTCGTGGGACAGGCGTGAAAGCTATGCCGCTAAGAAGGTTGCGCAGGCTTTTGGCTTTACGCGATACCCCCGGTTCCACATCCGGCATCTAGCGTCTACTATCTAATATCTAAAAATTAAACCCCTTCCATCACATGCATGGCGTGCAAGGTGCGGTCGCCGATCGAATCCTGCACCGCAAAGGCGTAAGGCTCTAAATAATTTTCTCCCGCTTTCCGGGCGCAAAGCCCCTGACGAACGAGCTCCTCAATGATAAGCGAGGCGATCTGCTCCATCTCTTTTCCCGCATTTTCGTCCGCCGGCGACTGCAAAAGCGAAAGCAGCCGGTCGGGCACTTCGGGCAAAAGCCCCGTCTCGCGTGCGGCGCGGAACTGCCACTTGTAAAACGGGCTGTACCGCCGCGCAAGCAGAAAGAGCAGGTGCAGCGCGTGCGTTACAAATTCGTTGCGCGCGAGCGCCGCCGCGCCCGGCTCGCCGTGGCGCAGGCAGCGGCTGAAATTATACTGCCCGCTTTGCGCAGCCAAACTCAAGGCGGCGGCGATCTTTTTGCGCCGCACATCCTCCGGGTAGCCCTGCAAAAGCGTTGCACGGATCGCGGAAAACGCGCCCTCGCCGTCGTAAAACACCGCGCCGTTGGAGGCGTTCGCCAGCGCGTATTCGGGTGTGTAGAGCCATTCCTCGTTCGTTTCGGGCGCGCGCGGGATACCTGTAAGCGTGCGGTAAAAATCCGAAATGCGGAACACCCCGACGCGGCTGTTCCCGTAAATGCTGTGCTGCTGCATTTTGACGCCAAGAAATTCCCGCGGCAATTTATTATATGCGCGCATCAGGCGGAAACCGAACTCGGCATCCGCTTCGTCGGTCAGCCAAAAGCAAAAGCCTGCCTCAAAATCGTGGTCATGCGAAAGATCGTCGTCATAGCCGAAGCACTCCGACCCCAAGCCCACGAGGCCTGCCGCCACGCGGGTTTTCTCTGCGGCAAAGTCGTTTTCCAAAAGCGGGATGCCGTAGGCTTCAAAATAGCGGCGCGAAAGCTCAAGCCCCTGCATAGATGCGGTTCGCCCTTTCGTCGAGATCCTTGCGGACCTTGAAAAATCCATAGTACCCGAACGCCTGCGCCGCCTTGCGGCAGACAAAGGCATAGTAGCCGTCGCGCACGGTGTGCTCGTCATCAAGCAGTGCGAGTGCCTCGAAAAGCAGGGCTTCCACCTGCGCCTCGTCCCGCCCTGCGGCGGCGTACAGATCCGCCAAATTGATTTTCGTCACGGCGCGGTCGGGCTCGGTATGCCCGTTATGCTCCAAGATCGCATACGCGCGCGCATACAGCGCTTCGGCTTCGTCAAAGCGACCGAGCTCCGCGAGCGCGGTCGCCTTGTTGTTGTAAAGCCCCGCAAGCTGCAAATCCTGCGCGGGCAGTTCTTTCTCATACACCGCTTCGGCGCGCGCATACAGCGTCAGTGCGCGTTCGGGGTCGCCGAATGCCTTGCAGGTCGTCGCCGCGTTCAAAAGAATAGTCGCAGCGGACACAAGCCCGTCAAGGCCTTCTTTTTCGATCAGTTGGAGCCCCCGTTCGACCGCGCCCATGCCCCAGTCGCGGTCACCCATCTTGCGCGCAAGCCCCATGATCTCGCTTTGCACCGAAAGCTCGCCGCGCCGATCCTTGAGCGCCACGGCTTCGTCTACCCAGTATTTCAGCAGTCGCTTTGCGCCGTCGTAGTCCTCGCGGGCAAGCAGGCTGTCCAATTTATCCGTGATATTCGCGACGGGGATGTGCCCCTCCGGCGCTTCGGGGTCGGGGTAATAAAAATCCTTGCCCGAACAAAGCGGGCAGGCAGGTTCCTTGTAATCAAATGCATCGATCGCAGCCATAGTATTTTTCGCGCCCTGCGGCGCGCTCCTTTCCGGTATTCTGCGGCTTTGTGCGGTGCCCTGCACGTCTTAGGAAACACAAACAGCGGGCTTTGCCTTTTCCGCCTTTCATCATACCGAATTTTTCCCGGTTTGTCAATAAATAATAATAGGAACTTTTACTGATAATGGATATGGAGATTTTCCCCACTGTGCCGGCACGGTAAAGCAGCGTTGGCTGCGCCCGCCTTTCGGATCGATCAAGGCGGCAGAGCTGCATGCAGATCCTTTCTGCATCCCCAAAAAGTGCCGAAAGAAGTTTCGTACAGCCGAACGGCCGTGCGGCGTCCGGCTCGATCGGTTGCGGTTACCGGTTTGCTTTTGCAAGCATTTACTTTTCCCGAAAAATGTAGTATAGTAGTATACGGCAAAAAACGTTGTGCCGTCTGCGGGCGGCAGGAATCGGGAGGTCTGTTATGAGTTCGGTATGGAAGAAGCTTGCCATGACGGGCATGGCTGCTGTTGCATCCAGCGCGCTCGGCGGGGTCATTTACCGCCGCATGCGCTACCGGAAGATCAAGCCAAAGCCCTTAAAGGCGTTTGACGAACTGCGCCCCGACGACACGCGCGAGCTGCATTTGACCGCGCACCGCGGGCTTTCCGCCGTCTTTCCCGAAAACACCGCCGAAGCGTTCACGGCGGCGGGCAAAGCGGGCTTTTACGCGATTGAGTGTGATACGCACTGCACGACGGACGGCGTTTGGGTGGTGCTGCACGACGGGCAGATCAAGACCATGTTTGACGGCACGGGCGACGTAAAAAGCTACTCTTACCCCGAAATGCTCGAAAAGAAAATGGTCAACGGTGCGAATATCGAGAACTTCCCCGACGCGCGCATCTGCACCTTGCAGGAGTACATCGACATCTGCAAGGCCTACGGCTGCCGCCCGATGATCGAGGTCAAGGACCGGCGCATCGAGAAAATGCAGTCGCTTTATGACCTGCTCGTGCAAAACGACATCCTCAAAAGCTGTATCCTCATTTCGTTCCACATCTCGGTGCTGCGCAAGCTGCGCGAGATCGACCAAGCCCTTGAAATGTGGTATCTCGTGGAATACATCACCGACAAGAAGATCGCCGCCGCCAAGGAGATCCACGCCGGCGTGGCATTTTGTGCGCAGTACAATTCCCCGCGCCCCGAGGCGATCGGGAAGATCCACGACGCGGGCCTTACCGCCGCGTGCTGGACGGTAGACTCCAAAGAACTTCTGGAAAAGATGATGGATGCAGGCGTGCACTATGTCACGACCAACTCCATTTTGCCCTGCGCTGCGGCGCGGGAAAAAGTCTCGACCGCGGAGAATAGATAATTTATGACTACATTTTGTCCCCTGTTTTCTTCCAGCAAAGGCAATTCCATTTACATCGGCGCAGAGGGCGGCGGCGTGCTTGTGGACGTCGGGCGTTCCTGCCGCCAAACGGAAGCGGCGCTGCACAACATCGGTGTCGCACCCGACAGCATCCGCGCGGTGTTCGTTACGCACGAGCATTCCGACCATGTCGCGGGGCTGCGCGTATTTGCCGCAAAATACGATACGCCCGTTTACGCGACGGCGGGTACGCTGGAGGCTCTCGACGATATGCGTGTTTTAGACGGGCGCTTTGATGCGTTCGTCTTGGGTGAAGCGGGCACGGACTGCGGCGCGCTGTTCGTGCAGTCGTTCCGAACGCCGCACGACAGCCGGGAGAGCTGCGGCTATGTGCTCACGGCGGAGGACGGCTCGCGTGTTGCCGTTGCAACAGATCTCGGGGAGATGACCGACACGGTGCTGGCGGCACTCAAGGGCTGTGAAACCGTGCTGCTCGAATCCAACCACGATGTGCGGATGCTGCAAAGCAACCCACAGTACCCGTATCCGCTGAAGAAGCGCATTCTCGGTACGCATGGGCACCTGTGCAACGATGCGTGCGCCGAAGCTGCCTGCACGCTGGTGGAAAGCGGGACGCAGCATCTGTTTTTAGGGCATTTAAGCGAGCAGAACAACCTCCCCGCGCTCGCGTACCGTGTGACGTCGGACGCGCTTCAGGCGCACGGCGCGCAAGCGGATGTGGATTTTACCCTCACAGTGGCAAGCCCCGTCTGGGCACAAAAGGCGGTGCAGCTGTGCTCGCGGTAACGATTTTGGCGCTCGGCAAATGCAGGGAAAAGTATGTTCGCGACTTTTGCGCCGAATACGAAAAACGGCTCTCGGCATTTTGCCGTCTGCGGACGGTCGAGCTTACCCCCGAATCGCTGTCCGAGAATCCCTCAAAGGCGCAGATCCAAAAAGCGCTCGAACGCGAAGGCGCGCAGATCCTCGCAAAGATCCCGAAAAACGCCTACGTCTTTGCGCTTTGCATCGAGGGGAAAACGCTTTCCAGCGAAGCGTTTAGTCAAAAAATATCTACGCTCGCTTTGGACGGCAAAAGCGAGCTTGTTTTTGTGCTCGGCAGCTCTTACGGGCTTTCCGAGGAGGTCAAGCGGCGGGCGGATTTTCGGCTATCGATGTCGGAAATGACCTTTCCGCACAGGCTCGCCCGCGTGATGCTCTTAGAGCAGGTCTACCGCGCGTTTCAAATCCAAAACGGCGGGAAATACCATAAGTAGATGTTAGATGTTAGATGTTAGACGTTAGACGTTAGATATTAGACATGGTGCGGGCGGGTTTCCATGCCCGCCCCTACACCTCCCCGGGCAAATTTACCGGCTTTTCGCAAAACCTCCCTATCGCACATCTAAAATCTAACATCTAATCTCTGCCGTCTAAAACGGACAAATTTTGTTTACCGTGCGTCTTACTTTACAGAAACCGGCTTTTGAAGTCTGAAAGGGGATCACGATGAAATTTCAAAATGTGGCGATCTGCGATCTGCGCAGCTACAACACGCCCGAAGCCGCTTCGTCGGTCGAGGCGGTGCACAATGCGGCGCTGGTGATCCTGCCGAAAGGCTGTGACGAACAAACCCGTGCGGCGCTCGCGAAAATCGATATGAAAAACGTCGCATCCACCGTCTATGCGGACGCGGACACCACCTTGCTCACGTTCAACGGTGAAACGGTTTTGAGCGACAACAATCTGCCCGACGGCGACAGCATCTGCGTCGTCAACGGCACCGCCGTCATTCTGCCGCTTTCCGAAAACAAACAGGTTTCGTTGATCGTCAATGGCAAAGCGGTCTGTGACAAGGGCAGCCGAAACGGCGGGCAAATCAATCTGTTATGCGTCAACGGCAAGGTGGATACCATTGACCTTTCCGGCGTGGAATTTTTGCCTGACGGGGCGATCCTGCCCGCCGAACGCTTTTTAGGCGACGGCAAGAACCGCTACTACGGCAAGCTCGTTTTTGTGCAAGCAGTCCCCGCAGAGGCGCACGGTGAAGTAACGGCAAAGCTGGTCATCGCGCACCCGAGCGTGCAGAAAAGCGCGCTTTCTTTAAGCGCGGGCGAAGTCGTGTACTCGAATACAGACGGCACCATCCTTTTCAAAAAGGATTTGTCGGAATTCCGCGTGACGAAGGCGCTTTTGGAAAATGTCCCCGGCAAGCTCGTGCTGATGGACATTGCGAAGCTCTATATTGAAAAGGACGTGACCGCCGAGCTCCTGCTCGAAAAGGTCTGCTTAATTTCGGACGTTGCGCAGCTTCGCGCGACCAAGGAAACGTTTGACGTGGTGCAGCTTTTGGCGCACGACGTCGCAAAAATTCGGAGACGATGAACGCGCAAGAGAAAAGTGAAGCGTTTGACGCGGTTTACGACGCGCTGTTTTCAGACGTGTATGCTTATTTCAACGTCTGCTTCGGCGCGCAGGAGGCGGAAGACCTCGCGCAGGAGATCTTCCTGCGGGTATGGCGCGCGATCCAAGACGGCAAAACACCCGACAACTGGCGCGCATGGGTATTCCGCTGCGCTGTGAACCTGAAAAACGACTTCTTGCGGCGTGCTTATGCTTCGCGCGAGACACAGCCACTCGACGAAGCACAGCAAGACCTTTCCGCTGCACCCGATGATATGACACGCCTGGCGGTACAGCGCGCATTCGCGGCGCTGCCAAAAGACTGTGCCGAGCTGCTGACTTTAAAAAGCTTCGGCTTTAAAAGCGAAGAGATCGGGGCGATGCTCGGCGTGACAGCTTCCGCCGTGCGCACGCGGCTGCAAAAGGCGAAGGGCTTATTTTCGGAACATTTGGAACGGGAGACAAAGACGGATGAACCTGCATGATACGGACGCATTACTGAACACGGCGGTGGACGCCTACCGTCCGAGCGCACGCATTTTCGAACGGGTGCGCGCACGCATTCGGCGGGAACGCAGCGGCGTAAAGGTGCTGTTTGTCAGCGCCGACAGCCCCAAGATCCTCGAAAAGGTGTTTAAAAAATATAACGCGTGGATGCAGAAGATTGCGTAATACGCTGCCGAATAAACGCAGGGCAGGGAATCGCCCCCTTGACAGGAAACGCGAAACTCACTTTTGGGCACGCAAAACGCCCCCTCGCAAGAGGGGGCGTTCTTTTCGTTGCGCATTTCGCGCGTTTATTGCTTGTTTTTCTTCCGCTTGATTGCGGCGCGCTCACACGCCTTGACGATTTCCACAAGCGGCACGATGGCAAACGCAAGTGCCACAGCGATGACGTATTCGAGCAGGCTGATGTGCTCGAACTCAAACGCCTCACTCAAGAACGGGATATAAATGACCGCAGTGGTCGTCACGAAAGAAGCGAGCGTCGAAAGTGCCAGATATTTGTTATGGCTGCCGTGCACGCCCATCGAGAAGATCGAGCCGCGCTGCGAGCGCATATTCAGCGAGTGGAAGATCTCGCACAGCGACATCGTTAGGAACGCCATGGTCATGCCGTCGGGACTGTCTACAATTTCCCATTTCCCCGCTTCAATGAAATGTCCGACGAAGTATGCCGCAAGGGTCAGCAGCGTAACCAAGAGGCCCTGATAGGCGATGTCGCCGCCCACGCCGCCTGCGAAAATGCCGTCGGAGGTCTTGCGCGGCGGGCGCTTCATGATGTCGCGCTCGCCCTTTTCCATACTCAGTGCCAGCGCCGGGAAGGAGTCGGTCACGAGGTTGATCCACAACAGGTGCACGGGCTTTAAGATCGTGAAGCCCATGAGGTTCGCGAAGAAGATCGCCAAAACCTCGCTCAAATTGGAGGCGAGCAGGAACTGGATGGATTTGCGGATGTTGTCATAGATGCGGCGGCCCTCGCCCACGGCGGAGACGATCGTCGCAAAGTTGTCATCGGCAAGCACCATATCCGCCACGTTTTTCGTTACGTCCGTGCCGGTGATGCCCATGCCCACGCCGATGTCCGCGCTCTTGATGGACGGCGCGTCGTTCACGCCGTCGCCCGTCATGGCGGTCACCATGCCGCGTGCGCGCCAGGCGTTGACGATACGCACCTTATGCTCAGGCTGTACGCGCGCGTAAACGGAATACTGCGTGACCTTTTCCTTGAATTCCTCGTCGGAAATGTCGTTGAGCTCCGCGCCCGTAATGGCTTGCGATGCGTCCTCAATGATGCCGAGCTCCTTCGCGATGGCAACGGCGGTATCCTTATGGTCGCCGGTGATCATGATCGGGCGGATGCCCGCGCTGCGGCATTCCTCGATCGCCGCCTTGACCTCCGGGCGCACGGGGTCGATCATACCCGTTAAGCCTACAAAGGTCAGATCGTGCTCGATCGCCTCGGGGCTTTGATCGTCGGGCACGGCAGCATGGGTGCGGAACGCCCCGGCAAGCACGCGCAGTGCGCGGTCGGCAAACGCCTTGTTTGCGGCGAGCACCGCTTCGCGGTCTGCTTCGGTCATGGGGACGGATTCGCCGTTTTTGAAGATGTGCGTGCAGTGTCCCAGCACGACGTCGGGCGCGCCTTTGGTGAACTGTAAAACGCCGTCGGCGGTTTTGTGGATGGTGGACATCATTTTGCGCGAGGAATCAAACGGGGCTTCCCCCACGCGCGGGGCGGCGGCAAGCAGGTCGTTCTTATTCATGCCCAGCGTCATGGCGTACGCCACGAGCGCCGCTTCGGTCGGCTCACCGACCAGGTTGCCGTCGTGGTCAACGCTCACATCGGTACAAAGCGCCATGCACTGCGCCAGCAGCTTTTCGTCTTCGCCGTAATGCTCGACCACGGTCATTTTGTTCTGTGTGAGCGTGCCGGTCTTATCCGAGCAGATGATCTGCGCACAGCCGAGCGTTTCGACGGCGGTCAGCTTGCGGATGATGGCGTTCTTCTTCGACATGTTCGTCACGCCGATGGAAAGCACCACCGTCACCACCGCCGCAAGGCCCTCGGGGATCGCGGCGACCGCCAGCGACACGGCGATCATAAAGGAATTCAAGAGAAAGTCGAAATCCGGCACCCCACCCGTCACGTAACGGCGGACAATGTCGAACACGAACATGAACACGCAGATGCCGAGAACAATATAGCTTAAGATTTTGGAGAGCTGCGCGAGCTTCAGCTGCAGCGGCGTGCGGGATTCCTGCGCCGCTGAAAGCGCGCCCGCGATCTTGCCCATTTCGGTATCCATGCCGGTGGCGGTCACGACCGCGCGACCGCGCCCGTACACAACCGAGGAGCCCATGTACATCATGTTTTTGCGGTCACCCAGCGGCACGTCCTTCCGGTCGCCGAGTCCAAGCGCACTTATCGCCTTGTTGACCGGCACGGATTCACCCGTCAGCGCGGCCTCCTCGATCTTGAGACTCGCACATTCAAAAATACGCGCGTCCGCAGGAACGGCGTCGCCCGCTTCGAGCAAAATCACATCGCCCACGACCAGCTCCGCGCTCGGGATCTGCTTGACCTCGCCGTCGCGCAGGACCTTGGAGGTCGCCGCCGCCATTTTCTGCAGCGCCTCGATCGCCTTTTCCGCTTTGCTCTCCTGATAGACGCCCAACACCGCGTTGATGAGGACCACCGCGAGGATGATGATGACGTCTGTGGGAAACTCGCTTTCCATTGCCGCCGTGATCCCGGAGACCACCGCCGCCGCGATGAGGATGATGATCATCGGGTCGGCAAACTGCTCTAAGAACCTGCGGGCAAGCGATTTCTTTTTCCCCTCTTCGAGCTTGTTCTCACCGTTTTCGGCAAGACGTTTTTCCGCTTCGGCGCGTGAAAGGCCCTGTTGGGAGCTTTGCACCGCGTCAAAGACCTCCTGCGGGGACTGCAAATAGGATTGCATACTGTCGCCTCCTGAAATTTGTTATATGAAAAAAGACCTTCAGGCAAACGCACAACGTTGCCGAAGGTCTTGCTACCTGCAAAAACCAGGCTCGCCGGCCAGCCGAAAACGGCAAGATGTTGACCGGCGGGTTTCGGCAAAGAGGCAAAGACCTTTGCCGGAAAGCTACTCCCCTTCTGAGGGCTTTTCTGCTTTCATTATACCACTAAATCAACACTTGTCAAGTATTTTTATCTGCTCTGCTCAAAAGAACGCGGGCAGTTCCTTTTCTATAAATATGTTATCTTTATAGTTTGCGCGCATTCATCCAGGATCGTCTCGGGCATGATGCATGCAAAGCCCCCGGCGCGGTTGCAAAGCCGGATCTGCATGCCGCCCCCTCTTTTATCGCCTACTGCGTATCGGTGTCTGCCGTGCGCAGGTATATATATTTATGTATACCCGCATTTTCGAGGTTTGATACATCCGTCCCGTCCTCGAGCACGGGCAGGTACTCTTCCGTGCGGTAGTTTTCCGAAAGCCGCGCTTCCAGCGCCGCCGTGGCAGCGGAAAGGAAAGAAGCCTCGTCCATGTCGGCGGAATAGACAGTGCTCCCGAGCATGGCGCCGTCTTGAAGCCCCGCGCGCGTGAGCGTGACCGCCGCCATATCCGCCGCTGAGTCGAAGATCCCGCCGCCGTACGCCGCCGTGTCGCCGAACAGCGCCGCCGAAAGCGGCATGGCGACCGCCAAAGGCACCTCGCCCACCTGTGCTTTGGCACGCTCGATGAAGCTTTGCAGGATCGCGTTTCGGCTGTAGGTGCTTTCCGCTTCCCCGCGATACGTTGCGCGCGCGGCAAGGTCGCCCGTCGGGAACTGCACGCTGTCGAGCAGCACCACGTCCGCGCCGAAATCGACTGCACTCCTGATCACGCCCAGCAAATAAAGCTGTGCCGTCTCGGAATAAGGGTTGAGCCACGGCTGCCCGCCGTTGCGGGCGCTGTCATCCAGCCAAACGGTCGTACCGTCCGCCTCGGTCACTGCCGCTTCGGGAAGCTGCGAAGCCGCAAGGGGGTCTTTAAAGCAATGGATGCGTGCAATGATCCCGTAGCCCTGCGCTTTGAGCCGCGCCACCGTGTCCGCAGCCGCCGTATTTGCCGCTGCGGCGCCGATCTCGCCGGATGTATCTGCACCCGTATCGGTGCAAAGCAGACCGGATCCATTTTTGTAATCCAGCAGCACCGCATTCGCACCGCTTTCCGAAAGCTGCCCGAAGAACAGGTCAAACGCAATGCCGCCGCCGAGCTCGTCGGCGGTGATATACTGCGCGCGGTAATCGCCGTCGAAGCTGACCGCCGTGTCGCTGCCGTCGTCGATGGGGCGCTCATACAGCGAGATGGCGACAAACGTCACCGCAAAGACCACCACGAACACCACAACGAGCGCCACGGCGTATGCGACGTTGGCGTGCCGTTCCTTTTCGCGGCGCGCACGGCTTTCCCCGATGGCGTAGGTCGTACCCGTGCGCCGGCTCGGATAGTTTTTGGAAAACGGATAATAGCTTTTTTTCCGAGGCTTTACATCCCGGTTTTTGAACATGGCTCTTTCCCTTTCAAACGCCGAGGCCCGTGCCCGTAAGCCCCGTGAACGCGAGCGCGAGAATGGATACATAAATAAACACGGCAGGCGTGCCCTTAAAGCTTTTCGGGATCTGCTCGTTTTTGTCAAGCGCGCGCAGACCGAAGTTGATAAGCAGTACGGCGATGACAAAGGCGAGCCCCGCGCCGATACCTGCGCCGATCGCCTCGAACACGCCGAACGCCGCACGATAGTTGATGAACGGAACGGCAAGCACCAGCGTGTTGAATGCCGCAACGCCGAGCCGCCGCACGGTGCGCGGCTTTGCGCGGAAGAAAAGCAGCACGACAAACAGTGTAAGAAGATACAGCGCGACGAGCACGCCGACGAAAAGGAGCGCGTGCCAAAATATATTCAGCGCGCGCACGGCGGCGCTTTGCTCCAACAGCACACAGATGAGCGACCCGAGCGTCGAAAAATACACGATGAAGATGGTCAGCGGGAAAAGCTGCTTGGGCTTTGCCGCCATACGGATCGCTTCATCCGCCCCGTAACCGCCCGAAAAGATCAGGTTTTGAAACAGGCAGGCATACAGCGCCGCCGAAAACAGGCTGCCTAAAATACTCATGGCTTTTCCCCGCCTTTCGGATCCTCCGCGTCATCCGCGCCGCCGGATGCGGGTATTTGTGCGCCGTCTGCCTTGTCCGCGCCATCGGGCATCCCGTATTTTTCGCGGTATGCGTCAAGCTCCGACAAAATCTCGTCGAATTCCGAGAGATAGTCCTCGGGTTCGGCACGGCGCGTCCGCTGCGGCTGTTCGGCCGCCGCAGCGGCTTTCGGCACGTCCGACGGTGTCTTTGCCGCTTTTGCCGCCTTGCCGCGCGGCGCTTTTTCGGGCTTTGCCCGCTTTTTCATTTTCTTTTCCGCCTTTTTCGTCCGGCGTTCGGGCGATTCCGACGGTTCCGCCTGAGGCGCTTGTGCAGACGCTTCTGATGCGGGCGCGTCCTGCTTTTTGCGCTGCTTTTCCGTCCGTGTGCGGGGCGCGGGCGCTGCCGTCTCTTCCTCGTCATACGGGTTGAAATCCGCATCCAGCAAATTGCGCAGCTTCCCGACGTGCGACTGCGAAATCTCGCGCATGTCAAACGCCCGTTCGGGGTGTGCGTCGGGGTGACGGCGCAAAATCAGCGCCTTGACGCCCGCCGCAAGGAGACCCAGCAGCAGAAGCCCGCCGAACGGGTACAAAAAGCCCGGCAGCTGTACGGGAAGCTTTAAATCGACGGAATAGATCGTCCCGCTGCCCAAAATCTCGCGCACCACGCCGACCAGCAGCACCACCAGCGCATAGCCCGCACTCGCGGAGACCGCGTCTACAAACGTTTTGCCGAACGGATTTTTCACCGCGAACCGTTCGCAGTGCAGCGCCACTAAGGAATTGACGGCGAGCAACGGCAGGAAGATGCCGGCGTTTTGCGTCTCGTTGGGCGCGAAACGCTCAAAGAGCATGAAGATCGGGATATTGATCAGCACCCCGAGCACCGCATATACGGCGACACGGAAATAGCTTTTGATGCGTTTTAAGGCGAGGCACGCGAGCAGCTCGATGACGACCAGCTCCGCGCACGAAACGACCGCTAAAATGATCGCGGATTTTAAGGATACCGCCATAGCCGCGACAGGCGCCAGCCCGATCGCCTCAAACAGCACGGGGTTTTTGACGACGGCGCTGTCACGGATCCCTTTCAGCAGTTCTTTCCCACGGTCATGCATCCGCAGCACCTCCCTCTTCCGGCAGTGCCGCTTCCGTCCTGGAGCGGTCTTTGCGCCGCCGGTGCGCCTGCAAGCGCCGCGTAAGCCCTGCGTCGGGCAGGCGGTCAAACACGCCCGAAAGCGCCTGCGTGAGCAGCACAGCAAACATCACGCCCTCCTCGAACGCGCCAAATCTGCGGAACAGCATGCAAAACACACCGCCGCAGACGCCGTAAGCAAGCCTGCCGTAAAAGGTTTTCGGCAAAAACGGCTCCTCCGACAAAAGGAACAGCGCCCCGAACACCAGCATCCCGCCGCAAAGCTCCATGGCAACGGACTGTCCGCGTCCGGCCGTGGTGCGCGGGAACAGCAGTGCGAAAATTGCCGCCGCAACTAAAAATCCGACGGCGGCCGTAAACTGCTTCGGGCGGCGCAGCAGCAAATAGAGCAGCGCGCCGAACAGCGCGACCATGCAGCCCGTGCCCATAGCACCCGCATGCGCGCCAAGCAGTATATCCAAATAATTGGCAAGCTCGCCGCCCACAGACGCGCGGTTTTGCAGCATTTGCGTCAACGATACGCCTTCCGTAAACGCGGAGCTGCCGAATACCGGTGCGCTCTCCCCAGCCGCAGGCAGCGCGGGGTAGGCGAACACATACTGCGGCAGGCAGACCGTCACAAAGGCAAGCCCCGCCGCCGCAGGGGAAAACAGGAGACTGCGCGCCGTGCCGAACGGCAGCTTCGCCGCGAGGATGGCAAACGAGACGGCGAGCACAATGAGCCACGCGGGCGAAGAGGCGGGCAGACAAAGCGCCACGGTCACGCCTGTGACCACTGCCGAAAGGTCACGCAGCGTCGGATGCTGGCCCAGGATCTTCATGCCGAGCCCTTCGCACACCACGGCGGTCAGCACCGCGATGCACACGAGCCACAGCGCGCGCGAGCCATAATAATACCACGCCATGACCGTCGGCGCGAACAACATGACCAGGCGGTCGAGCATCTGCTTTTGCGTCGTGCGCAGTTCCGCCTTCATTTCAGGGGTAAACAGACGGCCGTCTGTCGGGGTCTGACTTTCCTGACGCAAAAAAACCACCTCGTTTTCCATAAATTTTGCATTGCAAAACCCGGGGCTTTGCAATAGGATGAAGTAGGCGACCGCTGTTTCATTCGCGGTTTCGCAAAAAGCGGCAACGCCCACGGGCGGTATGCTGCGCATAAAGGGGGCTTTACCGAATGGAACTGCATAAAACATCCGCCGCAGTACTGCTCGCCGCGCTCACGCGCGAGGAGCTTTCCGCTTATCGTCTTTCCTTTGAAGATCTTGCCGCCGACAACGCACAGACCGCGCGCGTTGTGCGCGAGATCCTGCATTGCGCGCGGCGCACGCTCGATTTTGCCGTTCCCGCAAGGAGAAGGCTGCGCATCGACGTGCTGCCCGAGCCCGGCGGCGGCTGCATTTTTCTGTTTACTGCGCGCAAAATGCGGCTGCGCGTGCTGCATACGGGGCGCACGCTGCTGTTTTGCACACAGGATGCCGACGCGTTTTTAGATCTGCTGAAGTTGCTTTCCCGCCCGCCGCTTTACGGCGTAGAACGGACGCTTTACCGTACGCAAACAGGCTTTGCAGTACTGTTTTCGTTTGACGACGCACAAAGCGCCGAGCGCGGCGCACAGCTGCTTTCGGAATACGGAACAGTCTGCCCCGCGCGCGGCAGGGTCGCGCAGCATCTCGCCGAGCATGCACGCGCCATAGAGTTTACATCTGCGCCGCAGTCGCCAGCGTCTTGAACCGGCGGATCTCCGCCGCCATATCCTTGCTTGAGAACAGCGCGCTGCCCGAAACGAACACGTTTGCGCCCGCTGCGGCCACGTCGCCGATAGTCTGCGCCGAAATGCCGCCGTCCACCTGGATGTCCAGTTCGGGAAGCCCGCGCCGTACGCATTCCTTGCGCAGCGCGCGGATCTTCGGGAGCATGTCCGCCCGGAAGCTCTGCCCGCCGAAGCCCGGCTCGACGGTCATCACGAGCACCATGGCGAGCCTCGAGAGATACGGGTAGACCTCCGATATGTCCGTGCCCGGCTTGACGGCAAGCCCCGCCTCTTTCCCCGCCGCAAGGATCGCGTCGAGCGTTTCCCCGACATCGCTTTTTGCCTCGGTATGGAAGGTGATGCGGTCCGCGCCCGCTTGGGCGAAATCCGCGACGTAGCGCAGCGGTTCGTCGATCATCAGATGCACATCAAAGGAGAGCGCAGTACACTTGCGCAGGCAGCGCACCACCGGCGCCCCGATCGTGATATTCGGCACGAAATGCCCATCCATAACGTCGATGTGCACCATATCCGCGCCCGATGCGGTCAAAAGCTCGAGCGCGGCGGCAAGGTGGCCGTAGTCAGCAGATAAAATAGACGGTGAAATACGGTTCATGTGTTCTCCTTTACTGCGCGGCGGCGGTCGTTTCGGGTGCGGCGGTCGCCGCTTCGGTCGCGGGAACGGTCGTCACGGCGGTCGTGGTCTCGGCGGCTGTAGTCTGCGGTGCAGCCGCGGTCGTCGCCGTTTCGGGCACAGAAGTATTTTGCAGCGCGCTGATGTAATAGCCGTCCTCGCGCACGCGCAGCGTCACGCGCATGTATTTGTCGGGCTCGGGCGCGACCATATTGCCCTCGGCGTCCTGCGTCCACTGGTCGCCGCCGATGTAGCCGACCGTCAAAATGATCGTATCCCCGCGTTCTTCGGCGTTCACGACACGCGGCGTGTACGTCGGCACGACGCCCGTCAAGGGGATGGAATAGGTCTGCTTGGTCGCATCATAGGCAAAGGTATAGCCGTACCCTTCGACCGTGGCGTGCTGCGGCTCCACCTCCGTGCCGAACAGCCGCCGGAATTCAGCGGTCACGTCCGCTTCGGGGATGACCATGCCGTTATCATCATACGTGTATTGGTCGGGCGAAAGGTCGCTTCTGAGGATCGACCAGATCGAAATATCGATCAGCTGTTCGGGATCCGCCTGCGTCAGGTCGTCGAACGCATCCGGGTCGTTCATCACCACAGGCGTGAGCAGCGTATTGTATTCGTCGTAATTGCGGCTGTTTTCGACCGCCTGGCGAATGGCGGTCACGCCGGCGACGATCACCGTGACCGCGCCGATCACGGCGAGCACCGCAATGGCAAGCCCTAAGGGAAACGCCCAGCGGCGCGCGCCTTTTTTATGCTTTGTATTGGTTTTGGCCATCATCATCACCGAACCCTGTTTTGCGTCGGCGCGATCAGCGAACCTGCCCGTCGCCGTATACTTTATATTTAAAGCTCGTCAGCTGCGGCAGCCCCAAGGGACCTCGCGCGTGCAGCTTTTGCGTGGAAATGCCGATCTCCGCACCGAAGCCAAAGCAGCCGCCGTCCGTAAAGCGGGTGCTCGCGTTCCAATAAACCGCCGCGGAATCCACTGCGTTTAAAAAGAGCCCCGCCGCCGAAGCGTTTTCGGTCACGATGCAGTCGCTGTGTCCGGAGGAATACCGTGCGATGTGCGCGATCGCCTCGTCGAGCGAATCGACGACCTTGACGGACATTTTATAGTCGAGGTATTCCCTGCCCCAGTCGTCCTCGGTCGCCTTTTCGATCCCCGGCAGGATCGCGCAGGCGCGTTCGTCGCCGTACAGCGTCACCTGTTTTTCAGCAAGCCGCGCGTAAATCGCAGGCAGGGCTTTTTCGGCGACGGCGCTGTGCACAAGCAGGCTTTCCGCCGCATTGCACACCGACACGCGCGAGGTCTTGGCGTTATATACGATCTCCGCCGCCATGGGGATGTCGGCGTCTTTATCTACATACACATGGCAGTTGCCTACGCCCGTTTCAATGACGGGGACGGTCGCGTTTTCGACGACCGAACGGATGAGCCCCGCCCCGCCGCGCGGGATGAGCACATCGACGTAGCCGTTTAAGCGCATCAGTTCCCGTGCGCTCTCGCGGGAGGTGTCTTCAACAAGGCAGATGCAGTCGGCGGGCAGCCCCGCCGTTTCCAGCGCGCTGCGCATGGCGGAAACGATGGCGGTGTTCGAGTGGATCGCCTCTTTGCCGCCGCGCAGCAGCACGGCGTTGCCCGACTTTAAGCACAGCGCCGCCGCATCCGCCGAGACATTGGGGCGCGCCTCAAAAATGACTGCGATGACCCCAAGCGGGACGGATACCTTTTGGATCTTCAGACCGTTTGGCCGCACCGTTTCGGACAGCACCGCCCCCACGGGATCGGGAAGCTGTGCGACCTCGCGCACGCCGTCGGCGATGCCTTTTAATCGTTCTTCGGAAAGCGCCAAGCGGTCGAGCATGGCGCTCGCCATGCCGGTTTCCCGCGCCGCCGCAAGATCCTTTTCGTTTGCCGCAAGGATTTCCGCCGTCTGCGCTTCGATCGCCGCAGCCGCCGCTTCGAGCGCGGCGTTTTTCGTTTCCGTTGTCGCGGTCATCAGCACGCGTGCCGCTGCTTTTGCGCGCGCGCCGAGCGCCTCAAGCTTCGTCATATCGTTCACCTGCTTCTCAAGATTCCTTTTTCCCGACGAAAAATGTGCCGACCTGCTTGCCGTCGAGCGCCTTATAGATCGCCTCGGGCGAAGTGCCGTTCATCACGATCACGTCGATGCCCGCAGCAGTCGCAATGGCGGCAGCGTGCAGCTTCGTCACCATGCCGCCCGTCGAAAAGCGCGAACCGCGCCCGCCCGCAACATGCAGGAGCTCGTCGGTGATCTCGCGCACCTCGGGGATCAGCCGCGCATCCTCATTCTCCGTGGGATCCGCGTCATAAAGCCCGTCGGTATCGGTCAGGATGATCAGCGCATCTGCCCCTATAAGCTTTGCCACGATCGCGGAAAGGCTGTCGTTGTCGCCGTAGACGATCTCCTCGACGGCGACCGAGTCGTTTTCGTTGACGACGGGTACAGCCCCGTATTCCAGCAGCTTTTCGAATGCGTTCGAGAGATTTTCGCGCCGTTCCGGGTTTTCCACATCGCTTTTCGTCATCAAAAGCTGCGCGACCGTGTGCCCGTATTCGCCGAACAGCTTATCATACATAAACATCAGCTCGCACTGCCCGACCGCTGCGGCGGCCTGCCTGCCCGGGGTGTCCTCGGGGCGTTCGGCAAGCCCCAGCTTCCCGACGCCCACGCCGATGGCGCCTGAAGTGACCAGTGTCACCTGCACGCCGGAATTCACAATATCGGACAGCACCGACACGAGCTTGTGCATGCGGCGGATATTCGTTTTGCCGGTCTCATAGGTCAAGGTAGAGGTGCCCACCTTGACGACCAGCCGCTTAACATCCTTTAGAATCGCCAAAATCCTGCTCTCCCCGTTATGCCCTAAAGCTTTTGCCGACGGGCATAGTTATAAGTATATTCAGTATAGCATAAATGCGCGCACTTCTCAACCGAAATTTTTACGCAGCACGGCAAAAATCCCCCGCATGGCGGGGGATTTTCAGATGTCAGAGGAGAGAGGTCAGAGGGCAGAAGCGGAACGGCAGTTTTGCGGTCAGCCGTGGCTGCCCTGCTGTTAGGAATTCTAAGATCTGCTCTCTGCGCTCTAACTGCCCCGCGGATTTTTGCGGATGCGCAGCACAAGTACCGTTATATCGTCGCGGTGCGGCATTTTCTTTTGCAAGGCGATCTCCAAAAGGCGCTCGGCGATCTTGTCGCAGGGCTTTTCCCGAAGCGCGGGAAGTGCGCGGCGCAGCGCGCCCTCGTCCGCGTCGAACGCTCCGTCGGAGGCAAGCACCGCGATGTCACCGTCCAAGAGCTTGCCCTCGGCAACGGCGAACCGTGCCTCCTTTAATATCCCTGCGGGCAGCGACGCACGCTTGATCTCGCGGCAGGCGTTCCCGCGCAGGAGCAGGGATTTCGCCGCGCCCGCCTTATAAAACTCTGCCTTTCCCGAATACAGATCTATACGCAGCACATCGAGTGTCGCCAAGGACTCCTCGGCGGATTTCAGCATCAGCGCGGCGTTGACCAGCCGCAGGGCGCTGTGAAACTGCACGCCCGCCTTGCACAGCTTTGTAAACAGCGCTACCGCAAGCGTACTGTCCACGGCTGCGCGCGTGCCCTGCCCCATGCCGTCGCTGAGCACGGCGACATAGCCGCCGCGCCCGTCGTAAAAGCTCTCGTAGCTGTCGCCGCAGCGGTGCTCGCTGTCCGCCGCGCGTCGTGCAGCGCCCGCCTGCACGCAGAACTCCGTCCGTTCACAGAACGTGACCAGCAGTTCTTGTTCGCCCGCCTGTAAACAGGGCGGTTCCAGCGGACGGCCGATCGCTTCCTCCAGCGCTTCGCGAAGCTCGTTTTGCGGCGGCGTTTTGACGGCATCCGCAAAGGTGATGCGCAGCCGCAAACGATCCGATTCGCTGCAAATGCAGCTCACGTCCTGCGGGGTGATGTCAAACTGCGTGCGCAGGCAGTCCTTTGCACGCTGTGCCGCCGTCTCGTCAAAACAAAGCTCTGTGGAAAGCTCTGTGGAAAAATCCCGCAGCATGTCGCACAGGCTGTCGAACTGCTCGGCGGTGACCTGCCGCACCTCATTGATCTTCACCTGCGCAGCGCCCCGCTCCGTGGCGCGGATATATTGTCTTGCAAAGCTCTCACAAAGGCTGGTCTGGCGTATGCACCTGCTGAGCAATACGGCGGGCAGGCGCTGCGCGGACAGCGTCTCTCCGTTTGCGAGCGTTTGATACACGGCTGCGAAATCCCGAAGCATCTCGTCCCGATGGTGCTCCCAGCAAAGCGCGTGCCGCCCGCAGGCGGTGCAGACTTCTTCGTGCACGCGCGCCGTTACCGCGCCGCTCTGCCCGGTAACGGGGACTTCCAGCATGGCCGATACGGATTTCACGGACTGCGCCATCTCGTCTACCGCGTGTACCGCACCCGAAAGCCGCGACAAAATTTCCCGCCTTTGGGGATTGTCCTGTGCAGACCCCACGGTCTCGGAAACAACCCGCTGCGCGGCATGCAAGATCCGCGCCGGTGTCGCCAGGAAAAGCCCTGCCGCCAAAAGCGCCTCCAGCGCATGCTGCCAGCCGCCACTCGTCAGGAGAAGCCCTGCGGCATATGCGCAAAGCAGCGCCGCCGTACCGTTTGACCGCTTTTCGCGCATAACGACGCCTGCAATCAGCCCCGCCGCACCGTAGGCGACCGCCGAAAATCCCAAGTCGCCGTCCAGCAGAAACACGCACGCCGCCGCAAGGCCTGCCGTCGCCCCGCCCGTTTCCCGAAACAGCCACGCACACAACAGCAGCAGATACACCGCAGCGATGCGTGTCGGCGAAACGCCGAACAAAGCGGCGTCCGCTACGGAGAGCAGCAATAAAAAGGCGGTCACGCAAACACCGGGCAGCAGACGCGTTTCAAGCGCCGCGCGCGTGAACAAACGATTTCCCGCCGCCATAGCCGCCGAAAAGCTCCACGCCGCGCCGAATGATGCCGCCGCTTCGCCCAAAACGGAGGCGAACACCGCAAGTGAAAATCCGGTCGCCGCCGCAGCCGCCGCGCCCGTCAAAAAGCAGACGAGGAACGCGATGCAGGCGGGCAGCAGACGCAAGTCGCGCAGCCGCTCAAACTCGCGTGAAAGGCGCACAAGCACCCCCGTCGACAGCAATGCGGCGATATAGCGCAGCGCCGATACACTGTCGAGCGTCAAAAGGCTGCCCGCCGCCGCACCCGCGCCTGCCGAAAACAAATACCGCACCGGCACGGCGGCGAGAAAGCTCACGCCGAACGGCGCGGCTTCGCCCAAACGCACCGAGGAAAGCAGAAGCCCGCAGAGGAACGACGCCGTATGGGTGATCACGCCCTTGATCGGGCGCGGCAGGGTCCGCGCCGCCTGCACCATTTTTTCCTCGGCAGAAGCCATCGTCTGCAAACCGAACCACCACACTTTTTATTTCTTCACGGGACAAGCCCGCACTATAAAAAGTATACGGCGTTTCGTGCGCGCGTTGTGTCGCTTCATGCTGTTGAAAACGCGGAGTTTTGCAGAAAAGAACAGGTTGGATGTCAAATACTGGATGCCGTAGGGTAGGGGGTGATTTCCCCGGCAGGGGAAAAGCTATATAACAGCCCAAGGTGACATAATGTGTCTTTTCGGGACGTCCTCTTGCGGAACCCAAAATTTGCCGAGCTTTCGGCGCGGGCAAATTTTAACCGCTTCGCCATCCTCGCCTCGCTTTTTCCGCCACCGGCGGCGCTTCGGCGACGATACCCCCGGCGAGGGTTCCCCGGATGAAACAGTTCACAGGACTGTTTCATCTCCCCTCCTGCGCTCAATGAGGACAATGGATTTCGCGTCCTGCGGAACGCGGCGAGGGCGCGCCCCTCGACCCCGCCGCCTTTTGTAAAAGGCGGGCGAAAACTTTTGTGCCCCCTCCTTAAAAAGCCTTTCAACAGACTGAGGCGGCTTCCAAAAGGAAGCCGCCCCGTTGGTTCGGATTTGCTGTGTTATTCGATATCGATCGGGCGCGAGGGGATGACGATCGCGCAGATGATATACAGCATGATGCACGGAAACGCCGCCGTGAACACGGCGACCGCCGCGAACAAGATGCGTACAAGCGTCGAATCGATCCCGAAATATTCCGCAATGCCGCCGAGCACGCCGGAAAGCATTTTATCCGTATTGCTTCTATACAATTTCTTTTGCATACATTTCACTCCTATTGAAAAATTCACCCTGTCGAAAAACTGCACTTGAATCAGTCGATGCCGCGGTCAAGCTCAAAATCACCGAGCGTAACGTGTACCGTATACTGCGCGCCGCCTGTGTCGCGCTGCAGGGTGCCGGATGCCCCGACGCCGCCGCGCTGCACATTGCGCAGCCACGCGGTGGGGATGTCCTCGTCAATGTCTGCCGAGCCCGTTTCCACCGTGTAGGTGAGTGCGAACGGCGCGTTTGCGGGCAGGTCAAGGCTGATGTCGCCGCAGGCATTTTCCGCCTTCAGGGACTGCGAGATCTGAACGCCGCTGCCGATGTCCATATCTCCGAGCGCAACGCGCAGATCGGCGGTATCCGCCGTCACGCGCTCCACATCCAGCTCGCCCGTATCCGCCTGCGCCGTAAGCGTCCGTGCGCTCACGTCCGTGATCTCCACATCCCCGAGCGCGGTTTTCACCGAAAGAGAGGTAAGCGCATACGGCACATAGACTGTCATGGTCGCCGTCGTGCCGTCCAGTTCATCCGCCGCCGTCAGCACGATGTCCCCGCCCTCTACGGTGAAATCATATTTGGAGATCGGGTTTGAGCGGCGTGAATACTGCTCGAGCACCACTTCGATCGCTTCGCCCGTGGAGGTGCGCACACGGATGTTGCCCACATTCGCTGTGACCGTCAGTGCGTCAGGCGTGCCCTCCAGCGTGGCGCTGTCGCTTTGGAACATGTATTGGCGGCCCTCTTCGTCCCAATCCGCATTGTACAGCGAAACATCGGCGCGGTCCGAAATGTTCTGCGACCAGCGATCCACGATGCCGCCGTCACGGAAGAGCGCGCGAAGCCCCTGCGAGCCGAGCGCCGCCCCAAGGCAAAGCGTTGTAATAAAGGAAACGACCAGCAAAACGGTCGTGATGATCATAGCCTTTTTCATAGAAAGCGTCTCCTTTTCTCAAAAGCCCGCGCGGCGGTAGCTGTATTTCAAAAGCCACGTCAGCTCTATAATGCCCTGCAGCCCCGCGACAAACAGAAAGGCGGAAAGCGAAATGAGGAACGCGACCATGAGCCCCGTCGGCACCGCCGCCACTGCGAAGATCGCGATGAACAGTACGATAAGCGGGGAGAGCATCAGCACTGCAAAGGTCGGGTACGCGCCGATGGCGATGAGCACCAGCACAAAGAAGAAGATCCCCCAAAGCGTGCGGTTGAGCCGTGTGTCGTTGCGTTCCTTCGCCTGCTGCACGGGATTTACAGAGCCTGGCTGCACCGGCGCGGCGGGCGGCACGGGATTCGCGGCCTGCCCCTCTGCGTTCGATCCGTAATTTGGTACACTGCGCAGATATTGCAACGCACAGGTATACGGATTGCCGAGCTCCGCGCAGATCTGCTCCTCGGTCTTGCCGGATTCTGCGCCCGCCTGGAAATGCTCTTCAAAATCGGCGAGGATGTCCTCGCGCTCCGCCGCAGGCAAAGGCTGCAAATGCACGTTAAGATGCTGTAAAAATTCCTGTTTTGTCATTGCGGCTCACCTCCTAAAATTGTAGAAACGCTTTGCGTGAATTCTTTCCATTCGCTTTCCAGATGCGCCTGCATATCCGCGCCCTTTTGCGTCAATCGGTAATACTTACGCGCGGGACCCGACGGCGATTCGCGCAGATAGACTTCGAAATAGCCTTCGCCGCGCAGCCGCTTGAGCAATGGATAGATCGAACCTTCCGAGACGTCGATCTCGCGCCCGACCGTGTCCGCCAGCTCATAGCCGTATTTGTCGCCCTGCTTTAAAAGGGACAGCACGCAAAGCTCCAGCACACCTTTTTTGAATTGTGTGTTCATAACGCGCTCCTTTCCGGCGGCACGCGCCGCCTGTTTTTTGAAAGCCGAACCCGCCGCACACGGCTTTCCGCTGCTCTGCACAGGGTCTTGCATGACATGGGTCTCGCAGCGCCGCCGCTTTCCGCAGGACTTTTGCAGGAAGCCGCGCAAGCGGGAAAGGGCCCACGCATGCGCAGATTTTTGCAAGCTGCACGCGGGTTGCGCAGCAGCCGTGCCGCGCCGCTCGCACCGGCAAACGCTTCTTGTGGGGAGGTACTTCCCGTTGCCCGTCAAGTACCGCCAGCATGCGTTCTGCTTTCGGACGACTAAAGTATAACACCAGCTACCATATAATGCAATATACTTTTCAATATTTAATATATTGTTAATAATTTATAGCAAACGCCTTCCAAATGCTGCATACGCACCTTTCTCCGGTGCTTTGCCGGGCAGCGTTTCCGATCATCAACCCAGCCGCCCGTCGGCAGCGGTGCGTCGACACGCATAAGTGCCGTGCATCCTGCGTTTGTGCCAAAATTTTACTAAGAAACTATGGAGTTTTCACAATGGCAAAATGCACAAGAAAAAATCTTAATTTCTGACTACACCGCGCTCCGTACTGTATATTTTGTAAAGAACAAGCAACAATGCGTAGTTTGCTAAATTTTTCACAAAAATTATAAACATTGTTCAAAACCCCGTTTTTTGCCTTATTTAGCGTCCGATTTGGGCTACTTTTTAACATTTTGAACACGGTTTTGAACATTTTTGTGCGAATAAAAAATATACTGTTTGTATACTTCTGTACGCACACAAGTTTGTGGATTTTTCCATCTTGACAGATTTCGCGCCGAAAAATCAACGTACATGTGCCGCTTTTTCATTCTGCATCCCGCATAATTTCTCTACCGTGCTCCATACTAAAATCCGGGTTCGCCGCAAGCGCGCCCAAAAATTTGCATACGGGGGCTCGCAGGTATGGTGAAGGGCATCAATCGGCAGGTTTTGGAAATTCGGGATCCGGGGTCGCCGTATTTTGAACGTGCATTTTTCTTTGTGAAACCGGAATACGCATTTACGGGCGAGCAAACGCTGCGCCGTGCCGCGGAGGAAACGCTCACCGGCACCGATCGGCTGCCGCGTACCAGACGCCGCCGCATCCGGGAAATCGCACTGCGCGTGCTCGGCGCAGCGGCTGCCGCAGCGGGCGGTGCGGTCATCACGGCGATCTTGCTTTTATGACCGCCGCTGCAAAGGGAAAGCCGAACGCCTGCAAGCTTATTTTGCCCACAAAAAAACGCACCTCATACGAGGTGCGTTTTTCTATGGTTTTCCGTTTTTATTTGCTCTTTTTCTTGCGGGTCAGCACCAGCGCGATCGCCGAAACAGCCGCTACACCGGCCACTGCAAACACAGCCGTGTCGCCGGTAGCCGCATCTTCATAATCCGAACCGTTGCCGGTGTTTTCCTCCTCCGTCGGCTCGGTAGGCGTTTCCTCGCCGCCGCTGTTCTGACGGAACACGCCCTCAAGGCGGTCGCCCAGGTCGGTCACCGCATTGCGCAGCGAATCAAACAGACCGGAAAGGTCGCTGTCCGTGAAACCGGACGCGATATTGTCGCCGACCTGACTCGGGTCAAAGGTGCTGACGCCGGGTCTCGCAGCATATGCATCCCCGATCGCGGCAAGCAGCTCGGTCTGCAGCGTCGCGGCGGTTTCCGCCGTCAAATCCTCTGGATAGTCCGCCTGCAGCGCTTCTACGGCGAGTGCAACAGAAGTCGCATTGGCGGCCTCATCGCCGTAATTGTCAATTTTCAGCCCACGCACAACGGCGGTCACCATCTGCGCGCGCTGCGCGTCATCCTCAAAAGCAGTCACCCCGTTGGCGCTCACATATGTAACGACCTTGTCGCCGATCTCCTTAGCGTTCGCGTCCGTCAAAGCATTGACCGCGCTCCCCGCAAAGGAGGGCACGCACAGAGCCGCCATCATAACCAAAGCCAAAAGGCAAGCCGAAAGCTTTTTCATGTCTGTCCAAATCCTTTCTGCATACAAAAGAATAGGGTAATACACCATGTTACCTTCGCTATTATACCAAGCCTTTTTGTAAAAGTCAACCGAAAAAACACAGTTTTTCAAAGAATTTTTAGGCGTGGGAAACGGCTGCGCCTGCGGTGCGCTTATCTGCCTTTCCCTTGCGCGCGCCGGCGGCTTCGCCGGAAGGCAGAAGCCCGAACGCGAACCGCATTCGGGCTTCTTTATGGAGCTGCTAACCAGATTCGAACTGGTGACCTCGTCCTTACCAAGGACGTGCTCTACCACCTGAGCCATAGCAGCATCTTGCCGCGCGACCGACACCAGCCGTAGCGGCGGATATTATTATACCAACCCCCGCGCAGCTTGTCAATGTTTTTTTGAGCTGCTTCGCTTTTTTCCAAAAAAATCCCGTTCGCTGCATATTTTCCGCAAAACGCGGGCATAAGGAGAATGGGTATGCGCGTCACATTTCTGCTTTTGCGGCAAAAACTGCTTGCAACGCCTGTCGAAAAAGAGTATAATGGATATGTTATTTATGGTATATTGCGGTATTTTGCGCGCCGAAAGAGCCTGAACGTGGGGGATGCGCGCCGTATACGCGCAGCTAAAACGGGTCTTTTTGTAAAAAATCGATAAGGAGGACCATACCGTGGGCGGAGATTTACATTGTCACACCAAACTTTCGGACGGCTCTTTGGGGATTGAAGATCTGATCGCACTTGCAAAGCGCTGCGGCGTGGATACGATCGCGATCGCGGATCACGACTGCCTTGCGGGCACGGTGCGCGGCAGGATCATCGGCGAGCGCCTCGGCGTGCGGGTGATCCCCGGCGTGGAGCTTTCGGCGATCGATACCCAAACCGGAAAACGCGCGCATATTCTCGGGTATTTAAGCGAGTTTCCCGACCGGCTCGAGGGGCTTTGCCACCGCAATTCGCTGGCGCGCAAAAAGGCGGCGCACTATATGATGCTGCAGATCGCAAAGCGTTTCCCCGTCAGCACGGAATTTATCGTCAAATGCGCGACGGGTTCGACCAATATCTTCCCCGCGCATATGATGCAGGCGCTCATGGAGTGCGGCTGTACGGATTCGTTGTACGGCGAGCTTTATCACCGGCTGTTTGATCCGGGCGTACCCGGCAGCATCTACGTTGCGCCGAAGTTCCCGGACGCGGCAGAGGTGATCGACGCCGTGCACGCGGCGGGCGGCATTGCCGTGCTCGCGCACCCGGTTTTAGATGACAACCTGGATGCCCTGCCCCGCCTTTTGGAGCATGGGCTGGACGGCATCGAGGTCTGGCACCCGTCGGCGGATGAAGAAACGTCAGCAGCGCTTAAGAAGCTCGCAACAAAGCACAAGCTGCTGATGCTCGGCGGGACGGATTTCCGCGGGCTTTATAATACGTCGCGCGTGCGCGTCGGCGACGTAACAACGCCCGACGATGCGCTGCAAAAGCTGCTTGGCTACAAGGCGCGGCAGAAGCGCCTTGCCAAAAAAGCGCAGAAAGCGGCGAGCGAGAGCGCGGGCTGACCGCGCGGGAGGAACGCTATGGAAGACAGCGACATCAAAATTTTCGGCAAAGAGCCAAAAGCGGGCGAGACGGACGAGCTGCAGCTCATCCGCCTGATGGAAGCGCAGCGCGCAAACGGCAACATCGACAAGGCTTCAAAGCTGGGCGACTACCTTTCGGATATCTTCTTGAACGAGGACGAGCTGCTGCGCCGTCTTTCGGAAGAAGTCGGCGCGCTGGATTACCCTGCCGCGGTCATCCACCAGATCAAGATCCTGATGTTTTTCGCAGCGGAATACTGCATCAACCGCGAGCTGCCGAACATGATCCTGAAAAGTACGGCGATCAACGCCCTGTACGGCAACATCAAATACGGCGACGCGGCGTTTTATGAGGAATTTTCCGACGGCGGGGAATACAGCTTTTATTACCTCGCCATGCGCAAGGATACGCCGAACGTGATCCTCGAGATCGGGCGGACGTTTTCGATGCTCTGCGGCAAAGAGGACGAAGCGGGATTTGTGGAGCTGGGCAAGCGCATCTTCAACCTCACGCAGGAAGAGGTCGAAAATATTATTCAGATCTTCGACTTCAAGACGGTGTAAACAAACCGAGCCGGCAAAGCGAAATTGACGCGAGCTGGATGTTTGACAAAAATCACACAAGCAAAAATGCAACCGTGCAACCCGTTTCGGGCTGCACGGTTTTTGTCTTGTCATTCAAATAGAAATTTAAGTTTTATCTTCTGTAATTATTAATGTATAGCAAAACCGCCTTAATCCTTACGACTCAGAAACAACAACTTCCGCTGTGAATGTTATCGTGCTGGAATAGTCCCCTGCAAGCGCCTTCCCCCAGTCTTCGCTTAAAATCACTACTTCAAGATGTTTATTTGTTACATTGTATCCATCCGCATCAATTGCGAAGCCTTCTGCAACAGAGCCGTTATAATAACCTTTGAACACAAGATAATCACCTGATGAAACCGGATATTTTATCGGCGCGTCGCTAGGACCGCCTATGGTAGAGCTCTGCATGGCAGCCTTGTTTATGGTATACGGAATGCTTGTTGAAACATCATCAGCAGAGAAAGATCCGTCATATGTAAGTGTAACTCGTAAATCTTTTCCTTCGGCAAATCCCGCCGCTTCCGTAACAGTTACACTGCCGATATCCGTTTCGGTCGCTCCAAACGGAATTTCCTGGTCAGCCGGAATGTTCAGCGTATATGTGGCATCCGGCACCGTTGTGGTAAGCGTAGTCGCATCGGCAGCCGAAGCGATCGTAATGCAAGAGCAACAAAGCGTTAGAGCCATAGCGATTGAGATGAATTTTTTCATAGTTTTCTTCCTTTCGGAGTTTTATTTTGCACGAAGTGTCAACTTCGTTTCAGCACTGTTTAATGGGGTTTTCGTCTTGTCCATTTTGAAGCAAGAATATTTTAAGACGGCGTTCGGATATGTTCCCTGCGGCAATTCCTGCGTCAATACGATTTGATCCGAGTCGCTTCCGGGCATAATATAATCGGATTCCCACAGCAAAGTTCCGTCTTCTAAATATAGAGAAATTACAAAATAACAAGTGTTTTGCGGGGGATTGCGTAACGCAATCTCCTGTTGTAATGAATTTGCTTTTAATGTAAGCCCCTCATATCCCGGAACGGCGATGGAGTCGCTGTTTTCTTCTGCTGCGGCGTTCTCCGTCGCGGCTCCGCCCCCGCGTATAAGCACCGGCGTATTTTGCCTGAATAAAACGATTCCTGCGCTGACGCAAAAGCAGATAACAGCAATCAGCAGTGCCACCCAAATTACGATGTTCTTTTTTTGATTCTTCTTCTGAGTAGTCGTACTCATTTCATAGCCCTTACTGCTTATTACCGTACGTGCTTTTTATCGCCATGCACACAATTCTTTTTCTCATGCCTGTACCCGCAAACCTTACCTATGTCTTTGCTAAAAAGACCGTGCGCGTTCGGAAAGCCATCTCTCGTTCTTGGCAAAGAGGTTATTTATTGGAGGATTTTTATATTATAAGTGTATTTTACATAATTATTTTTATTATGTCAAGTGTATTTACACTTTTAGTTTCTTAAATTAGCTTTTTCTCTCTTTTATCCTAATAAAAGGAAGTGATATTTGATGATTATTGATTACACGCTGTTAGGAAAACGTTTAGCTGAAATACGGAAAAGCAAAAAAATAACGCAAGAGAAGCTCGCAGAAATGACAAATCTTGCTAACAACTATATTTCGAACATTGAAAACCATCGTTCTATCCCCAGCTTAGAAACATTGATGAAGCTCTGTGAGGCTTTAGAAGTCACACCAAACGACATTTTGTTAGGCACTTCCACGCATTCAAAGCAATACATGGGCGATGAGCTGCAAAACAAAATCAATCAATGTACGCCAAAAGAAAAACGCCTTATAGACGGTTTGGTTTCATTGCTACTCGCTGAACGCGATAAATAAAAAGCAGACCGACGCATGCGATCTGCCTTGCATTTGGAATAACCGAAGTTCCGTTTTTCTTGTCTTTACCGCTTATACGCAAATCATGCGTAAGCTACGAAACATCCCTCTCTTTTGGTATTTATTTCTTTCTAAACCACCGCCCGCATCCGTTTGGATGCGGGCGGGGTGCGTTTTATCTATCCGTTTACTTCGCTTTTCCCTGAAACAGCGCCGCGAACAGCGAGCCGACCAGCAGGAAAAAGTCGGAGCTGCGGCGGTTACGGAAGTAGTTGGAGATATCCTCCACGCGGTCACGCAGGGTTTTCATGTTTCCTCTCTCCGTTCTGCCGCAGTAAGCGGCAATATCCCTTTGCAAGGGAAGCCGAGCCGCGCAAATCGCCGTCGCTTCCGTCTTGCGGCAAAAATGATTTTTCGGCGCGTCAGCCCTTGACAACAAGGTTCACGAGCTTGCCGGGAACGTAAATTTCTTTTACGACGGTCTTGCCGTCCAAGAACGTCTGCGTCTTTTCGTCCGCTTTCGCCGCGGCAATGGCGTCGGCGGAGGCAATGTCCGCGGGAACGGTCAGCTTCGAGCGCAGCTTGCCGTTGACCTGCACCGCGATCTCAATGGTCGCGTCCACGCACTTCGCTTCGTCAAAGTCCGGCCATACGCCGTCTTTTGCGAGCATTTCGCCGTAGCCGAGCGTTGCCCACATCTCTTCGGTGACGTGCGGGGCGAAGGGGTTGAGCATCAAAAGGAACGTGCGCAGCTCTGCGCGGTTGATGCTGCCCGCATCGTAGATCGCGTTTAAGAGCGTCATCATCGCGGCGATCGCCGTGTTGTATTTCAGCTGTTCGATGTCCTCCGAGACCTTTTTGACGGTTTTGTGGAACGCGCTTTCGAGCTTTTCGGAATACGCATCGCCGTCGGTAAGCATTTCCTGCAAATTCCAAACGCGGTCGATGAAGCGCTTGCAGCCCTTGACGCTGCTCTCCGACCACGGTGCGGCCTTTTCATAGTCGCCCATAAAGAGCACATAGGTGCGCAGCACGTCCGCGCCGTAGCTTTCGACGACCTCGTTGGGGTCGATGACGTTGCCGCGGGATTTCGACATCTTCACGCCGTCCGGGCCTAAAATGAGCCCCTGCGCCGTGCGCTTCGCATACGGCTCCGCACAGGGCACCACACCGATGTCATACAGGAAGCGGTGCCAGAACCGCGAATAGATCAGGTGGCGGGTGACGTGCTCCATGCCGCCGTTGTACCAGTCGACGGGCATCCAGTATTTCAGTTTATCATAATCGGCAAGCGCCTTGTCGTTGTGCGGATCGACATAACGCAGGAAGTACCACGACGACCCCGCCCACTGGGGCATGGTGTCGGTCTCGCGCTTGGCGTCGCCGCCGCATTTCGGGCACTTGCAGTTGACAAAGCTGTCGATCTTGGCAAGCGGGCTTTCGCCGTCCGAGCCGGGCTCGAAGTTTTCGACGGCGGGGAGCTTGAGCGGCAGTTCCTCATACGGCACGGCGACCATGCCGCAGTGCGGGCAGTGGACGATCGGGATGGGCTCGCCCCAATAGCGCTGGCGGTTGAACGCCCAGTCCTTCATCTTATACTGCACGCCGCCTTCGCCGATGCCCTTTTCGGTCAGGTACTCGATCATTTTGGCGATCGAATCCGCCTTGTTCGTAAGCCCGTTCAAAAAGCCGGAGTTGACCATCTCGCCGTCGCCCGTGTAGGCTTCTTTGGAGATGTCGCCGCCTTTGATGACCTCGATAATGTCGATGCCGAACTTTTTGGCAAATTCATAGTCGCGCTGGTCGTGCGCGGGCACCGCCATAATAGCGCCCGTGCCGTAGCCCATCATCACGTAGTCGGAAATGTAGATCGGGATCTCTTTCCCATTCACGGGATTGACGGCGGTGAAGCCCTCGAGCTTCACGCCGGTCTTATCTTTGACCAATTGCGTGCGCTCAAACTCGGTCTTTTTCGCGCATTCAGCGCGGTAGCTTTCCACTTCTCCCATGTTGCCGATCTTTTCGGCGTACTGATCGATGAGCGGATGCTCCGGCGCCATGACCATAAAGGTCACGCCGAACAGCGTGTCGGGACGGGTGGTGTAGATGCGCAGCGTTTCGGGTATGTTCTTCAGTTGGAAATTCACAAACGCGCCGCGCGATTTGCCGATCCAGTTGACCTGCTGCTGCTTGACGTTCGGCAGGTAATCCACCGTTTCCAAGCCCTCCAGCAGCTTGTCGGCGTATTCGGTGATGCGCAGGTACCAGACGTCCTTGGACTTCTGCACCACGTCGCTGTGGCAGATGTCGCACTTACCGCCCTGGGAATCCTCGTTGGAAAGAACGACCTTGCACGACGGGCAGTAGTTGACAAGCGTTTTGTCGCGGAACGCAAGCCCGTTTTCAAACATCTTTAAGAAGATCCACTGCGTCCACTTGTAGTAGCCTTCCTCGGTCGTGTCGATGACGCGCGTCCAGTCGAACGAGAAGCCGACTTTTTTAAGCTGCGAGGTGAATTTCGCAATGTTCGTGTCGGTCACCTTGCGCGGGTGGATGCCCGTTTTGATGGCGTAGTTTTCGGTCGGCAGGCCGTAAGCGTCAAACCCGATGGGGAACAGAACGTTGTAGCCCTGCAAGCGCCGCTTGCGCGAGAGGACCTCCAGCCCGCTGTATGCCTTGATATGCCCGACGTGCATGCCCGCGCCCGACGGGTACGGGAATTCGACCAGCGCGTAATACTTCGGCTTGTCGGACTTGTCGGCGGCGTGGAACACGCCCGCATCCTCCCACTTTTTCTGCCATTTCGGCTCCACAGCCTTAAAATTGTACTCCATTGCTTTCACCCTTTGTATGCGGTAGATGATTTTTAACTATTGTAAAATTATTCCGTGACCCACGCCGAAAGATCGACCGGTTTTGCGTCGCCCCAGAGCTTTTCGAGTGCGAACAGCGCGCGGTCGGCGGCAGTGAACACGTGCACGACCACGCTTTTGTAGTCGAGTAAGATCCAGCCCGTGGTTTTGCCCTCAATGTGGTCGGGGCGCACGCCGAGCTCTGCGAGCTTTTCCTCGAGCTCATCGGCAAGCGCGCGCACATGCGTAGACGACGTACCCGTCACGAGCAGGAAATAATCGGCGACGGCGCTTACCTCCGTGATCTCCAGCGCAGTTAAATCCATACCCTTTTTCGCGTCCAGAATTTTTACGGCGTTTTCAAGAATGGCCTTTGGTTCCATGTAAGGCGTTTCATCCTTTCTGTTTTATCCCATTATACTTTCTCTAAAAATAATTCGCTTTTGGAGAGAGTTGAACGGCAACCCTTTTGCGCGTGTTGTTGTCCCGCTCTTCCCGTGGAAGAACGATCTCGCACAAACCCTCGGTTCTCTTTTTGCCCCCTCTGACGAGGGGGCTGTCGAGCACAGCGAGACTGGGGGAGAGAAGTAACACCGCGTTTTCCGTTATAAATGCTACTTTGTCTCTCCCTCCGTCACGCGCAAAGCGCGTGCCACCTCCCTCATCAGAGGGAGGAAGAATAACCACGTCGCCTAAGCTGCACATTTTCCGATTATGCCTATTTCTCCTCCGCTTTTTCTCTCACAACCAGCACCGCGTCGTTGTATGCGTCGATGCTGTCGGGGTCTACAAGCGCACCGGCGGAAACGAGCTCGGCGATCGTGAATTGCAGCCCTTCGACGATGGCTTCCTCCAAAGAGCGTTTCGCGGTCGCGCGCATATGCTCGACCTCGGGGTAATCGCGGTCGGCGGAAACAAAGTCCGCAATAAAAACGACCTTTTCAAGGCACGTCATGTCCGCGCGCCCCGTGGTGTGGTAACGCACCGCCGTCAAAATATCCTCGTCCGTGACATGCAGGCGGCTTCTCAAATACGCTTCCCCCGCAACGGCGTGCCAGGTTTTCGGGCTTTGGCGCTGCGTTTTTGTGAGCATTATACCATTGTCGCAAAAGAATTTCAACATGTCGTCGGGCGGGGTATTTTTCATGATGTCGTGCACGAGCCCCGCCGTGTAGGCTTTTTCCGGGTCTGCGCCGTATTGTACCGCGAGCTCGCGCGCGCTTTCGGCGACGCACAGCGAGTGGTGCAGACGCTGTGGATTCAGTTTTTGCTTTATCGCTTCCAAAAATTCAGCGTTGCGTTCGGTATCCATACAATCCCTTTTCCCGTATATAGGCTTCCACCGCCGGCGGCAGGTAGACTTGTGTGTCCGCGCCGCTTCGGATCGCCTCGCGAAGGGCGGAGGAGCTGATCTCCAGCGGCTCGATGTCCAAAAAGCGCAGGTGCGGCGCCGTGTGGTCCTGCACATAAATGCGCAAATGCGAAAACGCGTAGCTGCGCATTTTTTGCAGATCGTCCGCATTTTGCCGCGCGGCGACGCACAGCGTGCAGCGCTCCAACAGTTCACGGTAGTGATACCATTTATGGAACGACAAAAACATGTCCGAGCCCATCAGCAGAAAAATCTCCGCCTGCGGATATTGTGCGTCGAGCGCGCGGACGGTATACACGGTGTAGCTGTCACTCGGGCGTGTGATCTCCATGTCGCTGACTTCATAGCGCGGGTCGGGGAAGGCGAGACGGCACATATCAAGCCGTTCGCTGTCGAGCGCCAAGTCCTCACAGATCTTGTGGACGGGTCGCTTGTCGGGGACGATCAGCACCTTATCGAATGCGATCTCTTTGCAAAACGCTTCCAGCAGCCGCACATGCCCGAAATGCGGTGGGTTGAACGTGCCGCCGTACAGTGCGATCTTCATAGGCATTTCATTTTTTCCTTTTCGGCGTATTGCCCTTGACCTTCTTATCCTTTTCGTGCAGCTTTTCGCTGTAGCGGTAAAATACCATGCTGCCGCCCACGACGGAGACGACTTCGGCGCCTGTTGCGGCGGCGATCTCGTCTGCAATGTCGCGCGGGCGTGCGGGCGCGGTCTCCAAAAGCACCTTGAGCTTAATGAGCTCTCTGGCGGTCAGCGCGTCGTCGGTCTGTTTGATGAGCGAATCCGAAACACCGCCCTTGCCCACTTGGAACAGCGGCTCAAGCCCGTTTGCCTGCGCGCGCAGTGCGGCGCGTTCTTTTCCGGTCATAGTTCGATTTCCTTTCGTCGTTTACAGGTATGCGGGCAAAGCCTTCGCCAGTGCGCGCAAGGCGTTTCCGCGGTGGCTGACGGCGTCTTTTTCTGCGGGGAGAAGCTCGGCAAAGGATTTCTCGCCCACGAAAAACAGCGGGTCGTAGCCAAAGCCGCCCTCGCCTTTCGGCGCGTAGCCGATCTTGCCCTTGCATTCGCCCTCGACGGTGCATTCGCGCCCGTCGGGGAACACGCACGCGACGGCGCTTACGAACTTCGCCGTGCGTTTTTCGTCAGGGACGTTTTTGAGCAGCCCCAAAAGCTTATCGTTGTTCTTTTGGTCGTTGCCGTGCTCGCCCGCGAAGCGTGCGGAATACACGCCGGGCGCGCCGTCGAGCGCGTCCACGCAAAGGCCGGAATCATCGGCGATACAGGGCATACCACTCTCTTTGCAGCCCGAACGGGCTTTCAACAGCGCGTTTTCGAGAAAGGTCGTGCCCGTTTCGTCTACATCCGAAAGATCAATGCCCGCTTCGTCGGCGGTCAGTACATGTACGCCCAGAGGCGCTAAAATGCGCTGTAACTCATCCCGTTTTTTCAGATTATGTGTGGCGATTAAAAAATCCAAAACGTCTTTTCTCCTTTTTCGGCTTTTCGGTCGCTTGCGTTTCGGTCACTTCGTCCGCAGCCGTGTCCAATTCCGAAATTCCGCTTTCATCTGTTTGTGTACCGGCAGCGGTGCGCCCCGTCTCGGATGCCGCAGCGTCCGGCGCCGCGCCGGCGCGTTCGTTTTCGGGTGCAGGTCGTGCTGCGGCGGGGTGTCGAACGCCTGAAACGTCCGAAACGCGAGCCGCCACATCGTCTTTCTCCACTTGCGCATGCGTGCTCTCCTCCTCGTCATACGTTTTCTGCTCAAACAGCCCCTCGGCAAAGGCGCGGGGATTGAAGGGCTGCAAATCGTCCATCTGCTCGCCTACGCCGACGAATTTCACGGGGATGCCCAGTTCGTTTTTGATGGCGAGCACCACGCCGCCGCGCGCCGTGCCGTCAAGCTTTGTGAGCACGATGCCCGTGATCTCGGCGACGTTCATGAACTCGCGCGCCTGGTTGACGGCGTTCTGCCCGGTGGTCGCGTCGAGTACCAGAAGCACCTCGCGGTCGGAATAGGGGAGCTCGCGGTCGATGACGCGGTAAATTTTCGCAAGCTCATCCATCAGGTTTTTCTTGTTGTGCAGTCTGCCTGCGGTGTCGATGATGACGATGTCGCAGTCGCGCGCTTTCGCGGCATTGACCGTGTCGAATACCACGGCGGCTGGGTCTGCACCCTCGGAGTGCTTGACAAGCTCCACCCCCGCGCGCCCGGCCCAGACGCCGAGCTGGTCGATCGCCGCGGCGCGGAAGGTGTCCGCCGCGCCCAAAATGACGCGTTTGCCCTCGGCTTTATACATCGCGGCGAGCTTGCCGATGGTCGTGGTCTTGCCCACGCCGTTGACGCCGATGACGAGCACCACGCTCGGCACGGTGACAAGCCCCATATCCTCGCCGCCCTCCAAAAGCTCGGCGACGATCTCCTTGATCTCGTTTTTGACGGCATCTGCCCCGCGAAGCCGCTTTTCCGAAACGCGCTTTTTTAAGCGTTCCGTGATTTCGACCGCCGTGACCACGCCGACATCGCCCATCACGAGAATTTCCTCGAGCTCGGCGTACAGATCGTCGGTGATCTCGCCGCCGTCTGCAAACAGGCTGTCAATGGCGCCCGCCATTTTGTTGCGGGTCTTGGAAAGCCCGAAATTGATCTTACTGAAAATGCCCATGCGTTTTCATCCTTTTCGTATCGTTTTGCCGCTGTGTACGCGTTTTTATTTTACGCCAAGCCCAGCTGTTTCGCCATTTCGGCGGTCTTGAGCTCTAAGAGCTTGGAAACGCCGCTTTCCTGCATGGTCACGCCGTAGAGGACGTCCGCCTCCTCCATGGTGCCGCGGCGGTGGGTGATAAGGATAAACTGCGTGTTTTTCGTCATGCGGCGCACATACTGCGCGTAGCGCGAGACGTTCACATCGTCGAGCGCCGCCTCGACCTCGTCAAAAATGCAGAACGGCGCGGGCGTGACCTTCAAGATCGCGAACAGCAGGGATATGGCCGAAAGCCCCTTTTCGCCGCCGGAAAGCGGCTCGATGCTTTTAAGGTTTTTGCCCGGCGGCTGCACCTTGATCTCGATGTCGCACTCCAAGATATCGTGCTCATCGGAGAGCAGCAGCTGCGCGCTGCCGCCGCCGAACAGCTCGGAAAACGTTTCGCCGAACGCGCGGTTGATGCGGGCGAAACGGTCGCGGAACTGCTGCGCCATTTTTTCGGTCAGCTCGCCGATGAGCCTGTGCAGCTCCTCGCGCGATTTTTCAACATCCGCGATCTGCCCGGACAAAAATTCGTACCGTTCGGAGACTTCCTTGTACTCCTCGATCGCCGCGACGTTCACGGAGCCGAGCGCGCGGATCTGCCCTTTGAGCTCGGTCAGGCGTTTGTTCGAGCTTGCATAGTCCTCGATCTTAATTTCCATTGCCGCCGCCTCGCGGCGCGTGAGCTGGTATTCTTCATACAGCTTCGCGATCAGGTCGTCATATTCCTTGCGCATGGCGGTCTTGCGTTCTTCCAAGCGCGCAAGCTCACCGCTTAACCGTTCGCGTTCCTCGGATTTCGCGCGTTCGAGCACGCGCAGGTCGTTCTGCTGTTTGGTAAGCGTGTCGCGCTCCGCAATAAGTGCGTCGATCTGCCCCCGTGAAGAAGCCGTACCGGCGCGCAGCTTTTCGGCGTTTTCGCGTAAGTGTTTGATATTTTCGGCAAGCGATTCGTTTTTCTGCTTGTATGCCGCGATCTCCTGCTCGAGCGCGGTATGCTTGTCCGCGTGACCCGCCTTGCGGTTTTGCAAATGCGTGATGTCGTCGGCAGCGGTCTCCATATCTTTTTCGAGCGTCAGAATTTGCAAGCTCAGCTCCGAGACCTTCGCGGAAAGTGCTTCGCGCGCCGAATCGAGCGCCGCACGGTCGCCGGTCAGCTTTTCGAGCGCCGTTTCCTTTTCGTGCAGTTCGCCGTTTAAGGTTTCAAGCGAAGCTCGCGCCTCGGCGGCATTTTGCAAAATGCGGTCGGCGCGGGCGCGCAGCGTCTCCTTTTCTTCGACCAGCTCTTTCACCGCGCCCGAAACGGCGGAAAGCTGCTCGGCTGCCAATTTATATTCGCCCTCGCGGCGGATCTTTTCTTCCCCCGCACGCAAAAGGTCGCCCTGCGCACCGTCAAGGTCGGCTTTCGCGGCGGCGGCGTCTTCGGTCAGCTGCTTGCAGTCCGCCTGCATGGCGGCAAGCTCGGTCTGCGCGGCCTTTTCGGCGGTTTTGAGCTTTTCGATCTCGTTGCCGCGGCTCAAAATGCCCACGCTCTGCGCGCGAGAGCCGCCCGTCATCGAGCCGCCCGCGTTGATGACCTGCCCGTCGAGCGTCACAATACGGAAGCGGTAATTGTATTTTTTCGCCATCGCGATGGCGCAGTCCATATCCTCGGCGACCACCGTGCGCGCAAGCTGGGCGCGGATGATCTCCGTATATTTTGCGTCGGCGGAAACGAGATCCGCAGCAAGGCTCACGAAGCCGTATTGATCCTCCAGCCCTGTTTCACGGAATTCCCGCGCGCGGATGGCGGAAATGGGCAGGAATGTCGCGCGCCCGGCGCGGTTTTCCTTTAAGTAGGCGATGGCGCGTTTCGCGTCGGTTTCGGAGTCGGTCACGATGTGCTGCACCGCCGCGCCGAGCGCCGTTTCCACCGCCGTGGTATATTTCGGTTTTACGGAGATCAGCTGCGAGAGCGGCCCGTGGATGCCCCGAAGCGCCCCGCGCGAGGCCTCGCGCATGACCGCCTTGACCGCGCCCTGGTAGCCCTCCATATTCTTTTCCAGGTCGGAAAGCAGACGGATGCGGTCCTGCATTTTCTGAAGCTCGCGTTCCTTTTCGGAAAGCCGCGTGCGCATTTCCTCCGCCTTTTTCGAGCGCGAAGCAAAACGCATGGTGTAGCCGTCCATGGCATTTTGCAGCTCCCGGATCGTCGTTTCGCTCGCTTCCAGCGCGGCTTTTGCCTTGTCGTGCGCCGCGACGAGCGTTTGATAGCTTTCCTCGCGCGTGCCGAGCGTTTCGTCGATGGCGCGGATGCGCGTCTCGATCTCCTCCACGGAGGAATTCGCCGTTTCGGCGGTCACGCGGTTGTCTGCGATCTGCACGGACAGCGCCGAGACTGCGGCGGAAAGCTGCGCCGCCTCCTCGGAAAAGCGCGCGCTTTCGGAAAGGCGCGCCTCCTGCTCGGCGGTAAGTGCGGCAAGCTCTTGCTTGCAGGCGTCGCGTGAAGCGGTGCTTTCGGCGATGCGGCTTTGCGCTTCGGCAATGCGCGCATCCAAGTGCCCCGCCGTCTGGGCTTCTTCGGCACGATCGCGCATCAGGCGTTCGATCGCTTCCTCGTTATGGCGGATGGAGGTCTCCTCGACCTGCACCTGCGCGTCGAGCGCCGCCGCCTGTTCTTCAAACTTCGCACTTTCGGCGCGCACCTCTTCGATTTTTACAAGCAGTGCCTGCGTCTCCTCGGCCGCCTTGTCGATCTGCGTGCCCAGATCCTCTAACTGCGCCGCCGCCTCGCCGTGCGCCGCTTCGGCGGTCGCGATCTTGTGCGACTGCTCGCGCAGGCGGTCGTCCGTGCGGTCGATGGTATGAAGCCACAGCCCGATCTCCAGCTGCTTTTTCTCCTCGGCGAGCACCAAAAATTTCTGCGCCTTTTCGCTCTGCGCTTTTAGAGGGCCTACGCGCCCCTCAAGCTCGGTCAGAATATCGCGCAGGCGCAGCAGATTTTCTTCGGCTGCGGCAAGGCGTTTGTTCGCGTCGTTGCGGCGGTAGCGGAAATGCGAGATTCCCGCCGCCTCTTCGAGCATTTCGCGGCGTTCGCCCGCTTTGGAGGACACCATATCGGCAATGCGCCCCTGCCCGACGATGGAATACCCGTCGCGGCCGAGACCCGTATCCATAAACAGCTCGTTGATGTCGCGAAGCCTTGAAGTCTCGCCGTTGATGATATATTCACTTTCGCCCGAACGATAGTAGCGGCGGGTGACCGAGACCTCGTCCGTATCCTTTTGGAGCGTGCGGTCGCGGTTGTCAAAGCGCAGCGTCACCTCGGCAAAGCCCTTCGCGCGGCGCAGATCCGTCCCCATAAAGATGACGTCCTCCATTTTCGAGCCGCGCAGGCTTTTGGTGGACTGCTCGCCCAGCACCCAGCGCACCGCGTCGGAAATATTGCTTTTGCCGCTGCCGTTCGGCCCGACAACCGCCGTGATGCCCTGATTGAATTCCAGCACGGTCTTGTCCGGGAAGGACTTGAACCCCTGCATTTCCAGCGACTTTAATATCATGTATCCGTATCCTTTATCCGTTCGGCGCTCAAAAACGCCGGTTTCCCTTTATTTTACAACGAAACGCCTTCGCTTGCAACGCCTTTTCGTGTTTTCGGGAAGTTTATAGCCCCATGAGCGCGAGAGCCTCGCGCGCGGCGTCCTGTTCCGCCTTTTTCTTGCTCGGGCCGCTGCCGCGCCCGATGACGTTGCTGTTTAAGTGCACCTCTACCTCAAAGTGCTTGTCGTGGTCGGGGCCCGATTCCGAGACGAGCACATATTCGAGCGTCTCGCCGGGGTTTTTCTGCGTGACCTCCTGCAGCATGGTCTTGTAATCCTTGAACACGGGCTTTGCCTCCACATACGGGTGCACAAAGCGCAGAACGAATTTTTTGGCAGGTTCCATGCCGCCGTCGAGATAGATCGCGGCGATGACCGCTTCAAACGCGTCGGACAGCACCGAAGCGCGTTCGCGCCCGCCCGTGCGCTCCTCCCCCTTGCCCAAAAGCAGATAGTCACCGAGACCGATCTCGCGCGCGTACACGTCCAGCGATTTTTCGCATACGGCGTAGGCGCGCAGACGCGTCAGTTCCCCCTCGGGCACGCCCTTGTGCTCGGAGAACAGGTATTCCGCCGTGATGAAGCCCAGCACCGAGTCGCCCAAAAACTCCAGACGCTCGTTGTCGCCGGAGGAAGCGCGCTCGTTGGCATAGGACGAATGGGTCAGCGCGCGGTCGAGCAGGGCGGGGTTTTGAAAGGTATAGCCGAGCTCATTCTCCAGCGCTTTCAGATTGCGGTTCATGCTGCATCGCCTCCCTGATCTTACCCACCACATCGCCGTTCACGCAGTCTGCCGCCTGCCGCAGCGCGCTTTGGAACGCATAGGCGTCCGACGAGCCGTGCGCTTTGATGACCGGCTTTTGCACGCCGAGGATCGGTGCGCCGCCGTACTGCTTATAGTCGAGCTTTTTGCGAAAGCCGTCCATGCCGGATTTGACGCCGAGGTAGGAAAGCATGGTCAGCGGGTTTTTCTTGAACATGGCTTTGATCTCGTTGGACATCATTTTGGCGACGCCCTCGTACATTTTGAGGATCACATTGCCCGTAAAGCCGTCCGCCACAACGACGTCCGCCGCGCCTAGGGGTATGTCGCGCACCTCGACGTTGCCCGTAAAGCGAATGCCGGGCAGCTCGGAGAGCGCCTGATACGCTTCGATCTGCAATTTCGTGCCCTTGGTCGCTTCCGTCCCGATGTTCGCAAGCCCCACGCGCGGATTTTCCACGCCGAGGATCTGGCGCATGTAGATGTCGCCGAGCCGCGCAAAGCTGCAGAGCATCGGCACGGTGCCTTCGGCGTTTGCGCCCGTGTCCACCAAAATAAACGGCGTGGTGCCGGACGGCATGACAGCACCCAAAGCCGGGCGTTTGACGCCCTTGATGCGCTTGACAAGGAAGGTCGCGCCCACAAGCAGCGCGCCCGTGCTGCCCGCCGAAACAAAGGCGTCGCCCGCGCCGCTTGCCAGCGCGCGAAGCCCCACCGCCATGGAGGTGTCCTTGCCCGCTTTTAAAATCTCGGTCGGCTGCGTCTCCATAGAGAACACGCCGTCTGCCTGCAAAATGTCCATGCCGGAAATATCCGTACCGTCGTGCGCGGCGCAGGCTTTGATTTTTTGCGTATCGCCCACAAGCGTGATGTCATAGCCGTAGGCGCGCCTTGCCGCCGCACAGCCCTTTAAGATCTCGGACGGCGCGTTATCGCCGCCGAAAGCGTCTGCTAAAATTCTCATAAGCCTATTTTCTCCTTTTCTGTGCGCAGCGCCGCAAGTGCGCGGTCGGCAAGCGCCTGATAGCGCGCCGCCTTGTCGCGGATACGCGTCTCCGACGGCGGCAGGATGCCGAAATTCGCACCCATCGGTTGGAAGTCCTTGACGCTTTCATCGCTGATATACCTTGAGAGCGCGCCCATCATAGTCGTCTCGGGGAGGACAAGCGTTTCTTCCCCCAAAAGCACACGCGCGGCGTTCAGCCCCGCTAAAATGCCCGACGAAGCCGATTCCATGTACCCCTCCACGCCGGTGATCTGCCCTGCGAAGAAGATGTGCGGGTCAGCGCGCAGGCTGAAATCCGCCGACAAAAGCCGGGGCGAATCCAAAAACGTGTTGCGGTGCATGACCCCGTAGCGCACGAACTGCGCGTTTTTAAGCGCGGGGATCATCGAAAACACGCGCTTTTGCTCGCCGAATTTCAAATTCGTCTGAAAGCCGACGAGGTTATACATCGTGCCGGCGTTGTTTTCCTTGCGAAGCTGCAAATTCGCCCACGGGCGGTGCCCCGTTTTCGGGTTCACAAGCCCCACAGGCTTTAACGGCCCGTAGCGCATGGTATCTTTCCCGCGCGAAGCGAGCGCTTCGATGGGCATGCAGCCCTCATACACGTCGCGCCGCTCGTCAAAGCTGTGCGTTTCGGCGCGTTCGGCGGTGGTGATCGCCTCGTAAAACGCCTCGTACTGCGCCTTGTCCATCGGGCAGTTGATATAATCGTCCGCCCCGCCGCGGCCATAGCGCGACTGCGTGAACGCTTCGGAAAAATCAATGCTCTCCGCCGTCACGATGGGTGCGGCGGCGTCGTAAAACGAAAGCCCCGCTTCGCCCGTGAGCCTCCGGATCGTTTCGGCGAGCGCGTCGCTCGCAAGGGGACCGACGGCGACGATCACGACATCCGCGTCCATCGGAAGCTCTGTGACTTCTTTATGGATGACCGTGATGCCCGCACAGCCCTCGATTTTTTCGGTGATATACGCGGAGAACCGCTCGCGGTCCACGGCGAGCGCGCCGCCCGCGGGCACGCGGGTCTTGTATGCCGCTTCGACACAAACGGAGGAAAATTCCGCCATTTCCGCTTTCAAAAGCCCCGCTGCGGAATTTACGCGCTCGGCTTTTAAGGAATTTGAGCACACAAGCTCCGCGAAGCCGTCCGAACGATGGGCGGGTGAGCGCTTTTGCGGCTTCATCTCATACAAATCGACCGGGATGCCCCGCTTTTGCAGCTGCCACGCCGCTTCCACGCCGGCAAGCCCCGCGCCGATGACCGCTGCTTTCATGCGTTACGCCTCCGCTTCGTCTTTCTTTTTCCGCTTGCGCTCCGCCTTTTTCTGGTAGCCGCAAGCCTCGTCCTCGCAGACAATTAAGCCGCCGCGCCGCTTGAACAGCGATTTGCCGCACTGCGGACAGACCTCGTCCGTGGGGACGTCCCAAGTCATGAAGTTGCAGTTCGGGTAATTGTCGCAGCCGTAGAAGGTGTAGCCGCGCTTGCTCTTTTTCTGGATCACCTTGCCGCCGCACTTCGGGCAGCGCGCCGCTGTTTCGATAACCAGCGGCTTGGTATTTTTGCACTCGGGGTAGCCGGGGCACGCCAGGAATTTGCCGTAGCGCCCGGTTTTGATGACCATCATCCGCCCGCATTTTTCGCAGGGGATGTCCGTCTCGTCCTCTTTAAGCTTGATCTTTACGCCCTCCATGGACGCCTTCGCCTTTTGCAG
>CALWVN010000011.1 GCA_944384995.1 uncultured Clostridia bacterium | reverse complement strand
TGAAACCACTTGCTTGTCCCCTCTCTTTCTTCCCCCACACTCACTTCCCCCCTTTGTTCAGTTTTTAGGGTGTAATTAAAAAAGGACCTGTCCATTCGGACAGGTTCTTTTTTATGTTTATGTCAAATTTGTCCTTGGATTTGTATTTTCTGACGAATGTGCGCAGGATATGTTGCCATTTTCTCCCTGCCCATGCTACAATGAAAAAACGAAACGGGGGAGAAACGGATGAAAACCAAAATCGGTGTCAGCTTGCTTGCTTTGCTGCTTGCGCTTACCTGCTTGACCGCGTGCGGCGGAGACATTACAGACCGTGCGCAGAGCGCTTCGGTTGTCGGGCGGACAGTGCCGACCTTTACCGTGGACGCGAACGGCGACTTTACCGTGCTGCAATTTACGGATACCCACCTCATCAGCGGCACGACGGGCAAGGACGAAAAGACGCTTGCCGCCATGCGCACGCAAATAGAGACGCAAAAGCCCGACATGGTCGTGATCTCGGGGGATATGATCGAGGGGAACAATGCTGACCCGCGCTTTAATAAGCTTGCCGCGCTTGAAACGGTCGGCTCGCTGTTTGAGGAGCTCGGGCAATATTGGGCGTATGTCCCCGGCAATAACGACGGCGAGAAGAACGGTTCGACCGAGGATGTGGTCGCTGTTTTGTCGACGTATAACCACTGTATTGTCGCCGATGAAGAGAATTTAACAGGCGCGACGCAGTATGTGGTCGATCTGCTGCGTGCTGACGGTACGCTTGCGCACAGCCTGATTTTTATGGATTCACTGGCGCGCGACGCGAACAACGACTATGACTATATGAAAGACGATCAAGTGCAGTGGGCCAGCCGTACTATCGTGGAAAAACAGTCGGCAAATCCGAATGTCACCGTCAGCCTGTTTTTCCATATGAATACGCCGAATTTCGCCCTTTCCGGGCAGAACGGTACGCCGTATTCCGAAGAGATCGCACCTGTTCCCGCTGATTTTTATACAGGGATCGACGGCAACGACGCTTTGGACGATGCACTGGCAGATGCGGGCTGTGTGGGTCTTGTTTCCATCGGGCACATCCATCCCGAAACAAATTACGTGAGCTTTTATAACAAAACATACTATCAGGTCGTCCGTTCGTCGGGCTATTCCATTACAGATGCACCCGGCTGTTCGCTGGTCACGATCCACACGAACGCAGAGGCGACAAAAGATATGTATGACTTTACAGAGATCGCCTTTTAACCGGCTTCAAGCAAGATAAAGGAATGAACGGCATGAGCTATTTAAAGGAACTGCGTAAATTGGTGGGGCATAGACCGCTTTTGTCGGCGGGCGCGACGGTTTTGGTGATACAGGATCAAAAGGTTTTGCTGAACCTGCGTGCCGATACGCATACATGGGGCATCCCGGGCGGCGGCATGGAGTTAGGGGAGTCCTTGGAGGATACGGCGCGGCGCGAGCTTGCGGAGGAAACCGGGCTTTGCGCACAAGAGCTGCGGCTTTTGACTGTGTTTTCGGGGCGGGACTTTTACTTTGAATACCCGAACGGCGACAAGCTGTATTCCGTTGTCGCCTTGTACCGGGCTTTAGAGGTCAGCGGTGATCTGCGCATCACGGACGACGAAAGCCTTGCGCTTGAATATTTTGCCTTGGATGCGCTGCCCCGTCTCGAAAGCCGAGCCGAAGCCGTGCTTCGTTGGGCGTCGGCGCATAAAGAGTTATTGGGTTTGGATGTATAGATTTTTCTTACATGAAGAGGCTGACAAAATGCTGTACTTGATTCGGCACGGGGAAGAGGATCAAACCGTTCGCGGCGGGTGGAGCCACTCAGGCTTGACGGATACAGGCGTGTTGCAGGCGGAGCGTTTGGCAGAGTCCATTCTGATGAATACGGCAATGCATGTACACCGCATCTTTTCAAGTGATTTGCCGCGGGCTGTGCAGACTGCCGAACGTCTTGCGCAGGCGCTGTCTTTGCCTGTAACTGCCGCCCCGCAAATTCGGGAAATCAATAACGGTCTTCTTGCCGATATGGAGCATGTGCAGGCCGAACGGCAATTCCCGGGCATGTTTTATCGAGCACTTGCATGGGACGAGTATTATCCAAACGGCGAAAGCCCGCATGCATTTTTTGACAGGATCGCATCTGCGTGGAAAGCCTTTAAGCTGCCGAGAGTCGAACCCAATATGCCGAAAACGCGCCGGCACGGCGGCCTTTCCCTTTTTCACCCTTGGCAGGCGCCAGCCCGCCTGCGTGCTCAAAACGAAAATCCCATCCCTGCCGCCATCGTTTTTCGGTGCGCAGCAGTTTTCAGCGAGAGGATTTTTGTGCGGGCAAGGCACAAAAGCGTAAGGATCTTGACGTATTTCAAGCTTTTTAACGCTGCCCGCGCGGGAAGCATCCGCTGAAAACCATATTGTGTTCGATTCCCGGCAGCTTAAGCAAATTACGAAAACGCCGCGGGCGACACGCTTTTGGTCACGCACGGCGGTGTGATACAAATTATATATTGCTTGGAAAACGGTATTTCTTATACCAATCAAAGCGTTGTGTTTTCATCGCCGAATGCGGTGCCGTTGTCCGTTTCAGACCTCACATAATCTTTGAACGCTTATATAGATCCGCCCTGTTCGACGAGAACAGGGCGGATCCTTTACTGCTCTCTGTTATTGATCCAGCCACTCTTCTTTTAATATCCCGTACTTCTGCGCGTCGCCCGTGCCGAAGCCTGCCTTATAGTAATGCTGGCGCGCGATGCCCTCCGGCGCCATGCCGAGCTTTTGCATGACCTTGCCCGAAGCGGGGTTGCGTGTGTCGTGACCCGAATAAATGCGGTGAAAGCCGATCTCGCAGAACAGGTATTCGAACACAGCATGCGCGGCTTCGGTCATATAGCCTTGGTTCCAATAGGGCTTATCGATCTGCCAGCCCATCCCGGCGTCCCAAAGGCCATCGTGCTCTGTGACCGAAATTTGCCCGATGACTTTCCTGCCGTCCAAGGTGATCGCCCAGTTGTAGTTGTCCTCGCGCTTGTAGCCCTCCAGCCAGTATTGCAGGATCTTTTCGGAATCTTCTACGTTACGGTGTGTCCGGTAGCTGACATAGCGCGTGACCGCAGGGTTGCCCGCCCATGCGAAAATATCTGCCGCGTCCGTTTCGCAAAATCGGCGCAGGACGAGCCGGTCGGTTTGAAGCGTCTGCGTTCCCTTGTGGTGCGTCAGCTCTTCGCCGTTTTTTGTCCACAGGTATTCTTTGCTGCGGAAACGCTTGCTGCCGTCGAAGTTTTCATATTCGCCGTAGCCGGTAAACACCAGCCCGCAGTTTCGGATGACCTGCCCGCTGCGGGGATTTTCCACCGCATGGCAGGAACCGATGCGTGTTTCATGCAGTGTCTCCTTTGCGAATTGTACGATCTTCACCGCCGCCTCGGTCGTAAAGCCTTGATGCCAGCGGTCATAGCGCAGATAGTAGCCGAGACGCCATTGCTGTCTTTCGGCTTCCCAGTAAAGACCGCCCACGCCGATCAATTCGCCGCTTGCCTTTTCAATGAACCCGAAATCATAAGATGCGCCCGAATCATTGTCGACGCTTTGCAGCCATTCGAGCGTGTCGGCTGTCGTTTCGTGCCGCTTATAGCCCATATACCGCGTTACTCGCTCGTCGCCGGCACATGCGAATACGGCTGGGGCGTCTGCCGTAGTCAGCGGGCGCAGGATTAGCCTTTCGGTTTCTAAAATCGGTGTTTTCATACAAATTCCTCCTTTTGTTTTTAGTGATTTTCTACGAACGGTTCGGTGGGAAACCATTTGACAAATTCTTCTGAAATCGTTACAATATGTGTATCGCGTGTCGAAGCGGTTTTACCGCTGTCAACACGTTTGTTTTTTGTTAAGCTGCCGATTTGCGGGCTCGTAATTCGGTCAAGGTGCGCGCGGTGCGGACCGTGCGCGAATACGGAACGGAAGGGTGGAACGGATATGATCAAAGTTCTCGCAAAAAGCATACGGGAATACAAAAAAACTTCGATTCTAACGCCGATCTTCGTCTCACTTGAGGTCTTGCTGGAATGTGTGATCCCATTTGTGATCGCCCAGCTTGTGAACGCGATTAAAAACGATGTGAGCATGGAGCTTTTGCTGCGTTACGGTACGATTTTGGTCGTTATGGCGCTTTTGTCGCTGTTGTTCGGTGCGCTTGCGGGCTCGACTTGTGCAACGGCGTCCAGCGGCTTCGCGAAAAACCTGCGCAAGGATATGTACGCGCGTATCCAGACCTATTCCTTTGAAAATATCGACAAATTCTTAGTCTCGTCGCTCGTCACGCGCATGACCACCGACGTAACCAATGTCCAGCAGGCGTATATGATGATCATCCGCATCGCCATACGCGCGCCTTTGATGCTGGTTTTCGCGTTTGTCATGGCATTTGTCATGGGCGGCAGGATGGCATGGATCTTTTTGGTCGTCGTGCCGATTTTGGCCATCGGCCTGATCGCTGTCATTTACAAGACGATCCCGCTGTTCCGCAAGGTGTTCCGCAAATACGATAAGCTCAACGAATCCATTCAGGAGAACATCAAGGCGATCCGCGTGGTGAAATCCTTTGTGCGCGAAGACCACGAGCAGAAGAAGTTCAATGCGGCTGCTGAGGATGTCTGCCGCGACTTCACACGTGCCGAACGCATTCTGGCGATCAACAACCCGCTTATGCAGTTCTGCATGTATGTCGTCATGGCGTTCGTGCTCTCGTTCGGCTCATATACGATCATCACGAGCCGCGGCGTGGATCTGGACGTCGGGCAGTTTTCCTCGCTGCTTACATACAGCTTCATGATTTTAAGCAGCCTGATGATGGTCTCCATGGTGTTCGTGATGATCACCATGGCCGCCGAATCGGGCAAACGTATCGCCGCGATTTTGACGGAAGAAAGCACGCTGCACAATCCTGAAAATCCGGTGTACGATATGAAGGACGGCTCGATTTCGTTCCAAAACGTCAGCTTCAAGTATTCCGAAGCGGCGGAGCGTATGGTGCTTTCCGATATCAATCTGGAGATCCGTTCCGGTGAGACCGTCGGGATCATCGGCGGTACGGGTTCTTCCAAATCCTCGCTCATTCAGCTGATTCCCCGCCTTTACGACGCGACCGAAGGCGTGGTGAAGGTCGGCGGGCGCGATGTGCGCGAGTATGATCTCGAAACGCTGCGCAATCAGGTGGCGGTCGTGCTGCAAAAGAACGTGCTGTTCTCCGGTACGATCAAGGAAAACCTGCGCTGGGGCAATAAGGAGGCGACGGACGCGCAGCTGATTCAAGCTTGCCGCATCGCCTGTGCCGACGAATTCATCGACACCTTCCCCGACGGCTATGATACCCATATCGAGCAGGGCGGCACCAACGTTTCCGGCGGGCAGAAGCAGCGCCTTTGCATTGCCCGCGCGCTCTTAAAAAACCCGAAGATTTTGATCTTGGATGACTCCACGAGCGCGGTCGATACCAAGACGGATGCAAAGATCCGCAGCGCCTTGCGTACCTATATGCCCGAGACGACCAAGATCATCATCGCCCAGCGTACTGCCTCGGTCGAGGATGCCGATAAGATCCTTGTAATGGGCGGCGGCAAAATTCAGGCGGTCGGCACGCACAAAGAACTGCTTGCGAGCAACGAGATCTACCGTGAGATCTACACCTCGCAGAACAAGAAGGGTGATGAAGATGAAGAATAAACAGTCGCGGTCTAAGACGGCAAGCCGCCTTTTCAAAACCATTTGGGGCTTCTACCCGGTCATGCTGCCGGTCACCATCCTGTGTATCATCTTCAGCGCGGTGGTCAGCTCCGTACCTGCCGTGTTCATGCAGAACGTCATCGCCATTGTAGAGACGAGCTGGCGAAGCGGCGACTGGAACGGCGTAAGCGGGCAGATCATAAGGCTCGTTTCGATTTTGGTCGTGTTTTATATTCTTTCGCTCGGGGCAGCGTTTGCATTCAGCCAGCTGATGGCGATCATCACGCAGGGCACGCTGAAAAAGCTGCGCGAAAAGATGTTCGGCGGCATGCAGAGATTGCCGATCCGCTATTTTGATACGCACAACCACGGCGACATCATGAGCCATTACACCAACGATATCGATGCCCTGCGGCAAATGGTGGCGCAGAGCTTCCCGCAGCTGATGATCTCGTGCGTGACGATTTTGACCGTGGTCGGCATCATGCTGTATTACAGCCTGTGGCTGACGCTGGTGGTGTTCGCCGGCGTGATCATCATGGTGCTCATCACGAAGAAAGTCGGCGGCGGCTCGGCGGGCTATTTCTTCCGCCAGCAGACGGCGCTCGGCAAGGTCGAAGGCTTCGCCGAGGAAATGATGAACGGCCAAAAGGTCATCAAGGTGTTCTGCCACGAGGAGGAAAGCATCGCCGCGTTTGACAAGCTCAACGATGAGCTGTTCCACACTTCGGAGCGCGCGAACCGCTATGCCAATATCTTAGGTCCCATCCTCAACAACATCGGCAACGTGCTGTATGTGCTCGTAGCCCTTACGGGCGGGGCGCTGCTGCTGGCCGGAGCGCCGAATGTCGGCATTTCGGGTATGGCGCTTTCCATCAGCATTGTTGTGCCGTTCCTTAACATGACCAAGCAGTTCGTCGGCAACATCAACCAGGTGTCCATGCAGGTGAACGCTGTTGTCATGGGTCTTGCGGGTTCGGAGCGTATTTTCAATCTGATGGACCAGCAGCCCGAGCAGGATAACGGCTATGTCTCACTGGTCAACGCCAAATACGAGGGCGACGAGCTGGTGGAAGCGACGGAGCGCACAGGCATTTGGGCTTGGAAGCATCCGCACCGTGCGGACGGCACCGTGACTTATACAAGACTTACCGGCGATGTTCGTCTTTACAACATCGACTTTGAATATGAACCGGGCAAGCCCGTTCTGCACGACGTGAGCCTGTATGCGAAGCCCGGGCAGAAGGTGGCGTTTGTCGGCGCAACGGGCGCGGGCAAGACCACCATCACGAACCTGCTCAACCGCTTCTATGACATCGCCGACGGCAAGATCCGTTACGACGGCATCAACATCGGCAAGATCCGCAAAAGCGACCTGCGCCGCGCCATCGGCATGGTCTTACAGGATACGAACCTGTTTACGGGTACGGTCATGGAGAATATCCGTTACGGCAATCTTGACGCGAGCGATGAAGAATGCATCGCGGCTGCCAAGCTCGCGGGTGCGGATGACTTCATCGAACGCCTCCCGGAAGGGTATCAGACACAGCTTACCGGCAACGGCGCGAACCTTTCCCAAGGACAGCGGCAGCTTTTGTCCATTGCCCGCGCTGCCGTGGCAGACCCGCCCGTTATGATCCTCGACGAAGCGACGTCCTCCATTGACACACGCACCGAGGCGATCGTGCAGCAGGGGATGGATGCGCTCATGTACGGCAGAACGGTGTTTGTCATCGCGCACCGTCTTTCCACGGTCAAAAACTCCAATGTGATTCTGGTGCTTGACCACGGGCGCGTCATCGAACGCGGCACGCACGAAGAGCTGCTTGAGCAAAAGGGACAGTATTACCAGCTGTATACCGGCGCGTTCGAGCTCGAATAAGAGTTTTGCAGGGGCGCTTTTGCGTCCCTGTGAGCGTGTCGAAAAAATAACTTTTGCTCCCCTTGTCAGGGGAGCTGTCGAGCGAAGCGAGACTGAGGGGTAGTCAAAAGTCTTGATATATCAAGGTTTCTCTCCCTCCGTCACGCGCTTCGCGCGTGCCACCTCCCTCGTCAGAGGGAGGAAAAAAGACTTTTTTGACCGTCTGACAGGGGCGCTTTTGCGTCCCTGTTTTTGTTTTCCGTTATACTTTTCTCATAAAACTTCCCCTTATGCCAAAGCGTCATTCCATACTGTATATAAAAAAGCGGTGCAAGCCCTTTCGGACTTGCACCGCCTTGTTGCATCCGTTTGCCGCTTATTTTTTGCGACGCCTTAAAAAAGGATACAGCGGGGCAAGCCCAAGCAAAACCAGATCTCGCTTGGTATTCGACGGCATGTATGCGGTTGTGAAAACAGAAGTCTGAATCATACCCGTGTTCCTTTCTTAGAATTTTTGCAAGCATAGCATACATTTTTGCATCTGTCAAGCATTTTTTTATATAGCTTGCCGCCGATTGCACGTAAGAAAAGCCGGCGGCTTGTCATTTTGCGCGGTTTGGTATAGAATACAGAAGAAATCACGCCGCATCCAGCGGCGGGAAAAAGGACGAAAAGCATGAAGCGCATTTTGATCATTGAGGACGATACGGACATCAACAACATGACTGCCGATGCCCTGTGCAAAGCGGGCTATGCCTGCACGCAGGCGTTTTCGGGCACAGAGGGGCTTTTGCATATCGAACACGAGCCGTTCGATCTGGTCGTGCTCGATTTAATGCTGCCCGGCATGAACGGCGAAGCGCTGCTGCCGCAGATCAAGGCAAAACAGGCAGCGCCCGTTATGGTGGTGTCCGCTAAAGACAGCTTAGACAGCAAGATCGACCTGTTGACCGCGGGCGCGGAGGACTATATGACCAAGCCCTTTGACATCCGCGAATTGGTCGCCCGCGCGGGCGTGCAGATCCGCCGCTTTTCCGGGGAACCTTTGGCAAAACAGACCGTGCTTGCCTATAAGGATCTGGAACTGCACACGGACACCTTCACTGTCCGCGCAGGCGGATGTCCCATCGAATTGACGAAGCAGGAATTCAAGATCCTCGAACTGCTGCTGTCCAATCCCGAACGCGTGTTTTCCAAGCAGGATATTTACAATTACGCCTGGGACGACCTGTATATCGGGGAGGATAAGACCATCAACGTCCACATCAGCAATATCCGCAAAAAGCTCAAAGCCGTCTCCGACACGGAATATATCGAAACGGTCTGGGGCATCGGCTTCCGCCTTGCCAAATAACTTTACGTTTTCTTTACCCTTCCTTTGCGCTTTTTTGGTGGTTGCACGGTAGGATAGAAGCACAAAGCAAAGGAGGCAACCGTATGGAATATCTACTCACCACCGAGGGCCTGACGAAGCAATACGGCAGGCACAAGGCGGTAAACAACGTCGGCCTGCACGTGCGGCAGGGCGATATTTACGGACTGATCGGGCGCAACGGTGCAGGCAAAACGACGGTCTTAAAAATGCTCAGCGGCTTGAGCGCCCCGACTTCGGGCAGTTTTACGCTGTTCGGCGCTTCTGGCAGGAAGGCAGCGCCCTACATGTCGCGCATCGGCACGCTCATTGAGGCGCCGGGCGTATATCCGAATATGTCCGCCTATGAAAATCTGAAGCTCAAGTGCTTAGCGCTCGGCGTGCGCAAAAAAGGGGAGATCGAGGAACTGCTGCAAATCGTCGGGCTGTCGGACGTCGGCAGAAAGAAAGTCAAGCATTTCTCCGTCGGCATGAAACAGCGGCTCGGCATCGCGCTTGCGCTCGTCGGTAGTCCCGACCTCGTCATTCTCGACGAACCGATCAACGGGCTGGACCCGCAGGGCATCGCCGAGGTGCGCGAAACGCTCTCCAAGCTCAACCGGGAACGCGGCATCACGCTGATCGTGTCGAGCCACATTTTGGAGGAGCTTTCCAAAATCGCCACCCGATACGGCATTTTACACGACGGCGTATTGTTGCAGGAGCTGGATCGTGAAGAACTGCTTGCCAAATGCAGCGAGCATATCGAGCTGAAAACCGACAACACGCGCGCGGCGTGCGTGCTGCTTGAAAACATGGGATTTACAAACTTCAAGGTCATCGATGCCGATACCATCCATATTTTTGAACGTCTCCAAGACGGCGGCGAGATCGCCGCATGCCTTGCAAACCACCAAGTCAAGATATTAGGGCTTACCGTGCAGAACGAGGCGCTGGAGGAGTACTATCTGAATTTGACGGGAGGGGCAAAGCATGTTTAATTTGCTGAAAATGGATTTACATCGGCTCACACGTGCCGTGTCTACGTGGATCTTTCTTGTGCTTGCCGTCGGCCTCGCCGTGTTTTGCGTGGCGATGACGGATGCCGATATCAGCGCGCTTGCCGCCGAGGGCGCAGGCACCGCACAAACGCAGACCGAGATCACGCGCAACGAAGACCGCAGCATCGGTTTTTCCGTGGAAGCAAATCCCGAATGGGTAGCGGGCAATATGAATGTCGGCGAGGTCATTATCGAAGAAATGCAAAGCGGCTTGCTGCTGTTGATCAGCATCCTGTTTACCGCCGTGTTTGTCAACGCGGAGCAGAAAAACGGCTATATCAAAAATATCGCGGGGCAATTCCCAAATCGGGGTCTGCCCGTCCTCTCCAAATGGCTGACGGTCGCATTTTGGGTGCTTGCCCTGCTGCTTGCGTTCGTTGCGACCACCGTGTTGGCGGGCTTCCTGCTTTGGGGCGACCGGTTCAACATAGGCTCTGTTTCTGAGCTTTTGCGGGTCCTCGGCGTGCAGTATCTGCTGCATTTGGGCTTTGCGTCTCTGATCCTGTTCCTGTGTATTTTAACAAAAAGTACAGCGGGCGGCATGGTGCCGGGGATCCTTGTGAGTTTCGGGCTTTGCGTGCCGCTGTATTCCGCGGTCAACAAAGCGGTCTCCGTGCTGTTCCCCGCCGCGGACTTTGATTGCAGCCGCTACATGCTCGACGGCAATATCAGCATGGCAGGGTTCGGCGCGCCGTCCGAAGTATTACTGCGGGCAGGCCTTGTCGGCTGTGTGTTCGCAATCGTGTGCACCGCACTTTCCGCGCTGGTCATGCAAAAACGCGATATCAGATAAAGGAAGTGTCTGCCATGGTGATTTGGGCGAGCCTTGCGACTGCTACTGCAGTCGGGCTGTTGATTCTTTTGATCGTCTATCGGCGACAGGTCGTTTTGACCTGCCGCCGGCTGGCGTTTATCCGCACGCAGAAAACCAACCAGCGTTTGACTGCCGATCTGCCGTTTCGGGAGCTCGGCGCGCTTGCGGACAATGTCAACGACCTGCTCGACCGTTTTGACGAAGCGCAGCAAACCACGCGGCACAGCGAAGCGGTCTTGAAAGAAACGATCACCAACCTTTCGCACGACATCCGTACGCCGCTGACGTCTTTGGACGGCTATTTTCAGCTCTTGGTGCAAAGCGACTCCGAGCAGGAGCGTCAGCATTATCTGGAGGTCATCCAAAACCGTCTGCAAAGCCTGAAAGATATGCTCGAAGAATTGTTTACTTACACTAAATTGCAGGATGCCGAGTACGATTTGGAGCTTGCCTGCATGGACTTCACACAATGCGTGTATGACACGGCCTTTTCCTTTTATGATGTGTTTCAGGACCGATCCGTCACGTCACGGGCGGACTTTACGGAAAAACAGCTGTTTATCGACGGCAACGAACAGGCGGTGCGGCGCATCGTGCAGAATATCCTCAAAAATGCCTTGATGCACGGAAAGTCGCAGATTTCCCTTGCCCTGTTCCAAACGGGCGGCGAAGTCTGCTTCCGCTGCGAAAACGATGTTGAGCGCCCGGAGGAGATCGACGTCGAACAGGTGTTCAGCCGTTTTTACAAGGCGGATTCTGCCCGCACGCGCGTGTCCTCGGGGCTGGGCTTATCCATTGCAAAAGGCCTTGCGGAAAAAATGAACGGGACGATCACCGCCGCGCTGCAGGACAACCGTTTCTCCATCGAGCTGCGCTTTCCCGAAGCAAGATCTGCACGCGGAATAGGTGCGCCGGAAAAACCGGGCGAATAAAAACATACGCCGCGCAGAGCAAAACGAAAAAAGTAAAAATTTTTTTGAAAAACCCTTGACAAAGGGTTTTATTTTGCTATAATAACAGTAACGATTATCGTTATTGTTAATGATCGTTCTGAGAAGCACAGTGAAAGGAGGTTTTTCCCGTGCAGCAAACCAGAAAAAGCCGCCAGCGCGACGCGATCCTCAATAATCTGCGCGCCCGCTGCGACCACCCCACGGCGATGGAGCTGTATTTGTCCGTGCGCGAGGAGATTCCCTCTTTGAGCCTCGGCACGCTGTATCGGAATCTGAAAGGGCTTTGCGACAGCGGGAAGATCATCCGCCTTTCCGACGGCGGCGAGGAGCACTACGACGCCTGCACCGCGCCGCATTGGCATATCAAGTGCGACTGCTGCGGCAGGTTTTATGATCTCCCCGTGTCGCCCGAAGCGGTTCGTGCCGTGCCGATCCCCGAATACGACGGCGAGATCCGCGATTACAGTTTGATTTTTTTCGGCGTCTGCGCGCATTGCGCCTGTGCCGCCGACGAAAAATAAAGGAAATATTATAGTTTGGAGGAAACAACCATGAAAAAATTCGTATGTCCCGTTTGCGGTTATGTCCATGAGGGCGACACCCCGCCCGAAAGATGCCCCCAGTGCGGCGTGCCCGGCTCGAAATTCACTGAGGTGAAGGAAGACAGCAAGACCTGGGCTGCCGAGCATGTTGTCGGCGTCGCAAAGGGCGTTCCCGAGGATATCCTGGAGGGGCTTCGCGCCAACTTCAACGGCGAGTGCTCCGAGGTCGGTATGTACCTTGCCATGGCGCGCGTGGCGCACCGCGAGGGCTATCCCGAGATCGGTCTCTATTGGGAAAAGGCCGCGTATGAAGAGGCGGAGCATGCCGCGAAGTTTGCAGAGCTTTTAGGCGAAGTCGTGACCGACTCCACCAAGAAGAACCTCGAAATGCGCGTTGAAGCCGAGAACGGCGCGACCATGGGCAAATTCGAGCTTGCCAAGCGTGCGAAGGAAGAGGGGCTTGACGCCATTCATGACACCGTGCACGAAATGGCGCGTGACGAAGCTCGTCACGGCAGAGCGTTCGAGGGCCTGCTCAACCGTTACTTCGGGAAATAAGAAACGACAAAAAGCAAGGCACCTGCCGAAAGACAGGTGTCTGTTTTTGTATATCCAAAAGAAAAGGTATGCGGAAAACAAAAATTTCCGCATACCTTTTTATTTTTTCTCGTTCAAACGGTAATCCACCAGCATTTCGATCATTTTATAATCCGACTCCGGTAATTGTACAATCTTGCTCGCCAAATGATCATAATCAGCATTTGTCCGTTTGCCGGTCAATATATAATCGGTGCTTGTTTGGAGTATAGCGCATAAGTTTAAGAGGTTGTCGATTTTTATAGCCTTGTTTCCTCGTTCAATGTTGGAAATCATTTGGATAGAGACATTCATACGCTCGGCAAGTTGCTCTTGCGTGAATTTCAATTCTTTTCGCCGATTTGCAATGCGAACACCGATTTTTTTCAAATCCTCTGTTTTCATATGCGCACCACCTATCCTGTGGTTTTAGTATATGGTTTTTCAGGTTTATTTATAAGCACCTAAAGATTTACATATTTAATCTATAGATGTATAATAATGGAAATTATACCTGAAAGAGGTTTTCATGATGCGATATTTTGATTTTATAAATTTTTTTAGGGATTCATTTGAATGGATAATTTCCGATGAAGAAAAACGCAACTATTTGAATCATGTTCCGCGGTATTGCAGACAATGCGAATTGTTAGGAATTTGCAGGAATAAAAACAATCGTTGGAAATGTTATCACGGTTGTATGGTGTTGCACTCGGAACGAAAGAGAGATGACGGAGAATAAAAGCTTCTTTGTGCCCATTCTGATATGCAGAACGCAGAACCGAGGACAGGCAGGCTTTGTGCCGTTTGTTTTTTTGCGCAAAGGGTGCCTACAACGCGCCAAACGATTTCTATTCAAAATATCTAAACGCGCGCTTTGGATTTCGTCAATCTGCAACGTGACTTTTTTTCCGCGTTCCGTTATACTTATGTATAGATTGCCGAAAAAGGGGAGACTGTTATGGCGCTATCCAAACCGAAAAAGATCCTTGCGGCGGCTGTCGGGACACTTGCCGTTGCGGCGGGGGTGACCGTCGGTGTGCTGTACGCGACAGGCGTGCTCAAATTCGCAAAGCCAGCCGAAAGCACATCGGGGGCGTATCTGTTCTGCTATTTTGTGGGCAACGAGCCTGCACAGGAGCGCATCCATTTTGCGGTGAGCACCGACGGCTACCATTTCGAGCCGCTTAACCAAAATGAACCCGTCATCCTCCAAACGCTCGGTAAACAGTCCGTGCGCGACCCGTATATCCTGCGCGGGGAGGACGGGTATTTTTACATCATCGGCACGGATATGAAAAGCGAAGAGGGGTGGACATCGAACCACGCGCTCGTTACTTGGAAGTCTGCGGATCTGATCACATGGACGGACGAAACCATCGTCGACATCCGCGATTTCGGCGGCGAATTTGCCGCTACCACGCGCGCCTGGGCGCCGCAGGCGATCTGGGACAAAGAAAAGCAGGCGTATATGGTCTATTGGGCAAATTCCACAGAGGAAAACGACATCGCCGCCATGTATTACGCCTACACGACCGACTTCAAGACGCTCACGACCCCGCAGCCGCTGTATGTCCGCGAGGGCATCCAAACGATTGACGGGGATATCGTCTACAACGCGCAAAACGGCAAATATTATATGTATTTCAAGCATGATGAGGACCAGACCATCGCCTATGTCACGGCGGAAAGCCCGGTAGGTCCGTATGCGGACGAACCCGTTGTCGTCTCTCTTGCGCCTACGGGCGTAGAGGGTAGCTCCATGTATCCCATCACGGGAACAGATACCTGGGTGATGATCATGGACGAATACGGCGAGGGACGCTTTTTTGCGCAGCAGACCACGGATTTTGAAAATTTCCTGAAGCTGCGCCGCAGCGATTATACTATGGATTTCAACCCGCGGCACGGCTCGGTCGTCGCAATTACGGCGGAGGAATACGACGCACTTGTTGAAGCCTTCGGCAAATAAAGCGGTATAAAGGGGAGAGTTCCGATATGGCAATCAAGCATAGTTTGCGTACCTTTCTGCAAGCACCGATTTTGAAAGACGGCGGCTGCGTACCGCGCCGGGAAGGGCTTCTGTATGCCATCGGTATCGCAGGGCAAAACGTCTCGTGCGGAATGGTCGGCTGGTTTTACTATTTCTGCACGGATGTCGCTTACTATGACATGCGCGTCATAGCCGTTGTATTGACTGCCGCGCGTATTTGGGATGCGGTCAATGACCCGCTTATGGGCGTGCTTGTGGACCGCCATCGCTTTAAAAACGGCGAAAAGCTGCGCCCGTGGCTGCGCATCACGCCGATTGCCGCAGGCATTTGCGCCTTTTTGATGTTTATAAAGCCCGGCTTTACCGAAGACAGTCTGGCGCTGCAATCGGCTTTTATCGCGATCATCTATTTGATCTACGACATGACCTTTACCATGCAGGACATTACCATGTGGGGCATGACCGCCGTCATGTCGCCGCATTCCGAGGAGCGCAGCCGGCTTTCGCAGTGGGGGCGCATCGGCGGCACGGTCGGCTCATGGCTGCCGGGGCTGATTACCGTATTTATGTCCATCGCCAACCGTATCGGGCTTTCCCAGCGCATTTTGTTCGCGGTGCTGGGGTTTGTTTTGGGGCTCGGCGGCATGCTTTTGTCCATTTGCTCCTCGTGCGGGCACGAGCGTGTGCTCTCCGTGCCCGAAAAGGGCGCGGCGGGGCTTCGCGATAATCTAAGTGACCTGTTCAAAAACAAAATGGTCATGCTTGTCCTGCTCGGCAGCATTTTAAGCGGGCTTTCGCTGACGGTCCCGCAGATCTACTTCTTCAAATACAAGGTCAGCCTTACACTGTTTGGCTTTTATATCGACGGCGAGACCGCTTCCTTCCTCTACGGTATTTTCGCCGGGTTGCCCGGTACGCTCGCCATGCTGTTTGTGCCGCAATTTGCCAAAAAAGTGGGCGGCATGAAAAACATCCTGATCCTATCGTGCCTTGCCGCTATTATTATGCGCGTGATCTGCTTCTTTGTCGGCTATGGGGGCTATAACATTTTGATCGTCATGGTGCTCATGGGGATCGCCAGCATCCCTTCGGGTATGACCGGCATCGCCATGACGGCGCTGTTCGGCGACTCGATCGACTATATGGAATATAAGACCGGCCGCCGTGCCGAGGCGATCACCTTCGCCGCGCAGACCTTTTGCAGCAAGATCGTCGGCGCGATCAATACGGGCGTGAGCACGGTGCTGTTTATTCTGCTGAATTACAGCGCCGAAGCATACGACGCGGGGCAGCCGCTTTCTCCCGAATTCGACCGCTGGATCTGGCCGCTGTTTATCTTGGGACCGATCGTCGGCAGCATTTTAAATCTGATCCCGCTTCTGTTCATCCATTATCCCGACAGCCTCAAAAAGCAGGTGGAAGCGGAGCTGAAAAAACGCCGTGCTAAAGCTGCTGCGGAGAGCGAAGCGGTTTTGCAGACAGAAAACATCAAATAAGGAGCGAAACATGAGTCTGAAACAAAAGGTGATCTCGACGGCGGAAGCGATCGCCGCCCATTTTAACGGACTTTCGCAGGAGGAAAGCGCCCGCGCGCAGGCAGAAAAGGTCGTAACGCCCGGCATGCCCGAAATTCTGCGCCGTGCTGCGGCGGAAGGCGCCGTACTTTTGAAAAACGAAAATATACTGCCCTTCCCGAAGGGCAGCCGCGTGTCTGTGTTCGGGCGCGGGCAGACCGAATGGTTTTACACGGGCTACGGCTCAGGCGGCGACGTCAATAAGCCCTATGCCGTGGATCTGATCACGGGCTTACGGAATTGTGCAGATCTGCAACTGAACGAAACGCTCGCCGAACAGTATGCAAAGTGGAACGCCGAAAACCCGATCGACCATGCCTTTTGGGGGCACTGGCCGCGCTTTTACCCGGAAATGCCCGTTTCGGATGCCGACGTGCAGAAAGCGGCAAAGGCTTCGGACTGTGCGGTGGTCGTCATCGGGCGTTCCTCGGGTGAGGACCGGGAAAATGCGCTGGAAAAGGGAAGCTATTATTTGACGGATGAAGAAACAAGGCTGCTTGCCGCCGTGACGGACCGTTTTGACAAAGTTGCCGTTCTGCTCAATATCGGCAGCATGATGGACTTTTCATGGCTCAACGGCTTTTCCGGGAAGATCGGTGCGGCGCTGCTCGTTTGGCAGGGCGGCATGGAAAGCGGCAATGCCGTTGCAGATCTGCTTTGCGGTGCGGTAACGCCGTCCGGTCGGCTTGCCGATACAGCGGCGCTCAGCTACAGCCTGTATCCGTCTGCAGAAAACTTCGGCGGGCGTGATTTTAATACCTATACGGAGGACATCTTTGTCGGCTATCGCTGGTTTGAGACCTTCCAGCCCAACGCCGTGCAATATCCGTTCGGCTTCGGCTTGAGCTATACGAAATTCACAACAAAATTCCAAAAATTGTCCGCGTCCGCGCAGGGCTTTACGGCCGTCTGCGTGGTAAAAAACGTCGGCAAGACCTATACGGGCAAAACCTCGGTGCAGGTGTATTTGAAAAAGCCGAACGGCGTGCTCGGCAATCCCGCGCGCGTTTTAGGCGGCTTTGCAAAAACGAAGCCGCTTGCCCCCGGCAAGCAGCAGACTTTGGAAATTTTTGTCCCGCGTGAACAGTTGTCCTCCTATGACACAAGCGGCGAGACGGGTTATCCGCACGCCTATGTCATAGAAGCGGGCGAATACGAATTTTTCCTCGGCGGCAGTGTGCGCGAAGCCCAAAAGATCGGCTCTTATGCCCAATCCAAAACCGAATCGGTCGCGACGCTTCGGGAGGCATGTGCCCCGCGCGAAACGTTCAATGTGTTCCGTGCGAAAGAGACGAACGGTGTGCGCACGGCGGTCAAAGTGCCTGTGCGTACCGCGCGCAGCGATCTGAAAAAACGTATCCTGCACAGCCTGCCTGAAGCCGTACCGATGACGGGTGACAAGGGGCTGAAGCTTTCCGATGTGCGCGACGGTAAAGCGACCATGGACGCATTTGTCGCACAGCTTGATTTGACGGAGCTGGAAGCCATTTCACGCGGCGATTATACGATGAACAGCGCCCTCGGTGTGCCGGGCAATGCCGGCGCGTTCGGCGGGGTGCTTGCGTCTTTGCGTGCAAAGGGCGTGCCGCCTGTCACGACGACCGACGGCCCTTCGGGCATTCGGCTTTACAGCTGCTGCTCGCTTCTGCCCATCGGTACGCTGCTTGCCTGTACCTTTGATACAGCGCTTGTAGAAGAGGTTTATGCGCTTCTCGGGCAGGAAATGCGCGCACGCGGCTCGGACGTCCTCTTAGGCCCCGGCATGAATATCCACCGCAACCCGCTTTGCGGACGCAATTTCGAGTATTTTTCCGAAGACCCCTACTTGACGGGCAAGATCGCCGCAGCCTGTGTGCGCGGGCTGCAGAGCGCGGGCGTTTCTGCCTGCCCGAAGCATTTTGCCTGCAACAATCAGGAATTTCGCCGCAACCGCAACGATTCGCGCGTTTCCGAACGCGCACTGCGCGAGATCTATCTCAAGGGCTTTGAAATTTGCGTAAAGGAAGCAAGCCCGAAATCGATCATGACCTCGTACAATAAGATCAACGGTGTATACGCGCATTACAATTATGATCTTTGCACCACGCTCCTGCGCGGGGAGTGGGGCTACAGGGGGCTTGTGATGACCGACTGGTGGATGCGCCCGCAGCATTCGCCGGAATTCCCGAACATGCGCGACAACGCCTACCGTGTGCGCGCCCAGGTGGATGTTCTGATGCCCGGCGGCAGCCGCACGGGCAAGCGCAAAAGCGACGGGACACTGCTGAAAACATACGGAAAGCCGGAGGGGATTACCTTAGGCGAAATGCAGCGCAGTGCGAAAAATGTCCTGCACTTTGCAATGCACAGCCCCGCTATGGAACGGATGAAGCCGAAAGAATAAGGCAAAAACGGGGAGGCACTTTCCTGCAAGTCCTCCCCGTTTTTGCACTTTCTCCGTGCACGGCGCGGATTTCGGATTGACAACCGCCCGCGTTTTGACTATAATAGAGTTCGTCACAAACGCCGCTGTGGCGAAATCGGCAGACGCAAGGGACTTAAAATCCCTCGGTGGCAACACCGTACCGGTTCAAGTCCGGTCAGCGGCACCAGCGGCAAGCTGCCGCTTCCAAGTCGCGCACTTCACGTTTGTGGAGTGCGCGACTTTTTGCCCTCGTTTTTCATCGGTATCTATTTTGTCAACATAACCCATGAAACGTAAAGCTGAAATTCGGAGCAGGGAAGGCGCGATTCGGATTTCAGCTTTTAGATTGTAATTCTTAACGATATGGTTTTGCACAATTTGAGGTTTCCTTCAAAGGGGGCTTGTTTTTCATGTACAGAAAGATCACAGCCGTTGTTCTGATCGGGGTTTTGCTGCTGGCCTCGTTCGGCTGCATGCACACGGCGGAGCAGACGGTAGACTATGGCTTTGCAGAAAACTGGGCTTATCTCGAGATTGACGAAACCGGGCGCGCCGATGTGTTTTTCGTGTGCCCGACCGTATACGGCGGCAGCGCGGACAGCTTCAATATGCCTTTGGACGACGCTTCGGCGAAAGCGGACTTTGTCGGCGCTACCAATATGGAAAAAGGGATATATGACGCGGGGTGCCGTTTCTTTGCACCGTACTATCGACAGGCGGGGCTGAATGCTTATGCGCTGTCTGCGCAGGAGAGGGAGGAATACCTTGCTTTTGCCTATGCGGATGTGAAAAATGCGTTCCTCTACTATATGGAGCATTACAACGAGGGGCAGCCCATTATTTTAGCAGGCTTTTCCCAAGGGGCGGATCTATGCCTGCGGCTTTTGAAGGATTGCTTTGCCGACGAAGTGACGGCACCTTTGCTTGTCGCCTGCTATGCGATCGGCTGGAGCATTTCCGATGAAGAAATGGCGGCATATCCGCATGTGCGATTCGCTTCCGGTGAACGGGATATCGGGGTGATCGTTTCTTTCAACAGCGAGGCAGAAGAAATTGACGATTCTCTGATCATACCTGCCGGTACGCATACGCTGGCGATCAATCCGCTGAATTGGAAAACCGATGGAACACCGGCGGATAAATCCGAAAACTTAGGGGCTTGCTTCACGGATTATGAGGGGAATATCCAAACGGAAATTCCGCAATTTACCGGCGCCTATATCGATTCGGAACGCGGCGCATTGAAAATAACGGATGTTTCCGCGCAGGATTTTCCCGCGGGGCTGTCCATATTCCAAGACGGCATATATCATATCTATGACTATCAGTTTTTTTACCGTAACCTTCAGGAAAATGTCGGCGTGCGGTTAGATGCCTATTTTGCCGCGTAAACGTGACAGAGTCCATAATGAACCGTAAGCTTTCTCCTTTTTTGGATATGTTTGCACTGTGGCGGTAAATACACCGATACCGGAATTCGCAATGCATAGTTCGGCACCGCAAAATTCCACGTAAAACGCAGATTTACAGTTGCTATCGGACTGCCGTTTTGCTATAATCGGCATAGTAAAACGGAAAAGGACGGAAATTCGGCTATGATTACCACAGAACTTTATGAAAATGAAAATCAAGACTTAGCTGCGATCGTGTACGAGGATGGTATCTGCACAAATTATATCCCGGATGCGCTTATGGCGGCGCTGGACGGGGATAGCTTTTTGGAAGAAGCGCGTCTCGGCTTCCCGGAGGCGATCCTTTACGATGACGATTTCCACTTCGCGGGCAATACCGCATTCGATCCCGCTGTCCAGCAGGAAAAGCGCGACAGCGTGCTGATCGCGGAGATCGGGGAAGAAATTTTGCTGTATCCGCACCGAATGAGCGAGCAGCAGCGGGAGTTTTTCGCAATGGAGCTCGGTGAAGACGTCTTTGAAGATGCGCTTGCGCGCGCCGCAGGCGACGAAGGCGTAGTTGTAGATCTGTAATATTGGGCACGACCATGAAAGGGGAACGACAGACAATGCTCTTTTTCTACCCGGAGGATTTCGGCGCGGTCGGCGACGGCGCGCACAACGACGCGGCGGCGATCCAAAACGCCCTTGACGCGGCGCACCAAAACGGCGGCGGCACGGTCGTGCTCACAAGCGGCAAAACCTATTACAGTGATTCCCTGCACCTTCGCGCACAGGTCGAACTGCATCTGCAAAAGGGCGCGCGGCTCAAAGCGACGGCGGACATCAACGGCTACATCCGTCCGTGCGAGACGATCAACGATCCGAAAACCGCCCTTATCGGCAACCCGGTTACGGGCAAGCCTTCGTTTGCGTTCCTGTACGGCTTCGAAGCGGACGGCTGTTCCATAACGGGCGAGGGCGTGATCGACGCCAACGGTCACGCGTTTGTCGAGCGCAAAGACCGTTATTATGTCACGGGCAATTTTTATCCGCGCCCAACGGTCATTTATATCGAAAAGAGCAACCATATTTCATTTCGTGACATCACCATTACCGACGCGCCGTTCTGGACACTGCACCCGGCAGGGTGCGACGATGTGCTGATCTCGCAGATTCGCATCCTCAATGATCTGGATGTCGCGAATTCCGACGGCATCGACCCCGACCACTGCACGAATGTGCGCATTTTGGGCTGTCACATTGAATGTGCGGACGACTGCATCTGCCTGAAAACCTCTAAAGGTAACGCGGAATACGGGGCGTGCGAAAATATCCTGATCAGCGGCTGTACGCTCATTTCCACCTCCGCGGCGATCAAGATCGGCACGGAGGGCGTGGGTGATTTTCGCAATGTTCTTGTGGACAACTGCATCATCAGCCGTTCCAACCGCGGGCTGTCCATTCAGATCCGCGACGGCGGCAACGTGGAAAACGTGCAGTATTCCAACATTATGATCGAAACACGCCGCTTCTGCCCGGATTGGTGGGGCACGGCCGAGCCGATTGTGCTGACGACCTTTGACCGCGACGAGAACACGCGTTCGGGGAAGATCAAAAATGTGCGGTTTTATAATATTACCTGTAAGGGTGAAAACGGTGTGCTGATCCACGGCAATGCAGAGAACACGATCGAGGACGTGACTTTCGAGAATGTCCGTGTGACGCTTTCCAAGACCTCCAAATGGGACTGCGGGCTGTACGATCTGCGCCCTTGCAAGGATCACGGCGTGGAGCAGCACAAGAATTCGGGCTTTTTCCTGCGGTACGCGAAGAATGTAACGCTTGAAAAGGTCAAGGTGCGGTTCGAGAATGTCTGCGATGACTATGCCCATGCGCTGGATGCCGCATATTGCGAGAACATCGAATTGATCCGTTTCGACGGCAAAGCGGCAAAAGCAGACCTCGAATCGGTGAAGATGGGAGAATAAGAAAAGACGAAGTCTGTACAACCCGGTAGGGGCGGGTCGCTGTGCCGCCCGAAAGTATCCATCTCGGTAGAGGTGCGTGTCGGTGTCTTTATTGTAAAATAAGAATGCGTCGTACATAATGAATATAGAAAAACACCAAGCAAAATCCGCTCTCATATGAGAACGGTTTTTTTCCAAGGGACTTTTTTTGACGCGCAGACCTTCACAGGTTCGAATCCCGCATAAAAAATACACAGAAGCAGGAAAACCCGCTTCTGTGTATTTTTGGCTGGGGTGGCAGGATTCGAACCTACGAATGCAGCAGTCAAAGTGCTGTGTCTTACCGCTTGACGACACCCCAATATGGATTTGAAAAAACTCCGCCCTTGCCTTACGGGCTTGCGGCGGAGTTTAAAAAGTGGGGTGGATAGTCGGATTCGAACCGACGGTCTCCAGTGCCACAAACTGGCGCTTTAACCAACTAAGCTATACCCACCATATAAAAGGCTTTGCGCAAAAGTAAGGCAAACGAAGCTATCAAACTGCATTTGCTTTAAGCTCATCTCTCGCGCAAAAGTGGCGCGCTGAGAGGGACTCGAACCCCCGACCCTCTGCTTAGAAGGCAGATGCTCTATCCAACTGAGCTATCAGCGCAAATTCAAATGCTTGAATATTATATATGGCGCGCCACGGTTTGTCAAGAGAAATTCCAAGATTTTTGCAGGATTTTGATACGGCAGATTAAAAAAGGTGCGTGTAGGAAAAGGCGCGTATCAAGAGACGGTTATCGCCGCGTTGCAAGAGCATACCGCAGCGCATATTGACAACATCCGCTTCTGCCTTTTATAATTACGGCAAACACACCGCAGGAGGTTTGCTATGCGATACGACTGGCTGGACGCATATTTGATGTCTAAAAAAGGCGTTACGAAAGACTTTAAAGCAGAGTGGAATTGGATCCGTTACCAAATCGGCGACAAGCTGTTTACGGCGCTTTGCCTGGACAGCAATGACAACCCCAAATACATAACGATGAAGCTCGAACCCGCTGACGGCGCGCTTCTGCGGGAGCAATATAAGGACATATTACCCGGGTACTATATGAATAAAATGCATTGGAATTCCGTGCGCCCGGACGGCGACGTGCCCGACGAGGTCTTGAAAGAAATGCTGGATGCATCCTATGCCCTTGTGCTAAACGGCTTCAGCAAGAAAAAGCAAAGCGAGATCCTCGGATAAGGGAATCCTGTTGTGAAAAAGTCGAGAATGCTTTTGCGCGCAAAGATGCTGAATCATCCCTTGACCCCGATCATGAAAAAGCAGCGCTATCCTCGTGGATAGCGCTGCTTGCCGTTTGCGGGTCTTTTTTCGTCGGAAAGCTCCAAAATATAATCTGCGCTGACCTTGTAGTGCCTTGCCAGCTTAATGATCCGGTCGGCGGTGATCTCCGTACCGCCGTTTTCAATTTTGCTGTAATGCTGCTGGGTCGTATTCAGCAGCTTGGCAATGTCCTTTTGCAATTCGTCGTTATCCTCACGCAGCTCCCGAATCCGTTTGTAATACATATTTTATCACCGTGCATATCGTACAATACATCTAAAAATTGTATTGACAAATACATCTAAAATATGTATAATCAAACTGTCGTACATCTAATAATTGTGCGAACATAAGGGAGACGAGCATTTTGCGATGCTTTGAGAAAATGAAATAACAGGGAGATGTTTTTTTGCAAACAAAAAATGAAATACTGACGAGTATAAGTAACCTTTCGTTAGAGGAACAAAAAGAATTCATAGTAAAAAAATATGAAGAAGCAGAGGCCGCCTTTAATTTAAAGGAAATGATAGTTTATTGTGAAATACTTGTTTATAACTTTGATTATTTTGGTTATAAATTTGAACTGCCAAGACTATATAACCTCGTTAAAGATTATGATTCTACTATTCAATACATGGTGCTATGGATGAATAATAAAGAGGCAGTTGATATTTTGGCTATGGAGCCTATGCCGATTATTCGTTTGGGAATAGCTTATGCAAGAAAAGGTGAAATTGACCTTGCTATACAAAATTTAAAACTTGCAATCGAAATTTTGCAAAACGGCTTAATAAGCAGCCCCAATGCAACAGAGGAGTGGAAATTACAGAAAAAACGTTGTCTTGCCATGGCGAAAGCACAAATCGGGAAAATACATTTTGAAAATCAAGATTACAGAGTAGCATATCAATGGCTTATTGAAGCACAAAATGATTGTGATTATGTTGACTCCATTTACTATATTGCCAACCTAGCTTATGGCGGATTTCTGGGTGAAAAAAACATTCGAGGGGCTTTGGCCGGATTTGAAGAATTGGCTACATATAAAATTGTTGATACCCCTCCTCGAGCTTATGACGAATCCATGATTTGCATTGTTAATGCAAATTATAATGCGGGCTTAATTTATGCAACAGAACCAGGATATAAAAACAAGAAAAAAGCAATCCAATATTTAGAGCAAGCGAAGCGACTGGGATATGCAATAACAGATGAAGAAATATATAATCTAACAAATAACATAATAGACGATGTACCTGTAGAATTGAATAGCAGTCGAACAGAAACTGTCAATTCACAAGAAAAAACAAAAGGCTGCTATGTTGCAACCTGTGTTTACGGTTCTTATGATTGTCCGCAGGTCTGGACACTGCGCAGATATCGAGACAGCGTTTTGGCAGAATCTGTATTTGGTAGACTGTTTATTCGTCTGTATTATGCAATAAGTCCAACGGCGGTTAAGTGTTTTGGTAATTTCTCGTGGTTTCACAAACTGTTCAAAACGCCTTTGGATAAGTTGGTTCAACACCTTCAAAAAGAAGGAATTGAGGATACACCATATCAGGATGGAAAGGAGGTGTAATCATGGCAAGATGTCCGCATCTCGTATACAAGGGCGGGTACCGCGATCAGTACCAGTGTGACCTGTGCCCGAACAAGATCATGTACGGCGACAGCAGTGAAGTAAAATATGTCTGCAAGCCGGACTATGGCGAGGAATATCGCAAGTGCCAGATCTGGAAGGACAATACATAACGTCCACGTCCGTCGACCACTCTATGCTGTACGCCGGAAAAGTAAGGGACGGCTCTGTGTCGTTTTAGACACAGAATCGTCCCGAGCCTTTATGATTTTGAAATGGAGGAAGTTCCCATGCAAGAGACAACAAAAAGATTCTTACAATACATGGACAGTGAGCAAATTAAGTATGAGGCCAAAGAGCGTGAGGAAAAGGATTGGGTGGGTGTAAAGTACAACGGAAACAATATTAACACCATTTCCATACAATTTTTTTTCGATCTGGGCGGTAAAGATGTTGCGCTGCGTGTTTTTACCATTGCGAAGGTTCCGCAAAACAAGACTGCGGATATGCTCAAAACGCTCAATGAATTGATGGTTGAATATCGCTGGCTGCGGTTTTATTTAGATGCGGACAATGAGGTCACTGCTTCTTATGACGCAACGATTACAGCGGAGACCGCCGCGCCGGTTGCAAAAGAATTGATGTTTCGGACATTGAATATTGTAGATGAATGCTATCCGAGAATCATGCAGACACTGTGGGCGTAGACTATTTTTAACATATAAAAGAAAAACCCCGTTATCTACCAAAACGCCCCGCCGTTTTACTCGGCGGGGTGTTCCAAATTGTGGGTTATTTGTTTATTCCCCATACAAATCGTCCACGGCCTGCATGACCTCGTTTGCCACCGGGATGGCGGTCGAGCTGCCGCCGCCGCCGTTTTCTACGACCACGACGATCGCGTAGGGCAGATCCTCGCGCTGCGAGTACCCCACGAACCACGCATGCGGGTCGTCGCCACCCTCTTCGGAACTGACCTCCGCCGTGCCGGTTTTGCCGCACATCTCAAGCCCGCGAAAGCGCCGGTCACCGTAGTAGTTTTCGACATTCGAGCGCAGCAGCTCCTGCAGCCGCGCGGCGGTGGATTCCGAAAACATCTGTGCGCCGAGCGTGGTCTCCGCTTCTAAGACGGTATCGCCGTTTTGGGTGGTGATGCGTTCGACAAGGTACGGCATGACCGCCTGCCCGTCATTTGCAATGGCGCCGACGATCATCAGCATGTGGCAGGGGTTGACAAGCGTTGTGTATTGCCCGACGCCCGCCCAGCCGAGGTCAAGCTGCGACGCTTCGGAAAGATCGAATCGGCTTTGCGCAAGCCGGATGTTCCCCAGTGTATAGCGCTGGTTGAAGCCAAGCGCGTTGGTGGTCGCCGTGAGATTTTCCGTGCCGACCTGCAAGGCGATCTGCGCAAAGGCACTGTTGCACGAAACATTCAGCGCGCGCTCAAATCCGATCGTGCCGTGCGTGCCCAGACACTTGACCGAGCCGCCGTCAATACCGTAGCTGCCTGTGCAGCGGAAGCGTTGGTCGTCAATGTCCGAGATGTTGTCGATCGCCGAGGCGGCGGTGATGATCTTAAAGGTCGAACCCGGCGTATAAAGCCCCGAAAAGAAACGGTTCATATATACGCCCTCGTATTCGCCGGTCGTATCATTGTTGATGTTTTCTGTGGGTTTGTTTGCAATGTCGAACGCGGGCTTTGAGACCACGCAAACGAGCTGCCCGGTCTCATAATTGAAAATACCGACCGTGCCTTTTTCGTCTCCGAGCGCATCATACGCCGTTACGCATAGATCTGCGTTTACGGAAAGCTGCAAATCGTTGCCTTTCCCGTATCTTTTGACGTCATATACGCCGTCCACAAAATTGTAGCCGGTCAGTTCCTCCTGATAGGCGGTCTGCACGCCGGTTGCGATATACCCCTCGGAGTCTCCGACCACATGCAGCGTGGCGGTACGAACGTCGCGGTCGTCGTTGTACTGCCGATCACCGTCTACGGTCTCGGCAAGCACGGCGCCCGTTTCGTCTGTAATGGAGCCCGCGGCGGTGAGCGTGTCGCCTGCATATAGGTGGCGGTTCGCATGGCGCATTGCCCAATCGTCCGCGTTTGACCAAAAGGTATAGAAAAGGATGCCGAGCCCCGCTACAAACAGGGCGGCAAGGGCGTACAGAATCCATGCTCTGCGGGATAGCGTTTTCATACGGCCGTCTCCTTTCCCTCAGCTTCGCTCGATCTTGTCATAGCGCCTGTAGGTGCGCACGTCGATCGCCTTGATAAATGCCACCAAGCCCCAGCAGCACATCATACTGCTGCCGCCGCGGCTAATAAAGGGGAGCGTCACGCCCGTCCACGGCAGCAGGTCCGTTACGCCGAATACGTGCAGCGCCGCTTGAAACAGCAGAAGCGACGAAGCGGCGAGCGCGGCAATGGAATAAAACGTGGAGCGCGCCGCTACCGAATAGCGGATGGAGTAGACCACCAGCGCCACAAAGGTCAGAAGCACCGTGAAAGCGATAATGATGCCGAATTCCTCGCACACCATACCGAATGCGAGGTCCTCCGTCGCCGCATAGACTGAGCGCAGCCTGCCGTTGCCGATGCCGAGCCCGAACAGCCCGCCGCTTACTGAATAGATGAGCAAACGTACCTGCTGATAGCCGCCGCCGTTGGAATATTCCCAAACATGGCGGTAGGTCTGGAAACGATTCGCAACATAGGGGCGGAACGTAAGGATGCCAAGGCCCCCCAACAGCGCTGCCGTGCAGACAAGGAAAATGGTCTTGATATCGCCCGAACGCAGGAACGCGATGACGATAAATGTAAAGAAGAAGATCAGTGCCGTACCGAAATCTTTCATCAGGAACAGCATGCCGATGCATGCGCCCGCGAACAAAATGTATTTGGTCAGGCTTCTTGTGGACTGCAAATGTTCAAGCGTCGCCGCACCGACAAATACGAACGCGACCTTAACGATCTCCGACGGCTGGATGGACAAAGCACCGTCGCCGATCACGATCCAGTTCCTCGCGCCGTTGATCTCATCGCCTATGATCAGCGTGATGCCGAGTGCCGCTAACGCGAGGATTGCCACGGGCGTACGCAGCTTAATGACACGCTTTGTATCGCTCAAGACCCAAAGCATCACGATAAAGACGATCATGCCCATGAGCACTGCAACAAGCTGGGTATAGGCGCGGTCGGGATAGACGCTTGTCGTAAGCGTAAGCCCAATCCCGGTTAAAAAGAACGCGATGAGCTCGATCTCAAAGCTTTTTCGCCGCAGTATGATGCCGAACACAAAAAAGTAAATCCATTCCGCCGCAATGTATACGCCGTATACCGTAAACAGCGTGACCATACTCTCCTGTGTGCCGTTGATGTAAATTTGCAGCATACAGGAAAGCTGGAACAGTGTCATCAAAAGCAGCCAGAACGGCCATTTAACAGGCTTTCTGTATCGGCGCGCGTGCGTCGCTTTTTTCTTTTTGGTTGCCATACGCTGCGCCCCCTTACTCTCTGAACATAAAGCTGTATGCGCCGACGGAGATGATGTCGCCGTCATACAGCGGATATGCACCGAATACCAGCTCGCCGTTTAAGTACGTGCCGTTTTCCGACTGCAGGTCGGAAACCATCCAGCCGTCACGCGTCAAATACACCTCGGCGTGCTCGCCGGAGATGTCGCGCATCGGCAGGCAGATATTGCAGTGACGGTCGCGACCTATAAGGCAGCTGCCGCGCAGGTAAAACGCGCTGTTGTCGGCAAGGTTCACAAGCCGCGCCGCATTCGTAAAGTCGGCGACCTCGCCGTTTTCATCCTCCTGTGCCTCGCCGTAGCCGTTTGAATTGAACTTCATCACGACGTTGCCGAATGAGATGGTGTCGCCGTCTGTGATCTGCCGCGCCCGGCGGATCTGCTCGCCGTTGACATATACGCCGGTCTTGGACTCGGTGTCGAAGATGAACCAGCCCTCCTTGCGAAGCGCGAGCACCGCATGAAAGCGCGAGACCGTGCCGTATTTGCGAAGCGCGATGTCGCACGAGCGACTGCGACCGATGGAGGTCTCCCAATTTGCGATTTCGATCTCACTGTCGTCCGCAAGATTTACGAGCGTCGCCATGACCTCGCGGCGCGGGCGCAGACGAAACAGCGAAAATACGCACCGCAAGAGAAGCAACACGGCTATGCCCGTGAGCACATACCGCGAAAGGTATTCAAACTGTGAGAAAAAAGCTTCCAAACTTTCCGCACTCCTTTCGTTTTACAGGGAGTTACTGTACATTCTTTAAGGAATCATAAACGCGGATATTCACCGCGCCCTGGTCGCAGTTGTGGCGGTAAATGCTCAGTGCCAAGCCAATGCCGAGGTAAACGCCGAGGTTCGACGATCCGCCCGCCGAGAAAAAGGGGAGGGTGATGCCGATGACGGGCATGAGCATTAAGCACATGCCGACATTGATGACCGTCTGCGAAATGATCATCGCCGCCATGCCGCAGCAAATGAGGTTCGTCGAACGCTCCCGTGATTTCCTGCCGATGAGGATGAGCCGCACCGAAATGAGGCACAAAAGCCCGAGCGCCGCAAGGCAGCCGATAAAGCCCAGTTCCTCGCCGATGGCGGTGAAGATAAAGTCGTTCTGGCTTTCAGGCACGGTGCCTGCCTGTGTGTATGCGCCCTGAAACAGCCCCTGTCCCGTAATGCCGCCGGAGCCTATGGCGTTGATGCCGTTTTGCTGCTGATAGATGATGTTGGGGTAAAGCTCGGGGTAAATGAGGGCAAGAAAGCGGTTTTTCTGAATGGAAGAGAACACGAACGTCCATACCAGCGGCACAGCCGCGCACAGCAGCGCAAAACCGCCTAAGAAGTACCCCCAGTGCACCCCGCCGATGAAGAGCATAATGACCGCAATAATGAGGAAGACCAGCGCCGAGCCCATGTCGCCCGTCAGCAGGACGAGCGCGGTGGGAATAAGGGCGTGCAGCCCAAGCTGCGCGACGCTCCAAAAGCGGTTGAGCTTGTCCCGCAGGCGTTCCAGGTGCACGCTGAACGTGATGATAAAGCCGATCTTTACAAATTCCGAGGGCTGGATACTGAACAGGTCGCCGAACCGTATCCATGTGCGCGCGTCGGGACGCGACGAGGGGCCGGAGCCGAACGGGAACAGCAGCAGCAGCGCTATGATACATACGGCGCCGATGATCAGCCAATATCGCGTGAAGACCTCATAATTGAAATACGAGATCACAAGGCACATCCCGATGCCTAAGACCACGGCGATGAACATAATGAGAAAATCCCGCGAAAACAATTCGCCTTCATCGCGGTCGCAGCGCGTGGCGCTGTATACCATCAAAAGGCCGAACAGCGACGCGGCAATGCACGAGAAAAACAGCAGCTTATCGGTTTCTTTTATAAAAAGGCTTACGGCGCCCAAACGTTTTTTCATGGCGGCTCCTTATATGGCTTGCCCGCCCGCATTTTTTTGCGGCGGTCGTCTTATTTTAAATCGTTTTTCGGTATATGCCTATGGCTATTATAGTATGCCGCCCGTGGTTTTTCAAGGAAAAAAGTATTTACGGAAAAATTAAAGCGTGGTATACTTGTCTCGGTGATGGCATGCAGCAGTTTGTAACAAAAAATGCGGCGCAAACGCTCGCGCTCGGCGTACAGCTTGGCGAAGCCCTCCGGGGCGGCGGCAGGGTCGTGGCGCTGTTTGGCCCGATGGGCATGGGCAAGACCGTGTTTGTCTCAGGCGTCGCCCGCGGCATGGGGCTTCCCGATGCGGTCAGCAGCCCGACCTTTGCGATCGTCAACGTCTACGGCGCGAATGACGAGCTTTGCCATTTTGATATGTATCGGGTGGATACGTGGGAGGATCTTGCCTCCACGGGCTTCTTTGAGTATATGGACGCAGGCAGCGTGCTGTGCGTAGAATGGAGCGAAAACATCGAAAACGCCCTGCCCGAAGACGCGATCCGTGTAACGCTCGCACCGGGCGCGCAGGAAAACGAACGCATCATCACGGTGGAGGGGGTAAAGCTATGAGGATTTTGTCGCTGGAATGTGCAAGCGTTTCGGCAAGCGCTGCGCTGACGGACGATGACAAGCTGTTGGGCGAGAGCTTTTTGGCGACCGCGCTCAAGCACAGCCGCACGCTTATGCCCATGACCGAAGCTCTGCTCACTGTCAGCGAAACGCCGATTTCTTCTGTCGACCTGTTTGCCGTGACCGTGGGGTCCGGTTCTTTCACGGGCGTGCGCATCGGCGTGGCGGCGACAAAAGGCATGGCGGACGCGGCGGGCAAGCCCTGCTTCCCCGTTTCGGCGCTCGAAGCCGCCGCCTATCCGTTTTTCGGCACGCAGGGGACGGTCTGCGCGGTCATGGATGCGCGCTGCATGCAGGTCTACACCGCGCTTTTCCAAAACGGCGAACGCCGAACGCCCGACGAAGCGCTGACCATTGAAGTGCTCAGCGAACGGCTCGGGCAGATCGCGGGGCAAATTCTGCTCGTCGGCGACGGCGCAGCGCTCGTATACAATGCCCTGCAAGAAAAACTCGGCGAACGCCTTGTGACGGCACCCGCGCAGCTTCGGCTGCCGCGCGCGTCAAGCGTCGCCTTTTTGGCAAGGGCACACATGGCGCGCGGGGAAGCTCCCGTGGAGGCGGCCAAGCTCAGCCCTGTCTATCTCCGGCTGCCGCAGGCGCAGCGGGAATTGAATAAAAAAACAAAGCAAAAGGAGCAAACGGTATGATCTATCTCGGCGCCGACCACGGCGGCTATGCACTCAAGGAAGAAATCAAGGCGTATCTCACGGAACAGGAGATCCCCTTTGTAGACTGCGGTACGGATTCCAAGGACTCGGTGGACTACGCGCCCATCGCGCAGAAAACCTGCCTGAAACTGCTCGCCGATCCCGACAAAAGCAGCCGCGCTGTGCTTTGCTGCGGAACGGGCATCGGCATTTCCATGGCGGCGAACAAAATCCATGGCATACGCGCTGCGTGCTGCTCGGACTATTTTGCCGCAAAGTACACAAGACTGCACAACGACGCGAACGTGCTGTGCCTCGGCGGGCGCGTGGTCGGCGCGGGGCTTGCGTGCGAGCTTGTAGATGTGTTCCTGCATACGGATTTTGAGGGCGGGCGGCACCAGCGCCGCATCGATCAGATCGCTGCGCTGGAAAACGGCGAGAATCTGAACAAGGCATAACTTATATGATCGAATCCCTTGAAAAATCCTTGTAATTTTTTGTCGGACAGGCTATAATGAAAAACGATATGAATAAACTCTCGGAGGCGCTTTATGGGAAAGGTTACCATCACCAATCATCCGCTGATCCAACACAAGCTCACGCTTCTGCGCGACAAGAACACGGGTTCTAAGGAATTCCGTTCGCTCGTGCAGGAGATCGCCATGCTCATGTGCTATGAGGCAACGCGCGACCTGCCGCTGCAGGAGGTCGAGATCGAAACGCCGGTCTCCATGGCAAAAACCAAGGTGATCTCGGGCAAAACGCTCGCATTCGTACCGATCCTGCGCGCGGGCATGGGTATGCTCGGCGGCGTGCTGGAGCTGGTGCCTTCCGCAAAGGTCGGGCACATCGGCATGTACCGCGACCCCGAAACGGTCAAGCCCGTTCCGTATTACTGCAAGCTGCCGTCGGATATCTCGCAGCGCGAGGTCATCGTGCTTGATCCGATGCTTGCCACGGGCGGTTCCGCGGTGGACGCGATCAGCCAGATCAAGACCTATCATCCGAAGTCCATTAAATTCATGGGCATCATTGCCGCGCCGGAGGGGCTTGAGGCGCTCACGAGCGCGCATCCGGACGTGGACATTTACTGCGCCGCGCTCGACGAAAAGCTCGATGAGCACTGCTACATCGTGCCGGGCCTCGGCGATGCGGGCGACCGTATTTTCGGCACAAAATAAACATATGCGGGCAGGGGCAAGGCGCCTTTCTGCCCGCTTTTTGCATGGAGGAGAAACATGAGATTCCGAAAAATTCTTGTGGGACTGTGTGTGCTCGGAGGGCTGATTTTTATGCTGACGGCGTGTGATAAGGACGGGCAGAGCGTGATTTCCGTGGATACCGGCAAGACCTACCAGACCATGCAGGGCTTCGGGGCGAGTGCCGCGTGGTGGGCGCAGGACGTCGGCGGCTGGACTGAGGTCGGCGAGAGCGGTGAAGCGGTACGCGACGAGATTCTGACGCTTCTCTACGGCGACACGGGCATCGATCTCGACATTTACCGCTACAACCTCGGTGCAGGTTCCAAGGCAGAGGACAGCTCCTACTATTCCGACCCTTGGCGCAAAACGCAGAGCTTTATTGCCGCCGACGGCACCGTGGATTATACGCTCGATGCAAACGCCGTCTGGTGCATGCGAAAGGCGACCGAGCTCGGCGTACCGAGCGTGGTGTTTTTCTCCAACAGCGCGCCCGATACCATGACCATAAACGGTAAGACCCATTCCGATCCCGATACCTCCCGGCTTGATTATACCGATGAGAACGGCGAAAATCACTATTTTTCCCTGCCGAATCTGGATGCGTCGCAGTATCAAAACTTTGCGGATTATGTGCTCGATGCCGCTGCGCATTTCCGTGCCGAGGGCATCCCCGTGACCGCCGTTTCGCCGATCAATGAGCCGCAGTGGACGTGGCAGGGCGGGCAGGAGGGCTGCCATTATGAGCCTGAAGAGGTCGTCGCGATCTATAAGGTGTTCCTTGCCGAAATGCAGGCGCGCGGCATGACGGATACCGTCTCGCTTTCGATGTTTGAATCCGGGCAGCCGTTCGGCGATACGCTTAAACGGTATCTCGAAGCCATTGCCGACGACGATACGCTTTCCGCCGTGTTCCAAACGGTGGACACCCATTCCTATTGGGGAACGGCGGAGGATAAGGAAAAGACCGCGCGGTATCTGCGCTGGCACTACCCGGACCTCGCCGTGGCGTGCACGGAATGGACGGAAATGGTGAACGGCAAGGATGTGACCATGGATTCTGCGCTGGTGCTCGCGCAAACCATGATCGAGGATCTGACGATCCTTGACGCTGAAAGCTGGAGCTATTGGATCGCCGTTTCCGCTTACGATTACCGCGACGGTCTTATCTATGTGGACCGCGACGCGCATACCTATGAAACGACCAAGCGCCTTTGGGCATTGGGGAATTTCTCGCGCTTTGTCGAGCCGGGTGCACAGCGTATCCGCACAAAGCTCAACGAAGAAAGCCCGCTTTCCTCAGTCGCCTTTTCCGACGGGGAAACCATCACGGTCATCGTCGTCAATTCCGCCGATACTCCGCAAAGCTGTACGCTGCGCTTTGACCGCGACGCAAATGTTTCCGAAGTGCAGGCGTACCTGACGGACGCGCAGCACGACCTTGAAGAAGTCACTTCGCCGCTTATCGCACAGGACGGCGCATACACGGGCGAAGTCCCCGCGCAGTCCGTGACGACCTTTGTGTTCGCATGACGCGCAATATGTCGGCGCCCGAACGTCTTTCCCATCCGTTTCCCGCGCTCTACGACCAAAACAGCCGCGTGCTGATCTTAGGCAGCTTTCCGTCCGTCAAATCCCGCGCACAGAATTTCTTTTACGGCCATCCGCAAAACCGCTTTTGGCGCGTGATCTCGGCGCTTGTCGGCGAACCCACGCCCGAAACCATCCCCGAAAAACAGAGGCTCATCCTCGCGCATCATTTCGCGCTGTGGGATGTCATCGCTTCGTGTGAGATCACGGGTTCCTCGGACGCGAGCATTCAAAACGCCGTGCCGAATGACCTTACGCCGATTTTGGCGCATTCGCAGATTACGCACGTGTTCACAAACGGCAAAACGGCAGGGAAGCTGTATGACCGCTATCTGCTGCCGAAAACGGGGATCACGGCGCAATGCCTGCCGTCCACAAGTCCCGCGAACGCGGCTTGGACGTTCGAGCGCCTTTTAGAAGCGTGGCAGGTCGTTCTGCCGCAGGAAAAATAATTATTGAAACGCCGCCCGTTCCAAACGGGCGGCATAAATTTTATATCTTTGCGTCAATTTTTTCACATATGGAATTGCCAAACGAGTCAAAATATGCTACCATGTGCACTGTATGGACTATTTCGCAGAACAAGGGGGACCCGAATATGCAATATTCGCTCAACCGAGACAATTACCGCAATTTTGATGTGATGGAAGCGGGCAAACGCGCCGCGCGCGCGTATTTTATCCCGTACCGCGACAAAGCGGCGCTCTACAAAACGGACTGCCTGACCGAACGCTTTAGAAGCGACATGGTGCGGGTGCTTTCCGGCGAGTGGGACTTTAAGTATTACGACAAGACCGCGCTCGTACCGAAAGAGTTCGATACCGAGCGCGTGCAGTTTGACCGCGTGCAGGTGCCTTCCACATGGCAGCGCACAGGGTATCGTCCGCCCGTTTATCTCAATTCACGGTATGAATTCCACCTGATGCCGCCCGAACTGCCTGCGGAAATGGCGGTCGGTGTGTACCGTACGACCTTTACGGTTACAGACCTTTCCAAGACCTACATATTGAGCTTCTTAGGTGTTGCGCCGTGCTTGGATGTCTACGTAAACGGCAAGACTGTCGGCTATTCCGAGGGCGCGCACAACACCGCCGAATTCGATCTGAACGCCTTTGTGCAGGAGGGTGAAAACGAGCTTTTGTGCGTGGTGCACCGCTGGTGCACGGGCACGTATCTCGAATGTCAGGATATGTTCCGCGAAACGGGTATTTTCCGCGACGTCCTGCTTTACGAGCTGGATGGGACATATCTTAACGATTTTGAAGTCAAAACGGCGCGTGAAAGCAACGGGACATATGCGCTGCACATACACGCCGAGGTGCTCGGCACAGAAGACGGCTGCACGCTTGAAGCAGCGCTTTTCGACGGTGAGACTGTTTTAGCAGCGAAGGAACTGCCTGCAGCGTCTGATACAAAGTTCGTCTTTGAAAATCTCGCGGTCGAAGAATGGAGCGCCGAGCTGCCGAAGACTTACGAATTGCTGCTGACCCTCAAAAAGGACGGGGAGACCCTGTCCGTTGTACGCAATGTGACGGGCTTCAAGACCGTCTCCATTGATGGCGCCGTATTCAAATTCAACGGCGTGCATATCAAAATGAAGGGCGTCAACCATCACGACAGCCACCCCGTGACGGGCTATGTGATGACCGCGGCGGATATCGAAAAAGACCTGCGGCTTATGAAGCAGTTCAACGTCAACACCATCCGCACCTCGCACTATCCGCCCGACCCGATGCTTTTGACACTCGCGGACATCATGGGCTTTTATGTTGTGGACGAAGCGGATATTGAAACGCACGGCACAAACTCCGTCGGCCCGCATAAGCTGTATAAGCCCAACCTCATCAGCCATGACCCGAAGTGGGAGCCGCGCTATCTCGACCGCGTGCGCCGTATGTATATGCGTGACCGCAACCACCCGTGTGTGACCATGTGGTCTTTGGGCAACGAATCCGGCGGCTACGCGAATCAAGACGCTTGCTGTGCCTATCTGAAGCAGGAATGTCCCGAAATCCCCGTGCACTATGAGGGTGTTATCCGCACCAAACGTAAGGGCTATGATGTGATCTCGGAAATGTATACCGATATCCATAATGTCGAAAAGACCCGCGATGAAACGCGCGGCAGCGAATATGTCGGCAAACCGTTCTTCCTGTGCGAGTATGCCCATGCCATGGGCGTCGGCCCGGGCAGTCTGGAGGATTATTGGCAGACCTTTTATTCAAGCGATAAGCTGATGGGCGGCTGCATTTGGGAGTGGTGCGACCATGCGGTGTACCACGGCAAAGATGATAAAAAATATAAAAACGAATACACCTACGGCGGCGACCACGGTGAAGAGATGCACGACGGGAACTTCTGCGTGGACGGGCTTTTCTATCCCGACCGCACGCCGCATACGGGTGCGTGGGAGATGAAAGAGGTCTACCGTCCCTTGCGCGCAAAGCAGGTGGACGCGGCGACCTACACTTTCCGCAATACCAACCGCTTCCGCAACTCGGATTATATCACCGTGCAGTGGTCGCTTGCGGAAAACGGCGCGGTGCAAAAAACAGGTGAATTGCAAACGAATATCCCGCCCTGCGGCGAGCAGACGCTGGAATTCCCACTCGGCGAGATCCGCAAAGATGCGGACATCCTTCTGAACATGACATACGTTGACACGCAAAGCGGCGAGGAGATCGCGCACGAGCAGTTTGTGCTGCAGGATATTCCGAATGACCTGCACATCGATCAAAGCAAAAAGATCTCGCTTGCAAAGAACGGTGAGCAGTATATGATCGCGTCCGACCTTTGCCGCGTGGTGTTCAGCTGTGAAACCGGCGCGCTGGAAAGCTATCAGGTCGGCGGCAAGGAGCGCCTGAACACCTTGCCTGCCGCAGGAAAAACGGGCTTTGTGCCGAACATCTACCGCGTCCCGATCGATAATGATTCCTATGCCTGGACGCCGAAGTGGAACCGCAAAAAGCTGGCGCTTATCCACCCTGTCTTCGTCGGCATGGATGCGAAAGAAAAAGAAGACTGCGTGCGCGTCAAAACAAAATATAAAATGACCGCCGGCAGGCTGGCGTGGTATTTCTGTGAAATGGAATACAGCGTATTCCCGGACGGCACCATAGTCGTCGAAGCGGAATTGGAGCGCACGATGTTCGGCGGCAAGGATCTGCCGCGCTTCGGCGTGACGGTCGAACTGCCCGCAGCGTTCTCCAACGTCGAATACTACGGCCGCGGTGCGCGTGAAAACCTGTGTGATTTCAACGCCCAGTCCCCGGTTGGACTTTATAAGGCCACGGTTGCCGAAATGCACGAAAATTACATTAAGCCGCAGGATAACGGCAACCACGGCGGCACGAAGCGCCTTGTTTTGACCGATGCAAACGGTGACGGCGTCGCCGTGATCGGACTTCCGAAATTCAGCTTCAGCGTGCACGACTATACGCAGGCGCTGTTAAGCGAAGCGAAGCACCGCGAAGACCTGCGCGCGCAAAACACAACCTTTCTTTCGATCGACGGCTTTATGCGCGGCGCGGGCTCAAACGCCTGCGGCCCCGATGCACTCGAGCAGTACCGCTTCACATTCCGTGATGAGATCGAATTCAAATTTGCAGTGCAGCCTGTAACCGGGGCAAAAGCGAAATGAAAACGGTCTGGTATGAAAGCGGCGAGTCTTATACGCCCTGTGCCGCCGTTCGAAAAACCGTGTTTATCGACGAGCAGGGGTATCTGCCCGAAGAGGAGTTTGATGAAGCGGATAAAACCTGTCCGCACCTCGCGATTTTCGACGGAGATGCGCCCGTTGCCGCAGGGCGGCTGGTGCTGCTGGCCGACGGCACGGCAAAGCTCGGACGTATCGCCGTTCTGAAGCCGTACCGCGGGCGGCATCTCGGCGCAGCCGTGGTGGAAGCGCTGCTTGCCCGTGCAAGAGAATCAGGCGCCCGGCGCGCGTATGTCAGCGCACAGTCCTACGCCGTTCCCTTTTATAATAAGTTTGGGTTTCGGGAATACGGCGAGGAATACCTTGACGGCCGCATCCCGCACCGCGATATGGATATGCAGCTGTAACCGTTGTAAAGACATAAGCAAGCGAAAGCCCCGAGGGATGTCCCTCGGGGCTTTGTCCGTCAAAAATTTGGGCATCCGCCGTCAAACCGCGAACAGCCGCAGCACCGTGTTATAATCCGCGCCGCGAATATGGGCGGCAAGCCCGGCTTCCATAAGATATGCGCCGCTTTTTTCAATCATTTTCCCATCAAATTCCAGCCGATAGCGGCGAACGGGGTCTAGCCCCGCAAGGCGCAGGATCACACGTTTCTTATAAAAGCGCGTGCCGCGGGCGGCGAGGAACACGACGCTTTCCGTTTTGCTTTTATTGACATACTGCGTGCAAAGGAATTCATCCTCGTCCGCATCGGCAAGCCGGTACAGATCGCCGAACTGCACAAGCGGGCGGATCTCTTTATACAGTGCAACGTTTTCGCGGCAGATTTCCATATCTGCTTCACTGTATTTTGTCAGATCCCCGCCGAGGCTCAAAGCGCCCTGCATGGCGATGTTGAAGCGAAATTCGAGGGAAGTCGGCTTGTTCGGACCGCCGACGTCCGTGACCCACGCGCGCATGGTCTTGACGGGGCGCAGCAGCGTATAGGTCTTTTGCAGCGTCATGCGGTCGATCGCATCCGTGTTGTCGCTGGGCCAGACTTCATCGAAATGCGAAAGCGCCCCGAGGTCCGACCGCCCGCCGCCGGAAGCGCAGCTTTCAAACTGCACCTGCGGGTGGCGCGCGCGCAGACGGTCTACCAGATCATATACCGCCATCGTGTGCAGGTGCCAAAGCATCTGCGGATTTTCAAGGTTATCGGCGCCCGTCTCGGAAAACGGCCGGTTCATATCCCATTTGATATAACGGATGTTGTTTTCCGTCAACAGACGATCCAGCAACTCAAACAAATACGCCTGTACGTCCGCACGTGTCAGATTGAGCACCCGCTGGTTGCGCAGCTCATGTGGGGTGCGCGTATCGTAATGATACGTCCAGTCGGGGTGCGCACGATACAGGTCGCTGTCGGCGTTGACCATTTCAGGCTCGACCCAGATGCCGAAATCCATGCCGAGGCTGTTGACATGCGAAATCAGCGCCTGCAAGCCGTTCGGGAATTTTTCCGAGTTTACGAACCAATCCCCGAGCCCCGCGCGGTCATTGTTGCGCGCGCCGAACCAGCCGTCGTCCATGACGAACAGCTCTACGCCCGCCGCGGCCGCCTTTTCGGCAAGCCGCATCTGGTTTTCGGCATTGACGTCAAAGCCCGTCGCTTCCCAGGAATTGTAAAGCACGGGCAGCGGCTTTTCGGCAAACGCTTGCGGCAGGACATTTTGCACGGTGAATTTGTGCATTTGGCGCGACATGTCTCCGAAACCTTTAGCAAGACCGCAAAACACCTTCGGCGTTTCAAAGCTTTCGCCGCCGTGGAGCGTATAGGAAAAATCGAAATCATTGAGCCCCACATGGATGCGCGTAAAGCTGTACAGATCGCGTGCGGCGCTCACCTTGAAGTTGCCGCTGTATGCGAGCGCGGCAAAATAGACGTCGCCTGAGGCTTCATCTGCATTTTGATACGCGATAAAATACGGAGACTGATTGTGCCCGGATATGCCGCGGCGGCTTTCAAACACCAGCGTACCGCCCATGAGCGTCTGCATGCATTCGATCCCTTCACCGCCCCAGGCGCCGTTGGTGTTGCGGAACGTATAGGGCTTTTGCGACGGCAGAGAGAATTCGGCGCTGCATACCTTTTCAAGCAAAATGGGCTGCTCGCCCGTATTCTCGAGCTCCACCCAACGGGTGAACACATCAAAGCCCGGGGTCAGTTCGTAGCAGAGCCGCACTTTAAGCGGATAGTGCCGGTCCGAGAACCGCACCTCCAGCGTGTCACCCTCCTGCGCAAAGCCGTCGTATTGCAGATCCAGTTCCCGGCAGCCGTCCGAAAAACGGACCTTCAGTGCACATTCGCGATACATCGTCGAGCCGAACACGGTGTATTCCTGTCGGTATTCGTCGAGCATGGTGTGATTGGAATTTTCGTCGCCGAAGGTCTCAATAAAATAGTCTGCGGGATCGCATTTCGCACCCCAGTGCAGATGGCGGTTCAACCCGCTGTTGTCTATTCCGAACACATATTGCGTGCGCTCGGTTTCCAGTACAAAAATATTGTCTTTCACATAAATGGGCATATTAACGCTCCTTTTGCATCCGCTTATTATAGCTATTCGGCATCATAGCAGATTCCGTGATACTTTGCCAGCGAAAACATAACAAAAAACATGGAAATTATCACGATGTATTTCAGTATAACAGAAATAGGGGAAGATACTTTCGATTTTCTGCGCAACCATTACGAAAAATGACCTATATTTGCAAACCGACAAAAAACACCCGTAAAAAGCATTGTGCTCCTTACGGGTGGGAGGTTCTTGCGTAGATTCAGTTGCGGCGCTTCCATGCCTTGTAGTAGAACAGGATGAGCATCGGGTAGATCTCCAAACGGCCTGCCAGCATCAAAAAGGACAGCACATATTTGGAAAAGCTCGAAAGGATCCCGAAGTTGCCGACCGGGCTCATGCGCCCGAAGGAGGGGCCGACGTTGTTGAAGCAGGTCAGAACGCCGCCGACAGCCTCCTCCATGGTCACGTCGTCAAAGCAAATTAAAAACGGCCCGACGCACACCATCGCGACGTAGGCGCCTAAATACGTCAGCACCCCGCGGATATAATTGGAATCGACCATCCTTCCGTCCACCTTAACGGGCACGACGGCACGGCCGTTGATCGCCTTTTTGATTTGCGCGACGATCGTTTTGCAAAGCACCATCAGGCGTTCCACCTTAAAGCCGCCGCCGGCGATGAGCACATGCTTGGTCGGGTGCTTGTAAATGCCCAGCTCCTTCATAAACGCCGCCATATCGCTGCGCTTGGAGGTGAAGTGGATGCGGTCGCCCGCCTCCAGCTGAAAACTGCCGTTCGGGATAAAGACCTGCTCGCCGCGCTGTACCGCGCAAAGCAGTACGCGGGCTTTGAAGCGTGTGGGGATGTCGCGCACACACAGCCCCGCAAGCGGGTTGTTTGCACCGATCTTGATTTCCGCAAGATCCACACGGTCGCCCGCAAAGCTCTCCATATTGATCGCAGTCGGGAAGCGCAGAATACGCGCGATCTCGTTCGCCGCGGCAAATTCGGGGTTGACCACCAGGCTCAGGCCTAATTCTTCACGGAAAAAATGGAGCTGCTGCGCATACTCGGGATTGCGCACGCGCGCGATGGTGTGGCGTGCGCCGATCTTCTTTGCCACAAGGCAGCAAAGAATGTTCAGCTCGTCCGACGAGGTCGCGGCAATGAGCAGGCGCGCCTTTTCTACCCCTGCCTCTTTTTGAACGCTGTAACTCGCGCCGTTGCCGCACAGTCCCATAACATCGTAGGTGTTCGCCATCGCTTCCACAACGCGCGGGTCTTTGTCGATCACAACCACGTCGTGCCCCTCTTTGGAAAGATGCTCGGTCAGCGCGGCGCCGACCTTGCCGTCGCCGACGATCACGATATGCATGCTCTGCTTACCCCTTTCGAAAAAACAAAATAATTATAGCACAAGGGCTTACACACTGCAACGTTTCCAACGGAAAACCTGTACACATCCTGCCGAAAATATGCAAAAACAGCTTGTGCGTTCTTAATTTTTTATGTATAATGTTAAATTAGAAATGGTATTACGCCTTAGGAGGTCATGACGATGACGGTTCGTGAGATTCAGGAGATCCTGTCCGCCGAAGTGATCTGCGGCGAGGACTTCCTCGACCGCGAGGTCTTTTCCGCCTGCGGCAGCGATATGATGAGCGACGTATTGGCATATGTAAAAGAGCAGGCGGTGCTGCTTTCGGGGCTTGTGAACCCGCAGGTGGTGCGAACGGCGGAGATGATGGATATGCAGTGCATCGTGTTCGTGCGCGGCAAGCATCCGGATGAAAGCATCATCGGGCTTGCACGTGACCGCGACATCGTGCTGCTGTCCACGCAGCTGCCCATGTTCGCCGCGTGCGGGATGCTGTATGAAAAGGGTTTGCGGGGAGGCACCATCCAATGAGCCTTATTGAGCTGCATTACGACGTGCCCGGCGACGATTTTTCCCGCGCGGGGGAGGCATCCGGCAATGTGAAAGCCCAGCTTAAAAAACTCGGCTTCGATCCCGCGCTGATCCGCAACGTCGTCATCGCGCTGTATGAGGGCGAGATCAACATGGTCATCCATGCAAACGGCGGAACGATCGACGTTTCCATCGACCCCGACTGCATCCGCATGGTGCTTGCAGACAAGGGTCCCGGCATCGCGGACGTGGAGCTTGCCATGCAGGCGGGCTATTCCACCGCGCCCGACAATGTCCGCGCGCTGGGCTTCGGCGCGGGCATGGGGCTTCCAAACATCAAAAAATACACGGACGATATGCGCATAGATACAAAGCTCGGCGAGGGTACGACCATGTATCTTCGTGTAGACGTGAAATAGCGCTATCGTTCTCGATTCGGAGCGATCTATATGGCTTCCAAGGACTTTTTTCATTCGGTTCGGCTCGACGAGGAAAAGTGCAAGGGCTGCATCAACTGCATCAAGCGCTGCCCGACGGGCGCTATCCGCGTGCGCCGCGGCAAGGCGTATATCATCTCGGAGCGCTGCATCGACTGCGGCGAGTGCATCCGCATTTGCCCGAACCACGCGAAATATGCCGAACGGTATTCCTTCAACGAAATTTTGGATTACAAATACCGCGTGGCGCTGCCCGCACCGACGCTGTACGGGCAGTTCAACAACCTCGAAAACGTAAATTACGTGCTGACCGCGCTTTTGCGGCTCGGCTTTGACGATGTGTTTGAGGTCTCGGCGGGCGCGGAGCTCGTCTCGGATGCGACGCGGCTTTATTTGGAACGGCAGGACATCGTGCGTCCCGTTATCTCTTCGGCGTGCCCCGCCATCGTGCGGCTTATTCGCGTGCGTTTCCCGAACCTCATCCCAAACGTGCTCGACCTAAACGCCCCCATGGAGGAGGCAGCTCGGCTCGCGCGAGCGCGCGCGCAAAAGAAAACGGGGCTTGCACCCGAAGACATCGGCGTCTTTTTCCTTACGCCCTGTACGGCGAAAATTTCGGCGATCAAGCAGCCCATCTGTAATGAAAAGTCCGAGGTCAGCGGTGTGTTCGGCATCAAGGACATCTACCCCGTGCTGCTTTCCCAAATGGAAAAGCTCACGCGCGACGAAGTCGAAAAGCTGGCGGATTCGGGTTTTGCAGGCGTGCGCTGGGCCTCGTCCGGCGGGGAGTCCGCCGCGCTTAAGGATGACCGATATTTGGCGGCGGACGGCATTGAAAACGTCATTCAGGTGCTCGAAGAGCTCGAAAATGAAAAGCTCAACGACCTCGACTTCATTGAGCTCAACGCCTGCTCGGGCGGGTGTGTCGGCGGGCCGCTGACGGTAGAAAACCCCTATGTCGCAAAAGCCCGGCTCCAGCGGCTGCGCAAATATCTGCCGGAATCATGTAACCGCCTCGCCGATGCCGCGATCCCGCGTGAAATGCGGTGGAAAACGCCGCTTGAACCCGTGGATATTTTAAAGCTCGACAAAGATATCCGCCGTGCCATGGAAAAAATGCAGCGTCTCAACGAGATCGAAAAACTGCTGCCGGGACTGGACTGCGGTACCTGCGGCGCGCCGTCGTGCCGCGATCTTGCGGAGGATATCGTGCGCGGCAAGGGCGCGATCGAGGACTGCGTGTTCTTTACGCGCGACACGGCTGACGGCAGCGGCTGCATCCCGATCCCCGCGCCGTTCCGAAAATCGGACGAGATGAAAGAAAAAGGAGACCGCCGTGACTAAAGTAAAAATTACCGTTTTAAAGACCACCTTACAGGCCGACCTCGCCGCGCAGTACGGTGTGGCAGGGTTAGACAAATGCCCGATGCTCAAAGAGGGGCAGGTATTTTACGCCGATTATGCGAAACCCGACGGCTTCTGCGACGAGGCGTGGAAGGCGATCTATCAATATGTGTTCGCACTTGCGCACGGCGCTTCCAAGGATACGTTTTATTTCGGCGACTGGATCCGTGAACCGGGCGTCGCGATCTGCTGCTGCAACGATGGCCTGCGCCCGGTCATATTCAAGCTGGAAGCCACAGACGAAATCTCCAAGCTCGATTATACGCCTGTGCGCTGAAAAGGAGAGACTATGACGGTTCGGGAATTTGCGGAAAAAATCGGATTGCAGACGGCGGTGGAAGCAGACCTTGACCGTGAGATCACGGGCGGCTACTGCGGTGACCTTTTAAGCTGGGTCATGTCGCGCGCGCAAAGCGGCGACTGCTGGTTCACCGTCATGGGCAACATCAATGCCGTGGCGGTGAGCGTGTTGGCGGATTGCGCGTGCATCGTGCTTTGCGAGAACGCGCCGCTCGACGATGCGGCAAAGCAGAAAGCGCAGCAGCAGGGCGTGAATGTCCTGCTGTCTGAGCAGAACGCCTACACGCTCGCTTCGGCGCTCTCGAAACTGCTATGAACGTTTACGCCGACCTGCATCTGCATTCCTGCCTGTCGCCCTGCGGGGACACGGACATGACGCCCAACAATTTGGTGCGCATGGCGAAGCTTTTGGGCTATGATATGATCGCCCTGACCGACCACAACTCCTGCCGCAACTGCGCGGCTGCCGTGGAGGTCGGCGTGCAGGAGGGGATCACGGTTGTGCCGGGCATGGAGCTTTGCACCGCCGAGGAGATCCACTGCGTCTGTCTGCTGCCCGATCTCGCGGCTGCCGAGGCGTTTTCCGAGCATGTGCACGCAACGCTGCCGCCCGTGCGCAACCGTCCCGAAATTTTCGGAGAGCAGCTCGTTCTGGATGCGCAGGATAACATCTTGGACACCGAACCGCTGCTGCTGACAACGGCAAGCACTATCGGTATCGACGCACTGCCCGCGCTCGTGCGCACATTCGGCGGCGCGTGCTTTCCTGCGCACCTCGACCGCGCGTCCTACAGCGTTCTGTCGGTGCTCGGCGAATGGTACGAGGCGCTCGATTTCCAAACGGCAGAATTTACGCACAAGGCTTTTTTGCCGCAGTATCTCGAGCGACATCCGCATTTGCACGGCAAGCGTATCGTGCGCAATTCCGACGCGCATTATCTCGAAAACATGGTGGAACCAAACGAGCCGCTGGCGCTTTCCGCCTGCACGCCGGCTGCGCTCATCGACTTTATCAACGGAAATTGAACGAACACCTGAAAGACCCGACGCAGCCACAAAGCCGCGTCGGGTCTTTTAAGATCATGCTTTTTTCGTTTACGCTTCTTCCGTCACCACAAGCAGTGCCTGCCGCGGTTCGATTTGCAGCGTGAGATCGCCGTTTTTAATCGGCAGCGTGTTTATAAAAGCGTTCCCGTTTTCGGTGATCGCGTATACCTGCGCCGTGCCGCCGACCGCCTCGGGGATGTGCCAGGTGCGGATGTCCCCGGTTTTGCTGTACGCGATATACTGCCCCTTTTTTTGCACCAGCGGCAAAAGCAGGGTGTCTCCTTTTTTACGCACAACGCCGTTTTGCGTAATGGTTTGGGCTTTGCCGAACGACTCGATCCCATCGGAAAGCGTGCAGTGTAAATTGCTCCCGAACCCGTCTATCGCGAGCCGTTTGTGCGCGCACAGAAAATGGTAGGGGACTTGGAGCGTGGCGAACTGATGCAGAAAATCCTCGGCCCAATGTGCGTTATCCGTGGTGAGGATGTCCTCACCGTGCATGTTGCCGTACAGGATCTTTTCGTAGCGCTTCTCGCGGAACATGCCGCCGCAATAGACCTGCGGCGGGACCTCGACCAGTTCTTTTTTTGTCTGCCGATTGCACCACCAGGTCATCGGGATAAAGCCGACCGTGTCCATCGGCGCGCTGCGGTGATGCTCGCGCGGGAGCCCGAAAAGCGGACGAGTCGGCAGGTCTTCGGTTTCCTTATAGGTAAATTCCGAGGTGATGTCCAGCCCCTTTTCATGCGCATAGGTGATTATTTTACGTCTGGCGTTCTGCATTTCCCGAATGCTGACCGCCGGGCTTTGGTTTTTGTAGCACTGAAAATTGTCTACATGGATGGTGCCCGTTTCGGCAATAAACGGAAACGTCTCAACAAAGCGGTCAAGTTGCCGTTTGAACAGCCCCGATTCCCAGTAGGCTTTCAAGCAGGTCTTATAGCAAGCGCGCCCGTTGTATTTTTCGATGGCGCGCGGCTGCCCGTTTTTCTTCCGAATCAGCGCACCTGCCCGAACAAAATCGTCAAATGAGGGAGCGTTGTCGTACGCGTCGTTGAAATTGATATGTACGCTGACAACGGAATGATACTGCTTTGCCTCTTCGCACAGCCACCGAAAGCTGTCGTAAGCGGTCGCGTCCTGCGCGCGCTTGAGCGCTTCGTTCACCTCAAAAAAATCAGGGTACTTATCGTCGTGCCCGAGGTACTGCCAGCCGACTAAGTAATATATTTTAGGGATGCCCTGCGTGATGGCATCCACTTTTTTGATGAAGTCCAGCGCCTGTTCAAACGTCATTAAGACCTTGCTTTTATCCGGATTCGCTTTGTCAGGGTGCGCAAGCCCCAACTTCATGACCATGCACTTGGTATAATCGTAATTGTACTGCCATTGCGGTTTCATGTGCCACTGCCCCTTTTTCGATTTCTGCTTACAGAATAACAAAAGCGGAAGGGTTTTTCCATTCGAAATATCATCGAAAAGTTCAGAAATACGACCAAATCCAAGCGGCGGCAGATTTTCTAAAGTTTTTGCGCGTTTTTTGATAGACCGCGCACCTGTGCTTCTGTATAATAAAATATATACCTGTGCATTCGGAAAGGCAGATGCAAATGGATCCGAATAAGCTGATCATAGAACGTGAGATCGACCGCTGGGACGAGGGGATCCCGCTCGGCAACGGAGAACTGGGCGCGCTTGTGTTCGGCTCTGCAAAAAAGCTGACGGTTTCGCTTGACCGCGGCGATATATGGGACAAAAGCGGTTCGCCGGAAAACACGCCGGGCTTTTGCTACGCGAATTTAGTAAAATGGGCAAAAAGCGGCGACCGAAAAGCCATATACAAGACCTTTGACCTGCCTTACCAGCGCCCCACGCCCACAAAACTGCCCTGCGGCAGATTGGAGCTTTTTGTGCAGGGCGATAGAGTTCCACAGGATTGCTGTTTTGCACTGGATCTGAAAACCGCCGCGTGCACCTTTACAAACGGGGATTTCCGGCTTACTGCCTTTGTGCACGCAGCACAGGGTGTCGGTATGCTCAAAACCGAAGGTGTTCCCGTCAAAATTCGCCTTGTGCGCCCGAAATTCGCGAAAAGAACAAAATACAGTGCTTTCTTTGAAAGGTTTTCGCGGCGGGCAGCCGTCTCCAACAAGCTGAAGAACGTAAAATATCCCGAACCTGTCTTAAAGCATCCGCTTGTACGGGACGTGTGCGTGCAGCTCTTTATCCAACCTCTAAACAACGGCAGTGCGTTCGGCGTCGCCGTCGGTGAACGGCAGACCGCATGCGGGCAGGAATTTGCGTTTTACGCTTACAGCGGGCGAGGGAAGGCACTCGAAAACACACTGACCGAAAAGGTCACCGATGCGCTTCGAAAAGGCTATGACGCGCTGTTCCCGTCGCACCGGGCGTGGTGGCGCGCGTACAACGCGAGATCCGAGATCTGCGTGCCGGACGATTACATCCAAAGCCGCTACAATATGGGGAACTATCTGCTCGGCAGCGCCTCACGCAAAGAAAACTTCCCGATGCCCCTGCAGGGGCTTTGGACAGCCTGTGACGACCAATATCTGCCGCCGTGGAAGGGCGACTATCACCACGACCTGAACACGGAATTGACCTATTTGAGCTTTCTGAAAGCGAACCGCCTCGAACAGGGCGAATGCTTTTTGGATTATCTCGCTTCGCTGACGGAGAGGGGGCGGGAATTTGCCCGCGATTTCTATGGCGCGGAGGGCATCTGCCTGCCCGCGGTCATGGACATCGACGGCTATGCCTTAGGCGGCTGGCCGATGTACTCGCTTTCGCCGACCAACCAGCTTTGGCTGTGCCAATCGTTTGAGCGCTACTATGCTTATACGGGCGATGTCGAGTTCCTGCGGAAAACGGCATACCCGTTTATCGAGCAGTCGGCAAGGTGTATCCTTTCCCTTTTGCAAGAGGATGCGGAAGGCTTCTATGTGCTGCCCGTCTCCAGTTCTCCGGAGATCCACGACAACACGCAAAAGTCTTTCCTGACGCCCAATTCCAATTACGATCAGGCGCTGCTTTTGTATACGTTCTCCTGTCTCGCGCGGCTCGCAGATGTTTTAGGAAAAGCGGACGACCGCAGGCTTTGGGAAGCGACGCTTCAAAAGCTGCGCCCGCTTGCGGTCAATGCGGCGCATGTGCTGCGCCTGTCACCTGACGAGGACCTGCGGGAGTCGCACCGCCACCAGTCGCACGCCATGGCGATCTACCCGCTTCGACTTTTGGACTATGCGAAACCAAGAGACGCCGAAATCATAGACGCAACGATCCAATATACCGTGTCGCTTGGCTCAAAAGCCTATACGGGCTATTCCTTTGCGTGGCTCGCCGCGCTGTATGCTGCGGCAAAAAACGGAGATAAGGCACTCGAATATCTGGAAATTTTCTGGCGGTATTTCTGCTCGGTCAACACCTTCCACCTCAACGGGGACTTCACAAAGCAGGGCTATTCGGATCTGACCTACCGCCCGTTCACCTTAGAAGGCAACTTCTGCGCGCTGGACGCCTTGCAGGAGATGCTTTTGTATGCCGAAAACGGTGTTTTGGAGCTGTTCCCCGCCGTCCCGAGCGCCTGGCGGGACGTTTCGTTCCGAACGCTGCGGGCATGGGGCGGCGTTTTGGTTTCGGCGGAAAGGCGCGGCGGCGAGCTTTCCTGTGCGGCATTCACAGCGGAAAACGACGTTTCTTTTTTGCTGCGCGGAACAGTTCAGGATCTTCGATTCACCGGCGGCGAATGCGAACCGACGGAAAACGGCATGCGCATCACCTTGAAAAAAGGCGAAACGCTGTCCGTACAGACCGAAAACGATGCATAAGTCTTTTCAAAACTGCACGGCGGAGGCACATATGACGATTCAGGATTATTTGCAGGAGATCGACCGAACCATCGAGCGCGGCAAATATAAGGCGGATTGGGATTCGCTGTCGCAATATCCCGTGCCGCAGTGGTACCGCGATGCCAAGTTCGGCGTCTTTCTACACTGGGGCGTGTTCACCGTTCCCGAGTATTTCAGCGAGTGGTATCCGCGACTGATGTATTACAAGGGCAATCCGGTATATTGGCACCATAGGCGGAAATACGGCAGGGATTTTGATTATCGCCGCTTCATCCCGATGTTCCGCGCCGAACGCTTTGATGCGGACGAGTGGGTGCGGCGCGTCAAGGCCTGCGGCGCAAAATTTATCATGCCCGTCGGCGAGCATCACGACGGCTTCAAGCTGTATGCAAGCGACCTGTCTGAATGGAACAGCGTGCAGATGGGGCCGCACCGTGACATCCTTGGGGAACTGAAAGCTGCCTGTGAGAAAAACGATTTGATCTTTTCGACCTCGAGCCACCGTGCCGAGCATTTCTGGTTTTTAAACGGCGGGCAGACCGTAGGCCGCCCGAACGAGACGCAGGAGGAAGCCTACCGCACGTTTTACGGTCCTTGCAAAAATATACATAAATACAACAACCTGCATACGCTTTTGCGGCAGGAGCACGGCATTGAACCCACAAAGGCATGGCTGGAGGACTGGCTTGCGTCCTCGTGCGAGCTTGTGGACCGCTATCGCCCTGCGTCCCTCTTTTTTGACTGGTGGGTGTCCTACAAGGCGTTTCGGCCGTATATGAAAAAATTCCTTGCCTACTATTACAACCGTTCACTGGAATGGGGCAAGGCGGTCTGTGTCTATTACAAGTCTGACGCGGTGATGTACAACTGTGCGATCTTTGACCGCGAGCGCGGACAGCTGGAGGGCGTTTCCCCCTACATCTGGCAGGGCGAGACCTCCACCGCTTATAACGCATGGAGCTACTGTACCACGAACCGCTTCAAAACGCCGCACACGATCATCTGCAATCTGCTGGATGTCATTTCCAAAAACGGCTGCTTTGTGTTGAATCTCGGCCCGCGCGCGGACGGCTCTTTTTGTGAAGAGGAACTGCGGATCTTAGATGCGCTCGGGGCGTGGACAAAACGAAACGGCGAAGGAATTTGGGGTACACAGCCTTACAAAGTGTTTGGCGAAGGAAAACGCCAGCGCGGCGGCTCTTTCCATGAAAACCTGCGGTATACGCCGCGGGATTACCGCTTCACCTGTAAGCCGGGCGCGGTCTATGCCTTTGCGCTCAAGCCGAAAGGCAGATCGAAATTTGCGATCCGCACGCTTGCGGACAGCATGGATCTGTTCCATTGCGTCATTAAGCGTGTGACCCTGCTTGGCGAAAACACCCCGCTTTCTTTCAGGCAGAACAAGCGGGCGCTTACCGTATATACCAAAGATGCGGTAAACGAAGAACTGCCGATTTGCTTTACAATCGAGGTGGATTGACATGAAAAACGGAAACATCAAGCTGACCTTTAGCCCGGTAACGGGGGATTACGAGATCAAGCACAACGGATTTTCGTGGGTGAGCGACGGCAGACGGCCGTATATCATCCTACGGAAAAAAGCCGGCAAGCGGTATATAAGCACCTTCCGCCCGCTGCAAAGCGCTTTGAAAAAGCAGGTGGAAACCACGGAAAACCGCGTCACCTGCCGGTACAGCCATTTTGTCGCGTTCGGCAAGCTGCTTGATTTCACGCTCGTCTGCACCGCCGAGATCACAGGCGACGACACCGTGGAATTTTCACTTCGCGCAGAGAATGAAACGGGCTTTGACGTGCAGGCTGTCTATTTCCCCGCACCGTTCAATTCCAAAGAGAAAGGCAAGATCTCTTATCATGTAGACGCCATGCGGCAGGGCTTTTTGCTGCCGGACGGCTACAAAAAGAACTTCCTTTCCACCTTTGGCTTCGCGCATTACCTGCGCAAGATCAACACAGGCGACTGCTACATGCCGTTTTGGGGCAGGGTGTGCGACGGTCACGGCTTCTGCGCCATTGTCGAAACGCCCTATGACGCGTGCATGTTCTCCTCGTTCGGCAAACACAGCGCGTTTGTCAATTCCGTGCATTGGTCGTCCTCGCTCGGGAAGCTTTCTTACGAGCGCAAGCTACGCTTTGTGTTCCATACCGAATGTGACTACAACACCATCGCCAAGGATTACCGCGCTTATTTAAAAGAGACCGGGCAGTTTGTTTCCATCGACGAAAAAATCGAGAAAAACCCAAACATCCGCCGCCTGCTCGGCTGCCCGGTGCTGCACCATAAGATCTATTCGCAGATCCGGCCGGCATCCAAATTTTACGACCCAAACGGCACCAATACATTTTTGTACGCTACCTTCGAAGCGCGCGCCGAACAGATGCAAAAGATCAAGGCAGCGGGGCTCGAAAAGCTCTATATCCACACCGACGGCTGGGGTGAGCAGGGGTATGACAACAACCACCCCTATATCCTTCCGCCCTGCCCGCAGGCGGGCGGCTGGGACGGCTTAAAAACGCTTGCCGACACCTGCCGCAGTCTCGGCTATATCTTTGCATTACACGACCAGTACCGCGATTTTTACTATTCTTCGCCCGCGTATGATCGGGAAAAAGCGGTCACCAACATCGACGGCTCACACCCGTATTGCTCCATCTGGGACGGTGGCGAGCACACCTTCCTGTGTGCCGCCCAGGCACCGGCATTCGTCGAAAAGACGTACAGCGAATTGGAAGCGCACGGCGTAGACGTGCAGGGCGCATATTTGGACGTGTTCTCCGTCGTGCCCGGCGACGAATGCTTCCACCCCGATCACACGGTAACACGGGAAGAGAGCATCCGCTGCCGCGGCGAATGCTTCGACTATCTCAATGACAAGGGGCTGATTATGTCCTCCGAAGAGCCCGCCATGCAGCTTTTGGACAAGATCGCGCTGGTGCATCACGGCCCCTATACGCTGCGCCCGCAGGAGGATGGCGCGCCGGTGGGCATTCCCGTGCCGCTTGGAAGCCTTGTGTTCCATGATTGTGTGATGATTCCGTGGAACTGGTGGCACAACTGGGGCATCCCGAAAGGCGAGGACGGCATTTTACACTGCGCTTTAAACGCAGGCATGCCGTATTTCCACCCCTTTGCCCAAACGGACAGGAAAATCGGGAACGATAACCGTTCCGCCGATATGGAGCTTCTTCCCGAAGCAGAACTGAAAGCCGAGATCGCGCGCGTTCTGCCGCTTACGGCACTCCAGGAAAAGCTTTACAATAAAGAAATGGTCAGGCACGAATTCCTCGGCAGCACACGCCGCCAGAGAACGACCTATGCAGACGGCACGACGGTTACGGTGGATTTCGAAAAGGACACGTACACGGTGCAGGAATAAGCTTTGCAAAAGCAAGGATATCGAAACGCGGTTTGAAGCACAGGCTTCGGACCGCGTTTTTGTGTGCGGGACTTCCCTTGTGTTTTACAGTCGAATTTCTAAATTATACGGCAGGAAATAGAAGTTCTTTTTCGCTTTTGTCCTGTATAATTTTAATAAAATACGAGCGCAAAAGAAGGGCGAATTATGAAAGATGTAAAAGCGCGCATCCGCAACGGTGCCGAAAATTTACGGCTGTATTGGACGCAACCGCCGCACGGCAGGTATATGTCGTTTAAGGAGATTGCCTCCCTTGCCGTCGGCGGCATGGGCGTGAAATTCATCTGCTATGCCGTCCAGCTGATGATCTTAAGCGTCGGCAACACCCTCATCGGCAACACCATTGGCATCCCGCCGCGCGAATTGTATATCATCTATATTCTGAGTGTGCTTTCCAGCTTTCCGCTTACGGCGCTACGGGCTAAGATCATTGACAATTCCGGCAACCGCAAGGGAAAATTCCGCCCCTATATTTTCACCATGACGATCCCGACCGTCATTCTTGCCATCGGCTTTACCTATATGCCGTATGACAGCATGACCATGCTGTGGAAATGTGTGACCGTTCTGCTTTACAACATCGGGTTCCAGTTTTTCTACATGTTCATGTTCGATTCCTATACGAACATCATAAACGTCTTGTCGCCCAATACATACGAGCGCTCCGACGTGAACTCCGTCACCGCAGTGGTCGATTCCTTTGCACCCACGATCGCCGGCTTTTTGCTGCCGCTGCTCGCGCAGCTCATCACCGGGCAGAACACCATTTACGACATGCGGATCTACCGCGCGGTCTTCCCGCCGCTTTTGCTGTTCGGTTTGCTGCTGACTGTGTTTATCCATGTCAATACGGAAGAAAAAATCGTACAGGCAAAAACGCATGTCGTGCAGATCAAATTCTGGGACGCGCTGCGCGCCGTGGCAAAAAACAAGTATTTCTGGATCATCTCGCTTGCGGGCTGGATCGGCTTTCTGGAATCCTCCTTCGCCACGATCCTTGCCTGGCTTTATAACTACCAAAACGCCTGCTCACCGCTCGAATATTCCATCGTGACCGCCGTGTACGGCAACTCCTCGCTTTGGTCGATGCTGTTCGCGCCGATCCTCATCCGCAAGATCGGCAAGCGCAATTTGCTGATCACCTCCAACGTCTTAAGCGTTTTCTTCATCCTCATGATGTACCCCGTCGTGACCAACGCCCCGAAGGGTATGGTCATTTGGCTGATGCTCGGCTGTATGTTCGTCAACGGGCTTGACGGTCATAGCCGGATGTATTTGCATTGTGCTGGTCGCTTCCGCCCGGACGCGCCCGAATCTCCAGCGAGCCGCAGCCCTGCTTTTGGGCAGTGCAGTCAGCTATTGTCTGGTGCATTTTGCCTCGGAGGTTATTACCTATTCGGCGAACCGCGTGGTATACGTTTTGCCGTATTGGGTCTTTGCGCTCTGCTTCGCGGTGTATCTCGGCAGCCTGCTGCTGCGTCTGTCGGCACGCAAAAACAAACCGCAGAACGGGAACGGTTAAAACAGGGAAAACTGCATGCCTTCGCTCGAATAGAACCTCGCATTTGGGCGAAGGCGTGCAGAAAAGCCGTATAAAAGATATTTCTTGCCTCCTGTAAAAATTGCTTGACAGGGGCAGGGTTTGTCGATATAATAAATAGGCAGTTTGGCTTTGGGCCATTAGCTCAGTTGGTTAGAGCAACCGGCTCATAACCGGTCGGTCCGGGGTTCAAGTCCCTGATGGCCCACCATTTTTTGCCAGTTTCCCGTTCGGATCAAATAGAATACAGGGGTATAGCTCAGTTGGTAGAGCAGCGGTCTCCAAAACCGCGTGCCGAGGGTTCAAGTCCTTCTGCCCCTGCCA
>CALWVN010000010.1 GCA_944384995.1 uncultured Clostridia bacterium | reverse complement strand
TGGCTTTGGTATCCATATATCCCATACGGAAAAATCACAATCATTCAGGGCGATCCCGGCGAGGGCAAAACAACTTTGGCGTTAAGGCTGGTGGCGCTTCTCTCAAAGGGAGAAGCACTGCCCTATGACAATACCGAGCGTGAGCCTGTAAAGATCATCTATCAAACTGCCGAGGACGGACTGGAAGATACCATCAAGCCGAGATTAGAAGCAGCTGAAGCAGACTGTACACAAATTAAAGTCATAGACGAATCGGAAGCTGCACTCAGTATGCTGGATGATCGCATTGAAAAAGCAATCATAGAGGTCGGCGCAAGGGTGATAATCCTTGATCCGATTCAGGCGTATGTGGGGGCAAATATCAATATGAACAACGCTAATGAAGTTCGCAATGTGATGGCACAGCTCGGACGAATCGCAGAAAAATATGACTGTGCGGTTTTGCTTGTCGGTCATATGAATAAGGGCAGTGGGAACAAGTCGTCTTACCGTGGGCTTGGCTCCATTGACTTTCAGGCTTCGGCAAGAAGCGTCCTGATTGTCGGGAGAATCAAAGACAAACCACGGGTCAGAGTGATGGTGCAGGACAAGTCCTCCCTTGCTCCAGAAGGCGAGCCGATTGCTTTTGCGCTGGGCAAGGAGAACGGATTTCGATGGCTCGGTCATTATGATATATCGGTGGACGATCTATTAAGCGGTATTCCAAAAGAAAAGAAATCCGAGCAGGCGGAAAATCTTATCCTTGAATATCTTTCAAAGGGCAAATATCCGCAGAAAGAGCTGGTAAAGAAAGCACAGACGATTGGTATCTCCAAGCGTGTGCTGGACGAGGCGAAGAAGGCGCTGAATGTCCGATCTCTCAAAGAGGGTAGTCAGTGGTACTGGGAGCTTTCCGAAAAAACGGAGTGAGGTTTTTCAAGGTTGCAACATTGCAAAAGCTGGCACACCTGCAACCTTGCAATGTTCCTTTTTCGGGAAGTAACAGCATAAAGTTTAGACGGGGTGCAGGGTGTCCTTTTCAAAGGACAGCCCTTGCTGGGGAGTTGTCCGCAGACAACGGGGCAACGCCCCATAACCCCCTCGGAGAGCCCACGACATCTTTGCAGCCGAAGTGCTGAAAGTGTCATAGTGGGTTACACACTTTGAAAAAGTTGTGTAACTGAGGCTTCCCGAAAATTCACCTGCGGAAAGGAGTGAGAAAATGGCGAAACAAAACTTCAGTGTCGCCCGTATCGAAACCCGTACAAGAGCGACGGTTGGCAAGTTTGAACGACACATTGAGCGTAAAAATGACAGCTATGAAAATATGAATGTTGACCTCTCACGCACGCCTATGAATGTGAGTTTTAAGAGCTGCGGAGAGCTGACTTATAACGAACATCTTGACAAAATGATTGGCGCAGGAATGGTATCTTTGAAAGGTTTAAAACCCGATGCGACAGTCTTTGACGAGATGATTATGGATGTAAATACCGACTATTTCGAGCAGAACGGCGGCTATGAATATGCCTGTCGATTCTATGAAGAAGCTTTCCATTTTGCAGAAAAGCTCTACGGTAAAGACAATATTGTATCTGCTGTAATGCACGCTGATGAGTTAAATACAGCAATGACTGAGAAGTATGGCAGACCGATTTATCACTATCATCTGCATATTATGGCGCTGCCGGTGGTGGACAAAGAGGTGCGCTGGACGAAGCGCTGTAAAGATCCTGAACTGGTTGGAAAGGTGAAAGAGGTCATTCATCAAGTGAGCCATTCAAAGAAATGGAAGTCCGAAAAGGCTCTTGATGAAAACGGAAATCCGATTCTCAACAGCAAGGGAAAACAGGTCTATCACGCTTCCTACAGCATATTGCAGGACAAGTTTTATGAGCATATGCAGGAAGCAGGCTTTAACGGATTCAGCCGTGGAGAGCGTGGGAGTACCGCTGAAAACTTAGCTTCACTTGAATTTAAAATCAAGAAAGACAAAGAGAAACTATCAAATCTTCAAGAAAAAATCGCTGGAGAACAGGTACGGTACGAAGAAAATCACAATGCCTTTATGACCTTTAATGAGATTGACAATTCAGGCAAAAAGTCGTTTACGGGCAAATATACCGTGTCAGCTGATGACTACGAGAAGCTAACAACCCTTGCAAAACAAAGCTACTCAGCAGTGTCTGAAGCAAAGAAATTGCAGGAAGAAAATCGGTATCTCACGAGACAGATATGGTCATTACAGTCGGAAGTTTCACGGCTTAAAACTACCTTATCTGAGCTGACGGAAAAGTGCAGACCGTATCTTGAAGCCTTAAAGGCAGCGCCCAAAGCGGTCAAAGAATTTATAGACGGTATCCTTGAAAGGTTTAAAAAGCAGGAAAAGAGCATTTATTATGAGCCAATTCCTGCACCAAAAATACAGTCACAAGAGCGTGAAAAACGCTTTAGAAAAAAAGATTATGAAAGGTAGGAAAACAAAATGAAAAAGCATTTCACAGACGAAAAGACGGGCATCAGCTACACCTTGCAGGGAGATTATTACTTACCCGACCTTGTATTACCAACCGAAGAAGAATACGCTAATATCGGTGTGTGGGGTATGCGGCACAAACGATTTTTGAAAGAAAATCACCGTGTTTTATACACCAATTTAATGACTTCGGGAAAACTCACCGCTTATCTAGATGAGGTTGAACGACAAGCGACATCCTTGTTCCTTCGGTTAGTAAAAGAACTTGCCGAAAAAGAAAATGTTACGGAAAACTTGAAAGCAACTGACCAAATGGCGTGGGTGCAAAGGATGAACAATATCCGTAATCGTGCAACAGAAATTGTAAATGCAGAAATGATATGCACAGTATAATTGCAACGGCGGCAGGGAGATTAAGTTCTCTCTGTCGCCGCTTTTCTAAGTTGATGTTTAAAAATAACATATTTATGTGTTATAACCTTCAACAAAACCTAAATATAAAAATAGTTAATTGAAAACGATCGTAATGTTGCGGCAACAGTTTCGGTTTATTGTAAAAAGTGTAGAAAAAACGAAAATTCATGGTATAATTATTTATACAATTAAAATTGCTAGAAAATTGAAGGGGATGCCAAATGATTTATATTAAAGATGGGGATCTAATAATTGATAATGAAATAGTAAAAATTAATTATTTATGTTTTTTAAAAGAAATATCTAGAGGAGCTAATGGTATTGTATTTTTAGCGAATGATATTGTTTTGGACAGAAAAGTTGCTTTTAAAATATGGTTAAAATTAAGGACTAAAGATATTAGAAATAAGAAAACACAAGGATTATATGAAGCAAAAAAGCTATGCTCTGCAAAAGATATTATCTCAGGATGGCACGACGAGAAACTTGACAACCCATATTTCATTTCAGATGAAAGCGATATATTAAGTGTCTCAGAACAGATAGTTGGACAAATCTACTATGCGGGCTATCATAAAGACTATTTTTATACAGTAATGGAATTTATTGATGGTGTAACATTAGAGGCTTTTCTTACAGAAAGCTTTGATTCATTGGGATATGTTTCTGATGACAAAATGAAAATAGGTGACGATCGAAGAATAATTCCACTCGGTGTTAAAGTTAATATTGCATCGAAACTTATCCAATACAATGAGATTTTTATGAAAAACAATATAGTTCATGGAGATTTGCATTGGAGGAACATTATGATAACTAAATTTCTTCGTCAACGTCCCTATGCAAGTTTAGATTTTCATCATAGTTACGATTTAAAAATTATAGATTTTGGAACTTCTTATTTTTCTGGTAAAGAGGTAAGCGTGGAAAGATCTTTTGCCACTCTACTAAAAACTATTAACCATTGTATATATCCATTTAAATTAGAAGAAATAAAAGCTTGCAAAGAGCCAACGGACAGAAATAATGTTGATAATATGACTTTGTGGCTTCAGCGACAGTTGTATGCACTTAGAGCAGCTTTTTTCGAATTAGGACAGGAATATGTTGGTTGGCCATTGTATAGGGCTTTTGGAACATATGAAATAACTAGAAAAGGTTATGATATTGAAACAAAACATGTCAAAGATATGATTAATAAACATATACAAGATGGTAGAATAGAATTGTCTAAGCAGTTTATTGGAGTATCGGAGGACTGGGACACATTTGATGGCAGAACAGCAATACGAGGAGATTAAAATAATTTACAAAAGGAGTTGAAATATATGGCGAATAATAAGACACATGACTTTCCTAAATACATATGTTATCTTTCTAATTCAAAAGTTGAGAATCTATACTCACAAATATCCACTATAGATGTGAGCAAAATTCAGACTCAAAAAGAAATAGAATTAGATGGACAAGCACAAATAGAAACACCAACCATAATGCAGATAATTAAATCTGGATTGTCATTTGGTGCGCGAAGAAGATCGTTTTTTAGCGAAGAAGGTCAGCTAAATTATATTCAAAAATTTAGAAAAGTCATATCTTTTTGTCAAAAAAACAGGTTGATTCAAGATATAAGTCAATTGAATAGGCGTGTAAACAACACCACTCCTGTTTTGTATACAATTACCGGAAAATTTACTTGTGATAGCTTTCATTATTGTGATGAGGCTTTTTTAAATGCCGAAAAAGTTGAGGCCGATAATTTTAAACAGAACGACCAGTCTTTAAAAACGATAGGTAGGATTGTTGTATTAAAAACTGATATAGGTGAACAAAAACTTTATTTAGCTTGTTCCACTAAATATTTTAGCGATATGGGTTGGGAACGAAGAACGAAGGAGTCAAACGGTTTGAATGAAGATTTTTATGTAATCCACCCCCACTCTGGAAACCATTTTTTCTTTAGCGGAACTGTTGATGCAACCTTTGAAGCTATATTTATATTGAATGGTCAGAAAGAAGGTTGTTTGTTCGGTTCCCCTGTTGCATTGCTTAATGATTATTCTTCCGATTTACTCATATAACTTCTATAATTCGAGCCAAACTCAACTAACAATATGAAGAAAAGTGATGAATTTTTGCTTTGTAATTAATTTGCCACCTAATAATTTTAGCAAGTGAATAGGTCGCACTTTTGTTGTACTAACACACTTTTTCAGTTGGTAAGATAACTTACTGAGAAGAAAGGCGTGACCGAAAAGCTCAAGGCTGAAAACCAAATGCTGTGGGTTCAGAAGATGAACAATATCCGAAATCGTGCAACGGAGATTGTGAATACAGAAGTAATTTATGCATAAAAGTTTCGGGTGTAGCTAAATGGCTGCACCCGATTTTTTTATGATTAGTGTTAACAATCGAGCAAATTACAGTTCGTGTTAGTGAAAAAGAATTTCTAACGAAATCGTGAGATAACTTGATTTTTACAATAAAATAAGCTATAATATAACAAACCATTATTGTATTTTAGACCATATTTATAGCGGAGGTATTAACGGTGGCTGTTTGTTATAATAATCTTTGGAAGCTACTGATAGACAAAAATATGAATCGTACTGAATTGAAAGAAGCTGCCGGTATTAGCTTTAATGTGATGGCTCGAATGGGCAAAAATGAAACAGTGTCATTTGAAAGTATAGAGAAAATCTGTGCAGTTTTAAATTGTAATATTGGTGATGTAGTAGAATTTGTTCAAGAGCCGACAGAGGTTGTTGAGAAAAAGCCAATGACTATTGAATTATTTGCAGGTGCTGGTGGACTTGCTTTAGGAATTGAAGAAGCTGGATTTGATACAATCGGCTTAATAGAATTCGATAAAGCTGCGTCAGATACATTAAAATGCAATCGTCCGAATTGGCGAGTTATCAACGATGATATTGCCAATATTTCTTGTTTAGATTTGGAGGAGTATTTTAACATAAAAAAAGGAGAGCTTGATTTATTATCAGGTGGTGCGCCTTGTCAAGCATTTTCCTATGCTGGAAAAAGATTAGGCTTGGAAGATGCACGAGGTACATTGTTTTATCATTACGCAAAATTTTTGGAACAGCTCCAGCCAAAAATGTTTTTGTTCGAAAATGTGCGAGGTTTGTTGACACACGATAAAGGGCGCACATACAAAACAATCACAGATATTTTTGAGAGCGAAGGCTATACCATACAAAAACAAGTCTTAAATGCTTGGGATTACGGAGTTGCTCAAAAAAGAGAACGCTTAATTACAATTGGAATTAGAAATGATTTAGTTTCAAAAATTAAGTTTGATTTCCCTGCTCCTCATAAGTATAAACCAGTACTGAGAGATATTCTTTTAGATTGTCCGCAAAGTGAAGGCTCACAATATTCCGATCATAAACGCAAAATATTTGAGCTTGTTCCCCCGGGTGGTTATTGGAGAGATATTCCCGAGGATATTGCGAAAGAATATATGAAAAGCTGTTGGTATATGGAAGGCGGCAGAACAGGTATTTTAAGAAGATTGAGTTTAGATGAACCTTCACTTACTGTTCTAACTTCTCCAAGTCAAAAGCAGACTGATCGCTGTCACCCATTGGAGCCTCGTCCATTTACAATCCGAGAAAACGCAAGATGTCAGAGTTTTCCTGATGATTGGCAATTCTGTGGAAGTGTAGGACAGCAATACAAACAGGTGGGAAACGCCGTACCGGTTAATTTAGCGTATGAAATAGCAGTAAAAATAAGAGAAGCATTGGAGAGTTTATAATGTGGAATTTAACTTTTATAAGTGAAGAAGATTTTTCAAATCACGTCAAAGCAACGATTGAAAAATACGGAGAGAAACTTGAATCATTTGATTTAAAGCGTTTCAATAAAAATATCATTGATCCGATTAAGTTGATTTTTGACAAGACAGTATATCAATCTTCTTGGGAAGAAATTGTAAGTAACGAAATTTTTCGTCAAAGGGACAAGTCTAATAACAACGATATTGGATATTTTCACCAGCGTATTTTCCAATACATAAAAAATTGTCACGTTCCGCCAAACGGCGAAGAAGGCGGTTGGGATGTAATTTATGAGAACGCTGACGGTATTCCTATTCCTGACGCAGGGAATGTACATACCATTTATGTTGAAATGAAAAACAAACATAATACAATGAATTCTGCTTCGGCGGGTAAAACCTTTATCAAAATGCAGAATCAGTTGCTAAATGACGATGACTGTGCTTGTTTTTTAGTTGAAGCTATTGCACAACGGTCTCAAAATATCAAATGGGAAACAACAGTCGATAAGAAAAAGGTTGGTCATAAACTTATCCGCAGAGTAAGTCTTGATCAATTCTATGCTTTGGTAACAGGACAGGAAGACGCTTTTTATCAGATGTGTATGGTATTGCCGTCCGTTATTGAAAAGGCGGTTAAAGCGTTGGAAGGTACGATTGTGCCACACGATACTGTTATTGATGAGCTGAGAGCTTTGGCAAGCGAACAGAATGTTGAATCGGAAGATTTGGCAATTGCGATGGCTGCGTATATGCTTGGATTTGGGAGTTATAAAGGATTTCACTAATTCTATCAGAAAATTGTAAATCAGGAGCTATTTATGAATATCAAAAAATTAAAGATTAAAAATTTCAGAGGATATAGTGGCGAAACAACCGTTAATTTTGATGATTTAACTGCTTTTGTCGGAAAAAACGATATGGGAAAATCTAGCATTTTGGAAGCGTTAGATATATTTTTCAATGATAGTAAAGGTATTATTAAACTTGATAAAAATGACGTCAATGTTTCTGCACGTGCTAATGAAGATAATGATATCTGTATCTCGGTTTGCTTTTCTGACCTTCCAGACAGAGTGATTATTGATTCCACAAATGAAACTACCTTGTCAAACGAATATTTATTGAATTCAGAAGGATTACTAGAAGTTATTAAGAAGTACCCAAATGGGGGAAATGCTAAGGTTTTCATAAGGGCATATCATCCCACAAATCCTAATTGTTCAGATTTACTTTTGAAGAAGGATAGTGAACTTAGAAGGATAATTGAATCAAAGCAAATAGCTTGTGGTGATCGAACACGAAATGCCATAATGCGTGCATCAATATGGCAGCATTATAACGAAGATTTACAACTTAATATTACCGACATTGATGTAACTAAAGGTGATACAAAATCCATTTGGGAGAAACTACAGCGTTATTTGCCGTTGTACTCACTTTTTCAATCGGACAGAAAAAATAGCGATGGCGATAGTGAGGTGCAAGACCCTCTTAAAGAAGCGGTAAAGGAAATACTTCGTGATGAAGAACTGCAACGAACTCTCTTTGAAGTAGCATCAACTGTAGAAGCAAAATTAAGAGAAGTATCAACTCGCACATTAGAAAAATTGCGTGAAATGAGCCCGGATATAGCTAACACACTTAATCCTGTTATACCTTCAGCGTCCGGGTTAAAATGGGCTGATGTTTTCAAAAATGTATCAATTACAAGTGACGAAAACATCCCTATTAATAAGCGAGGAAGTGGCTCAAAACGATTGATTCTTCTAAACTTCTTTCGTGCAGAAGTTGAACGCCGCCAAAGTGAACAAAACGCTACCAGCGTTATATATGCGATAGAAGAACCTGAGACATCACAGCATTCTGAGAATCAAAAGAAATTGATAAAAGCATTAGAAGCACTTTCTACAGCAACAAATACCCAAGTGATTATTACTACTCATAGCCCAACTATTGTTAAAGCGTTACAATTTGAAAATATCCGTATCATACGAATGGATGAGGCACGTAAAGTTATTGAGAATACTTTACCCAATCAATTACCATATCCATCGTTAAATGAAGTTAACTACTTGGCATTTTCAGAGATTTCGGAAGAATACCACAATGAACTATACGGATATATAGAAGAACAGGGGCTACTCGAATCTTACAAACTCGGAAAAACTCTCGTACAATATGTTAGAGTTCTTCGTGATGGAGCTACACGTAACGATCAAATTACAATGACAGAATATATACGCCATCAAATTCATCATCCCGAAAATACTTACAATGTTCGATTCAATGAAACTGACTTGAAAGAATCTATAGAAGCTATGCGTTTGTTCATCGGGGCACAGCCATAAAACAGTCTACGTGACAACAAAATGACAACAGGAATTTGGAGAGTCCATATTTTATGGATATTTCAGATAACTAAAATAACTCGTGCTAAATCACCAATACAAAATTGTTTAAGTGGCGGTTTTCAGGAGCGAGTGGGAATAAAACGAAGCACCGTAAAAACCCAGTATTTATGCGGGTTTGCGGCGCTTACAGAAGTCTTTTGATAACAATTTGATAAAGACTGCAAGAGCCATTATTCTTGTAGCCCGGTGGTTTACGGGTTACGGAATGATAAAAGGCGGCTTGCATGGCGGAAGAAATCCATATTACAAAGCCCTTAGCTGTGGGTAATCACTCATAGCTAAGGGCTTTTTGTCGTCATTTTAATTTGTAATCATTTGGTGAGTTTTTCAACTGCTTCCTCCAAAGATGATACAAAAAATACATCCTTACCATTATTGCTCTCATAGATGAAGTCTCTTAATGGTTTGCTTGTGTAGTGTGAATAGTCACCGTAAATAGCAATACGACCACCGTAATTGATAAACTTTTGTAATATCTCTCCAGCCAGTCCCGTACTGAGGGCAAAGAAATCCTCTGTAATAAGCTGCTTGGAAATTACGATATTTTTCGTTCCGATATCGTACTTTGCACTCATTAGCAAATCAAGTGCTGATTGGGTGTCCGTAATAACTGTATTTTCGCAATTTACTAACGCACAAAGAGTGCCTTTATTTTTAATTCTGCTTAAATTCATATAGATGTTCCTTTCGATTAGTCTTTTAATTTGTCTTTGAATGCTCCGGCTAATGCGTCGCTTAATTCCTGCCAAGGGACTTTCGCCCAGAGCTATGGGGCATCGTATTTCGGATCGCAGTAACGCCAGTGATCATAATCGTCCTTGCTGATTTCACTGGCAGAGCGCTTGTCCGCCTGCTCTTTCCAAGCATAGAGCATTTGCAGCAGCTCGTAAGCCGCTTTACCCCTGTCTTTGCTGACTTTCAGACAAACCTCTAAGTTTCAGAGGATACAGACCCCCTTTCAAGGGCGACAAGCCACGCTTTGCGATTTGCTTATAACCACGAACAAATAAACCTATTCGTGTTGCTGATATGTTTGGCGGTGTTTCAGCGGGGTCGTTCCGTAATAGGCCTTGAAGGTTTTTATAAACTGCGTTGTATCGGAATAGCCGACGCTGTCGCAGATCTGCTTGACCTTCATGTCCGTAGTCGTCAGGAGGTCGGCGGCGCTTTCCATCTTGAGCCTGCGCAGGATGGAAGAGAAAGTAAAGCCGGTCTGATTTTTTATAGTTGTGCTGAGATACGCCGGGCTGAGATAAAATTTTTCCGCAACCGATTTGAGCGTGGCGGTTCTGAAATTTTGGCGGATATAGCTTTCTATTTCGATCATGCGCTCGTTGAGCGCATTGTCGCCGCTGGAAAATTCGATCGTGTCCTCATAATTTTGAACAAGATAGGAGAAGAAGGTTGCGAGAAGCCCCTCAAGCACATGATTATAATGCAGCTTTTTTTCAGACTGCTGTGCGAGCATATACAAAAGAAGCTCCGGCAAAAATGCGTCCTGTCCGCAGTGGAAGGTCAGCGAGTTGCGATAATGCTGCGAATAAAGCGTTTTCGCGAAATATGCCGAGAGCGTCGTGCCGCTGCGCATGAGCACAGAAAAAACGCGGTCAAAGGTGCTTTTTCGGATTTTTATGGTCAGCGTTATGCAGTCGGGCTCGCCCCGCAGATAGTGCAGAACGTTCGGCGGAATAATCGTTATATCCCCCTGCTTCATATAGTTTTCCATCCCCTCAACTTTGTGCTGACATTGTCCCTTTGTTGTGCAAACGATCTCAAAAAAATCATGCCGGTGCGCGAAAATATCGATATAGCGCGGCAGGTGCTGGATCTCCGCATTCGAGCCCTCTTCGATGAAGAGCTGTTCATTGAGAACGCCGGACAGGCTCGCGTTAAAGCGCAGGATCAGATTCTTTTTGTGCTCAGAGGCGGCTTGCGTATCCAACTGCGAAAAATCATATGGATCGAGCTGCTTTTTTAAATATAAAAGAAGCGGGTAGTCAAGGTATTCTCCGGTTTCCTGATAATATGCATACCCTATCTGCTCCTCTTCATCCAAATGGATCACGCTGTCATAAATCTTTTCGATCTGCATAGGTTCACCCCGTCGTTCATCCATTTTCGTTACAGATTGGATTTCTGCGTTTATTTTAACACGTTTTTTATAAAATGAAAAGAAATACCTATAAAACTCCTTAAAATATGTGATTTATTTTTCTTTGCTGTCGTGATATGATACAAATAGTTAAATCGAACGACAAAATTTTTGGCAGAAAGGAAAAGCGGGCGTGAAAAGAGATCTAAAAGCTTTGATAAGCGAAATGACGCTTGAAGAAAAAGCAGGGCTTTGCTCGGGGAAAGACACATGGCGGCTCAAGAGCGTTGAGCGATTGGGCATCCCGTCGGTAATGGTGTCCGACGGCCCGCACGGGCTGCGCAAGCAGGGCGGCGCGACAGACCATTTGGGACTCAACGATTCTATCCAAGCAATATGCTTCCCTGCGGCTTGCGCTGCAGCGGCTTCCTTTGACGAGGCGCTTTTGGAAAAGCTGGGCGATATGCTGGGGCAGGAATGCCGGGCAGAGGATGTGGCGGTGCTTTTAGGGCCTGCGATGAATATCAAGCGCAGTCCGCTGTGCGGCAGGAATTTTGAATATTTCTCGGAAGATCCGTTTCTGACGGGAAAGCTCGCCGCGGCGCAGATCAGAGGCATTCAGAAGCATGACGTGGGCGCGTGTGCGAAGCATTTTGCCGCCAACAATCAGGAATTCCGAAGAATGACCTGCTCGTCACAGCTCGATGAAAAAACCTTGCGTGAGATTTATCTGCGCGCATTCGAGATCGCGGTCAAAGAGGCTGCGCCGTGGAGCGTCATGAGCTCCTATAACAAAATCAACGGAACATACGTCGGCGAAAGCCGTGAGCTGCTCACGAAAACGCTTCGCGGGGAATGGGGCTTTGACGGCTTTGTCGTTTCGGACTGGGGCGCGGTCAACGATCGTGTCCTCGCCGCAGAAGCGGGGCTCGATCTGGAGATGCCGTATTATGACGGAAGCGGCGACAAAGCGCTCGTCGATGCAGTCCGTTCGGGGCGGCTCGACGAAAAGATCCTGGATGAAGTGGTCGAAAGGATCCTCAAAATCATCTTTCGGTATTGTGACTCCGTTTGTGAAAAAGAAGAATTCGACCGCGAAAAGCACCATGCAGCCGCAGTTCAGGCTGCAAAGCAGTGCGCCGTGCTCATGAAAAACAACGGCGTTCTCCCGCTTGAGCGAGGCAAGAAGACTGCATATATTGGTCCATTCGCCAAAGCGCCGCGGTATCAGGGCGGCGGCTCGTCGCACATAAACGCATACCGGGTCAAGGGTGCACTTGATGCGGCGCAGCACAGCAACATCGTATATGCGGACGGATTCGGGACGGGCGGCGAAGCGCTTTCCGAAAGTAAGATCGAGGAAGCCGTGCAGGCGGCGAAAAATGCGCAAACGGCCGTCATTTTCGCGGGTCTGCCCGATTCTTATGAAAGCGAGGGATATGACAGGCGGCATATGAAGCTGCCGAGCTCTCAAAACGAGCTGATCGAAAAGATTGCTGCTGTTCAGCCGAATACGGTCGTGGTGCTCCATATCGGAAGCCCGGTCGAGATGCCGTGGGCGGATGACGTTGCGGCGATACTGAATATGTATCTCGGCGGCGAGGGCGTAGGCGAAGCGGCAGACGCGCTGCTTTACGGCGACGCAGAGCCTGTCGGCAGGCTGCCCGAGAGCTTTCCCGAAAGGCTCGAGGATACGCCGTGCTATCTCGATTTCCCGGGCGACGGAGAAAAGGTCGTTTACAGTGAGGGAACCTATGTCGGGTATCGATATTATGACGCGAAGAACATGAACGTGCTGTTCCCGTTCGGCCACGGTCTTTCTTATACGGAATTTGAGCTGTCGGACATGCATATTTCAAGCTCCGACCCGTTTTGCGTCACGGTAACTGTCACAAACGTCGGTGCACGCGCGGGCACGGAAACGGTGCAGATGTACGTTTCCGCTTCCGATGAGAAATGCAAAAGGCTCGCGGGATTTAAAAAGATATATCTGAACGCAGGCGAGAGCAAAACCGTCCGAATCGATCTTGACGACCGTGCTTTTGATCAGTTCAGCGAAAAACTCGGCCGTTGGTATTGCCGCGGCGGAGAATTCACGGTCTATGCCGGCCGTTCGTCGCGCGACATCTGCCTGAATAAAAAAATCGTTCTTGAAGCAACGGGGGTCATACCGCTTACGGTCGATCAAAACACGACGATAGCCGCACTGTTCGAGCATCCGGCCACGCGACCCGCAGTTGAAAAAATGCTTGCAGGGTTCCGCGCGGCAATACACCAAGGCAAGGCAGAACGGCGCAGCGAGCAGGAAGCAGTCATGCTGCGGGAGATGGCGCTTAACGCTCCGCTTCGTGCCCTTCCGACATTCAAGCTGGTCACTATGCAGCAGGTGCATACGCTCATCGGGCAGATGAACGCGCTGCTGGATGCACATAACAAAAAAGGAGAATGAAAAATGCGGAAAACAACAAAAACCATGTCGCTTATTTTGGCTTTAACGCTTATGGTCACGGCTTTTGCGGCCTGCGGCAAGGGGAACGGAGAGGATACGACAGCAGCCATCACTGCGCAGACTACCGCAGCGCCTGTCAACGGACAGACCGCCGCCAACGGGGAAGACGTTTCAAACGGCGGCGAAAACCTGTCCGTGTCGGCACAAGATCAAAAGCCGGCAACCGGTCAAGCGGCGCTCGAGGTTTTCAACAGCATCATCGGCACACAAAGGTTAAACTGTGCTTTGATCGAGCAAAAGCTCGCAAACGGCACGATAGGAACACAGGATACCGTATATATTGATTTTTCAGACCCGAAATACCAGCAGGTCGAAAGCGAGATAGAATTCAGACAAGGCTTTGAGAGAAGTGATCAAAACGGCGCGGCGCTTTCGGCCATATCGTCATCCGATGTTGCCGGCACGCAGTTGAGCGGTACGACGCTCACCGTCACGCTCAAAGACCGCAGTGTTTCGGATTTTACAGGCAGCAGTGTCAACGGCTATATCAATATCGTCGATGCGGCAAGAGCACAGGAGCTCGGGACAAAGGTTAAAAATATCCTTCCGGCTCTTCCGGGCAGCGTAAAGCTGAACAGCTCGGTCTTGAACTTGAAAGGCGGCAAACTCGTCGCTCAGTTCAACGAGGATTTTACACAGCTCGTTACCGTTAAAATATCCTACAGCGAGAATATCGACGCGGAATTTAAATATTTGGGCATCCGTATCATCGCAGATCTGAACTATAGCATTACCGCCGAATACAAATAAAGGAGAACTATGATAACATACAAATTGGATTTAAACTCGGCAAAAAAGCCGCTCGACAGATATTGGGAAATGTGCATCGGAAGCTGCCACGCCGCAACCGCCCTGCGCGAGGATTACAGGCAGATGCTCACGCAGTGCCACCGGGAGCTCGGATTCAAATATCTGCGCTTTCACGGCCTTTTTGACGACGACATGAGTGTTGTCAAAAAACCGATGTTTTCGGACAAATTGGTATATTCGTTTTCTAACATTGACAATATTTATGACTTCCTGCTTTCGATCGGCATGAAGCCGTTCGTTGAGCTCAGCTTCATGCCCGAGGCTCTGGCAAGCGGCGACAGCACGATTTTTCATTATAAAGGCAACACGACGCCGCCTAAGGATTATGAAAAATGGAGCGCTTTCATAAAGAAATTTATCGAGCATTTGATCGAGCGTTACGGCCTTTCTGAGATCAGGCAGTGGTTTTTTGAGGTCTGGAACGAGCCGAATCTCGGCGGTCCCGGCTCGCCGTACGGTTTCTGGGCGGCAGACAAGGAAGAATACTTCAAGCTCTATAAGGTGACCGCACAGGCTGTAAAAGCCTGCGATAAATCGCTTCGCGTCGGAGGTCCTGCAACCTCAAACAATGCGTGGATACCCGATTTTCTCGATTTCTGCGCGTCGAGCGGCGCGCCCGTTGATTTTGTTTCGACCCACCATTACCCGACCGATGTCGTGTTAGGCTACGGCGTTGAGGACAGTGCGAATTTCGTCAATCCGCTCAATACCGGCGATATGGAGCAGGTTCGGAATGTTATGCGCATGGCAAAAGAGGGCGGAGAAGAATTTGAGGAATTCAAAAAGCAATATTCTGTTTTTCGGTCGCATATTTGGGAGCATGTCGACCGTGGTGTTTTGACGGAGATGACGAAAAGAGCGCGTTCGGAATCGCGTGGTCTGCCGCTTTACTATACCGAATGGGGCAGCCTTGCGGGGCTCAAATCCGACAGTGCCTTCGGCGCTTCGTTTATAGTAAAAACGATCCTGGACGGGGTCGACTTGGTCAAGGGATATTCGTTTTGGACATTTTGTGATATAGTTGAAGAAAGCGGTCAGGACAGCGATGAGTTCCACGGCGGCTTCGGACTTATGACGCAGCACGGGATCCCGAAAGCGCCTTACAGAGCGTTCGAGCTTTTGCACAAAATGGACGGCGAGCTGTATGAAACCGTATGCAGAGAGAAAACCGTCGATGTTTACGCGGTCGATAACGCCGGGATAAACGCGCTTCAGCTCATGGCGGTCAATCATAATTCTTTGCTGCACGAGATAAGCGAACAGACGGTCCGTATCCGGCTTTTGACGGACAAAACCTGTGTGTCGGCGGACATCCTCCGTGTCGATGAAACGCACGCCAACGCTTTTGAAAAATGGCAGGCGAACGGCGCAAAAAAATATCTGAGCAAGGGCGAAACAGAGATCCTTAAAGGGGAGTCCGAGCTGAAAAGAGAGAAACTGCGTTTTTCAAACGACAACGGCATTGTGCTCGAGGTCGAGCTACCACCCATGGGGCTTGCGCTCATAACCGTTTATTTTGCATAAGGGGGAAGTATGGTGAACGAACCTTTTGTTTTTCCGGCGCCTGAAAAAACGGAGCTGTTAAACGGCGAATATTCCTTTTGCGGGCGCCTTGCCGTCAACATTCCGGATGAAATCAAAAATGTGTTCGGCACCGCTGTTTCTCTCTTCCCCGAGCTGGATTTCGTCTGCGCAAGCGACGGGGATATCATGATGAAAAAAGCCGACGGACTCCCCACGGCAGGCTATCGCATCGCGGTTCGTTCAGGCGGTATCGAAGCGGAATACGGCGATAAGACCGGAGCGTTCTATGCCGTTATCACGCTCTGCCAGCTTTTGAGCCGAGACTCACCGATTCGATGCTGCCGTATTGCGGATTCGCCGGGGCTGAAGATCCGCGGCGTCATGATGGATATAAGCCGGGGCAAAGTGCCGAAGCTCAAGACGCTTAAGTGCATCGCCGACAGATTAGCCATGTTCAAAATGAATCATTTTGAATTGTATATTGAGGGACTTTCTTTCGCATATCCGTCTTACCGCGAGCTTTGGCAAAACGAAACCCCTTTAACGCCTGAAGAATTCCGTGAACTGAACGCATACTGTGAAGAACGCTTCATCGATCTTGTTCCCTGCCAGAACGGGCTCGGGCACATGGGACGGTGGCTTTCTTTCAAGCAATTCAAAGATTTTGCCGAGTGCCCGGACGGTTTCGGTATTGCAGGGCTAACGTTCCCGCCGACGACGCTTGACACGGTCGACGCGCGCGGCTTCGAGTTCGTGAAAGGGTTGTGGGAAGAGCTCCTGCCCTGCTTTGACAGCTCGTTTGCGAACGCCTGCCTTGACGAACCGTTCGAATTGTGCATTGGCAAAAACAAGGGCGCGGACAAATACCGGTTTTATACCGATTATGCCAACCGCATGAAGGATTATCTCAAAAGCCGCGGCAAAAGAATGATGATGTGGGGCGACGTCACAGCAAAGCAAGACGGCACTTTGGACAGGCTCGACGGGGACATCGTTCTTCTTGACTGGGGATATGAAAAAGAGCATCCTTATGACAAGCGCGCTCGGCGCATAGCCGATTCCGCACACGATTTCTGCCTTTGCCCCGGCACGAACAGCTGGCTGTCGTTCACCGGCATGACGGACAATATGCTGTCCTGCATACGTTCGTCGGCAGACGCGGCATATCAATATTCGGCGCTTGGGATCATCGTAACCGATTGGGGCGACAAAGGGCATTTGCAGTATCTGCCCGTATCTTGGCCGGGCGTTCTGACTGCGGCGGCATATGCATGGAACAGCAAAGGAACGGACAAAAATGCGCTTGCCCGCGCGCTCGACATGTTCGTCTTTAAGGATGAAGCCGGTGTTATGGGAACTGCGGCGCTTGACGCAGGAAATTATTATAAGCTTGAGGAATTCCTGCTGCCCTGCCGCACGCTTGCATCGACGGTTTTGGACAGCGGCTTGGTAACGCGCGGGGAATACGAAAGATCGCTTGCCTTTGCCGCAAAAAGCATTACCTTCTTTACCCGGGAGGATTTCGCCCGGTATTATCTGGAAAGCTACGAGAACCGAAGAGCGCCGAACGGTGCGGCAATACTTCATGCGCTCAGCGAGGTTTCCGACCGCCTGACGTCGGCCAAGCCGGGCAGCAAAGACGCTGCCATGGCGCTCGAAGAATACCAGAACGGGCTTCTTATGGCATCTGTCCTGACCGAAATTCGCCTTTTGATGCTGACCGGGGAAACTTTCCCTGCGCTTTCGGAAAGGCTCGGCATATGCATTTCACAGCACCGAAGGCTTTGGAATTTAAGAAACAAGGAATTCGGCTGCGAGCAGGGGCTCAAGCCGCTTATTAAGATCCGAGAAAAGCTGCCGTGACAGGCTTTGCATTTCTTTACGTCGTCTGACATCCACCATGCTGCGTCCGCACGGCTGCGGCGGGACGCGCAATGCATCATGATCAGCAGCCGGAAAGGCTATGTGCATGAAAATGAAAGACAAAATTTTAAAACAGCCGAATCAGACAAAGCGCAGCGAGCGTATAGCTTACGGGATATTTTTCCTTGGGCAGGGCTTTATTTACAGCATGATCTCGCGCTATCTGATGATTTATCTGACCGACTATGTCCATATTTCGACCGTAATCGTAACGGTGCTTCTTACCGCAAGCAAGGTTTGGGACGCTGTCAACGACACCCTGTTCGGCGTTATCGTGGACAAGGCGCGGTTCAAAAGCGGAAACCGGTTCAAGCCGTGGCTTAATATCACAACTCTCATTTTGCCCGTCGGAACGATTCTGCTCTTCTCCATTCCCGGAAGCGCACCGCAGGCTTTAAAGGCGACATGGGCTGTCGCGGCATACCTGATCTGGGATCTTTTGTATACGATGTGCGATGTCCCGATCTTTTCCATCGTTACGACGATGACGAACAATATCCGTGAGCGCGGAAACATTTATACGATCGCAGGCATCGGCGGGGCGCTCGCCACGGCGCTGACCTCGCTGTTCCTCGTCAAGATATTCAATCGTTTCGGCTTTCTTTATACGGCGATTTCCATCAGTGTTGCCGCCCTGCTCTTTATGAGACCGATTGTCCATCTTGCTAAGGAACGCCACAAGCCGTCTGTTACCGAGGAAGAACATTCCTCTCTTAAGGATATGTGGACATATTTGAAAGGCAATAAGTACCTGCGTTATTTTATTATCTATCGCCTGATCTCGGGCAGCATGTTTATCTCCGTGCTTACATATTTCACAAAGCATTGCCTCAACGATATCGAGTTTGAAGCTACGATCATGCTTGTCGCCATCCCGTTTTCCGCCGTGCTGTATTTGATGGCGCCTGTTCTTATGAAGCGTTTTAACAAAATCAGCATTTACAGAACGTGTATGATCCTTGTTATCGTTTCCTATGTCACACTGTATTTCGTCGGGTATGCAAACAAATGGCTCATGGTAGCGCTTCTCGTCTGCGCGCTTGATGCGGCGATCATCCCGAGCATATTGATGAGCGCGATCCCCGCCGACTGCGTTGAATACGGCTGCTATAAAACGGGTATACGCAAAGAGGGCATCACCTTCGCCATGCAGACATTTACAAACAAATTCTGCGGTTCTGTTGCTACGGCTATGGCGGGGCTGCTGCTTATCCTCATCGGATACGACAGCGAATCGGGCGCGATGATGAATACCGCGCAGCAGTCCGGGCTTTTCGCGGGCATGTGCTGGTTCCCGGTTGTCGGGCAGCTTTTGGGGCTTCCCTTCCTGTTCAAGTATAAGCTGCGCGACAAGGATGTACAGATCATGGCGGATGTGAACGAGGGCAAGATGTCCCGTGAAGAGGCTGAAAAGATCTTCAACGGCAGATATTCGTAGCCCTATGTGCTATACCTTTTCCTTTTCGTTTGAAAATTTTTGTGAGGACGGATGCTAACATGCCGACAATTTGGATCATACTTCTGCTGATTTTGCTCGTTATCGTTCTGTTCGCTGCGGCGTTTATGATTTATTTTGTATCTTCGCCCATGCCTGTGGTCAAACGTCTTCGCAAGGGCATGGACGGGCCGATCAAATATCCCGTAGGCGGCGAACGCCTAAAAGAGGAATTAGACATCAAAAAGGACTTGGTTTATCCGTCGGCTCACGGAAAGAACCGGTTTGATCTATATCTTCCTAAAAGAAACGGCCGTTTTCCGCTTATTCTTTGGGTCCACGGCGGCGCTTTTGTCGCAGGTGATAAAAGCGGAATAGAAAGCTGGGGCGTAACACTCGCCGAAAAGGGCTATGCCGTGGCCGTCATGAATTACGAATGGGCGCCGGAGGCGGCATATCCGGCACAGCTGATACAGATCGTCGAAGCACTGCGCGAAGTCGGAAAGATCGCGCAGACAACCGGAAAGATCGATATGTCCCGCGTTGCGATAGCCGGAGATTCTGCAGGTGCACATATGGCGGCGCAGTTTGCTCTGCTTCACACGAACCCCGATTTCTCAAAAAGGCTCGGCACCGGCTCGCCGCTTGAAAAAGGCGCTCTCAAATGCGCTCTGCTTTATTGCGGACCGTATAATCTTCAGAAAATGTTCTCCATCGAGAATAAGGCGCTGAAACTGATCATCGGCAGGATCGGCTGGAGCTATCTCGGGCAGAAAAATTGGCGAAAATCTGATTTGGTTGATACGCTTACGATCTCGGATTTCGTGACAAAAGATTACGTTTCCTCCTACATAACCGACGGAAACACTTTTTCTTTTGAATCGCACGGCATTGAGCTCGGTAAAAAGCTGCGCGCGCTCGGCGTACCTGTTTCGGAACGGTATTTCGACAAAGAAAAATACGGCGATGTCCATCACGAATATCAAATGGATCTGACGCAGAAAAACGCGCTGGACTGTTTGGAAGACACGCTCAAATTTCTGTCCGATACTATGTGAGAGGTTGAAATGGGTTATCGTATCAAGGAACTGTCCGACGGGTTTTGGAAGATCATGGATCACAGAGGGAACACGGCCTATCTAATTCAAGGAGAAAGAAAAACGCTGCTCGTGGATACCGCCATGGACGACGAGCCTATTGTGCCGATCATCCGGACGCTTACCGATAAGCCTGTTATTTTGGCTCTGACGCATATGCATTTGGATCATATGTACCGCTGCGACGAGTTTGACAAGGTGCATGTGCATGAAATGGATATCGCGGATTGGAAAAATGGACTCGGTAAGATTATGCAGCTTTCCTTTCCTCTTTTTAAAGTAAAACCCAAAAGATTTCATGCAGATAAATTTGTGCCGCTTTATGACGATTCCGAAATCGATTTGGGCGGATTTGCCGTCAAATGTCTGCGCGTTTCAGGCCATACACGCGGGTCGGTTCTATTTATTGACAGCCGCCATCGAGCCGTTTTGTGCGGAGATGCGGCGGGACTTTCGATGTGGCTTTTTCTGCCGTATTGTACGGATGTGAGCACGTATAAACAAAATCTTGAAAACGCGGAACAAGCGCTTTCGCCGTACAAAAGCTATTCTTTTTACCGAGGGCACAGCGAACCTGAGGGAATGCCGCCCGAACCGCTGAGCATACAGACCTTTACGGATATGCGTATGCTCTGCGAAAAACTGCTTGCCGGCACGGCAGACATCAAACGAATCGACCGGTTCAGATGGCTGCCTCTTTTCTATACGAAAAATGCATCGGCAGGGATGGTGGTCAGGAAAGGGAAAATCAAATAATAAAGCTCGTTCTGTCTCACCTTATTCATCTTAAAATTTCGGAAGCATACTTGCAAACGGCCGAATTTATATTCTGCCCTGCACGGTCGGGCAGAAAAAACATGTAAAATAATTTGCAGTCGGAAAGGATATGTGACAATATGACAAAAGGTCAAAAATGGAAATACGGGCTGATCGGCGCGGCGCTGCCGACGGTTATCGTTATCCTTTTGGTGATCGTCGCCGCTGTTGTCCTCCGTTTCGTTTCGGAAATGGGGCCGAACGATATCTCCCGCAAGGCAGCGCACTATGCGCAGCTCGCCGAATATGCGCCTGAGAATGCAACGGTGTTCTTCGGCGATTCCATAACGGAGCTGTGCAGTGTTGAGGATATTTATGCCGAATACAGCAAAAGCTCCGGTTCTCCCGTCATCAACCGCGGAATCAGCGCGGAAACGACCGATCATATGCTGGAGCGCGTCGAGGACAGCGTTATTGCTCTGAAGCCGCGCAATGTCGTTATGCTTATGGGGGTCAACGACCTGAGCGTAGGTGTTCCGCAGGAACAGATTGCCGATAATATTCGCGCGATGATACAGCTGATTCAAGAGAAATCTCCGGGAACCAACATTGTGCTTCAAGCAGTCTATCCGACAAGCGGCGAGCGCGAATCGCTGTATGAGAACTATCAACTTAACGGGCGCGACAGCGCAACCGTTAAAGCCCTTAACGAAAAACTGGCCGCAGTGGCAGCGGAGGAAAACGTCCGCTTTCTGGATGTAACGGCTCTCCTTGCCGATGAAAACGGAAATCTCAGAAACGACTATACGTATGACGGTCTGCATCCCAATGTGTCGGGCTACCTCGCGGTTCGCGACGCGATCATTGCCGAACTGGTTTGATTGTCTGTTAAGAAAAGGCGTTATCAGCTTAGATCCCGAAGTTCGCTTCGGGATCTAAGCTGTTTTTATGCAAGAGCGTCTTTCCGGTTCATAAATTTGCAAAATGCGGTCGGAAAGATTATAATGGCTGCATAAGCACGGCGCGCGGGTTCTGCGCTTTCGGCAAATGGGAAAAGCGAAAGCGAATAACCCCAAGTGCAAAAACGAAAGGGACACAAAAATGATCGACCATATAGGGATCCGCGGCGCTCGGGTCCATAACTTAAAAAACATTGATGTAGATGTGCCGCTGCAAAAGATCGTCGGCATTGCGGGGGTATCCGGCTCCGGGAAATCCTCACTGGCTTTGGGCGTTTTGTATGCCGAGGGCTCGCGCCGGTATCTGGAGGCACTGTCCACCTACACGCGCCGCCGCATGACACAGGCCGCCAAGGCGCAGGTGGACGAGGTGCTGTATGTGCCGGCAGCCCTTGCACTGCACCAGCGGCCGGGCGTACCGGGGATCCGCAGCACCTTCGGCACAGGCACGGAACTGCTCAACAGCCTCCGGCTGATGTATTCCCGCTTAGCAAGCCACCGCTGCCCCAACGGGCATTACCTGCCCCCGACGCTTGCCGTCGCCGCCGGGCAGACGCTGACCTGCCCGGACTGCGGGGCGACCTTTTATCCCCCGTCGGCGGAGGAGCTCGCCTTTAACAGCCAGGGTGCCTGCCGCACCTGCGGTGGGACCGGGATCGTGCGTACGGTAGATCGCGCCACGCTGGTCCCGGACGATTCCCTGACCATCGATCAGGGCGCCGTTATGCCGTGGAAAACGCTGATGTGGTCACTGATGACCGACGTCTGCCGCGCCATGGGCGTGCGCACCGACGTACCCTTTCGGGAGCTTACGGAAGAGGAAAAGCATATTGTCTACGACGGGCCGGCGGTAAAGAAACATATTTTCTACCATCCAAAAGGCTCCAACGATGCGGCGGAATTGGATTTCACCTATTTTTCCGCCGTGCACACCGTGGAAAACGCGCTTGCCAAGGTCAAGGACGAAAAAGGCATGAAACGGGTAGAAAGATTTTTGAAGCAGGACACCTGCCCGGACTGCGGCGGTTCACGACTTTGTGACGCGGCGCGCGCGCCGCTGCTGCGGGGGATCTCGCTGGACGCCGCCTGCCAAATGACGCTGGAAGCGCTTGTGGACTGGGTCGCCGGCGTACCGGGAACGCTCCCGCAGGAGATGGTCCCGATGGCGCAGAGCATTTGCGACGCATTTCAGGGCATGGCAAAGCGGCTGATGGATCTGGGGCTCGGCTATCTGGCGCTTGACCGCGCCGCCTCCACCCTTTCCACCGGCGAACGCCAGCGCATGCAGCTGGCAAGGGCAGTGCGCAACCGCACGACCGGCGTTTTATATGTGCTCGACGAGCCCTCCATCGGGCTGCATCCGTCCAACATCGTGGGACTTACGGGCGTTATGCAGGACTTGGTCGCGGACGGCAACTCGGTGATCCTTGTGGACCACGACGCCCAAATCCTTTCGAAAGCCGATTGGATCTTGGAAATGGGACCCGGCGCGGGTGCAAGCGGCGGGAACGTGGTCGCCGAGGGAACGGTCGAACAGCTGATACAAAATCCGGCTTCTAAGATCGGTCCGTTCCTGACCGGGGAACCAAGCGAAAGTCTGCGCCCGACCGTCCCGAAGGACACGCTGTTCGAGCTTGGACGGCTGCACCTTTCTACCGACGCCATCCATACGGTCAAGCCTCTGGAAGTCGACATCCCCAAAGGGCGGCTGACCGTCGTGACGGGCGTATCCGGCTCCGGCAAGACCACCTTGATCTTAGAGAGCCTGATCCCGGGGCTACAGGCAAGCATCAACGGCACTCCCCGGCCCGCGCACGTCCGCGCCGTAGACGCAGAAGGCATTGCCCAAGTCAAGCTCATTGATGCGACGCCGATCGGCATCAACGTGCGCTCTACCGTCGCGACCTATGCCAATGTCCACGACGAGCTGCGCAAGATCTTTGCGCGCACGCCGGAGGCAAAAGCCCTTGGTTACAAGGCCGGGGATTTTTCCTACAACACCGGCCGTCTGCGCTGCCCGGTCTGCGACGGGACCGGGGAGATCAGCCTGGACGTCCAATTCCTGCCGGATGTGGACATCCCCTGCCCGTCCTGCCACGGGACGCGCTATGGCACAGGCGCCGGGAAGATCCATTGGGTAAGCAAGGCAGGCAAGCGGTATACGCTCCCCGAGCTCATGGCGATGGACGTACACACGGCGCTTGACGCGGTCCAAGATATGCGCTTAGTCCGAGAGCGCTTACAGGTGCTTGCGGACCTGGGGCTTGGTTATCTGACCTTGGGGGAAGAGACGCCGAGCCTTTCCGGCGGCGAAGCCCAGCGGTTAAAGCTCGCCAGCGAGATGGGCAAGGGGCAGTCGGATACCCTGTTTGTGTTTGACGAGCCCACCATCGGCCTCCACCCGCTGGATGTGCGGACGCTGCTCGGGGTCTTCCAAACCTTGATCGAGCACGGCGCCACCGTGGTGGTGATCGAGCATGACCTCGACGTGATCCGCAGCGCGGACTACCTGATCGACATGGGGCCGGGCGGCGGCGAGGCAGGCGGGCGCATTGTTGCCGCCGGCACGCCCGAAGAGATCCGCCGCACGCCGGAAAGCGTGACGGGGCGGTTTCTGTAAAACACGCGCGTCTGTACGTTGCAGACAGACGCGCTGACGACTTTTCGCATATTACCGACTCTTTTACAATAAAAATCCGTTCGTTCTCTATGCCGCCCTTTCGGGCGGCTTTTTCGCACTTTTGTCATCTATGCAAACGTTATACTTGACATTATTTCCCGCTTCTTGTAATATAAAATTATATATTCTGTACAAGACATTCAGATTCGCCGCTGATTTTGCAGATTGGGAAGATTTTTCTGCGCACTGCACGCCGGAACGTGTATCTTTTGGGAAAACTCCTATTATATGCACATCTGCAAAATCGCTTGGAAAGGAGCTTTGTCTATGCAAACGGCAGAGAAGCTGCGCCCGTTCGGCGCGCGCGACAAGATCGGGTATGCCATGGGGGATCTCGGCTGCAACCTTTCGTTCCAGCTGATTTCGTCGTATATGTTCCTGTTTTACACACAGTGCATCGGGCTGACGACCAAGAATTGGGCATGGATCATTGTGGTATCGAAAATCTGGGATGCAGTCAACGATATTATCATCGGCGGCATGGTAGATCGGCACAGGCTCAGTAAAAAAAGCAAGTTCATGCCGTGGATCGCCATCGGCTCGGTGGGGCTTCTGGCTTTTTCGATCCTTTTGTTTTTACCCGTACAGCAGCTCTCGCAGGTCGGCAAGGCGATCTGGTGCCTTTTGATCTATGGCTTATACACGACCGCTTACACCATGGTCAATGTGCCGTACGGCTCGCTGCACTCCGTCATCACCGAAGACCCGAAGCAGCGCACCTCGCTTTCCACTTTCCGCAGCATCGGTGCGGGTATTGCAGCTGTTCTTGTCATGCTGCTTCCGCAGGTCGTGTATGTGAACAATGTGCTTTCGGAAAGCCGGATGTTCCTCGTGGCTGTCGTATTTTCCGTGGTAGCCTTTTTTGTGTTTATCCTGCTTCGCAAAATGGTGACGGAGCGCGTTGTGCGCGAGGAACGCGTAGAAAAGGTCAGCTACCTTTCCACGATCAAGTCCTTTTTCACGAACCGCGCGCTGCTCGCCATCACTATCGCGACCTTCGCCGTCGTGGCGTTTCACAATTCCTCCGCTTCGGTCAACAACCTGGTATTCCAATTTTATTTCCATGATGCGGAAAAGGCGTCCTTTGCCATGATCGCCTCCTATGTGCCGCTGCTGGCGCTCATGCCGTTCGCCTCTACGATCGTCGGCAAGGTCGGCAAAAAGCGGTTCATCGTCCTCGGGGGCTTAGGCAGTATGCTTGCGGGTATTCTGATGCTGTTCCTGCCCATCACGCCCGACACAAAAGGCATGGTGCTGTATATCGCCGGGCTGATGCTTGTCAATATCGGCGGCTGCGTGTTCCAGATCATCGTGTGGGCGATCGTTGCCGACTGCATTGAAATGAGCTACCGCAAAAAGGGCGTGCGCGAGGAAGGGTCGCTTTACGCGATCTATTCCTTCTTCCGCAATCTCGCGCAGGGCGTCGGCTCCGCCGTTGTGGCGCTGTCTTTGAGCGCGGTCGGCTATGTGGAATCCGCCCCCGTGCAGACCGACGAAGCCTCCGCAGGGTTCAAGACATTGTACATCCTGCTGCTCGTCGCAGGGCTTGCGGTCATGACGGTCTCTATGAAATTCATCTATAACATCGACCTCAAGCAGGAGCAGGCGTTTGCCCCGGCAAACGGAGACGCTGCGGAAACCATGCAAGGAGAATGACTTATGCGCAATACAAAGCTTATCGATCAGGGCTGGCTGTTCAAAAAGGATGCGGATTACTCGCCCGACATGATGCTTACGGACTTCGAGGCACTCGACCTGCCGTACACCTGGAACGGTTCTGACGGGCAGGACGGCGGCAACGACTATTTCCGCGGGAAGGGCTGTTTTGTCAAGTCCCTTGCCGCTTCGGACTTGCCCGAAGGTGCAGAGCGCTATATTCAATTTGACGGCGTGAACTCGTCCGCCGAGATCTATTGGAACGGCGAAAAGATCGCGGCGCACGACGGCGGATATTCGACTTTTCGTGCGCGCCTGCCCGAAGTGCTCGAAGAAAATCTGCTGGCAGTGGTCGCGGACAACGCGCCGAACGACCACGTATATCCGCAAATGGCGGACTTCACGTTTTACGGCGGCATTTACCGCGACGTAACGCTCATCGGCGTGCCTGAAAACCATTTTGACCTGCTGTGGAACGGTGCGCCGGGCCTGATGGTCACCCCCGTTATGGAGGAGAAGGACTGCGCCGTTACGGTCAAGACGTTTGTGCAGTGCAAAACGCCGTGCGGCATTCGCTATGAGATCCTCGCAGACGGCGAAACCGTGCTGACGGCGGAGGTGCCGTCGGACAACACGGAAACAACGATGCGCCTTACAAACGCGCACCTGTGGGACGGCATGCGCGACCCCTATCTCTATACCCTGCGCGCAACGCTTTTGCTCGGCGGGGAGGCACAGGACGAGGTCTCCGCGCGTTTCGGCTGCCGTAGCTTCCGCATGGATGCACAGGAGGGCTTTTTCTTAAACGGCAAGCCCTATCCCCTTCGCGGCGTTTCGCGCCATCAGGACCGGCCCGGCATCGGCAATGCGCTGAAGTCGGAACATCATAAAGAGGATATAGACCTCATCTGCGAAATGGGCGCGAACACGATTCGGCTTGCCCACTACCAGCACGCGCAGGCGTTTTATGACCTGTGCGACGAACGCGGGCTGGTCGTTTGGGCAGAGATCCCGTATATCTCGCAGCACCTGCCGAACGGCGTGGAAAACACCAAAACGCAGCTAACGGAGCTCATCTGCCAGAACTACAACCATCCCTGCATCGTGACATGGGGCCTTTCCAACGAGATCACAATGCACGGCGCGGCGGATAAAGGGCTTTTAGACAATCACAAAATGCTCAACGACTTGGCGCACAGCTTAGATAAAACCCGCCCCACCACGCTCGCGGTGCTGACGATGTGCGGCATGGACGAAGCGTATGTGCACATGACGGATATCGTCTCCTACAACCACTACTTCGGCTGGTACGGCGGGACGGTCGATATGTACGGACCGTGGTTCGACCGCTTCCACAAAAAATACCCGAACCGCGCCATCGGCATCAGCGAATACGGCTGCGAGGCGCTCGACTGGCATACCTCAGAGCCCGTGCAGGGGGATTATACCGAGGAGTATCAGGCGTATTACCACGAAGAACTCATCAAGCAGATCATAGACCGCCCCTACCTTTGGGCAACGCATGTTTGGAATATGTTTGACTTTGCCGCCGATGCCAGAGCCGAAGGCGGTGAAAACGGCATGAACCACAAGGGGCTTGTGACCTTTGACCGCAAATACAAAAAAGACAGCTTTTACGCCTACAAGGCATGGCTCTCCAACGAACCGTTCGTGCACATCTGCGGCAAGCGGTATGTGCGGCGCGCGGAAGATGTGGCCAAGGTCACGGTGTATTCCAACCGCGACGAAGTAGAGCTGTTTGCCAACGGCAAGAGCGTCGGCGTACAGCAAAAGGGCAAATACCCGTTCTTCTATTTCAATGTGCAAAACGAAGGTGAAACGGTGCTCGTCGCAAAGGCGGGCGAAAGCACGGATGAAGCAAAGCTTCAAAAGGTCGAGCAGTTCGACGAAAGCTACCGCATGAAAGAAGCAGGCGGGGTCATCAACTGGTTTGAGATCACAACGCCGGAGGGGTATTTTTCCGTCAACGACACCATCGGGAGCATCCTTTCTACCGCCCGCGGCAAGCTGTTTATGCTGAAATTTGCAAAGGTGCTGCTGTCCGGGCTGAAAGGTGATTCTGAGCAAAAGCCCAAAGAAAAGAAAAAAGGCGTAAATTCCAAAGTCCGTTCCGTTTCGGGCTTTACGCTCAACCGCACGATGTTCGACATGGCAAAGGGCTTTACCGTAAAGCGCGTGTTCGCGATGCTCGGCGGCAAATTCACGAAAGAGCAGATTTTGGATCTGAATAAGTCCTTAAATAAAATCAAAAAGCCGAAAGCAAATTAACGGCTTGCAAAGGAACAGCGGGTATCCGAAAAACGGATACCCGCTGTTTTCAGTTTTGCGAAGCCTTGTACTCTTCTCCCCAGTCCTTCATCGCGTCCAGAATGGGTTTCAGGCTTTTGCCGAGATCGGTTAAGGAGTATTCCACGCGCGGCGGCACCTCCGCGAAAACCTCGCGGTGCACAAGCCCGTTCGCCTCCATATCCCGAAGCTGTGCGGTCAGCACCTTTTGGCTTACGCTGCCGATCGACTTTTTCAGTTCTCCAAAACGCTTGGTTCCCGGCAAAAGATCCCGCAGGATCAGCACCTTCCACTTGTCGCCGATAAGTGTCAGCGTCGTCTCCACCGGGCAGGCGGGCAGTTCTTTCTTTGCTTCTTGCATGTTTTACGCCTTCCATCTGATTGTTTCTTATTGTAACTAGCACGCTGATTTTACCATACGGTCGATTTATCGTCAAGATTTCAAGAAGAAACAAAAAAATTTTATAAAAATTTTTTCAGCGCAAAAAGCCGGATTTCCCCCGATTTTTCGCAATCGTTTCCTCTTGGTAACCGCCCAATAGTTTCTTTTTGGTGCCTACACAACAAAAAAGTGCTTACTTTACATTGAAAACCGGTCTGCATATAATCAAGACAAGAGCTGCGGAGACGGCCGCTCCGCAGTCGAAAAGCCACCACAGACGCATGAAATTTTCAGGAGGAATTCACCATGAATAAAAACACGTATAAGGCAGTCAAGCTTGCAAAAGGCGAAATGCACATTTACGATTTCGGCACCGTTCGTCTGCACGCTTACAAGACCAATGATTTTATCGACGACGAGGTATTCATCGTGGAAAAGGACGGCAAAGCGGTCATCATCGAGTCGCCCTGCTTCTTCGATAACAACCAAGAGCTTACCGAATATCTGAAGGATGTCGAGGTCGCGGGCATGCTCATCGCGTATCACGGTGCGGGGGCTACCTTCCTGCCCGATGTACCGAAGTATGCCACGCAGAACGCCGCGGCGTATTCCGAAAACGGCGGCGGCAAGGCGCTGATCGATCAGTTCACCGGTGCGTTCGGCGAGATCTTCGACAGCTCTGTGCACAAGATTACGCATGTGATCGGCGAGGGCAAGGTGACCATCGGCGGCATCGACTTTATCATCAAGCAGACCGCCGAGGCCTTTGACATCGAGATCCCCGAGATCAACGCCGTTTACACCCATATGCTCGGGCATGACTGCCACTCCATCGTAGCGGGCACCGGGCACGCCGACGCGATGATCACAGAGTTGAAAAGCTATATCGAAAAAGGCTATGATCTGATCCTGACCTCCCACTACACGCCCGAGGATTTAAAAGACGCCGAAACCAAGATCGCATATCTTGAAAATCTGAAGCGCATTGCGGCGACATGCCAAGACGCCGACGCTTTTAAAGCCGAGGTCGGCAGGCAGTATCCGCAGTACAGCGGCCGGAATTATCTGGATATGACGGCAGGCTTCTTCTTCGCTTAAAGATACGTACCGGGGCTGTCAAAGGGGCAGCTCCGGTTTTGCTCGGTGTAAAAGATGTGCGTTCGGCAATACACGAAAAATATTACAGCGGCGATACACACAGCCCAGCCCTATGGGGGAAAGCAGAATGACACAAGCACAAAGACGCATTTTCTTAATACAGGAACTGCTGAAAGAGCGACCGCAATATGCGGACGCGGACATCCCGACCGACGAAAAGAGCCAAAAGCAGCTTTTGCGCGCGCTTTTCAATATCCGTATACCGAAGCCGGTCGGCAAAGATTTTTTAGACGTACAGGATGCGTATCTGCAAGCAGAGATCCGACAAAAGGGTATTACAGATCTTCGCGACCTGACTCCCGTGGAGGACGGCATCTATCTTTGGCGCGGCGATATTACGACGCTGCGCTGCGACGCGATCGTCAACGCGGCAAACAGCCGCATGCTCGGGTGCTTCGTTCCCGGTCATGGGTGCATCGACAACGCCATCCATACCTTTTCGGGCGTACAGCTGCGGCTGGCGTGCGCCAAACTTATGCGGCAACAGGGGCACGAGGAGGAAATCAGTAACGCCAAAATCACGCCGGCGTTCAACCTGCCGAGCCGGTATATTCTACACACCGTCGGACCCATTGTGCGCGGTAAACTGACCGCGCGCGAATGCACACAGCTCGCCGACTGCTACCGTTCCTGTCTCCACTTAGCGGAAAAGAACCATGTAGAAAGCATCGCGTTCTGCTGTATTTCCACGGGCGAATTCGGCTTCCCACCCGCTCGGGCGGCGCAGATCGCCGTGCAAACGGTGCGGGAATACCGCGCACAGACGAAGACCCAAACGGAGGTGATCTTCAATGTATTCCAAGAATCCGATCAAAGCCTCTACAAAGGATTACTCGGCGCAGATTGAGAAGCTGCAAGCAGTGCTTGCGCAGGCGGACGTCGTGATTGTCGGCGCGGGGGCAGGACTTTCGTCCGCGGCGGGGTTTACCTACGGCGGCGAACGCTTCAAGCGATATTTTTCCGATTTTGAGGCAAAATACGGCTTTCACGACATGTATTCGGGCGGGTTCTACCCCTTCCCCACGCGCGAGGAATATTGGGCGTATTGGAGCCGGTTCATTATGATCAACCGCTACCAAGACGCGCCGAAGCCTGTATACAGCGATCTTTTGCGGCTCTTGCAGGACAAGGACTATTTCGTGCTGACGACAAACGTGGACCACTGCTTTCAGAAAGCGGGCTTTGATAAAAAGCGTCTGTTTTACACGCAGGGTGATTATGGGCTTTGGCAGTGCAGCGGGCCGTGCCGCAGCGAGACGTATGACAACGAGGCGGTCGTGCGGGCAATGCGGGAAAGTGAAAGCAATATGCGTGTGCCCGCCGACCTGCTCCCCGTCTGCCCGCACTGCGGCAGACCGCTGACGATGAACCTGCGCGCCGACGAAAAATTCGTGGAAGACGAGGGCTGGCATCAGGCTTCGGAACGCTACGCCGATTTTCTGCGCACGCGCGGCGGGCAGTATATCCTGTTTTTAGAACTCGGTGTGGGCTACAACACCCCGGTCATCATCAAATTTCCCTTTTGGCAGATGACAAAGCAAAATCCTAGGGCAGTGTACGCCTGTATCAATGCGGGAAATGCGGCCTGCCCGAGGGATATTGAAAGACAGGCGATCTGCATCGACGCGGACATTGCGGAAGTTTTGCGCAAGCTGTGAACGCCGTAAAAAGCAACGGCCTCGGGCAAATTGCCCGAGGTCGTTTCAGTTATGCCCTTCAGCGAATGAAATTTGTGCGGATGAACGGTTCCTTTTCGGGCATACCGTACTTTTCCTTGCCGAGCGCGATGCTTTTCATCAAAAACGTCATGTTGCGCGCGAGCGTGCGCATACCCTGCAAGCCCTCCGCGTCCTCGGCGGCTTCGCCTGCCTCTCTGCCGTGGACGCTGTTCCAATACTGCCCGGACGCGACGGGCATGCCGCTTATGGTGAAATACTTGTTCAGCTCGTCAAACGTCGCCGAAAGCCCGCCGCGGCGCGCCGCCACGACGCTTGCGCCCACCTTCATGGACTTGTCGAACGGGGTGCTGTAAAACAGGCGGTCCAAAACCGCGATAAGCGTCGCATTCGCGGAGGCATAATACACGGGCGAGGCGATCACCAGCCCGTCGCATGCCTCAAACTTCGGCGCAAGTTCATTGACAACGTCGTCAAACACACATTTGCCGCGTTTTGCGCAGGTACCGCAGGCGATGCAGCCGCGCACATCCAAGCTGCCGACGCGCACCGTCTCGACCTCGACGCCCTCGGAAACAAAGATTTTTTCCATTTCCGCAAGTGCGATCGCCGTGTTACCCTTAGCACGCGGACTGCCGTTGATCATCAAAACCTTCATATCGATGCTTCCTTTCCAAGTTCCGGTTACGCCGCCCGTACGTTTTCTGCATCGCGCATGAGCGGCGGATATATTCTATTGTATCACGACGTTTCTCCCCCGTCAACGCGCCGTGTGCGCGCAAAAGGGCGGGAAAGCCGAAACGGCTTTCCCGCGCTTTACTTTACCGTATTCAACCATACTGTTTTGCACAGTCTGCATAAGGAAACAGAAGAGATTTTCTCCGCTTACCGATCTCACAGCGCGCTGCCCTTTTTCGGTATAAAGAACTTACGCATATCCGTCTTTTCCAAACGCAGCAGCTCCGCTTTTTTATCGATCCCGCCCGCATAGCCGGTCAAGCTGCCGTTTGCGCCGACGACCCGGTGGCAGGGGACGATCACAGAGATCTCGTTGTGTCCGACCGCGCCGCCGACCGCCTGTGCGGACATGTGCGGCAGGCCTTTTTGCTCGGCAAGCCGCTTTGCGAGCGCGCCGTATGTTGTCGTCTGCCCGTAGGGGATCGTGCAAAGCAGCGCCCACACCTCTTTCTGAAAGGCGCTCCCGATGAAATGCAGCGGCACGGTAAACTGCGGCTTCTGCCCCGAAAAATAAATATCGAGCCAGCGTTTCGCGGTTGCAAACAGCGGGATCTCTTTTTCTTCGTGCGTTTTGGCAAGTCCGTGTGCAAAATATTTCTGCCCCTCGAACCACAGCCCGACGAGGCCGATATCATCCGCCGCCAAAAGGGCGCTGCCCAAAGGGGACGCATAACGGCTGATATACTGCATGGCATACCTCCGTGTAAAATCTGCTTTGCGTATCTTTATAGCTTTGCCTTTTCAACTTTGCACTTGCGCAAAATGCGGTGGTACATCGGGTCATCTCGTTTCGGGGCGGTGACGGGTTCAAGCAAGCCTTCCTTTATGAACTGTTCCATGCGAAGCGCGATCCATGTGTCGCTGAGACCGAACGGATAGTTCAAGATCACCGACCCGATGACCTGCGCCTGGGGAAACTCTGTTTCCGCTTTTTCGATCTCCTGCAAAATACAGGTGTCGTACAGCGTTTCGGGAACGCTTGCCAACACGCCGCCAAGCACCGCGCGCAGCGGTGCGTTTTCTTTTTGCAGTTCCCGCCAATGTCCCGCCATGGTGCGCGCCATACCGGGCGATAAAGGTTCGCTGTGCGCGGCGGCAAGTCCGCCCCATCTGTGCGGCTCGACCTCGCCCCAGCCGCGACAGGGAACCACCTTCCCATTCTCATCTTCCGAAAAACGCGGCAGCCGCACCAGCGTTATGTCCGCCTCCGCAAGCGAAAAAAGCCGCATCTGCTCCATAAGCCAGCAAAGCCCGCAGGCGTCGTCGGGGTTGTCGCTCGTCCAAACGCGCACGCGTTCGCCGCCTTTTATACGTTCGAAAAAAGCCGAAAGGCTTTTGCGCGCGGAGTTGAGCATCGCCTGTGTCGTTTCCGCTTGTATGTGCGGAAAAATGCCCATCAGGCGGGAAAGTGCGGCTTCGCGCTTTGCGCCGATGCCCGCTTCGTCGATCTCACCCACGCTTAAGAAAAGCGGGAAAGTCAGGATATCCTCGCGCCTGCCGCCAAGCGGTACAGCCTGCGCCCAAGCACGGCGATCGCGTTCTTCGCTCTCTTTTTGCGCTTCGCGAAGTTCCGCTTTGGTTGGTTTTCGGCCGTCACGGCGGGACAGGATCACGCTTGCCGCGCCGCCGGAAGACCCTCCGCCGAGCATGGCGAATGAGAGCGCACCCGCGGCACTTTCGCTGAACACGACTTCCAACATGGCGTTCCCCCTTTTTGTTTGATTGTAGCACAAATGCGCGGTTTTGGGAACCGTCTGTTTTGGAGGCCGCGTCGGCAAAACGGATGCATTTTGAACCGACCGTTTCCCTGCGCCGCGCTTGACAGGGCGGCACAATCCGATATAATAAAAGATAGATTTGATTCTCGCGAACGGAGGCGATGGCGATGCGGCAATGCATGGACGCGGACAACCTGCACCGCAGGCTGAAAAAAATCATCGGGCAGGTGCAGGCGATCGACCGCATGGTGGATGAGGACGTGCCCTGCGAGGATGTGCTCTCACAGATCAATGCGGCAAAATCCGCCCTGAACAAGGTCGGGCAGGTCGTTTTGGAGGGGCACATCAAGCACTGCGTGCGCGACGGGATCGAGCACGGCGACGCCGATAAAACCATTGAAAACTTCACCAAGGCTGTGGAGCGGTTTGCCAATATGCAGTAACAAACGGTTTTCGGGCGGCTTTCCCTTTGCGGGGAAGCCGCTTTTATATTGCAGATTTCGAATGCAGGTCATTCTGTTTTGCGAACGCTGCATGCGCCTATCCCGCAGAGTTAATGACGTCTTGCTTTGAACCCGGCGCAGAAATATCTATCTCCTCTTGACAGCGGCCATATGCATCTGTATAATATACATATACCCCTATAGGTATAATTGTTGCAGAAAAGAGGCTTCTTATGCGCTACATAAAAGCATGTACCGAAAAGCTGGAGGCGTTTTTGGCGCTCGGCGGCATTCGCAAGGACATCCTGCTGCTCGTGCTTTCGGGCGCGGCGCTGATCGTTAGTCTGTTTGATCTGCTCGCGCTGCCGTTCGACGCGGCGTGGGTCGCCATTCTGCTTTGCGGCGTCCCCATCGTGCTCGAAGCGCTCATCGGGCTTGTGACGGCGTTCGACATCAAGGCCGACGTTCTTGTTTCCATGGCGCTGATCGCGTCGGTCTGCATCGGCGAGGATTTCGCGGCGGGCGAGGTCGCCTTTATCATGCAGCTCGGCGCGCTTTTGGAGGATCTGACCGTGGCGCGGGCGCGCGCGGGCATTGAAAAGCTCGTGCACCTGACGCCGCAGACCGCGCGGGTCTGCACAAACGGGAAGGAGCGCATCGTACCCGCCGAGGAAGTCCGGGTCGGTGATCTGCTGCGCGTGCTGCCCGGCGAGACCGTACCCGTGGACGGCGTGATCACCGAGGGACAGACGTCCATCAACCAGGCGGTCATGACCGGTGAATCCCTGCCTGTGGACAAAAGCACGGGCGATGAAGTCTCCAGCGGCACGGTCAACCAATTCGGCGCATTCACCATGCGCGCGACCAAGGTCGGTGCGGACAGCTCCATCCAGCGCATGATTCGCCTTGTGCAGTCCGCCGACGCAGGCAAGGCGAAGATCGTCGGCATCGCCGACCGCTGGGCGACGTGGATCGTCATCATCGCACTGTCTGCGGCAGCGCTGACCTGGGCGATCTCGGGCGAGCTCATCCGCGCGGTGACGATTTTGGTCGTGTTCTGTCCCTGTTCGCTGGTGCTTGCCACACCCACCGCCATTATGGCTGCCATCGGCAACGCAACCAAGCACGGCTTTTTGGTGCGGGAGGGCGACGCGCTCGAACGGCTTTCGGGCGTTTCGGTCATCACCTTTGACAAAACGGGCACGCTCACGCACGGCACACCGCAGGTCACAGCGGTCGTCCCCTTTTCCGACTGTCCGCGCGATACACTGTACCGGCTCGCAGCCGCCGCAGAGCAGTACTCCGAGCACCCACTCGGCAAGGCGATCGTCCGCTGCTTTAGGCAGGAAACAGACGGCGATCTGCCGCCCGCTGCGGATTTTCATATGCGCCCCGGCAAAGGTGTTTCGGCAGCGGCAGACGGCAAAACGGTGTTGGCAGGCAACGAAAAGCTGCTCACGGAGCACGACGTTTCCCTGCCGAAAAATGAAATCGCAGCACAGGCGCATAACGCGGGCAGCACGGTCATCTATGTTGCCGCAGACGGCGAAGCACTCGGCTGTCTCGTGCTTGCCGACACCATACGGGCGGAGAGCGCACAGATGATCCGCGCGCTTACGCGGCTGGGTATTACACCCGTTCTGCTCACAGGAGACAACGGAAACGCGGCGCGTGCCATTTCGTCTGCCCTGCAAATCGAAAATGTCCGCGCGAACTGTCTGCCCGAGGATAAGCTCACGCAGATCGGCGTCTATCAGGCGGACGGCAAACAAGTCTGCATGGTCGGCGACGGCATCAACGACGCACCCGCGCTCAAAAAAGCGGACGTCGGCATCGCCATGGGCGGGGTCGGCAGCGACATTGCCGTAGACGCCGCCGACATTGCGCTGGTCGATGACGAAGTAAAAGAGCTGCCGCATCTGTTCGCGCTGTCCAAACGCATGATAACGACCATTAAAATCAATCTGACCTTTTCCATGGCGCTCAATTTCATTGCCATCGTGCTTGCGATCACGGGCATGCTGGGTCCTGTGGTCGGGGCGCTGGTGCACAACGCGGGCAGCGTGCTGGTGATCGTCCATTCTGCGCTGCTGCTGCGATGGAGAAAGCGCAGCGGCGCCTCCTCCTGAGGTCTCAAAGGTATATATGCAATCAAAAAGGCAGGGTTTTGCACGAAACCATGCCTTTTTAATATTTTGCAAACATTTCGCAAGCAAAACCCAAACAAAGCGGCGATAGAATACAGACAACAGATGCGAGAAAGCGCTGTACAAAACAAATTTTGCTGGGAGGCAACCAAAATGAAAAAGAAGAACTTTATCGCGCTCATCTTAGGTACGCTCGGCGGCCTGCTGTTTGCCTTGGGGCTGTGCATGTGCCTGCTGCCGGCATGGAACGCCTTTACGCCCGGTGTCGTGGTGGCAGTCATCGGTGCGGTGATCCTCATCATCATGCTCGTCCTGCTGCGCAAGGCAAGCGGCAAGCCCGCGATCAAGATCAACGCGCGCTCGGTTGGCATCCTCATCTTCGGCATCCTCTCCGCGCTCATTCTTGGAGTCGGCATGTGCATGGCGATGGTCTGGAGCATGATGCTCCCCGGGATCGTGGTCGGCGTGATCGGCATTTTGCTGCTGCTGTGCCTGATCCCCATGTGCAAGGGTTTGAAATAACAACTACATAGGAGGCAGATGAAAATGTCAGAATTTTTGAAAAAAGCGTTTCAGGAGATGAAAGAAGACACGAAAGCACAGCATGCGGTGGACAAAGCGAATTTCGCCGCCGCCAAAGCAGAAGCGAAAGCCAATTTTCAGGAAGCGAAAGCGGCAGGCAGCATAAAGGCGCACAAGGCGCAAAGAGAAGCGGAACGCGCTGCACAGCTCACGGAAGCCGAAGAACGGATCAAGGCTGCCGAGGCCCGCATACAGGCGGCGGACGGTGACAACCGATAAACCAGGCGGCGGGGGCATCTCTCCTGCCGCTTAATTTGCTAAAGAGCGCATTTGCAAACAAAACTTTAACATTTCCATGCTATAATCTTTTGCGTTAGAATAAGAAAAAAGCAAGGAGTGGGAAGGACATGTTCAAAATTTTGGTGGTCGAGGATGACCGGGAACTGAACCGCACGGTCTGCGCCTATTTAAATCGGAACGGCTTTGAAGCGGTCGGCTGTTTGGACGTGAACGCCGCCTATGACGAGATGTACGGCGGCACGGTGTTTGACCTCATTATCTCCGACATTATGATGCCGGGTATCGACGGTTTTGAATTTGCCCGTACCGTGCGCGAGTTGAACACCGACATCCCGCTTCTGTTTGTGACGGCGCGAGATGATTTCGCCGCAAAGCTGCGCGGATACCGCGCAGGGATCGACGATTACATGGTCAAGCCCATCGACCTCGACGAGCTGCTGCTGCGCATCGGGGCGCTTTTGCGGCGCGCGAAGATCGCCGCCGAAAAGCACCTGACCGTCGGCAAGCTCACGCTTGACGCACAGGAACGCTCCGCCGTGCTCGACGGCAGGGAGATCCCGCTGACCGTGCGCGAGTTCAATCTGCTTTACAAGCTGCTTTCCTACCCAAAAAAGGCCTTTACCCGTTCACAGCTCATGGACGAGTTTTGGGACGCGGACTCCATGTCCGGCCCGCGGACGGTGGACGTGTATATGACCAAGCTGCGGGAAAAATTCGCCGATTGCAAGGACTTCGAGATCGTGACGGTGCACGGGCTCGGCTACAAGGCGGTGCTGCACGAATGAAATTCGTAAAATACATTGCGCGGCACGTTTACCGCTTTTTGCTTTTTTTCCTGCTTACGGCGTTCATCGTCACTTGCAGCATGCTGCTTTTTCTGCGGTCGGTCGATATTGAGGTCGAGCTGCTTCGGCAGAATGCGACGGCGACCTTTATCAACGTTGTCTTTTTATCTCTGCTCTTCTGCATCATCAACGAGGTTCGCATCTACCTGACCGACGCGCGCGCCGTCGACCGCATTGAGACCTCTTTGCAAAAGATCACCGCAGGCGATTTCAGCGAAAAGATCGAGCCACTCAGCGTTCCCTTTGACAACCGCTTCAATTTGATTATCGCGGGCATCAACCGGATGACCGAAGAACTCGCGGGCGTGGAGACGCTGCGCGCGGACTTCATTGCGAACGTTTCACATGAGCTGAAAACCCCGCTTGCGGTCATGCAGAACTACGCCCGAATACTGAAATCCCCTACGCTTTCCGAGGAAGACCGCCTGCAATACGCCGAGGCAATCAACGGTGCGGCAAAGCGGCTTTCAGACCTGATCACCAACATCCTTCGCTTAAATAAATTGGAAAACCAGCAGATCTATCCCAACGCCGAAACCTACGATCTGAGCGAACAGCTTTGCGAATGTTTGCTGCAATTTGAACCGATCTTGGAGGAAAAGGCGCTGGAAGTGGAAAACGACATTGCGGACGGCGTTTTCATCACGGCAGATGCCGAGCTTTTGTCGCTTGTGTGGAACAATTTGTTTTCCAACGCGGTAAAATTCACGCCGCCGGGCGGCAAGATCACGGTACGTTTGCATGAAAAGGGCGGGATCTGCGCCGTTACGGTCGCAGATACGGGCTGCGGTATCAGCCGTGAGGTCGGCGCACATATCTTTGAAAAATTCTACCAGGGGGACAAGTCGCACGCGGAGCAGGGCAACGGCTTGGGGCTTGCGCTCGTCAAACGGGTCGTAGAGATCGTCGGCGGGGAGATCACGGTCGAAAGCGAAGTGGACAAAGGCACCGCTTTCACCGTAAAGCTGGGGAGTAAGCGCCGTGCAGAGATTTAAAAAACTGTTGAAAACCATATTTTGTCCGCCGCTGTTCTGTGTTCTGCTGTGCGGCATCTTCGCGGCGGCGGCGCGCATACGGATTCCCCCGTCGTTTACGCCGCCTATCCGTTTTCCGCCTATGCGCTGTGCGTGCTGCTGGTGTATCTGATCCCGCGTGCGGTCGCCCTCATAAAAAAGCCGTTTTCCAAAATCCCGCTCGTGGACCGGTATTTCAACGATCCTTTGTTCCGCGCGCAGGTCTCCGTTTGCATCGGGCTTATCTTTAATACGCTGTATTCCGTTTTTTATTTCGTCATGGCGTTTGTGCGGCAGTCTTATTGGCAGGGCGCGCTGGCGGTATACAACCTGATCCTTTCAGGTATGCGCTTTATGCTGATCCGAAATTTCAGCCGTGCGAAAAAGCAGGCGGACAAGACCGATCGGCAGCGCGCGGAATGGAAGGCGTACCGGCGCTGCGGCGCTTTGATGTTTGTGATGAGCGTCGCGGTCATCTGCATGATCGACCTGCTTATTTCGGACGGCACGAACGCGGGCGGTGAGATTTTGACCATTTCGATCGCGGCTTATACCTTTTACTGTGTGATTTTGGCGATCGTGAATGTTGTCAAGTTCCGCAAACAGGTTAGCCCCATCCTTTCGGCATCCAAAAACATCTGCTTTGTGCGGGCGCTGATGTCGCTGTTTTCCCTGCAGATCACCATGTTCGCACAATTCGGCGGCGCCGACGACGGCATGTTCGTCTATGCCATGGACATCATCCTTGGCATTGCCGTTTCGCTTTTGAGCATCGCCACCGCTGCAGCAATGCTCTTGCGCGCGCAAAAGCGCCTGAATGCGCTTGGCAAATCCGTGCCGCCGTCGGGCACAAGACCTTCGTAATCAGCGGGGATCCCCCGCCTTTTCCGTATTTCAAAAATTAAAAAGGAAGACAAAACCATGACACGATCCGAAAACAACAGCTTTTCGTATTCCTATTCCGCTAAGGAACAGGAGGAGATCAAAGCGATCCGTGCAAAATACATTCCGAAAGAAGAAAACAAGCTGGAGCGCCTGCGCCGGCTGGATGCAAGCGCCACCCGCAAAGGCACGATCACCGCGCTCACGCTCGGCATCCTTTCCGCACTGCTGCTGGGGCTTGGCATGTCCTGCACCTTAGTTTGGACGGGCAAATGGTTTATCCCCGGCATTGTGATCGGCGTGGTCGGGATCGCAGGGATAGTAAGCGCTTACCCGCTGTATAAACACCTCGTCCGAAAAGAGCGGGCGCGGCTTACGCAAGAGATCCTACAGCTGACAGATGAGCTGCTGCGATAAAGAAAACGAGGACATACGCCGTTGTACGTCCTCGTTTATTTCGTATTGCCTCGGGGTTTAGTCCGTTTCGGGGCAGCGGTAGCGCGGTTTGCCAACGCTTTTTGTGCCGTATTCGATCGCGCTCTTCGGGCACAGGCAGATGCACGCCATGCAGTGCGTGCAGGCCTTGCCCCACACAGGTTTTCCGTTTTGAAGCGTGATGTTCCCAAGCGGGCACACGTTTGCACAATTCCCGCAGCCGACGCACGCTTCGTTTACGCGAAACGCCTTGGCGCTGACCACGAATTTATAGAACACGGGATTGACGACCGTGCTGTATAACCGATCCATAAGTCCGATTTTTTGCGGCGGAAGCGGCTCGCCTGCGGCGATCTGCCGGCCGAGCTCGTCGATTTTGGGCACGGCCTTTTTGACAATGGCTTTCGCCTGCTGTGCTTCGGGCACGTCGAACATGGCGATGTAATTTTCGGGCATTACCACGCACCGAAGCCCCATAAACCGCAGCCCCTTGCGCGCACAGAGCTTTTTCGCATACTTGGAGGCATCGCCCGCGCTGTCGCCGCAGGTCAATATAAAGTAAGCCTCCGCAGAGTGCGGCAGCGCCGTTTTTTCGATCCATGCCTCCACCACGCGCGGCAGCCGCCACGCATAGGTCGGCGTGACAAAAATCAAGCGCGTTTCGTTTTCGATCGCCGTCTCGTTATGGCAGCGAATACGCTCGTTGAGCGATCCCACCGGATCGCCCGTTACAGCAGCGATCCGTTCGGCGACAAAGCGGCTGTTGCCCGTACCCGAAAAATATAAAATCATATTGTGTTCTCCTTGCGCGTGTCGTGCTGAAACCCGACTTTTTCAAGACTATTGTACCCCGCAGACGGCATGAAGTCAATCCGCATAAAAATCCGGTAAAATTCGCGCATCACACTTGACAAACGCGGGAAAGCGTGTTACCGTAGTGATGGTTAGCTGTTGCTAACTAACGCAGACAAAACACTTCTCTACAAATCAGGAGGTCGCTATGGTCAAGATCACATTGGATATAGACGGTATGGCGTGCGGGATGTGCGAAGCGCACATCAATGACGCGGTACGGCAGCAATTTGCAGTCAAAAAGGTCACCTCATCGCACAAAACCGGCAAGACGGAGATCCTCGCGGAAAGCGCGCCGGATACAGAAAAATTGCGCGCTGTCATCGAATCGACGGGCTACCGTGTGACGCACATCCAATCCGAACCCTATGAAAAGAAAGGCTTTTCGCTGTTGCACAAATAAAGCGATCCCCCTGCTGCGTGCAGGGGGATCTTTTTTCTTAGAATTCCTTGCCGATCGTGACGGTGCTCTGCCCACGGTGGCGGATCAGCCGCTGCTGGGTGAAGGTACCGTCTTCTTTGATGTTGATGAGGTTCCCGCCGCGGAACGGCACCACATAGATGTTGTGGTCGCACGAAAGTCCGTAAGAAAGGCGGATGCCTTGGTATTCCACAGAATAGTTGTTCATGTGGTCGTGCCCGACGAACACGCCCTTGGTACTGCCGAGCTCCACCATGGTCTCGAACATTTCGTCATCCACATTTGAACAGCCCGAACCCTCAAAGCGTCTGCCCGCAAGCAGTTTGTCCGTGCCCTTTGCTTCGTCATAGGCGGTGACGAATTCCCGCATCGGGATATGGAAGAACGCAAGCGACGGCACGACCTTCGTTTCGTCGCCGTTGACCTCGCGCGCAATGGATTTCACGGTGTTTTCATACCATGTGATCTGATTTTCGTGGAAGCAGTCATAGCCGCCCACGGATTCGTCCGGATAATACGAATTGCTGTCCATCATAATGAGCGACATAAGCACCTTGCCGTTTTCGTCGGTAGCGTTGTAATAATAGTTGCCCATGCCGTCTACATTTTCATCGCCGCGTTCATAAATGCAGTATTCCAAAGAGCTCAGATAATCGTTGAGCGTCTGCTTGTCGGCGATCTTTTCAGGGTCGAGCACCTCACCGGGTTCATATTGGATATCCAGCCCCTCGTGGTTGCCGTAGACGAACGCCCACGGAATTTGCAGGGATTCCATAAAGCTGCCGAACGTCTTGAACGCCGTGAAATTCTCTTTTTCGCTGGTGATATCGCCCGTGACGACGATCATGTCGGGCGCAGTCGCCTCGACCATGGCGGTGATGGTCTTGAACGCCTTGGCGTCTTTTTTCTCATTATTAAGGATGTGTACGTCCGTGATCTGTAAAACCGTAAACGCCGTATCTGCCGCACGCACATAGGTTTTGCCGTAAAAGGTCACAACGGACGCCGCAATGCCGCCGAGCAGCGCACAAACCAACAAAATGCTTAAAAACACTTTCCATCCCTTTTTCATTATGAAATCTCCTTTACGACCACATTTTCACCGATTTTTACGTTCTGCGCCAGATTGCGGCGTAAAACCGTAACGGGCCGGTCACCGGACACCGCCGTTACCTTGCCGTCGCGCCAGGAAAAGCTGAGCTTCGCGCCGCACCCCAAAAGGTTCGTCACCTGCCCGCTTGCAGCAAAGCTTTCGGGCAGCGCGGGGAGAAGCGTCAGCACACCCGCCTCCTCCTGCAAAAGCAGCTCGTGTATGCCCGCCACAAAGCCGAGATTGCCGTCAATCTGGAACAAAAACGGCGGATGCACACAAAACAGATTGCGGAATACCGCATGGCAAAGCAGATCGCAAATGACCTTTTGCGCGGTTTTGCCGTCGCGCAGCCTGCCGGAAAGACAGATCGCCCACGCCGCCGACCAGCCGATGTGCTGCCCGGAATGGGCAAGCCGGTGCCGGAACAGCTGTTCGACCCAGCCGCGCTGTTCGGGATCTGCATCATAGCCGATGCTGTTGCCGGGATAAAACGCATACAGCGGCGAAAAATGCCGATGTCCGGGCTCGGGCGTTTCATACTCCGTGTGCCATTCGCAAATGCCGTTTTTCCCCGCACGGAACGGATACAGCTTCGGCTCTTTTTCCATAATCTCGCGTAAAAGTTCCGTATCCTCGCCCGCGAAAAGCTCACGGTAGTTTTGAAAGCTCTGGCGCACAAGCCCCATGTCGAATGCCGAAGCGTAATCGAGCCGGCAGCGCGCACCGTTCTTTCGGAACGTGTTTTCGGGCGAGGACGACGGGCAGGTCACATAACAGCCGTCATGCAAAACGAGAAAGTCCGCTGCAAACTGCGCCGCCGAGGCCGTGATGGTTTTGACCTTGTCGGTTTCATCCTGCAAAGCGCCGTTGCGGTAGTGCGCATATACTTCGTTTGCAAGCCACACGCCGCAGAGCGGTGCGAACATATAGCTCGGATCACGCTGCACGGGCGGCGTTTTGCGCCACAGGTCTACATTGTGGTTGCACGCAAAGCCGCGGCAGCCATAGTTGACCTGCGCGGTTTTTTTGCCGTTCTGCACCGTTTCATATACGAGCTGCAAAAGCGGCTCCACACATTCGCAAAGTCCCGCGCGCGACGCGCCCCAATAATTCATCTGCGTGTTGATGTTGACCGTGTAGTTGCTGCTCCACGGCGGGCGCACCGATTCATTCCAAATCCCCTGTAAATTCAGCGCCTGCCCGCCCTTGCGCGAACCGCTGACGATCATGTACTTGCCGAAATTATAGAACAGCTCGCAAAGCGCGGCAAAGGTGCGCGCATCCGTGTTTTTTTGAACGGCTTTCAGCAGTTTATCGGTCGGAAGCTCGCTTTCAGCGCCAAGGGAGACCCGCGCACGGTTATACAGCGCGCCGAAATCCGCCGTGTGGCGCGCATAAAGCGCTGTATAGTCGTGCTGTATGCTCCGAAGATGCGCCTTGCACGCAGCGGCGGCGTTTACGCGGGAGGTGTCGGGCATTTTGTCGAAGCCCAAGAAACCTGTCGCCGTCGCGAAGAAAAGCGTCACTGTTTTTGCGCCGCGCACCTTTAATTTCCCGCACCCGCCTACGACATGTCCGTCCGTCTCGACCTCGGTGCGCAGACAGAACGCCATGCCCTTGTTTTCGTCGTATCGGATCGGATGGGGCTTTGTGCGCAGGTAATTCGGCGCGGCGTAGTCGGGCGCGCTGCCTGTGAGCACCAGCGCGTTTTCTTCACTGCTGCACGAGAAGTGCAGCTTGCTGTCCGCCGTTACGGTCAGAGAAAACGGCTTGTCGGCGGTAATGCGGTACACGGCGACACGGTCGGGATTCGAGCAAAACGTCTCACGGCATAGGCCTGCGGTCTGCACCGTGCAAAGGCCTTTTGCGAGCGACAATTCCCGCCTGTAGCCGCGCGCCGACACCCCGTGCAGCCGCAGATACACATTCCCCAGCGGCATGAACGCCTCGCTGTAATTCCCGCACATCTCCGTTTCGCAGAGCGCGTCGGCTTCGCTGTTTTTGCCTTGGAAGATCAGCTCGCGCACCCGCCCGAGCGCTTTTGCGCTTTTTTCGCTGTTGTAATCCTTCGGATAGCCCGACCAAAGCGTACCGTCGTTAAAACAGAGCTTCTCCGTCCGCTTGCCGCCGAAGACCATCACCCCCATAAAGCCGTTGCCCAAAGGCAGCGCCTCACGCCAGCGTTTGGCAGGGGTCGTGTACCAAAGCTTATCCATCCTTTTCTCCTCCGAAATCCGCTACGATAAAATCAAACTGCTCGGGCACGGCGATCTGCGCGTCCGTCTCGCGGTACAGCGCTTTGCGGATGCCGCGATAAAGCGTATCCAGCATACGGTCACCCTCACGGTAATCCCGAAGCTGCAAGCCGCCGTCGGAAAGCAAAATTTCTTCGGCGCGCCGGGCGTCGCCCGCGCCAAGATAAGCGACCGCCAGATACATGCAAAGGCGCGCATTTTTCTGTAAGGCTTCGGAAAGCTTCGGAAAGCTTTCGATCAGCGACGCATAATCTTCGGCGCGCAGCAGGAGGGAAAACAAGCTTTCGCAAAGCCCGTAGTCGTTCGGATTTTGCAGCAGGGCTTTGCGCACAAAATAGGCGAACCGTGCATCCCTGAGTTGATACAGAACAAACGCATACAGATGCAGGTTTTTCGGGTTGCTGTCGAGCAGCAGGCTCTTTTCGCACCAATCCTTCGCTTTTTCAAATTCGCGGCGGTCATAGCACAAAAGCCCGAGCTGATACGGCACGCTCCATTCGCAAAGATCGGCGTTTTCTAAAAGCAACGCCTCCTGCCGCGCGCCGTAAGCAAAGGACAGCGGCGCGGACAAAGGCTTTTTGGAAAGCAGCTCCATCCACGGGGTCATGTCATCGTCCGTGCAGAACTCCAAATGCGCGGGGGCTTTCCCGCCGAGCTGCTGTTCGAGCGCGCCCCAGCCGCTGCCCGCAAGCAGCAATTCCCCCGTTTGCAGGCTGATGTCCCGCAGGACGTCCGGCAGGCGGCTGTCCATCCCAGCCGAGCCGCCGAGTGACCGCACCTGTTTTTCTGCCGCCGCCACAAGCGCATCGTAATTGTCCCGCATCGCCGCCGCACCGAGATTGCTAAGTGTATAGCACTCCAGAAACGCCCATGTGGTTTTCGGCGGCATGGGCAGGCATTCATACTGCGTCTTGCCGAGTCCCGACTGAATTTCCACATAATCGCCCGCACCGTCTGTCAGCATCCGCTGCCAATGGTGCGAGCCCTTGCGGTGCCCCCAGGAAAAGAGCTTTCTGCCCTTGAGATGATTCGAGGAAAACTGCAAAAGCCCAAGCCCCTGTGCGTCCGCATTCACAATAAATTTGTCGCTTTGCGGGGCGATGTCATAAAAGTAATCGATCGTATCGGGGATGTTTTCGGGATAGGAAACATCCCTGCCGCCGTCATAGGGGATCGCGGATTTTTTAATGCCCATGCCGTCGGAATTGTTGTAAGCGCTCGCAGCGGGCACGGCGACCCGCCCGCCTTTGTATTCGGGCGTCGCCATATTCGACCACCAATACATCGGCACGACCTGCTCGTTTGGATTTTCGATGCGCACAGCCACCATAAGGCGGTCTTCTTCCAGCCAAAAATCCATCTGATAATAGATGCCGCGCACACGTTCAAACTCGTAAAAGCGCAAAACATCCTCGCCGTTTTTGCCCGTGACGGCGGCGCAGTACATCTGTGAGCAGGTGAACGGACTGTGCCCGATGACGCCGCAGTTCCATTCCACCCCGCCCGAAAACCACGCGTTGCGCACGCTCAGGTTCCGAAAGCGGATGACATCGTTGGTATACAGCACATCTTTTTGCCGTTTTTTGTCAAACAGCCGCCAAAGCCTGCCGCCGAGCGTCGGCAGGAATTCCGCGTAAAGATGCTCGTTTTCCAGCACGGCAACGGGTACGTCGCGTTCCGCTTCTTCGGTATAGTCGTTTTGCTGGGTATACGGGTACGAGGTCTCCCGGTACCCGTAGTCGATGAACAGCCCCTCGTAATCCGCAATGGTCGATTTCAAGCGGTGCGGCTGCCTTTCCGCCGAAAGCGCGGGGAAGTCGCAGGGACGCCCAAAGGCACTGCAGCGGTAGCGTTTCGTTTCCAATCTCGGCATAGGAACTCTCCTTTACAACAGGGAAGATAAACAGTCAGTCTTCCAAGCGCACATGGGTGCATCGGACGGTTTTCAGCGGTTTGCCTTTGACAAAGCGGTTGCCGATCACGCGCAGATCATCCGTAGACTTTGCCGTGATGCAAAAGCCCCGATACCATTCAAACCGATTATATAAAATATGGATGTGCCGGTGCACCGCGTCCGCATGCTCTGCGTTTTCGGGCAGGATGCGCACAGGCGTCTGCCCGCAATAGGCAAAGGTGTTGCCGCGTACGGTCACGTCGCAGCACATGCCGCTTTCATACCAGCTTTTCGCGTCATCCGAAAGCAGAATTCCACTCATGGTGGTGCTCACAAACCGATTGTTTTCCACAAGCACTTTCCCGCGCGTGGTCAAAAGCAGCCCGCGGGTGATGATGCGGTTGAGTGTATTGTTCGCAAAGACCACATTCGGACAGGCATCCACATCTTCGATCACACAGCCGACCTCGACCCCCGCCGCGTCCGAAACGGTCAGTTCGATCTCGTATTCGTTCAAAAGCCGCGCGGACTTGATCTGCGTGCGTCCCGATTCGAGCAGGGTCTTCGGGGATATGAACGCAATTGTATCCCCCGCACGCAGCGGCAGAAAGCCGTGCGTCTGCGGGTGCATAAAGCGCACCTTAAGCCGGTCGCCTTGCTTTTCGGTCACGGCAAAGTGGATGCCGTGGACGTTCAAGCAGTCGTCGCCCGCGCCGTCAAACAGACTGTTCGTGATACACACATCGCCGCGGCACATGCAAATTTGGATAAAGTCCGCAACCGACGCCATGCGGCGCGCATCCGTCGCCTCAGGCGCGAATTCCAGACGGTCGGCTTCTATGTTCTCGCAATCCTGCGCAACGAGCGCCAGCGAATAATTGAACCGCTGCTTGATGTTTTCAAGCCGCACGTTTGCACAGCGGTCGAGGAAGATCCCCGCGAATTGGCGGCGCACATCGAAGATATAATACAGATCGCCCTTTTTAAACCGCCACGTATTCGGGAAATATGCACGGAAGCGCCGTTCGCCGAGCCTTTTGGTGCGAACGGCGGCACACAGCGGATGCTGCACACGCGCAAGGCGGTCGGGTGTGCGTGCGCGGATGCGCCCGATCCAGAAAGCCGTCGCCGCATTTCTGGCGACGGGGTAGTCGTAATCGCGCCCGCGAAAATACGGCGTGTCGCCCTTGAAATACAGGTCGGTGTCGCGGTCGGCTTCAAAATCCACGGAGATCGGCGTGACGCGCGTCACGCGAAGCTCGTGCATGTCGGGCCGGCTGTGGCGGATCTCCAGATTTTTTACCGTCAAATTGCGACAGCCGACAGCGGCAAAATTCGTTACCTTGCCATCAATAACAAATACCGCCGAGCCGAAGTCCAACGTCAGGTCTTCAATGTTTTCCAGATAAAACGGCACGGCGTTTTCATGCGGCGTTTCATCAGGTGAAAACTCCTTATCGCCGACGGTATTGGTGATGACAAGCCTGTGCGTTTCGCAAAGGTCACTGCGCAAATGGTATGTTCCCGCTGCAAAGCGGACGGTTTTCTCCCCGGGGATATCGGTAAGTGCTGCGCAAAGGGCAGAGACCTCGCGCGTTACATCTTTTCCCGGCAGAACGCCGAAATCGGCTGCTTTGATCTCCTGCATATCGTTTCCTCCGTCAGTCGAGCATATTCGGGATATTCGGGCAAGGTGTGAGCGATTCGAATCCGTAAAATACCTGCGCGTTTTGATAAAGGAACCGCGCTTTTTCTTCGTCGGTCAGCGCATCGGATTTCAGAATGAAATCATAGCTCATTTTATAGGTGATCTCCACCATGGTGCGCGGATAGTCGCTGCCCCACATCAGCTTTTCCATGCCGCAAAGCTCTGCCGCTTCGCGAACGGCGCGCACCGCCGACGGGTAAGGGTAAAACTCACGGTTGAAAAGCCAGGTGATGCCGCCGCTTTCGATGTAAATATTCCGATGCCGCGCAAGCTTGATCTGCTCGTGCCAGCCGTCGCGTGTGACCATGCCGAAATGCCCGACGGCAATGCGCAGCATCGGGTACTGCGCGGCGAGCTCTTTGAGCGCGCCCGTTTGGCGGTCGCCGTCGGCAAGGTCGATGGAAATAAACTTCCCCGCCGCTTGCGCCGCTTCAAACACGGCGGCATGCTTTGTGAGATCCTGTGTTTTCAGCCTGCCGGCACATAATTTTACACCGTCAAAGCCCTCGAGCCGGAAGGGCTTGCCCTCCTCATACAGGCTGCAAATCTTCAGCCGATCGGGGTACTTTTGCTTTGCACACAGCAGGTAATCGTCCTGGTTGCCGTCGATCTCCTCCTGCGTGATGACCGCCGCTGAAACGCGGGCGTAATCCATGTTCGCAATCAGGCGCTCTGCGGTGTTTGCGCCGTCGGTCATGTAGGGCGGCATCATCTGCCGGGTTTCCCCACCGAAATCACTTTTGCCGTTTTCTAAAGGCTTAACGGGTCTGCCGTCCACGCGCCCGTTTTGCCGTTCCCATAAATGCGCGTGCGCATCCACCACCGTCATAAGGTCACCCCGTCTTTCATAATGGCAATTTCCCGAAAGCCGTTCTGCTCCGATTTGGTCTTCGCGCCGTTCGCCGTTTCCAACACCAGGGAGAAAAGCGCGTCCGCCGTGCCGTCCGCGTCCGTCAGCGCAGGCTGCGCGTCAAAATCCACCCAATGCGGCTTTTGCTGTGCCAACGCTGCGTTCGTAGCGATTTTTATAGTCGGCACGGGCGCGCCCAGCGGCGTACCGCGTCCCGTTGTAAACAAAATCATATGGCAGCCCGCCGCCGTGAGATTTGTGACCGCAACCATGTCGTTTCCGGGGCCCTCCAGCAAGTTAAGCCCCGCTGCGGTCGCCGTATCGCCGATCTCAAGCACTGCCGTGACGGGCGACGTGCCGCCCTTTTGTACGCAGCCGAGGGATTTTTCTTCGAGCGTCGTGATGCCGCCCGCCTTGTTCCCCGGCGACGGGTTTTCGCTCACCTTTTCCCCGTGCGCGAGGAAAAGCGCCTTTTGGCGGTTGATGAGCCGCACGGTCTGTTCGAACACCTCGGCGCTTTGGCAGCGGTTCATCAAAAGCTGCTCTGCGCCGAACATCTCCGGCACCTCGGTGAGCACCGCCGTGCCGCCCATGGCGCAAAGGCGGTCGCAGACGCGGCCGACCGTGGGGTTCGCGGTCAAGCCCGAAAGCCCGTCGCTGCCCCCGCATTTCAAGCCGATCTTCAAGCGGGAGACGGGTACGCGCACACGGCGGTCTTTGGCGGCTCGGCTTTGCAGATCACAAACCAGCCGCACGCTCTCCCCGATCTCGTCGCCGCAGTCCTGCACATTCAAAAAGCGGACGCGGGCGCGGTCGTAATCGCCCAGCACCTTTTGAAGCTCGCCGATGTTGTTGTTCTCACACCCAAGCCCCAGCACCAGCACGCCGCCCGCATTGGGGTGGCGGATGAGCCCGCAAAGGATCTGCTGCGTGCGCAGAAGATCGCCGCCAAGCTGGCTGCACCCGTATGGATGCGGAAAACAGAACGCGCCTGTTTTTTCCGCGATCGCCTGCGCGGTCTTGTTGACACAGCCAACGGTGTTGACGATCCAAATATCGTTGCGGATACCGATCTCGCCGTTCGGACGCTCATAAGCGGAGATCTCCTCAGGCGGTACGGCTGGGAGCGCGCAGGATTTCGGCGCATAGGTGTATTCCCGCACGCCGCCGAGTGCGGTTTTCAGGTTGTGGCTGTGCACATGCGCGCCCGCCGCAATGTCCTGCGTCGCCACGCCTATGGGAAAGCCGTATTTGATGACCGCTTCGCCCGCCCCGATTGCACGCCGCGCGTATTTATGCCCGTTTTCCAAAGAAACCTGCACATTGTCGGCAGGGTGGATTACGACAAAGCCCATGTGATCGCCTCACGCATTCCCTGTTTTTCGATGATCTCCATGCCTTTTGAGACTTCAGGAGCAAGCTCGATCAAGTCTGTCCCCCAAAGCGCGGTATCCCCGAGGATCTCGGGCAGCGTCCGCTCTTTGATGCAGGTGATCGCCGCCGCATCGTCCTGCGGCGCATCGGTTTTGTAAAAATATAACAGCGCGGCAAGGGACAATATAAGCGGGCGCGGGAATGCGCCGTCCTTTTCGCGGCAGTCGAGCATCGTCGGCAGCACGCGCACCGAAAATTTGCTGACGGAATTGAGCGCGATGGAACGCAGCTGATGCTGAATATACGGGTTGCGAAAGCGTTCCAGCACATCATGCGCAAACGCGCGGTTGTCCTCGGTGTCGCCGAGCGCGGGTAAGATGTAAGAAAACAGGGCTTCATTTAAAAATGCGCTGACCTGTTCATCCCGGAGTGCTTCGCCCACGGTCTTAAGCCCGCACAAAAGCGCGGGGAACACCATTGCGGTATGCGCGCCGTTGAGCACGCGCACCTTGCGCTTTTTATAGGGGCTTACGTCGTTTGTCCAAACCACGTTGACGCCCGCTCGCCGCAAAGGCAGCTCCGATTCACAGTCGCCCTCAATGACCCACAGATGGTAGGGCTCCGCCGTGTCCAAAAGGCGGTCCTCCCATCCGAGTTCTTTGCAAAGTGCAGCCGCTTCCGCTTTCGGGTAGCCCGTCACGATGCGGTCCACGAGCGTGCTGCAAAAGTTGTTCTCGCGAATAACCCATTCGTAAAACGCTTCACCGAGCTTCCACTGCTGCGCGTACCGCAGCACGCAGGATTGCAATTCCTTACCGTTATCGTCGATCAGCTCGCACGCGAGCATCACAAAGCCCGGCAGCCCCGCCTGAAAGCGCGCATACAAAAGCTGCGTGAGCTTGCCCGGGAATGAACTCGCGGGAGTATCGGATAACGCACACGACGGGTCAAAGGCAATGCCCGCCTCGGTGGTGTTGGAAATGACAAAGCGGAAATCGGGATTTTTTGCAAGCGCCAAAAAGCCCTCAAAGTCCGCATACGGGTTTACGGCGCGGGAAATCGAGGTGACGCGCGTGTGCTCGCACACCGCTTCGCCGTTTTGAAGTCCGCGCAGATACAGGTTATATACGCCGTTTTGTTCATTCAGTACGTCGCAAAGCCCGGTTTTAATGGGCTGCACCACCACGACCTTGCCGTCATACAGCCCCTGCTCGTTCAGCTTATGGATGAACAGATCCACAAAGCCGCGCAGAAAATTCCCCTCGCCGAATTGGATAATGGTTTCTTTCATATTATGCCTCCGCATCCGCAAAGCGCAGCAGCACCTTGGCAAGCGAACCGTCGTTGTGTGTAAGCGCCTCGAACGCCGCTGCCGCATTCTCTTTTTCGTAAACGGCGCTGACCATTTTCAACACGTCCGCCCCGCCCGAGGCGACCAGATCGATCAGGGTCTCAAAATCTGCGGTAAGCGCGTTGCGGCTGCCGAATACATTCAGTTCTTTTTTCAGCAGAACGGAGTGCACGAAGGTCGTCTCGCGCTTGCCGTTGCCGATCAAAATAATGTTCGCCCCGTGCGCCGCTTCATTGATGCAGGAAAGGAAGGTCTCGGGCGCGCCGCACGCTTCGACGCACACATCGTATCCGTTGCCCTCGGTAAATGCAAGGCTTTTCTCGTGCAGATCGGCAGTTTTGACCGGGACCACACAGTCCGCGCCGTAGCTTTCGGCAAGTGCCAGGCGGCTTTCGAGCAGATCCGCCACGGCAACGCGCGCGCCGAGCGATTTTGCCCGCAGCAGCGCGAACAGCCCGATGGGGCCTGCGCCCATGATCAGCACGCGGTCGCCTTCGCGGACTGCTGCACGCGAAAGCGCGTGGCAGCTGATGGAAAACGGTTCGATCAGCGCAAGTGCCTTCGGCGAAAGACCGCGCCCCGGGATGATGCGCTCGACGGGCATGGTGATATATTCCTGAAACGCGCCGTCGCGCTGGACGCCCATGGTTTGGTTGTCCACGCAGGCGTTCACAATGCCGCGCGCGCACGCATAGCAGTGCCCGCAGTTGAAATACGGGTTGGCGGTGACCACGTCGCCGACGCGAAGCCCCCTGTCATTTTCACCGATCTCCACGATCTGCGCACTGAATTCGTGGCCGGGCGTGCGCGGATAGGTCGTGAATGGCTGGTTGCCCGTGTAGGAGGCGACATCCGCGCCGCAGATACCGCAGTACAGCACCTTCAACAGCGCCTCGCCCGCCTTTGGGGCCGGCTTTTCGCGGGAGACCAGACGGATCTCGCCGGGTTTTGTGATCTCAATAGCTTGCATATTATCGGTTCATCTCCAAGTATTGTTCGTTCCAGACGACCGCTGTTTTCAGCGGCGCGCCCTTGCAGTAGATTTTCGTTTCATAGGCTTTTGCGGGGTCGGCAATGAATTCCGCCTTGTCCAAAAGCTGTACAAGAGTGTCAAATCGGCTGCCGCACAGGATTTCGATCGCTTGTTCCATGTGCTTCTGCGTAAAATTGATGGACGCGAGGATCACATGGTTCTGGAAGCCGAACGGCATGGTGTCAAAAGTAATCTTCGGCCCCAGAGAGAAGCTGTTGTAAATGCCGTTGCAGCCCAAAACACCGTGCTCGAACGCGATACGGTGCTCTGTTTCATTCCCGGAGGTGCCCACGAACACCGTCGCCCTGCCGCCCAAGCGCTCCGTGATCGCGGCGGCGGTCTGCGTTTGTGAAAGTCCTTCCGTCGAAAGGTAATCCGCGCCGAGCTCTTGCGTTGCGAACCGCGCTTTTGCGCTCTCGACGGCGCTGCGCGCGACGAACAGGATTTGCGCTTCCGGGTGGTTGCGGCGGATCTGGTCGCCGATGAACAGCCCCGTCGTGCCGAGTCCGAAGATCACCGTGCGGCAAAACGTTGCTTCTTTGGCGGCAGCACGCGCTTCTTGTTCCGAACAGCCGCGTTTTGCCATCTCCACGCGGAACAGCTGGGCTTCGCCGATGTCGCACATGCGCTCGTGCTGAAACACCGCGCAGGCGTATGGGTCGGAAAACACCAACCGCTTCGCGAGCGATAAAGGCAGCTTTTGGATCCCCTCGTATTGCGCGGGCAGGTGCAGCAGCATATCGGGGTTAAAATACCCCCTGTCACAGAAAATACCGTCCGCACCGTCGCAGCCGTATTCAAAATAAGTTTCGTCCTCGGTAAAGCGCGTGGGGTCGAAGCTGTCGCCGCCGCGGATAAGCACGATCGCGAAACGGTTTTCCGACGGTACCCACACCACGCCCTCGTGCCCGTTGACGAGCCTTTTCTGCCCTGCGGGGAATTTTGCGTCGAGCGCGCAGGCTTTTCCCATGCGGTACAGCTCCATGTCTGTGCCGCAGAACCCGCAGAATACGGGGTACGCTTCCACACCGATCTTTTCCGGCTCGCCGCGCCTGCGGCGGCGCGGCGGGTTGATGAGCTCCACCTCGCCGTAGCAAAGCGGGTGTTCCGCACTGTTTTGAAAATAGGTTCCGAATGTTTTCAAAGCAAAACTTCTTTCCGTATAGGTTTCTTTAGAAGGGTACGATCTCTGTTGTCACATTGTTTTCCGCATCAATTGTGAGTACCGTGCCGCCGAGCGCGTCAAAATCGAAATAGCAGTTATAAGAGCTCTTCGTCATGTAGCCGAGCGTGACGCCCTCATGCTCGGTGATAAAGTTGTTGTTGTGGTCGTGGCCGGCGAACATGTGCGTGCCGCCGTTCGCTTTAAACGAATCGAAAAAGCCGTCGTTGACCACGGCCGTGGACGTGCCCTCGCGGCGGTCGCCCATGGCAAAGCCGCTTTCAATCGTTGCATATTCGGGGACAGGCACGTGCATAAACGCCATATTGGGCACCGTAGCACCCGCCGTTTCCGCGATGCCGCGCACCGCCCATTCGTACCACGCGATCTGGTTTTCTCCGATACCGCCGGCGGTGATCTCGCCGTCCGTGATACGGTACTGCCCGTCGTCAAACAGGAACAGAGAGTAAACGGGCGTGCCGCCGCGTGTGATGTTGACAATGTAGTTGCCCATGCCGTTCATGCCCGCCGGGCCGCTTTTAAAAAGGCAATACTCCGCCGCCTCGTAGATCTCGGCGAGTTTCGCCTTATCCGCCCTGCCCTCGTAGTCGTGGTTGCCGAAGATCGGCGCCCAGGGGATGCCGAAGCCGTCCATAAAATCGGCAAACTGCTGCGTACAGATGTCGTTCCACGCCGTCAGCACCGTATCGCCGCCCACGACGATCAGATCGGGCTGCACTTCCTCAATCAAGCCCTTTAACTGCGGGCGGCTCATACCGTCTAAAATAAAGTTGATGCCGAGCCACGCCGCAAACGTGCCGTGGTTGCGGATGTGCACATCCGTGATGCACAAAATTTTGAATTCGCCGTCGCCCGCGTCGATGCTCTGCGCGTAATCGGCGGTATAGGTATCCTCCGGCGACCAGTCGTCGCAAACAGCGACGCCCTTTTGCTCTTGCAGCGCCACAGAGGCAAATACGGCGTTGCACACGGCAACGATCGTAAAGAATACCAGCACGAGACTTAAGACGACCTTCACCCATTTTTTCCGAAAGAACCGTTTCATGCCTCTTCCTCCTTTTGCTTTGTCTGCCAATACGCGTTATGTGCCTTGACAAAGTCATACGAGGGCTTTTTGACGCCCTCTAAATCCACCGAACCGTGGATGCGCTGTTTGTGTTTCCCGCTGCCGCTTTCGCCGATGTGCGTGCGGTAGTCGTTGAGGCAGAAATACACCCAGCCTGCGAAATCGAGCTTTTCATACAGCGCGGTCTTTTCCTTGTATATCTCGATGCGGCGCGGGTCCCCGCCTTTATGCGCAGGCTCGCACAGCCCGAATTCGGTAATGACCAGCGGCTTGCCCTCGGCGCGCGACAGGGCGCGGCGCATATCCCGTTCATAGTTTTTCGAGGGCATCCAAGTGCCTAAGTATTCGTTCCACATGCAGATGTCGCCGCTTGCCGTTGCGTCTGCATCGACCTCGCCGGAAAACAGCATGCGCGGATGCGCCATGGTATTGGACACGTAATTGACCAGCCGCATGGGGTCGCCCGCCTTAAAATAGCGATACATTTCACGGACATAGGCGATGGTCGCCTTTTTGTGCCCGCCGAGCTCGTTGCCCACGCCCCAGCAGACGATCGAGGGGTGGTTGTAATGGAATTCGAGCATATCGTCCGCCTGCCGCTTCGCGATCTCGGTTTGCGCCTCCCCCGCCGCCTTTGGGGAACCCCAATAAGGGATCTCCTCCTGCACAAGGATACCGTGTTCGTCGCACCAGTCGAGGGTGAAATCCGATTGCTGCCAGTGAAAACGCGTGAAATTGCAGTTTAAGTCTTTGAGCATCGAAAGGAACTTTTCCTGCTCGCTTTCCGGTTCCGCCATGCCGTATTTCGGGTTGCTGCCGGGCATCCATTCCACGCCGATGAGTTTGAGCGGACGGCCGTTTAAATAAATTTTGTCGCCGCGCGTCTCGATCTTGCGCAGGCAGAATCGATAGCTTTGTTCCTCGTTCCCCAAGAACAGCCGCAGGGTGTAAAGCGCCGGATGCTCGGGCGACCACAGCGCGGCATTTTCAAGGGAAAAGCGAAGCTTGTTTTCGTCAAGCGTCCCCTCTTGTGTATGTACCGTCTCGCCCAAAGCATCCGTGACCTGCAACCGGTACGGCTTCGGCTCGTTTTCCCACAGCCGGATGTCGCAGGACACCTCCGCACGGCAGCGGCCGTCTTGCAAAAATTCCGTTACCGCGCCGGTGATGCGGCAGCTTCGCGCGCAGTTTTCGTCGTATTCCATCCATTCCACGGGGCGCAGAATGCCACCGTCGCACGCCCAGTCAAAATCCTTTTTGTGCGGGAGGGACTGCGCGGTATAGGTGTTTTCGCAAAGCACTTCCAAGTGATTTCGCCCCGTTTGCACAAACGGCGTTACATCGATCAAAAACGGCGTATAGCCGCTGCCGCGGTGCTCGCCCGCCTTTTGCCCGTTTAGGAACACCGTGCAGGTGTGGTACACCGCCTGAAAACGCAAAACGGTTTTCCATGCGGGCGACGGCACATCAATTTCCGCGCTGTACCGCGCCGAACCAACATATTCCTCCAAGCCGTCGTCCACATTCCAGGTGTGCGGCACGGTGACGGCGCGCGGCTTTGGCGCATCCTGCGTGCAGAATCGGAAGTCGGTCAGCTTTGTTTTGCGGATCATACAAAATCCCCCTTTGCGAACAGGTCGGTATACAGCGTCAGCCCCGCGTGGCTGTTGTCAAGCGCACGCGCCGCCGAAAAGCTCAGAATCGCGTTTTCGCGTTCCCCAAGCCCGAGCTGCCCGAGCCCGCGCATAAACAGGCAGTGCACACGGTTCTGCAAATGCAAGTCCGCGTCAAAGACCAGAAAATCGGGCAGGGACACGGCGAAATAGTCGATCTGCACCTCGTCGTGCTCGTGTGCGTCGGCGAAATCCGCAAGGCTTCTAAAGCGCGCGCACGCCTGTTCCTCTTCCCCGAGCTGCCGCAGCGCGAGCCCCTGGCAGAAAATGCTTTCGGGCGGCTGGTCGTTGTAGTACACGGCGCTTTGCGGGACGCTCAAGCCTGCCGACGCCTTTTTATAATAGCTCTCGGCTTTTGCTTTCTCCCCGAGCAGGCGGTATGCCTCGCCCAACAGATAGTTTTGCAGGTTCTCCTGCGCGCCGTAGAGCTTCCCTTCGCCTAAGTTTTCGGGATAGGTAAAGGTGTTATCTAAACATTCGATCGCCGCTTTCGCGTCGCCTGCTTCAAGTCTTTTGGCCGCCTTGCGGCAAAGGGCTGCGACATACTGCGCGGGCGCCTTGCCCTCGCCGCCCTCCCACGGGTGGAAACGATGGGTCAGCAGGCACTCGAGCGCATCGTCGCATCTGCCGGTTTGGTTGAGCAGCGTGATATACGCCGTATACAGGTCGTCGCGTTCCTGCACAAGCGGCAGGTGCTGTTCCAAAAACTGCAGCCGCGCTTGCGGGATCTCCCCGATTTTTTGATACAGGCAGTCGAGCTCAAACAGCACGCGCGCGTCGCTTTTGTCAAGCGCAAACGCCTTTTCCAGCGCCGTACGGGCGGCAGGCGCGTCGGCGCGCTTGTTGTAGTAGGCAAGCGCCAGATTGCGGTATGCGGTGGGAAAATCGGGGCACAACTGCGTGCAGGTCTGCCATGCCCGGATCGCCTCGTCATACCGTTTTTTGTCGTAGTAAAGGCAGCCGAGGTAATATGCCGCCATGCCGTCCGTGGGATTTTGCGTACGCGCCGCTTCGAGCGCGAGCATATCCTCTGTTCTGTGCGGGAAGCAAAGATAGCTGTCCGCATTTTGTGCCGCCAAAAGCGCTCGTTTTTGTTTTTCGGCCTGTCCCAAAGCGCCGTAGATGCGCGCCAAATGGTACTGCACCATCGGGTGCCCGCTTTGATCCTCGCAAAGCACTGCGGCGGCATCTGCATAGAAGCCGCCTGCCGCGTATTCCAGCGCGACCTCGATGCACGTGTCGGTGCGCATGGCAGGCGCTTCGCCCAAAACGCGGCGGCTTAAAAAGTCCAGCGGGTTGATTTGCACGGTCTCGGCGGCAAGGGCGCGCGCCTCGTCCGACCTGCCCGCGCTTTGCAGCAGAAGTGCCTTCAAATTGCGGGAAAGCGTGTTGCGGCGGTTTTTGTCGAGCGAGGCCTCCAGATGTTCGAGCGCCTTTTCCGTATCGCCCCAGCGCGCGCAGATGCACGCCATATGATAAAACGCCGCTTCCTTGCAGGCATCGCTCCACACGGATTTATACAGCGCGTCGTAGCTTTCCGAAAGACGCCCCTGATACAAAAGCGCCAGCCCTAAATTGTAGTACGGCTCGCTGTCGTACGGGTTCGGATTGGAACGCGTCGCCTTGTTGACAGCGGCGCGGAAATACGCTTCACTTTCCCGGAACTGCCCGCGCATGAGCAGAAGCCTGCCGTAGGCGTTGTTCAGGCGGATGTCCGTGCTGTCGCGCCGCAGACCCTCTAAATAGTAATCCTCCGGGCTGCGTGTGGCATGGCGGTACTGCTCGACATGCAGGCCGTATAAATACAGGTCCTCCGTGGTCGCGCAGTCCTTCGGCGCGGGCGCGGCGACCGCCGCTTCGGGTACGGGCTGCTTTTTGCCGTTGATTTCGTAAGAAAGGTAGACGCGCTCACCGCGCAGGATGCGGACTTCCGTCACCGCTTCGGCATTTTCCACGGGGAATGCCGCGCTTTCGGTCGGCAGCAGCGTGCAGGTCTCGCGCAGCACTTCCGCGTCGCCCGCGAGCGCCGTCACGGTAAGCGCTCCGAGATCGCCGGAAGCATACAGATGCACCGCGCCATCCTCGAAATTCATCGCCAGATCCTTGGTCGCGTTGTGTACCGTGCCGATGACGCGGTACGGCATGAAATACTGCGTAAAGCGCTTTTCCTCCTGCGGCATAAGCCACGAAAAATCGGGCTGGTTGTCGGTAAAGCAGCCGGTCATCAGCTCCACATACGGGCCGTCCGAATCGGTCAGGTTGCGGTCCCATGCCTTGCCGAAATCGCCGCAGCCCCACATCCACTGCTTTTTGCCGGGTGCAACGTGGTGGTCGGCAACGTGCAGAACCCCCTCGTTCGTGCCGTCGTCGTAGCCGCCGACAAAGTCGTAATCGGACTTTGCCGCCATATAGGAGGTGGGGACCGGCAGGTTCTTATAGCGGGAAATGTCCACACCCGCGGAATAGTCTACCTTATAGTACGTCCCCGTGGCGATGGGGAAGGTGGACACGGCACGCTTGCCGTGATCCATCACGGCGGTCACATCGGGCGGGAAGATCGTGCGCGTATTATCGTTGACGGCAACAGCCGGGTTCGCCCACCACAAAAAGGTCTGCGGCAGGGGCGTGCGGTTGTAAAGCTGCGCGGCAATTTCGATATACGCGCGGTCGGGGTACAGCGTAAAGCGCACCGTACCCTTTGTGCGGAACATGGTCTCAATCTCGCCCATGACCGCTGTCGCCGAGCCGTCCGCATTTTCGAAATATGTATAATCCACCGGGTCAAAGGTGCTGGGTCTGTGGTGCTGCGGCCAGTTGAATTCGATGCCGCCCGAGATCCACGGCCCCGCGAGCCCCACAAGTGCGGGCTTGATTACATGGTTATAATATACAAAATCCTGCCCGCCGACTTTGTCGTATGCACGCTGGATCCTGCCGCCGATTTCGGGCAGGAGCATGACGCGGATGAAATCATTTTCCAGAAAGAGCGCGCGGTATACCCTGTCCGCCTTCTCGTCGAAGATCTTATCCGTCACGGGGTGCGGGTACACCCGCCCCGAGCTGCCCTGATACACCCGCTTTTCCAAGAACATCGGGTTTTTGTTCGGCGCGCCGACACCATAGGTGGGGATCGTGACCGTTTCTTCCCAAACACGCGCTTTTCCGAAGCTCATTTGCATAAAAACGCCTCAATTTGCATAAAGAAATTTGACTTTTTGTACAGCTTGATTATATAATGTATACGACACCTCGTCAATCGAAAAGCAACCGAACTTTTTAGAAATCCTATTATATTATTTCCGCGAGCGCGCAAGTGCGAAGCGGGAATCATACAACGTTCTCCGAA
>CALWVN010000009.1 GCA_944384995.1 uncultured Clostridia bacterium | reverse complement strand
CTGTCCCTACGGCTACAGATTTTTCATATTCTGCGCACCCGCAGCAACGCCGAAAACCCGCCCATCCCGCATCTAACTTCTACCGTCTAATATCTAACATCTGAAAGCGGAGGAATACCATGTCCAAAGACGTTTACGAAAGCCCGTTGAATTCGCGTTACGCGAGCCGCGAGATGAAATACATCTTCTCGCCCGACTTCAAATTCCGCACCTGGCGCAAGCTCTGGATCGCCCTTGCCGAAAGCGAGCAGGAATTGGGGCTGCCCATCACCGACGAGCAGATCGCCGAGCTCAAAGCACACGCCGACGACATCAATTATGACGTTGCAGAAGCGCGCGAGCGCGAGGTGCGCCACGACGTGATGAGCCACGTGTATGCCTACGGCGTGCAGTGCCCGAAGGCGAAGGGCATCATCCACTTAGGGGCAACCTCGTGCTACGTCGGCGACAATACCGACGTGATCATCATGACCGAGGGCCTGCGGCTGATCCGCAAAAAGATGGTCAACCTCATAGACCGTCTGGCAAAATTCGCCGACGAATACAAAACCATGCCCTGCCTTGCGTTCACGCATTTCCAGCCCGCGCAGCCCACGACCGTCGGCAAGCGCGCAAGCTTGTGGCTGATGGATCTGCTGATGGACTTCTCCGCGCTTGAGTTCCAGCTTTCGCAGATGCGGCTTTTGGGCTCAAAGGGCACGACGGGCACGCAGGCGAGCTTTATGGAGCTTTTCGAGGGCGACACCGAAAAGGTCGTCGCGCTCGACCGCAAGATTGCCGAAAAAATGGGCTTTTCGAGCGTCTTCCCCGTCTCGGGGCAGACCTATCCGCGAAAACTCGACAGCCAGGTGCTGTTCGTCCTTTCGGGCATCGCACAGTCCGCGCATAAATTCTCGAACGACCTGCGGCTTTTGCAGCATTTAAAAGAGATCGAGGAGCCGTTTGAAGCGCATCAGATCGGCTCGTCCGCGATGGCGTATAAGCGCAACCCCATGCGCAGTGAGCGCATCGCCTCTTTGGCACGGTATGTGATCGCCGACACCACGAACCCCGCCGTCACCGCGGCGACCCAGTGGTTCGAGCGCACGCTCGACGACTCCGCCAACAAGCGCATCAGCATCCCGGAGGCATTCTTGGCGACCGATGCGATCTTAGAACTGTATATCAACATCGTCAGCGGGCTGGTCGTCTACCCGAAGATGATCGAAAAACGCTTAAATGATGAACTGCCGTTCATGGCAACCGAAAATATCCTCATGGCTGCCGTCAAAAAGGGCGGTGACCGCCAGGAGCTGCACGAAAGGATCCGCCAACACTCCATGGCGGCGGGAAAAGTTGTCAAGGTCGAGGGACGCCCTAACGACCTTTTGGAGCGCATTGCCGCCGACCCCGCGTTCGGCATGACGATCGAGGAACTGCGCGCCGAGCTTGTGCCGCAGAACTTTGTGGGCCGCGCCCCGCAGCAGGTCGCACAGTTTTTGCAAAACGACGTGCAGCCGATTTTAGACCGCTACCGCGACCTTTTGGGCTTGGAAGTCGAAATCAAGGTCTGATTTCAGTATTCAGAAATCAGAAGCCAGAAGTCAGAAGCGGGAAGAAATTTTCATAGTTTCGAAACCCGGCACTCGGGGATCGAAAAACATGGTCTAACCTCTGATTTCTACCCTCTGAACTCTGTCCAGGTGAAAGAAGGTTTCCCTATGAATTATACAGGCGCGCACTGCCCGGTCTGCGGCAAAGCGTTCACCGAAACGGACGACATCGTTGTCTGCCCCGTGTGCGGCACGCCGCACCACCGCGCTTGCTATGCGGAAAAGGGCGCGTGCGCGAACGAAGCGCGCCATAAGGAAGGGTATGCGTGGCAGCCCGAAAAGCCTGCCGAACAGGCGTTGCCGTCGGCGAAACGTAATGGCGCGCAGCCCACGGTAACCTGCCCGCGCTGCGGCGCCCAAAACCCCGCAGAAGAGCCCGTGTGCACGATCTGCGGCGAACGGCTTTATCACGCGCCAAATGCACAGCAGCCGCCGTTCGGTGCACAGCCGCCTTATGGGATGCAGCCCCCTTACGGCGCACAGCAGCCCCCTTACGGCATACCGCAGCCCACCGTCATCCCGCCGGACGAGACGATCGGCGGCAACACGGTCGCGGATACGGCGGCGTATGTGCAGATGGGCGCGGGCCGCTATGTCCCGAAGTTTTATGAAATGGAAAAAACGCGCAAAAAGGTGCGCTGGAATTGGGCGGCGTTCCTGTTTACGCCATACTGGTTCTTTTACCGCAAGGTCTATGCCGCGGGCGCCGTTTTTTTGGTGCTTGGGGTGCTTTTGAGCCTGTGCACCGCCACGCCGCGCTTCCAGGAGTCGTTTGCGGCGATCTACGACGCGCAGCAGCAGTACCTTGCCGGCACGCTGGATGAGGCTTCGTATCTCGCACAGGCGCAGGCGTTTTACACCCTTCCCGAGACCATCGGCTTTTTTGCGGGCGGCGTCGTGCTGCATATCGCGGCGGGGCTTTGCGCGAATTATTTTTACAAGCGCAAGGTGCAAAAGGATATCGCCGATCTGCGCGCGCACGCCGAATCCCCCGAACGCTATCGGCTGGGGCTTTTGCGGCGCGGGGGCGTATCCGCACTGCTGTGTGTCGCCGCAATTTTTATTTATTCTGCGGCGCAGCAGCTTCTTGGGGTTGCAATTTTGAATCTTCTGTCGTAAAATGAGCGTGTAAGACACGTTTCTTTCAAAAAAGAATCTAATCGGAAACGAGGAAAAGCGCATGAAAATCACAAAAGCTGTTATCCCTGCCGCCGGGCTTGGCACGCGTGTGCTGCCTGCATCGAAGGCTGTCCCGAAGGAAATGCTCAACATCGTGGACAAACCCGCCATCCAATACATCGTGGAGGAAGCGGTCGCCGCAGGCATCACGGATATCCTCATTGTCACCAACCGCGGCAAGGGCGTTATCGAAGACCACTTCGACCACTCCTTTGAGCTTGAAGCAAAGCTGCAGGGCAATCCGTCGAAGGCACATATCTTAGAGCAGGTGGAAGCCTGCGCGAATCTGGCAAACATTTACTATGTCCGTCAGAAGGAGACGAAGGGCCTCGGCCATGCGGTGCTGTGCGCCAAGAGCTTTGTCGGCAACGAGCCGTTCGCGGTCATGTACGGCGACGACGTCATCATCTCCGAAGACCCGGTCGTCGGGCAGCTTTGCCGCGCGTATGAAAAATACGGCTGCGGTGCGGTCGGCGTCAAGGAAGTCCCGCGCAAGGACGTGCCGAAGTACTGCACGCTCGACGTGACGCCTTTGGAGGATCGCGTCATGCAGGTACATAACATCATCGAAAAGCCCACCCCGGAGCAGATCATGTCCTGCTACTCGATCTTAGGCCGCGTGGTCATGCCGCCTGAGATCTTCGACCTTATTGAAAAGACGCCCGCCGACCCGAAGAGCGGCGAGGTCTATTTCACCGACGCGATGCTCGACCTTGCGCGCCGCGGCAAGCTCAACGCCGTGGATTTTGTCGGCACGCGCTACGATATGGGCAACAAGCTCGGCATTATGCAGGCGAACTGCGAGGTGGCGCTCACGCACCCTGAGATCGGCGAGGACTTCAAGGCTTATCTCAAAAAGCTCGCCGCCACGCTGTAAGCGGACGATACAACAGAAGCATCATAACAAAGCGCCCCGTGCATTCGCACAGGGCGCTCTTTAGATTTTAGATGTTAGACATTAGATATCAGACGCGGGAGTGGTAAGTTGCAGTAAAGCCGAAATACGCGCAATCCGTAGGGACAGCCCTTGCGGCTGGCCGTTTTAGATGTTAGATATTAGAGATTAGAGATTAGATGCGGCACAGGGAGGTTTACGCAAAGCCGCGGCTGTGCAAAAAATATAAAATCTGAAACCGTAGGGGCGGGGCTTAAGTGCCCGCCCGCAAGGAAGCTGGATTTTGTAATCGGTTACGGCGAATATCAGAATTACAACTTTCATAACAGACACAAACTTTTTCCTTTCCGCACTCTGCTCGGACGGGCGCAGAAATCCTCCGGATTCCGGCACCCTTTTGTCCGCTTACGCGGACATTTCCCCTAACAGGGGAATCACCCGCCCCTACGGCATGAAACATTCAGTTTTCAGCATAGACGTAGAGTAAGGGGGATACTATTTCCTTTGGCGGACGTGGAAGTCCGCCACTACGCGTCTGATCGGATTTTTGCTTTTCTGTAAAGTTCCCCATTGTGCTTCTGCTCTCTGCCCACGGAAGTCTGCCCACTGAAAAGCGCCCTGCGGTTTTTAACCGCAGGGCGCAGGGTGTGTTTACAGGTTACGCGCAGCCGATAAGCTGTGCAAGTCTACCGAAAGACCGTGCAAACCGATCGAAAGGCGGCGAATACCGGGCGAGGCTTCCGCCGTTTTACCCCGTATTACGGCGTGGCGGTAAATTGCAGCGTGAAATCCGATTCCAGCACCAGCGCGCCGCAGTCGCGCACATAGTTGCAGTCATAACAATGAAAGCCGGTAATTTCCGCTTCATGCAAGGACGTGTTGAACATCAGCGCGGAGGACAGGCTGTTGAACAGCGAAAAGCACGTTTCCGGCCCGGAAGCATATGGGACGAAAAAGCTCGCTTTGATCACGCTGTCCACCGTGCGGTTTTTGGTCTGGGTCTGCGAGCCGTCCTCGCCGATCGAGACCAGCCGTTCGCCGATGGTGATCTTGTCCACGGCAAAGGCGACGATCGGCTTTGTCACGGGGTAGGGCTTGATGTCGTTTTCATAGGCGATCACCATGCTGCACTCCTCCGGCATCAGCCCGCTTGCCGACAGGTTCTGCACGATCAGCTCGACACGTTCGTGTACGCTTGTCATAAATTCACCTCGCTTACTTCTTTGACGACCGCCCAATAATAAAAGGGCTTGTCCGAAAGCTTGACTTCCTCCGCACGCTGGATGACGTATTTCCTGCCGTCCCCATCCGTGATGCGCGCTGTTTCGGGCAGCCGCGTCACATTGTGCGAAGCGGGGCCGATATAGAGATACAGCCCCGTATTGTCGCGCCCGATGGGCGTGTAGGTGCCCTCCAAGTACATTTTGTTTTTGTAGCGCAGCGGCTGCAAAAACGCCTTGTATACGGGCGAATACCACCCCGCGCCGTCCGTCAGGCGAACGGAGATTCCGAACTTTTCAAAGCAGGCGTTCATGCCGTCACCTGCGCAAACAAAAAGCCGTCGTCGTAAAGATAGGGCGCGGCCGCCGCGAGTGCTTGCGCACGCATGTACTCAGCGGCTTCCAGCATGGCGGCGCGGCTCATCTGCACCGAGACGTCGCCTGCCTTAAAGACGGTCGTGCCGTCGCGGAACTGCTCGCTTTGCAGCAGCAGGCGGAAATGACACACCGCTGCGGCGGCACTGACTACGGCGGGGTGTGCGCCGTATTCGGGCTTTTTCAGGCGCGCCGCCAATTCGATGCACGCCGCCTCAACCGTTGAGCATGCGGTTTGCAGCGCGGCGGGCTCGTGGCCGTACACGGTCTGAAGCTGCCGCAGGACTTCCACTTCATCCATCGTCCCGCCTCCTTTTTCTTACGAGAGTACGCGCGAAGCGTCGGTGTAGATCTTGGCAAAGCCCGAGATCTGCGTGATCGCGGCGCGTTCGAGCTGACGGTCGATGAGCTTGTCGTATTCGGTCGTCACGCCGCCCGCCTGCACCATTTCGAGCGCGCAGGTACGGTCGAGACCGATGAGCTTGCCGGCAGGGACAGCACTGCTTTTGAGAAGTGTCGCGCCAAGGGGTGTCACACTCTTGCCGCTGCCGTGGAAGGTAAGCCCCGCCGCCGCGTCGCGCATCTCGGAGAGCTTCAAAATCGCCGCCGCCATGTCGGGCGCGGCGACCATCGTGTTGAGCCCGTACGGGTCAAATTCATTCCAGAAGTCCACAAGGTCGGCGTAGGTCACGCTGTCGCCTGCAAGCGAGGACGTCGGCGCGGGGTTCGAGTTGCCGTCGCCGTTTTGCAGTACGTCTACCGCGTCTTTCAGCTGTGTGCGGGCGATGTACGCGCCGATCTGGCGCAGCGTGACGGTGAACAGGTCGAGCCGCTGGAAGCGCAGCGCCTCGTACGAGGCAACCAGCATCCTGCCGCGCTTTTTGAGCGTGACAAGGTTTTCCTGCGTGTGTACGACGGTTTCGGGGATCGCCGCGCCCTCTTCGGTTTCCTTGAGCTCCTTTTCATCCTCCGTAGGAATGGAGGTGATGGTGCGGTAGTCGAGGCCGTTGATGTCGGTCTTCGTTGCGACGATGTACGGCAGCAGGTCGGCTTCCTCCAGCCCCTTGCGCACCGCGCGGGCGATGTATTCGGGGAAGAGGGCGGCGGAGTCGGTCGTCGCGAAGAATTTTTCCACGCAGTCGCTTGCCGCGCCGTGGATCTGAATGTCAAAGCGCTTGAGCTGACGCTCAAAGGCGTCTAAGCCCTCCAGCTCCGTGCCCTTGTAGTTTTCCGAGGGGTCAATGGATTCGAGCTCGGCGGTAAAGCCCTTGCGGGAGCTGTAAAGCCCCTTGTCCAGGCGGATGGTCTCAAAATTTTCCATAGGGTTTTTCTCCTTCCTTAAAACTTAAAGCGTTCGTTTTTCGCTTTGCGGTGTGTGTCGGCGGGCCTCGCCAGCTGCGGTGTGCGCGGCGCGTTTTTCTCGGCGAGGGCACAAGAAAGCGCACGAAGCTGCGAGCAGTCAAGCCCTTCGCAAAGCGATTTGGCAAGCGATGCGTCAAGCGCCGGCAGCGCGCGCAGCAGCCCGCGCGAAGCGGTCTCGCAAAGGTCGCTGCGGTATTGTTCGCCCGCCTTGGCGTCCTTTTGCAGGCGCTCGAGCGAATCGCGCAGCGCACGCGCCTCGGCGGCGGTGAGCGTTACGCCCTTTTGCGCCGTGCCGAGCTTTTGCGCCGCCGCTTCGAAGTGCTTGGTCACGCCCGCGTTTTTCTGTGCGGGCACGGCGACGAACGACCATTCGTAGGCATCCGTCGGGTCTTCAAGCACGTAGTGGCAGACCTTGCCGTTATAGGTCTTGCCGCGCCGGTGCTTGCAGGGCGAGACACGCTCGTCCGCGCCGCAGATCGAGCACACACTCGAACGCACCGCGCAGCCCACAGAGACCTCCTTTTTAATGCCCGCGTTGATCTCGGCGATGCGCGCTTCGTTTTTCTCGATGCGCGGCATGTAGCAGTACGCTTTTAAATAGGTATACGGCTCGCCGAGCGATGTGCGCTTTGTTTCATCCGTGACCACCTCTGTCAAAAAGGTGCGCGCGCTCTGGTCGGCGCTGTCCATGCTGTGGTTTTGAATGGCGGTCTTCCCGCGGAACAGCTCGGCGAGCGTGCGCAGGCTTTTTTGCGAAAACCGTTCAAAATCGCGATCGACCTCGTTGTCGCACAGGAGGACGGAAAAGACAAATACGTCATCCGCCGTAAGGTCCTGCTGGGTGTATTTGTTGATCTCCCGGAGCATTTCGTCCGTCACGCCCCGGTTTGCGGGCCGGGTTTCAAAGCTTTTCTGCATGGTTTCCCTCCTTTCCGTCTGTTTTGCCGTCCGTGTTTTCGAGCGCGGCACGGATCTCGTCGGTCTGCGCGTCAAGGTGGCGGGCGGTCGCCTCGTCCACGGTGTCCTTAAGCGTGATATCGTCCCAGACGATCTCCACGCGGTCCGTGCAGCCGAACGCGCGCAGATGCGTGCGGCAGATTTTTAACAGCACGGGCGTGAGCACGCGGCGGTAAAATTCGATCTCCGTGGTGAGGATGTCCGCCTGCTCGGATGCCATACGCTCGGTCGTGGACCACGAAAGCCCCAGCATGAACGGCGGCAGGCCGAGCTTTGCGACGATCTGTTCGAGCATCTGGCGCACAGGCACGTCGCTGTCTAAAATCTGGTTGTCCGCGCCGATGACCTTGATATCCACGTCGCCCACGGCGACAAAATCCCGCACATCACGGCTGCGCATCGCCTCGCTCCACTGCTCGGCGATCTGCATGGCGCGGTCCTTGGCGTAGGCACGCGACCCCGCCTCGTCCGACGGCTTATAGGTCACGGCAAAGCGGACGTTCCCGACGCGCTCCCAATTCTGCCCGACGGCGTTAAAAATTTTCATCAATACAGAGCTGACGAACGGCAGCCCGTGGAGCACAGACGTGCCGTACAGCGATCCGGGCGGGGCGTTGAGTGCGACGTACAGCAGGTTTTTCTGCTGCGGCAGCGGTACGCCCTGCGTGCCGTCGTTGCGCAAGATCTCCACCGCCGAAAAATCGTCCTTTGCGCGGCGAAGCAGGTAATCCGACTGCGGTGCGTTGTAAAGGTAACGCACCGCGCCCGTTTCGTCGGGTACGAGTTCGGCGACCGCCGTGCCGTAGGTCAGAAGCTGCTCAAAAAAGCAGTCGGCAAAGGCCTGCAGCGAGTGGCTGCCGCAGTCTGTGGGCACCTCCGCCGAAAAATCGTCCAACAGCGGCTGGAACCGTTCGTTTTCGCACACCACCCGAAAGCCGCCCGTCAGCCGCACGAGCTTATAGATCGCAGCGTCGATGACGGGCACCGCCTCGCGCAGTGCGCGATACAAATCACCGGCAAGCGTAGGCGGCGGTACGGCAAACAGCCTGTTTTGCACTTCGCCGCGGCTCGGCGCCGCGAGGGCGGGCGTGCCGACCGGTGCGGAGAAGGCTTCGGTACGCTTTTTGAATATCGGCAAAAAGTCACCCCCTTTCTCTGGGTATGGCGACGGCGAAGCCGTCCAAGGACGGCTCGCCGAGCGCCGTGGAAACAAAATAACGCATGTCATCCATGGCGTGGTCGTTCTCCTTTTTCACGGCGTCGCCCCGTGCGCTCTCATCCCATCGGTAGAGCGAAAATTCGCGCAGGATATTCGGGCAGGTGCGGCAGATGCGGATGCGTCCCGATTTCAGGGCGTCCGACGTGCGGCGGATGCCTGCGAGCACGTCGTTTTGCGCGCGCGCGACGTTGAATTTGCCGTGGCGGCGGATGCACTCGAGAAACGACGCCGCCGACGGGTCTACAATGACACGATCCACAGGTCTGTCGCCGACGAGCTTGCAAAGCGAACCGTAATATTCCTCGTCGGTCATCTGAAAGCCTTTCTGCTTTGAATCGTGGTAGAACTCGTCGATGCGGTACCAGCAGCCGTCATGCAGTCCCCAAAGCCCCATCGAGGTGGGGTTGACTGTTCCGTAGTCACACGAGACTGTGAAGCGCGAAAAGCCTTCCGGTACATCGCACACGAACGTTTCGTCGAAAAACGGGTACACCAGCCCGTCGCACGCTGTCCACTTGCCCTCTATAAAGCGCTTGTAAAATGCCCCGCTGTAAAGCGAACGGTATCGCTCGCGCATGGCGCGCGAGAGGGCGGGGTTGTCCTCCATCGTGAAATGCAGGTACAAACCGTTCTTTTCCGCACACTTTAAGATCCATTCGCGGTAGAACCAGTGCGCAGGGTGCTCGGGGTTGCAGTTGAACCAGAGCCGCGAGCCCTCCACCGAGCAGCGCGCCACCGCCTGCTCGCAGAACGAGCGCGGCATGAGCGCGACCTCATCGAGCATCACGCCCGCAAGCGTCAGCCCCTGGATGAGCGCGGCGGAGGATTCGTCCTTGCCGCCGAACAGGTAAAAGCGGTTGCGCCGCGTCCCGCGCGTGATCTCAAGCATATTGCGGCTTTTTAAGTCGCGGCAGGTAAAGCCGAGATCATGTAGCAGCGGCAGCAGCGGCGTGACGACGTTGCGCCGCAGCCCCGTCACGGTCTTGCCGCACAGCGCAAAGGACTGGTCACAAAAGCGGTAGAACGCCCACAGCACGAACGAAAGCGACATACACACGGTCTTGCCGCTGCGCACCGCCCCGTCGCAGATGACGGCGTCATACGAATGAAAGGGGCTTTCTTCGCACCACCACGAAAGCAGCTCGAGCTGCTTTTGGGAAAATGCATGGAAATCGGAAAGCTGCATCAGTCCTCGCCGCCTTCCGGCGAAAACAGTGCCGCCGAACGCTCCAGTGCACGGTAAAACGGCAGCGCGCCGTCCGAAGCGCCCGACTGCAATTCCTCGAGCCGTTCAAGCGCCTTTTGGCGGTCAAAGAATTTGATCTCCATGCCGCCGCCCTTCGGGCGCTTGATGTCGGACACCAAAAACAAGTCGAGGCGGTCGAGGTCGAGTGGTTCGTTGCCCGCTTCATACAGCAGCAGCCGCACCGCGTCCGAGACGCTTCCGAACGCGAGCCGCCGGTAGCCCGCCACGAGCTCCGCGCGCGAGGCGGCGACGTCCTTTTCAAGCGTTTCGATCTGCGTGCGTACACGTTTGTCTGCAAGCAGCCGCTGTGCCGCGCGCTCGGGGAACAGCGCAAAGCCCGCCGCTGCCGCCGCCTCCCGTCCGTTGCGTGTGCGCACGAAGTGGCGGCAGAACGAAAGCTGCTTTGCGGAAAGAGCAGAACGCATGGTTTTCTCTCCTTTTCATATAATAAAGGTCTCTTGAAAAGTCCCTTTCATCCATAGTCCGAAGCGGGCGGGAATGTCGGCTTTTCCATGCAACACAAAAAGAAAACTTGTTGATTATCTCACACGCTTGCCGATTTTCGACAAAAGACGCATGGTTTGTCGAGCCGTTTTCGGTTGACAAATCCCTGCGTGTCGGCTTACAATAAGACTTGGTATGACTGCATTTGAATCTGAAGCAAAACGGAGGTGAGCTGCCTTGGGAAAGCTGATCCGCTATGCAAAGCCCTATTGGATCCAGTCCGTGATCTGCCCGATTTTGATGATCGGGGAAGTTGTGCTCGAACTGCTCATACCCTACTACATGGGCAGGATCGTGGACGTAGGCATCCCGAACGGCGATATGCAGTATGTGCTGCGCACAGGCGGCATGATGATCCTGATGGCGGGCGTCTCGCTGATGTGCGGCGGGCTTGCGGCGCGGCTCGCGGCGGTGGCGAGCATGGGGCTCGGCGCGCGCGTACGCGAGGCGATGTATAAAAACATCCAGACCTTTTCGTTCTCGAATATCGACAAGTTCAGTACCGCGTCGCTCGTCACGCGCATGACCACCGACGTGACCACCGTGCAGAACATGTACCAGATGATGCTGCGCATGTTCTTTCGTGCGCCGCTGCAATTCGTCTGCGCCATGTTCCTGAGCTTCCGGCTCAACCCGACGGTCGGCGACGTGTTTCTGGTCGTAATCCCGCTTATCCTCGTGACGCTTGCGATCTTCGGGCCCATCGCCATGCGGCGCTTTAAGAAGATGCTCAAAATGTTCGACGGCTTGAATGCCTCAGTGCAGGAAAATTTGATCGCCATCCGCGTGGTCAAGGCGTTCGTGCGCGGGGACTATGAGAAAAAGAAATTCAAAAAGGCCAACGACGACCTGATGGCGGCGGCTGTTTCCGCCGAAAAGCTCATGGTCGCGGCACAGCCGTTGATGATGCTCACAATGTTCGGCACCATCCTTGCGATCGCTTATATCAGTTCTACCGACATCGTGGCGGGTACGCTTGAGATCGGCGCCTTTGCAACGGTGCTGACCTATGTCATGCAGATTTTGATGTCGGTCATTATGATCGCCATGATCTTCGTCAGCTACGTCATGTCCCGCGCTGCGGCTTCGCGCATTTGGGAGGTCATCGTCGAAAGGCCCGATATCAACGACAACGAAGCCGATCCCGATCTGCACGTCGAAAAGGGCGACATCGAATTCAAAAACGTCAGCTTCAAATACAATGCGGAGGGCAAACGCAACGTTGTCGATTCCGTGAACCTGCACATCGCGGCGGGCGAGACGGTCGGCGTCATCGGCGGCACGGGCAGCGCCAAGACCACGCTCGTCAGCCTCATCCCCCGCCTTTACGACGTGACGGCGGGCGAGGTGCTCGTGGACGGGCGCAACGTCAAGGACTACACCATCTACGAGCTGCGCGAAAGCGTGAGCATGGTGCTGCAAAACAACGTGCTGTTTTCGGGCTCGATCCTCGACAACCTGCGCTGGGGCGATGAAAACGCAACGGAAGAGGAGATCGTTGAAGCGTGCAAGGCCGCGCAGGCGGACGACTTTATCCGCGCGTTCCCCGACGGCTACCATACAGATTTGGGACAAGGCGGCGTGAATGTCTCCGGCGGGCAGAAGCAGCGCTTGTGCATTGCGCGCGCGCTCCTCAAAAAGCCGAAGATCCTGATTCTTGACGACTCCACGAGCGCGGTGGATACCGTGACCGACAGCAAGATCCGCGAGGCGTTCCGTACGCAGATCCCGGATACGACCAGGATCATCATCGCGCAGCGCATCAGCTCTGTAGAAGACGCGGACAAGATCGTGGTGCTCGACGGCGGTAAAATTTCCGACGTCGGCACGCATGAAGAGCTACTCGAGCGCAGCCCGATCTACAGCGAGGTCTATCACAGCCAGCAAAAAGGCGGCGCGGCGTTAGGGGAGGCGGACTGATGGCAGAGAAAAGAACGAATTTCGCAAGGCCCGCGCACGGCGGCCCCGGCGGTCCGCGCGGCGGCAGGCCCGCCGCCCGCCCGAAAAACACGGGAAAAACGCTGCGGCGGCTGTTCGGCTATATCTCCAAACGCAAATGGCTTTTGGTGCTCGTGCTCCTTCTGGTGCTTGCCAGCACCCTCGGCATGGTCGCGGCGGCGTATTTTATCCGTGTGCTCACGGATGACTATTTGATGCCCCTCATCGCGGCGGGACCTGAAAACGCGGATTTCGGTCCGCTGATACGGATGCTTGCGCGCATGGCTGCCCTGTTTATCGCAAGCTCCCTCGCGTCGTTCGGCTACGCGCGCATCATGCTCACGCTTTCGCAGTCTACGGTCAATATCCTGCGGCGCGACCTGTTCGACGCGATGCAGGACCTACCGATCTCGTATTTTGACAAGCACACGCACGGCGAGCTCATGAGCCGCTACACCAACGATGTGGATACCGTCCGCAATTTCCTGAGCATGGGCTTTGTGCAAACCATTTCGTCGCTCGTGTCGGTCGTTGCAACGTTCGGCATGATGCTGTTTTTAAGCCTGCGGCTGACGGCGATCATGGTCGTGTTTATCGCGATCATGCTGCTCATCATCCGCGCCATGGGGAGTAAGAGCGGCAAGTATTTCCGCGCGCAGCAAAAGGCGCTGGGCGCGGCAAACGGCTTTATCGAGGAGACCATCGAAGGGCAGAAGGTCGTCAAAATATTCAACCATGAGGAAAAGGTGCTCGCCGAGTTCGGCGAGCTTAACGACGGGCTTCAGCACGCGGCGACATCTGCGAACACATATGCGAGCGCCCTGATGCCCATCATGGGCAATTTCTCGCACGTCGTCTACGCAGTCATTGCGGCAGCCGGCGGCGCGTTCGTGATCGGCGGAACGCTTTCGGTTGGTACGGCGCTGTCGTTTTTGCAGTATACGCGCTCGTTTACACAGCCGCTGACGAACCTTTCGCAGCAGTTCAACAATATTTTGTCCGCGCTTGCGGGCGCGGAACGCATTTTCGAGGTGCTCGATGAAAAGCCCGAAGCGGACGACGGCTATGTGCGGCTCGTCAACGCGGCATACGACAAAAACGGGCAGCTTATGGAATGTGACGCGCACACCGGGCTTTGGGCGTGGAAGCATACCCACACGGCGGACGGCTCGGTCACATACCGGAAATTGGAGGGCGACGTGGTGTTCGAGCATGTGTCCTTCAGCTACGACGGCAAAAAGACCGTGCTCGACGATGTTTCGCTGTACGCAAAGCCCGGACAGAAGATCGCGTTCGTCGGCTCGACGGGCGCGGGCAAGACCACCATCACAAACCTGCTCAACCGGTTTTACGAGATCCGGGAGGGTAAGATCCGTTACGACGGCATCAACATCCAGAAGATCAAAAAGGCGGATCTGCGCCGTTCGCTTGCCATGGTGTTGCAGGATACGCACCTGTTTACCGGTACCGTGGAGGACAACATCCGCTACGGCAACTTAGACGCCACGCATGAGCAGGTGGTGGCGGCGGCAAAGCTTGCCAACGCCGATGATTTTATCACGCGTCTGCCGCAGGGCTATGATACCGTGATCACGGGCGACGGGGCAAACCTGTCGCAGGGGCAGCGGCAGCTGCTCGCCATTGCGCGCGCCGCCGTAGCAGACCCGCCGGTGCTCGTGCTCGACGAAGCGACCAGCTCCATCGACACGCGCACGGAAAGTCTTGTGGAACAGGGCATGGACAAACTCATGCAGGGGCGCACGACCTTCGTTATCGCGCATCGCCTGTCCACCGTACGCAATGCAGACGCGATCATGGTGCTCGAACACGGCAGGATCATCGAGCGCGGCGACCATGAAAGCCTGCTTGCGCAAAAAGGCAGGTATTACCAGCTGTATACCGGGCAGTTTGAATTGACCTGAAAAAACGGGCTTCCGTTCCATTTGGAACGGAAGCCCGTTTTAGATGGTAGATGTTAGATGTGGAGCGGGGGAGTCTGTGCAGCCGCAGTTTTGCGTGAAACCTGCCTACACCGCATCTGATTTCTGACTTCTGACCACTGAAATCGGAACTCTGTCCGCAGATACAAAACCCGCCAAATAAGACTCCCCTTTCCCTGCGTGGGGAAAGGGGAGTCTTTACAACTTTTCGGCTGTGCGCAAACCTGCCCGTTGCACATCCGGCATCCGGCGTTCAGTGTCTAAAATCTAATTCGGTGTGTACAGATTCGCATACGGCCGCGAGGTGGTCGGTACGAGCTTTTGGAACGGGACTTTTAAAATTTCCGCCGCGTCCCCGCCGAAGCGCGCGCAGTATTCATGTACAAAGCGGTCCAAGTCCGTAAGATCCTTTTCATCGGGCGCAAGCACGGCAATGTGTTCGCTGAGATTCTCCTGCGGGACTTCACCGCGCACGAAAATGCGGCCGCCGTGCATGCCCGTGGCACAGTGCGCGCCGACGATCGGGTGCGTGTCCGCGCGGTCGAGCCCTAAAACGACGAGCGTCCCGCCCGCCATATATTCGCCGAGGAACGCCCCGACCGTGCCGCCGATAACGACAACCGGCTGCATCTCGCGGAATTCCTTCATGTGGATGCCGGCGCGCGAGCCGGCGCGCTTTTCGACGTAAATTTCACCGTCGCGCATGGCGTAGCCGAGCGTGTCGCCTACATGCCCGTGCACGGTGACGGAACCGCCGCCCATGGTGTTGCCGACCGCCTCCTGCCCGTTGCCGAAGACCTCGATCGTGCCGCCGTTCAGGTATGCGCCCATGTCGTTGCCGGGCGTGCCATGGACTTCAAGGCGTTTGCCGCAGTCGAGCCCCGCGCCGATGTAGCGCTGCCCGTTCACGTCTTCAATGCGTACCTCGTTTTCCGTTTCCAGCGCCTCGCGCACCTCGGCGTTCAGCGTGCGGAAGCCGCGCTTGCCTGCCGTAACGATCTTCATACGCGCACACCTCCTGTCAGTTTTTCGGTGCGGATGTCCCGCGCATAGAGCATCAGCCCCGGTTCGTCCAAAAGATCCCCCGAAAGCGTGTTCAGATCCACCCTGTTTTGAATCAGCGCCGTGTAGATGCCTGCGCGCTCGGAGGCATTTAACAGCACGAAGCCGACCAGCCGGTTATCTTTGATGAGAAGCCGTTTGCCGGAATTTTCGCCTTCGCGCGAAAGCACGGTCGCGCCCTCGGCGCGGATAAGCCCGCAGGTATAGATGCGAAGCCCGAAAAAGTCGATCGCGTTGACCGCAAAGCTGCCCGCGTCCTTGTGCTCCAGACCTACCATGTTGTATGCGGCGGTCTTGCCCTCGCGCACGGCGTTGGGCCACAGGGCGATGATTTTTTCCTGCCCGTCCAAAATGTCGTAGCTTCGCACGCAGTCGCCCGCGGCGAAAATACCGGGGACGGTGGTCTCCATGGTCTCGTGGTTTACGGTGATGCCGCGGTTCACATCCGCGCCCGCGCTTTCGGCAAGCGCCGTGTTCGGGCGCACGCCCACGGCGAGCACCAACAGGTCGCACGGCAGCGTCTTGCCGCTTTTGAGCATCACGGAGGTGATGCTCTTTTCCCCCTCGGCGCGCACCACCGTGTCGCCGAGCAGCGTTTCCACACCGTTTGCGTTTAAGTGCGCACGCACCGTCTTTGCCGCTTCGTCATCCAAAATGGAGGGCAGCACCTTGTCGGCAAGCTCCACGACCGTCACGCTTTCGACAAGCGGCCGCAGCCCTTCGGCGGCTTTTAAACCGATGAGCCCCGCGCCGATGATAACCGCGTGCATCTTTGGCTTGGCAAAGGCTTTGAGCCGTTCGGACTCGCGCATGGTCAGAAACGTGAACACATTTTCCTGCGCGCCGACGTTTTCCATCGGCGGCACGAAGGGCACGGAGCCGGTGGCAAGCAGAATTTTATCGAATTCGTAAGCTTCGCCGCCCTCGGTCGTAAGCGCACCCGCCTGCACGGCGGCAACGCGCGTGTTTGTGCGCACCGTGATACGGTTTTTCTCGTAAAAGGCAGCGTCCTGCAAATAAATCCGGTCTGCGCTGACCTTATCCTTTAAATAGTAAGAAATGATCGGTCTGGAATACGGGAGATACGCTTCCTCCGCAAACAGGGTGATCTCGCAGTCGGGATCCAGCGTGCGCAGGGTCTTTGCGCAGGAAAGCCCCGCCGCCGACGCGCCGACGATCGCATACCGTTTCATTTCGCCTCACCTCCGACTTCCACATAGACGAGCGCACGGTTCGGGCAGTTCTTCACGCACGCGGGCTCGCCCGTCTCCCGGCACAGGTCGCATTTTACGGCGGTGCGCCCCGCCTTGATGCAGCCTACGGGGCAGACCGCAAGGCAGGTCATGCACCCGATACAGCGCGATTCATCGCAAAAGACGACGCCCGTTTCGGGGTCTTTCTGCATCGCGCCCGTGATGCAAGCTGCAACGCATGCCGGGTCGTCGCAGTGGCGGCAGTTGACCGCCACCGAATCGAACGTGTCGCCCTCTACGGTGATGCGCGAAACGGGGGCAGGGTCTTCATACAGATGCGCGCGCACCACGTCCTTGGATTTGGAATGCGCGGTGCGGCAAAACACCTCGCACAGCTTGCAGTCGAGACAAAAGTCTTCTCTGGCGATCACTTTTTTCATGGCCTGTTCCCTCCCTTATTCGCCGGCGTGAGCAATGCCGAGGATCGAAAGCTCGCGGTCGGAAAGCCCGATGCCGCGCAGCATCAAACGGTTGCCGCGCAGGGAATCGATGGAGTTGAGCCCCATCCCGCCGAGCATCTCCTTGATCTCGTGGTTCCATGCGTTGATGAGGTTCACCACGCGCTCATGCATGATCTCGGGGTTCAGGCGCTTGACGAGGTCGGGCCGCTGGGTCGCGATGCCCCAGTTGCATTTGCCTGTGTGGCACTGCTGACACATGTGGCAGCCCATGGCGATCAGCGGGGCGGAGGCGACATATACCGCGTCCGCGCCCAGCGCGATGGCTTTGACGATGTCTGCCGAATTGCGGAACGAGCCCGCCGCCACGAGCGAGACCGTGCCGCGGATGCTCTCGTCGCGCAATCGCTGGTCGGCTGCTGCGAGCGCAAGCTCGATGGGGATACCCACATTGTCGCGGATGCGCGTAGGCGCCGCGCCCGTGCCGCCGCGGAAGCCGTCCATTACCACAATGTCCGCGCCCGCGCGCGCCACACCGGAGACGATGGCGGCGCAGTTGTGCACCGCCGCGATCTTGACTGCCACGGGCTTTTTGTACTGCGTCGCTTCCTTGAGCGACCAGATGAGCTGGCGCAGATCCTCGATGGAGTAAATATCATGGTGCGGCGCGGGGGAAATGGCGTCCGACCCTTCGGGGATCATACGCGCGTTGCTGACCTCGACCGTCACTTTTTCGCCGGGCAGGTGCCCGCCGATGCCGGGCTTTGCGCCCTGGCCGATCTTGATCTCGATAAAGCGGGAATTCTCCAAATAATCCTTGTACACGCCAAATCTGCCGGATGCGACCTGCACGACGGCGCAGTCGCTGTATTCCCGCAGCCCCGGGTGCATGCCGCCCTCACCGGTGTTGAACAGCGTGCCGAGCTTCTTTGCCGCCATGGCAAGCGACTTCTGTGCGTTAAAGGAGATCGAGCCGAACGACATCGCGGAAAATAGAATGGGCGTTTCCAGCTTGATCTGCGGCTCGAGCTTGGTTTTGAGCTTCCCGTCTTTATGGAATTCCAGCTTTTTCGGCTTTCTTCCGAGATAGGTGCGGATCTCCATGGGCTCGCGCAGCGGGTCGATGGAGGGGTTCGTCACTTGGCTCGCGTTCAACAGGATGTGATCCCAATAGATCGGGTACGGCTTGTTGTTGGACATGCCCGAAAGCAGCACGCCGCCCGTTTCGGCCTGCTTGAGGATCTCCTGCTGCGCCTGCGGCGTCCAGTTGTGATGTGTTTTATACGCCATCTCGTACGCCTTGATCTTAATGGCGTGTGTCGGGCAGATGGTCGCGCAGCGGTGGCAGGCGACGCATTTGCGCTCGTCGGCGAGCACGGTCTTGCCGTCTTCGTCGAAATAGTGTACCTCATACGAGCATTGCCGCACGCATGCGCCGCAGGAGATGCAGCGCGACGTGTTGCGCTCGACTTCAAATTCGGGCGTTCTGTAATCCATCATTCCGCCACCTCCGCAAACGGGATGAAGACGGGCGTGCCGCCGTCCACCGCCGCAATGGATTCGGGGTCGGGGCAGATCACGCGAATGGCGGACTCCTCCGACGCAAAATAGGTCTTGCTGCCCTTTGTCGCTTGGATGAGCGAGCGCAGCTTCAGCCGGTCATTGAGCGCAAGGATGCCCTGCTTGAAGCCGACTAAGATCGAGAACGGCCCGTTGATGAGCGCCCCGGAGTACACCGCCCGCAGCGCGGTGCAGATCTCACGTTCCTCGTCGGGCATGCGGTCGATCACATCCCACTCGGGCGCAGCGAGCACCTTCGCCGCCGTTTCGAGCGTCAGCCCCTGCCGGCGCACCAGCAGGTCAAACAGGTAAGTGATGACCTCGGTGTCGGTCTGCAAGTTGCATTTGTAGCCGAACTGCTCGACATAGCGGCGGTTCGCATCGTAGCTCGAGATTTCGCCGTTGTGCACGATCGACCAGTCAAGCAGTGTGAACGGGTGCGCACCGCCCCACCAGCCGGGGGTGTTCGTCGGGAAGCGCCCGTGCGCGGTCCAGGTGTGCGCCTTGTATTCGTCGAGCATATAGTATTCGCCGACGTCCTCAGGGTAGCCGACCGCCTTGAACGCGCCCATGTTCTTGCCGCTCGAAAAGACGAACGCGCCTGTTATGGTGTTATTGATGCGGATGACGCACCGCGCGGTGTATTCGTCCGCGTCGTAGTCGTTTTTGCGCATCTTGCTTTGCGGCACCATGCCGAAATAGCGCCAAATGAGCGGCGCATGGCGGATGGATTTCACCTTGCGTGTCGGGATCTGCTCGAACGTCTCGATGTCGAAGTGGCGGAAGAGGAATTCCTCCGTGCGCACACGCGCGTCGTTGTCGTCGTAGAAGATGTGGAACGCATAATACTCCTTGTGCTCGGGGTAGATGCCGTAGGCGGCAAAGCCCCCGCCCAGGCCGTTGGAGCGGTCGTGCATGAGCGCGATGCTCTCGATGATGTCCGCCCCCGAAAAGCGCGCGCCGCCGCGGTCGATGATCGCCGAAATGGCGCACCCGGAGGGGATGCGTACCTCGCCTTCGCGTTTTAACATGTTGCCTCACACCCTGTGCTGTGGATTTTCGGGACGGGAAAGCCGTGTGCGGAACCGGCCGCCGCAAGCAACGTGCCCGCGCCGTGCTGTCGTGCACGTATCCTGCACGCCGCCCCGGACAAATTGCAGGATTTACGAAGAAAACTTGCAATTTTTAAAAAATATGTTCCTTATTCTATAGGAAAATCAATTTTTTTGCAAGTTCTTTTATAAGATTTATGCAAACGGGACACAAAAACGGGAATATGCAACAGGCTGCGTGTGATTCTTCCGCGTTTTTTATGCAAAACGCCAAATTCAAACGGAGTAATGCAGCAAAAGTTATGCCCGCATCCGGCAAAGCAGACAAAGAAAAGCCGCCGCAAACCGGCAGACGGCCGCAACGGCGGTATACTATTATATATACTATAGGAGGAGACAGGGGACGGCTTTTCACAAGCCCGTACGGACAGCCCTTGCGGCTGTCCGTATTAGATTTTAGATGTTAGATATTAGAGGTTAGACATGGGACGAGGAGATTTGTACAAAGTCAAAAATCCGCACGCTCTGTAGGGCGGGGGCTTGCTCCCGCCGAACTACTGTGCGAACCGCAAAACCCGTAGGGACAGCCCTTGCGGCTGACCGTATTAGATTTTAGATGTTAGATATTAGAGGTTAGACATGGGACGAGGAGATTTGTACAAAGTCAAAAATCCGCACGCTCTGTAGGGCGGGGGCTTGCTCCCGCCAAGGAGAGCGCGAAAGAAAAAAACCGACGGCTGCAAAGGAAATGGAAATTCTGTATGCACCGTAGGGACAAGCCTTGCGCTTGTCCGTATGCTTTGTCGCCGACTGCGCACGCTTTCGGTGAAGCATATAAAAAATCGTGAACCGCGGACAGCCGCAAGGGCTGTCCCTACGGGTTTGCCGTCTTTCGGCTTCGGAAGAACTTGCCCCTCCCGCTTCTGCTCTCTGTCCTCTGAAATCTGCCTTCTGTCTGCGGACAGGCGTGGAAGCCTGCCACTACGCGCAAACAGAGCTTACATCGTTTCACGGGCTTGTTCGCGCCGGGAGGAACACAGCGACCAAGCAAACAGCACCCACTCGCGTGTTGTCGTTGTTGCTTTGTTCAGTTTTTTTCCTTTGGCGCGGTTGGGTCATCCGTGCGCCCCAAAATGTAATCGGTGGAAACGTTATAGAAATCCGCCAAACGGATCAGAATCTCCGTCGGGATATCCAATACGCCCCGTTCGTAATCGCTGTATACGCGCTGGCTGCACATCAAAATTTCCCCCATTTCCCGCTGGGTCAAATCGCGATCCTCGCGCAAATCTCGAATCCGTCGATAAAGCATACAAACACCGCCCGAAAATACTTTGCCCCAATTATAGATTTAGCGGATAACACACTATTGACTTTTAGCGGAAAATCCGCTAAAATGATGTTGTAAGATGCTTTTACGAAAGGAAGATGCCTATGTTTTGTCCGAATTGCGGCACGCAGCAGCCGGATACCGCTGCATTCTGCACACAGTGCGGATGCAGACTTGCGGGGGCAACCGTCGCGCCGCCGCAGACACAGACCTCGCACAGCGTCATGCAGGAAAAGATAAAGGCGACCAAAAAAGCTGCGTTAGCAGGTGCAATCGCTGCGATCGTGGCGTGTATCGGCGGCACGATTGCAATCCGAACGTTTGGTGTTTATATCCTAGACGAAACTTATATGAACAGCTATGATGAGAAGGAGTTTTCTATAGCAATCTCTATTTGTGTCCTTTTGAATTTTGTTGTCAGTGTTTTTACGGCGATCATGCTGTGGAAGCTCCAAAAAAGAATGGAGAGAATAGAGGCACTGTGGGCGACGAATCAGATAAGCGCACAAACCGTTCGCGACCGTTTTTCGGAGGTAAAGGATGGGCGAATTTTATTGCTTTTGATTCTCAATTTTCTGTTGACGTTATCGCCTGCGTTGCCGCTGTATGCGGTGCAGACCTATGCTTGTTATGCGGTACGCAACACGAAGAAGATTGTGCTTTCTCTGCCGCCCGACCGGTGATTTACGGTTCGGCTTCGCGGGCAAAGCAGATGCAAAATCTTTGGGCGCACAAGCCGGGTCACTGCGCGAGGCAGAAAACTTTATTTTTCCGCAGTGCCATAGATCTCTTGCAAATGGGAAGTGCAGATTTCATATTCCGCTTCGGGTATTTGAAGAACGCTGCTCGCGCAGCGGCTCGGCTTGTGCGTCCGAAAAAAGCTCACGCACAAAAATGGCTTTGATAGCCGGAAACAGGGGACGGTTTTTAGAACCGTCCCCTGTTTTTGGGTGAATTGGCGCGCAGCCGCGGCAATGCGTAAAACCTGTCCGCACTGCATCAGATTTCTGATGTCTAACGTCTGAAATCTAATAACGGACAGCCGCAAGGGCTGTCCCTACGGTTTTCTGCTGCCTTTCGGCTTCGGGAAAACCTGCCCACACCGCATCTGATTTCTGACTTCTAATTTCTGACATCTGGATGCGCCGCCCACCCACAACATCTTGCGGTCGAAAATTCACCGAAACCGATTCGCAGAAAAAAGTTTGGATTTTCGGCTTTTTTCACGAACTTTTTTGAAAAAACTTGTTGCATTTTCCAAATGGGTGTGATAGAATACCAAGGCACGCGTGGAAAAGGGCGAGCCATGCCCTTTTTTATGCGACCGATATGCGATGATGCGGTAGGTGGCTGCACTTCGATGCAGGGAATTACCGCGGAGTATGTCCGATTCCAAACCGGGCGACCCATACTGTCCGCTTTTGGGCGCGCGAAGGCGCGTTCGCAAGGGGACTGTGCGCTTTTCTGCGCCGTCCGAAAAACCGCGGTTTTTCGGTTTTTTGTTCGGGAGTTTGCAAACACCCGGCAACGTTGCAAAAAAGCGTTTGCCCTAACTTTCAAGGAGGCAAAAAACATGGCTGCAACAAAAGGCAAGAAGATCCGTATCCGCTTGAAGGGCTACGACCACGACCTTGTGGACAGAGCTGCGGAAAGAATCGTCGAGACCGCCAAGCGCACCGGCGCACAGGTCTCCGGTCCCGTTCCGCTGCCCACCGAAAAGGAAGTCGTAACCATCCTGCGCGCCGTCCATAAGTATAAGGACAGCCGCGAGCAGTTCGAGCAGAGAACGCACAAAAGGCTCATCGACATTCTCAGACCTTCAAATAAGACCGTTGAAGCGCTGACGAACCTTGAGCTTCCCGCAGGCGTAGACATCGAAATCAAGCTTTGATTTCTTGCGTGTACGCCCAAAGGTCATGTTGGCGAAAGCCAACCAATAACCAAAGGAGGAAAAAACAATGCAAAAAGGTCTTATCGGTAAGAAAATCGGCATGACACAGCTCTTTGACGAGAGCGGTAAGGTCATCCCCGTGACTGTCGTAGAGGCAGGTCCCTGCGTCGTCGTCCAGAAAAAGACGATGGAAAACGACGGTTATGAGGCCGTGCAGGTCGGCTTCGGCGACGTGAAAGTCACGCGCGTCAACAAGCCCCTCGCCGGGCACTTCAAGAAAGCGGACGTCGCCCCGAAAAAGGTGCTCAAGGAATTCCGCCTTGCGGACACCGCGAGCGTGAACGTCGGCGACATCCTCAAGGCAGACGTGTTCGCGGTCGGCGACCGTGTGGACGTTGTCGGCACCAGCAAGGGTAAGGGCACCGCAGGCGCGATCAAGCGCTGGAACTTCGGCCGCCTGAAGGAATCCCACGGTACCGGCCCCGTCGCGCGGCACGCAGGGTCTCTGGGCGCGTGCTCCGACCCCTCCCGCGTTTACAAGGGCAAGAAGCTCGCCGGTCACCTCGGTGCCGAACGGGTCACCATCCAGAACCTCGACGTCGTCAAGGTGGACGCCGAAAACAACCTGATCGCCGTCAAAGGCGCCATCCCCGGCCCCAAGGGCGGGATCGTGGTGCTCGCCGATACGGTGAAAAAATAAGGAAGGAGTGTTTTAAATGACGAAACTTGCAGTACTCGACAAGGCCGGCAAGAAGGTTTCCGACCTCGAGCTCAACGAAAGCATTTTTGCGATCGAGCCCAACGAATCTGCCATGCACCTGATGGTTGTCAGCTATCTCGCCAACCAGCGCCAGGGCACGCAGTCAACCCGCACTCGTTCCGAGGTTTCCGGCGGCGGCAAAAAGCCGTGGCGCCAGAAGGGCACGGGTCGTGCCCGTCAGGGCTCCACGAGAGCGCCTCAGTGGACGCACGGCGGTATCGCGCTGGGCCCGAAGCCCCGTGAATACGGCATCGATGTGAACAAAAAGGTCAAGCGCCTTGCGATGAAATCCGCGCTTTCTGCGAAGGTCGCGGCAAACGAGATGATCGTGCTCGACGATTTCGGCCTGGACGCGATCAAAACGAAGGACGTCGCCGCGGTGCTCGCAGCCGTCAAGGCGGACAAGAAAACGCTCATCGTCCTGCCCGAAAAGGACGACGTCGTTTACAAGAGCGCACGCAACCTTGACAAGACGAACGTCACCCTCGTCAGCACGCTGAATGTCTACGACATCCTCAACTGCAACACCATCGTGGTGCTCAAGGACGCCGTGGCAAAGATCGAGGAGGTTTACGCATAATGAAACTTGCTCAGGACATCATCCTGCGCCCCGTCATCACCGAAGAGAGCATGGCGGGTCAGGCGCTGAAAAAATACACCTTCAAGGTGGACAAAAACGCGACAAAGCCCGAGATCAAGGCGGCTGTGGAACAGCTGTTCGGCGTCAAGGTGCAGAAGGTCAACACGATCAACGTCCGCGGCCACCTGAGAAGATACGGCCGGTATGAAGGCTACACCGCTTCGTGGAAAAAGGCGGTCGTCACCCTGACCGAGGACTCCAAGACCATCGAGTTCTTCGACGGGATGATGTAAGGCGCGGCGCACATCCGCGTGCATCCAAATCCCGACGATAATGTATGGAGCCCGACATGCTCCGCTAAATCGTTCCAAGGAGAGTGAACAAAATGTCGATCAAAGTCTACAAACCGACAACCAACGCACGACGCAATATGTCGGTTACGGATTATTCCGAGCTTTCAAAGAACGGCCCCGAAAGAAGCCTGCTCGCCCCCCTCAACAAGAAGGCAGGGCGCAACAGCTACGGCCGCATCACCGTCCGCCACAGAGGCGGCGGCAACCGCAGAAAATACCGCATCATCGACTTCAAGCGCGACAAGGTCGATATGCCTGCAACCGTGCTCACCTTAGAGTACGACCCCAACCGTTCCGCGCACATCGCGCTTGTGCAGTATGAGGACGGCGAAAAGAGATACATCCTCGCGCCCGCGGGCTTAAAGGTCGGCGACAAGATCGAGGCCGGCGAGAGCGCCGATATCAAGGTCGGCAACGCCCTGCCGCTGTCGGCGATCCCCACCGGCACCATGGTCCACAACGTCGAGCTGTATCCCGGCCGCGGCGGCCAGCTTGCCCGTGCTGCGGGCAACGCCGCACAGCTTATGGCGAAAGAGGGCGCCTATGCGCTGCTTCGTCTGCCCTCCGGGGAGCTTCGCAACGTTTCGGCACAGTGCTTCGCGACCGTCGGCACCGTCGGCAACGCCGACCACGAGAACGTCAAGATCGGCAAAGCCGGCAGAACGCGCCACATGGGCGTGCGCCCGACCGTCCGCGGTTCGGTCATGAACCCGAACGACCACCCGCACGGCGGCGGCGAGGGCAAATCGCCTGTCGGCCGTCCCGGTCCGTGCACGCCGTGGGGCAAGCCCGCCCTCGGCTACAAGACCAGAGCCAAGAAGAACCGTTCCGACAAGTTTATTGTCAAGCGCCGTAACGGCAAATAAGCCGAAAGGAGTGTAGAGTATGAGCAGAAGCGTTAAAAAAGGACCTTACGTTGCACCGAAGCTGTTAGCCAGAGTGCAGAAAATGAACGAGAACGGCGAAAAGATCGTTCTGAAGACATGGAGCCGCAGCTCGACTATATTCCCGGACTTTGTCGGCCACACCTTTGCCGTCCATGACGGGCGCAAGCATGTGCCGGTGTACGTTACGGAGGACATGGTCGGTCACAAGCTCGGCGAATTCGCGCCGACGCGGACGTTCCGCGGCCATGCGGGGTCTAAGACCTCGAACAACGGCAAATAAGCCGAAAGGAGTGTAACGAATGGAAGCAATTGCAAAAGCGAACCATGTGCGCATTGCGCCCCGCAAGGTAAAGATCGTTCTGGATCTCATTCGGAACAAGCCCTGCGACGAGGCGGCGGCGATCCTCAAGTACACACCCAAGGCTGCGTGTGAACCGCTTGGAAAGCTGCTGAAATCCGCCATGGCGAACGCTGAAATGAAGGATATGGACACCTCGCGCCTGTATGTCGCCGCGTGCCGTGTCGATCAGGGCCCGACCCTCAAGCGCATCCGTCCGAGAGCGCAGGGCCGCGCATACAGAATCAACAAGAAGACTTCGCACATTACGCTTGTGCTGAAGGAAGCGGAATAAGCGGGGAGGTACACTATGGGACAGAAAGTGAATCCCACCGGTCTTCGCATCGGTGTCATCAAGAACTGGGAATCGCGCTGGTACGCCGATAAAAAGGATTTCGGCGACACGCTCATTTCCGACAACAAGCTGCGCACCTACCTGTTGAAAACCCTCGCTCCGGCGGGCGTTCCGAAGGTAGAGATCGAGCGTGACTCGAAGCGTGTGCGCATCAACATCCACTGCGCCAAGCCCGGCATGGTCATCGGTAAGGGCGGCTCGGAGATTGAAAAGCTCAAAGCGACCTGCAAGAAGATGCTCGGCGGCGAAAAGGATGTTTATATCAACATCGTTGAGATCAAACAGCCCGACCTGAATGCGCAGCTCGTCGCGGAGAACATCGCTTCGCAGCTCGAGCGCCGCATCTCGTTCCGCCGTGCGCTCAAACAGAGCATCGGCCGCACCATGAAGCTCGGCGCAAAGGGCATCAAAACACAGGTCAGCGGGCGCTTGGGCGGCGCGGAAATCGCGCGCACCGAGCATTACCATGAAGGTACGATCCCGCTGCAGACCATCCGCGCCGACATCGACTACGGCTTTGCCGAAGCGAAAACGACCTACGGCCGCATCGGCGTGAAAGTTTGGATCTATAAGGGCGAGGTCCTGCACGACACCCGCAGAACCCGCAAGGAAGGAGGCACAAAATAATGCTGCTGCCCAAGAGAGTCAAATACCGCAGAGTCCACAGAGGGCGTCTGACCGGTAAAGCTGCCAGAGGCACCAAAGTCAGCTACGGCGATTACGGCCTTGTGTCTCTGGAACCCGCATGGATCACCTCCAACCAGATCGAAGCCGCCCGTATCGCGATGACGCGTTACATCAAGCGCGGCGGTCAGGTTTGGATCAAGATCTTCCCCGACAAGCCCATCACGGAAAAGCCCGCCGAGACCCGCATGGGTTCCGGTAAAGGCTCGCCCGAATACTGGGTGGCGGTCGTGAAACCCGGCCGCGTTATGTTCGAAATCGCAGGCGTTCCCGAGGAGACCGCGCGTGAGGCTATGCGCCTTGCCGCCAACAAGCTCCCCGTGAAATGCAAGTTTGTCACCAAGGCACAGCAGGAAGAGGAAGGTGAGCAGGCATGAAAGCAAGTGAACTGAGAAAACTCTCCCCTTCGGAGCTTGACAAGAAGCTCGCGGAGCTCAAGGATGAGCTGTTCAAGCTGCGCTTTCAGCAGGCGGTCAACCAGCTCGATAACCCGATGCGTATCAGCGCCGTCAAAAAGGACATCGCGCGCGTGAAAACGATCCAGCGCGACGTCGAACTGCACGGCGCGCAGTCTTAACGAAGGAGGGCACACGAAATGAGCGAAAGAAACCTGAGAAAAACGCAGGTCGGTCTTGTGACCAGCGACAAAATGGACAAAACCGTTGTGGTCTCCATCAAAGACAGAGTCCAGCACCCGCTGTATAAAAAGATCGTCAACCGCACGGTCAAGATCAAGGCGCACGACGAGAAAAACGAGTGCGGCGTGGGCGACAGAGTCCTCGTCATGGAAACGCGCCCCCTCTCGAAGGACAAGAGATGGCGCGTGGTCGAGATCATCGAGAAAGCGAAGTAATTTCTAAGGAGGGTTTCCTGTGATCCAACAACAGACTTACCTCAAAGTGGCGGACAACACCGGCGCGAAAGAAATTATGTGCATTCGCGTGCTCGGCGGTTCCGGCAGAAGGTATGCCAATATCGGCGACGTGATCGTCGCTTCCGTTAAAAAGGCAGCACCCGGCGGCGTTGTGAAAAAAGGCGACGTTGTCAAGGCCGTGGTCGTTCGCTCGGCCAGCGGCGTGCGCAGAGATGACGGGACGTATATTCGTTTCGACGAAAACGCCGCCGTCCTCATTAAAGAAGACAAAAACCCCAGAGGCACCCGTATCTTTGGGCCGGTTGCAAGAGAGCTTCGTGACAAGGATTACATGAAGATCCTGTCTCTTGCTCCCGAAGTGCTGTAAGGGAGGAACGAAAGATGAGTAAAGTACATGTGAAAACCGGCGATACCGTGGTCGTCTTAAACGGCAAGAACCGCGGCAAGCAGGGCAAGGTCATGCAGGTTTCCCCGTCTGAGGGCAAGGTGATCGTCGAGGGCGTCAACGTCGTCACGAAGCACGTCAAGCCCCGCAAGGTCGGCGAACCCGGCGGGCTCATCAAGGCGGAAAGCGCCCTGTATGCCGATAAGGTCCAGCTCGTCTGCCCGAAGTGCGGCAAGCCTACGCGCGTCGGCCACGAGGGCACGGGCAAGGACAAAAAACGCGTCTGCAAAAAGTGCGGCGCACAATTTGAATAAGGGAGGGACATAACACAATGGCAGCAAGAATGAAAGAAAAGTACACTTCTGAGATCGCTCCGGCGCTGCAGAAGAAGTTCGGCTACAAAAGCGTTATGCAAATCCCGAAGCTCGACAAGATCGTCATCAACGTCGGTTGCGGCGAGGCACGCGACAACTCCAAGGTGCTCGACGCGGTCATGAAGGATCTTTCGCAGATCACGGGTCAGAAGCCCGTTGCCTGCAAGGCGAAGAAGTCCGTTGCGAACTTCAAGCTGCGCGAGGGCATGACCATCGGCGCAAAGGTGACGCTGCGCGGCGACAGGATGTATGAGTTCCTCGACCGCTTCTTCAATCTTGCGCTTCCGCGCGTGCGCGACTTCCGCGGGATCAATCCCGACTCGTTCGACGGCAGGGGCAACTACTCCATGGGCGTCCGCGAGCAGCTGATCTTCCCGGAGATCGAGTACGACAAGATCGACGCGGTGCGCGGTATGGATATTTGCTTTGTTACCACTGCCAACACGGACGAAGAAGCACGCGAGCTGCTGACGCTTCTCGGCGCGCCGTTTGCGAGATAAGGAGGGATTATCGTGGCCAAAACATCTATGAAAGTCAAGCAGGCTCGCCCTGCAAAGTATTCGACCAGAGCGTATAACAGATGCAAGATCTGTGGTCGGCCGCATGCCTATCTCCGCAAATACGGCGTATGCCGCATCTGCTTCCGGGAATTGGCGCACAAGGGCCAGATCCCCGGTGTAAAGAAAGCCAGCTGGTAAGTTAGCAAGCAAAGGAGGCAACAGTATGCAAATCACGGATTCCATCGGTGATATGCTCACAAGAATTCGCAATGCGAGTTCCGCAAAGCATGACACGGTGAAAGTCCCTGCGTCCAACATGAAGAAGGCAATCGCGCAGATCCTCAAGGACGAGGGCTATATCAAGGATTTCAAGGTGGAAGAGGACGGCAAGCAGGGGATGATCGAGATCACCCTCAAGTACGGCGCCAACCGCGCTTCCGTCATCACGGGCCTGCGCAGAGTGTCCAAGCCCGGTCTTCGTATTTATACAAACTGCGAGGATATGCCGAAGGTCATGCGCGGCCTTGGTGTTGCGATCCTCTCCACATCCAAGGGCGTTATGACGGATCGCGAAGCTCGCAAGGCCAACGTCGGCGGCGAGGTTCTCGCGTATATCTGGTAAGGAGGTAAATCGGTATGTCCAGAATCGGAAGACAGCCTATTGCTGTTCCGGCGGGCGTCGATGTCAAGATCGACGGCAGCACGATTACCGTCAAGGGCCCCAAGGGCACCCTTACCAGAACGGTACACAGCAATATGCAAGTGGCGATGGAGGACGGCGCTTTGACCGTCTCCCGTCCCGATGACAGCAATCTCAACAAATCCCTGCACGGGCTTACCCGCACGCTGCTGCACAACATGGTCGTCGGCGTGACCGAGGGCTTCAAGAAGGAGCTCGAAGTCAACGGCGTCGGTTACCGTGTCGCAAAGCAAGGCAAGGATCTGGTCATGAACATCGGCTTCTCGCACCAGGTGACGATGTCCGAAACGGACGACATCACCATCGAAGTGCCCGCGCCGAACAAGATCATCATTTCCGGCCCCGACAAGCAGAAGGTCGGTCAGTTTGCCGCCGAGGTGCGCGAGAAGCGTCCGCCGGAGCCGTATAAGGGCAAGGGCATCAAGTACGCCGACGAGCACATCCGCCGCAAAGAGGGCAAGGCCGGCAAGGGCGGCAAGTAAAGGAGTGAAAGCAAATGGTTAACAGACCCGACACCAACAAGGCGCGTCAAAAGCGCCATAAGAGAGTCCGCGCGAAGATTTCCGGCACCGCCGCGTGCCCGCGCCTGGATGTTTTTCGCTCACTCCAGCACATTTATGCACAGCTTATTGACGATGTCGCCGGTGTAACGCTGGTCGCGGCATCCACGACCGAAAAGGATTTCACGGCTTACGGCGGAAACGTCGAAGCCGCGCGTGCGGTCGGCAAGCTGCTCGCCGAGCGCGCCGCCGAAAAGAACATCAAGGACTGTGTTTTCGACAGAGGCGGCTATGTCTATCACGGCAGAGTTGCCGCGCTCGCCGAGGGTGCCCGTGAGGGCGGTCTGAACTTCTAAGAAAGGAGAAACGGAAATGGCAAAAAGAATCGACGCATCCGCAATGGAACTCGAAGAAAGAGTCGTTGCGATCAACCGTGTTTCCAAAACCGTCAAGGGCGGCCGCATCATGAAGTTCTCCGCACTGGTCGTTGTCGGCGATAAAAACGGCACCGTGGGCTTCGGCCTCGGCAAATCGGGCGAAGTGCCGGACGCCATTCGCAAGGGCATTGAAAACGCCAAAAAGAATATGATCACGGTCGCACTCAAGGGGACCACCATCCCGCACGAGATCATCGGCAAATACGGCGCGGGCGTTGTGCTTATGAAGCCCGCCGCCCCCGGTACCGGCGTTATCGCCGGCGGCCCCGTGCGTGCGGTCGTTGAAACGGTCGGCATCAAGGACATCCGTTCCAAGGCGCTGCGTTCCAACAACCCCTGCAATGTCGTGCGCGCCACAATCGACGGACTTTCCAAACTGCGCAACGCCGACACGGTCGCTGCTGTGCGCGGCAAGACCGTCAAAGAGATTTTAGAGTAAGGAGGGGCAATTATGGCAAACGTTACGGTTACGCTGAAAAAAAGCCTGATCGGCAGCAAAAAAGACCAGATTGCCACCGCCCGCGCACTCGGTCTTAAGAAAATCGGGGATACGGCCGTACAGCCCGACAACCCGCAGACACAGGGCAAGATCCGAAAGATCGCCCATCTTGTAGAGGTCACGAAAGCGTAAGGAGGTGCGAACATGAAACTGCATGAACTTTCTCCCGCAGAAGGCTCCAAGAAAGCCTCCAAGCGTATCGGCAGAGGCGCAGCCTCCGGCCAGGGCAAAACCGCAGGCAAGGGCCATAAGGGCCAGAAAGCCCGCGCGGGCAAGGGCGTGCGCGCCGGCTTTGAAGGCGGCCAGATGCCCCTGCAAAGACGTGTCCCGAAAAGAGGCTTCAACAACATCTTCGCCAAGGAGATCTCCGCGGTCAACGTCGCGGCGCTGGATAAAGCGTTCGAGGACGGTGCGACCGTCACCGTCGAATCCCTCGTGGAAAAGGGCCTTGTGAAAAAGGCAAAGGACGGTGTGAAGATCCTCGGAAACGGCGAACTGACGAAAAAGCTGAACGTCAGCGTGCACGCATATTCGGAAGCTGCCAAGCAGAAAATTGAGGCGGCAGGCGGAAAGGCCGAGGTGATTGGCTGATGTTTCGGACGTTCATCAACGCCTGGAAGATTGCGGATCTTCGTAAAAAGCTGCTGTATACGGCGCTGATCATCCTGATCTTCCGCATCGGCGCTGCGCTGCCCATTCCCTTCGTCAACATCACGGACGGTATCATCACGGATCAGAACGCCAATAACTTCATGACGTATCTGAGTATGATGACCGGCGATGCGTTCAACTACGGTACGCTGTTCGCCATGTCCATCACGCCCTACATCAACGCCTCCATCATCATCCAGCTGCTGACGGTCGCCATCCCGGCGCTCGAACGGCTGGCAAAAGAGGGCGAAGAGGGCCGCAAAAAGATGTCGGCGATCACGCGGTACACCGCTGTGGGGCTCGCCGCATTGCAAAGCACGGCGTATTACTTCTACATCCGTGCGCAGGGCTACCTCACCGTCGATGCAAACGGTGCTGCCTACACGGGCTTCTGGGCTGTGTTCCAGGCCGTCGTCATCATCCTCTGCTACACGGCGGGCGCATCGCTTCTGATGTGGCTCGGCGAGCAGATCAATGAAAAGGGCATCGGCAACGGTATTTCGATCATCCTGTTCGCAGGTATCGTCTCGCGCATGCCCACCACCCTTTACAACCTGTATACCTATGTGGACCGCGGCGGCGCGTATTTCGCGCTTATCCCGATCGCGTTCGTCTCCATGCTTCTGATGATCGCTTTCATCGTCTGGATGGACAACGCCGAGCGCCGCATCCCCGTGCAGTATGCCAAGCGCGTCGTCGGGCGCAAAATGTACGGCGGCCAGAACACGCACATCCCGATCAAGGTCAACATGTGCGGCGTGCTCCCCGTCATTTTCGCTTCGTCGATTTTGTCGCTGCCGCCCACGGTCGAAATGTTCGTGACGCTCGACACCACGACCGGCTGGGGCCGGTTCTGGGACGGCTTCTTCGGCATCTTCAGCACGGACCACTGGGCATACACCCTCATGTATTTCGTACTGATCATCTTCTTCGCATACTTCTATGCGGCGATCCAGTACAATCCCATTGAAATGGCAAACAACATCCGCCGCAACAGCGGGGCGATCCCGGGCATCCGTCCCGGCAAGCCCACTTCGGATTACATCACGAAGATCCTTTCCCGGATCACGCTGCTCGGCGCGCTGCTGCTTAGTGTCGTGGCGCTGTACCCGCTGCTGTTCTCGCAGATCACGGCGCTCTTTGACAAGCAGGTCAACCTGACCATGGGCGGCACGTCCATCATCATTATGGTCGGCGTCGCGCTTGAAACGGTCAAGCAGCTCGAGAGCCAGATGATGATGCGCCATTACAAGGGCTTCTTGGATTAACGAAAGGAAAGACACTTTATGAACCTGATTTTACTCGGCGCGCCGGGCGCGGGCAAGGGCACGCAGGCCGAAAAGATCTGCGAAAAGCTCGGCATTCCCGCTATCTCGACGGGCAACATGCTGCGCGAGGCCATGGCGAACGGTACCGAAATGGGGCTTAAAGCAAAATCCTTTATCGATGCGGGCAAGCTTGTCCCCGACGAGGTCGTCATCGGCATCATCCGCGAGCGTTTGCAGGCGGATGACTGCAAAAACGGCTTCATCCTCGACGGCTTCCCGCGCACCATCCCGCAGGCGGAGGCGCTCGACCAAATGGGCGTGCGCATCGACCGCGTCATCGACATCGAAGTACCCGACGAAAAGATCGCTGCCCGCCTTTCCGGCAGACGCGTATGCTTAAAATGCGGCGCGACCTATCACACCGAGTACAAACAGCCGAAGACCGAGGGCGTCTGCGACGTCTGCGGCGACAAGCTGGTGCAGAGAAAAGACGATATGCCCGAAACGGTGCTCGACCGGCTCAAGACCTATCACGAGCAGACCGAGCCGCTGAAAGACTATTACGCGAAAAAGGGCAACCTGCGCGTGGTAGAAGGGCAGGAGGCGGTCGCCGATACGACCGCGCTCACCATGAAAGCGCTGGAGGACTGAGCATGATTGTGCTGAAAACGGCACGGGAGATCGAGCTCATCCGAAAGGCTTGCATTATTTCCGCGGAAGCATTGCAGGTGGCGGGCGAGGCTGTAAAGCCCGGGGTCACGACCTATGAAATCGACCGCATCGCCTACGAGTACATCAAAAAGCAGGGCGCCGAGCCCAACTTTCTGCACTTGTACGGCTTTCCCGCTACCGCGTGCATTTCCATAAATGACGAGGTCATTCACGGCATTCCGAGCAAAAAACGTGTCGTCCGCGAGGGGGACATCGTCAGCATCGACCTTGGCGCCAAGGTGGACGGATACAACGGCGACAACGCCGCCACTTTCGCTGCGGGCAACATTTCCGAAGCGGCGAAGCGGCTGTGCGACACGACCGAAGAGAGCCTTTATAAAGGCATCGAAAAGGCGGTCGCAGGCGGCAGGATCGGCGATATCGGTTCGGCGGTGCAGACATACTGCGAGGAGCGCGGCTACGGCGTCGTCCGGGAATACACCGGGCACGGCGTCGGCGCCAAGCTGCATGAAGACCCCAGCGTACCGAATTTCGGCACCCCCGGCAGGGGTGTGCGCCTGTTGCCGGGCATGGTCATCGCCATTGAACCCATGATCACCGAAGGGGATAAGGCGATCCGACAGCTGCCCGACGGCTGGACGGTCAAGACCCGGGACGGTAAGCTTGCCGCGCATTTTGAGCATACCGTCGCCATCACCGCCGACGGCCCGCAGATCCTCACAAAGATTTGACGGTGGCGTTTATGGCGGAATGGAAGCGAGGCAGGCTTGTGCGCGCCGAGCGCGGGCGCGAAAAGGGCAGAATATTGTGTGTCGTGGGGCAGGCGGAAAACCGCGTGCTGTTGTGCGACGGCAAGGAACGCCCGCTTTCCCGCCCCAAGGCGAAGAACCCGAAGCATTTGACGGTCATCGGGCACGTTCTCAGCGAACGGCAGATGCAGTCCAACCGGGCACTCAAGCAAGCGTTGAAGGATTTTTCGGAGGCGAAAGCTTATGTCAAAGCAGGACATGATTGAAATTGAAGGTACGGTCGTTGAAGCGCTGCCCAACGCGCAGTTTCAGGTAGAGCTTTCCAACGGTCATCAAATTTTAGCCCATATTTCCGGCAAACTGCGTATGAATTACATCCGCATCCTGCCGGGCGACAAAGTGACGGTCGAAATGTCGCCATATGACCTCACGCGCGGGCGCATCACATGGCGAACCAAATAAGAGCCGCAGGGCTATGCAGTTTTTAAGGAGGTAACACAATGAAAGTCAGACCTTCTGTGAAAAAGATTTGTGAAAAGTGCAAGATCATCAAGCGCAAGGGCAAAGTCATGGTGATCTGCGAGAATCCGAAGCACAAGCAGCGCCAGGGTTAATTGGGCTGTGATGTATCGTTGTTAAAGATCTAAGCAACGATACCGTGCATTCCGGAAACCGTGCGTTTCACAAACCGAACGGATTGTAAGTATTGGCATCAAAAATGGAGGTGCAACTGTAAATGGCACGTATTTCAGGCGTTGATTTACCGAGAGATAAGCGGGTCGAGATCGGCCTTACCTATATCTACGGCATCGGCAGAAAGACGGCAAGCGACATCATCGCCGCCACCGGGGTCAACCCCGACACGCGCGTCAAGGATTTGACCGAAGAGGATGTTGCGAAACTTCGTGAATACATCGACCACAATGTCAAGGTGGAGGGCGACCTGCGCCGCGACGTGGCGTTCGACATCAAGCGTTTGATCGAGATCGGCAGCTACCGCGGCACAAGACACCGCAAGGGGCTTCCTGTGCGCGGGCAGACTTCCAAGAACAATGCGCGCACCCGCAAGGGCCCGAAGAAGACCATCGCGAACAAGAAGAAATAAGGGAGGGCTTCGTAAATGGCTACTGCTAAAAAAGGCGCGACCACCCGCCGCCGCCGCGAGCGCAAGAACATCGACAAGGGCGCCGCGCACATTCAATCGACCTTCAACAATACCATCGTCACCATCACCGACGTGCAGGGCAACGCTGTTTCGTGGGCTTCTGCCGGCGAAATGGGCTTCCGCGGCTCCAAAAAGTCCACGCCCTTTGCCGCGCAGACCGCTGCCGAGACCGCGGCGAAGATCGCCATCGAGCACGGCATGAAGACCGTCGAAGTTTACGTCAAGGGCCCCGGCTCGGGACGTGAGGCTGCGATCCGCGCGCTGCAGACCGCGGGTCTTGAGGTCACGATGATCAAGGACGTCACGCCCATCCCCCACAACGGCTGCCGTCCGCCCAAAAGAAGAAGAGTCTGAGTTTCGGAGGTGCAATTATGGCAAGATATACAGGCGCGGCTTGCAAGCTCTGCCGCCGCGAGGGCAAAAAGCTCTTTTTGAAGGGTGAGCGCTGCTACACCAACAAATGCGCGGTCGACCGCCGCAGCTATGCCCCCGGCCAGCACGGCCAGAGCCGCAAAAAGACTTCCGAATACGGCATGCAGCTTCGCGCGAAGCAGCAGGCCCGCCGTTACTACGGCATTCAGGAAGGTCAGTTCCACAAATATTTCCTCATGGCGGAACGCCGCCAGGGCATGACGGGCGAAAACCTGCTTCGCATCTGCGAAAGCCGGCTCGACAACGTCGTCTATCTGCTCGGCTGGGCGTCCTCGCGTGCCGAAGCGCGTCAGCTGACCACGCACGGCCACTATCTCGTCAACGGCAAAAAGGTGGATATCCCCTCCTACCTGTTGAAGGCGGGCGACGAGGTCTCCATCCGCCAGAAGAGCCGCGACAGCGAAAAGTTCAAGGCGGTCCTTGAAGCGAACGCTTCCCGTCCCGTGCCGGAATGGCTGGACAAAAACGCCGAGGCGCTTTCCGCAAAAGTCGTCAAGCTGCCCGACCGCGAGCAGATCGAAGTTCCTGTTGAAGAACATCTTATCGTCGAGTTCTATTCGAAATAATCGGTTAGAGCGAAAGGTTTCTGACACAGAATATATGTTTTTCGGGCATCTGCCCGAACCCAACGATAGGAGGGTTTTGAATGATAGGAATTGACAAGCCCAGCGTGGAAGTGCTCGAGCTTTCCGAGGACGGCACCTACGGCAAGTTCACTATGGAACCCCTCGAGCGCGGCTACGGCACGACGATCGGCAACTCGCTTCGCCGCGTGCTGCTTTCCTCATTGCCCGGCTACGCGATCACGTCCGTCAAGATTGACGGCGTGCTGCACGAGTTCTCCACCGTCCCCGGTGTGAAAGAGGACGTCACCGAGATCGTGCTGAACTTAAAAGGCGTCATCCTGAAGATCCAGGGCGACGGCCCCAAGACGCTGTATGTCGAGGCTTCCGGCAAGTGCGAAGTGCGTGCCGGCGACATTAAAACGGATTCCGAGGTGGAGATCCTCAACCCCGATCATCTCATTGCGACGCTTTCCGAGGGCGCAACGCTCAATATGGAGCTGACCGCCGACCGCGGACGCGGGTATGTGTCTGCGGAGCGCAACAAGCAGATGATGCAGCCGGTCATCGGCGTGATCTCCATTGATTCCATCTATACCCCCGTGCTGAAAGTGAACTACACGGTCGAGAACACCCGTGTGGGGCAGATCACCGACTTCGACAAGCTCACGCTCGAAGCCTGGACGAACGGGACGATCTCCGCAAAGGAAGCCGTCTCGCTCGGCGCCAAGATCCTCACTGAGCACCTCAACCTCTTTGTGGAGCTCTCTGATGAAGCGGGCAACACCGAGGTCATGGTCGTCAAGGATGACGACGGCAAAGAAAAGGCCCTCGAGATGACCATTGAGGAGCTTGACCTGTCCGTGCGTTCGTTCAACTGCCTGAAACGCGCAGGCATCAACACGGTGGAAGATCTGATCAGCAAGTCCGAGGAGGACATGATGAAGGTGCGCAACCTTGGCAGAAAATCGCTTGAAGAAGTGATCGCCAAGTTGGAGTCGCTGAACTTCACGCTCCGCAAGGACGACGAATAAGGATAAAGGAGTGATTTAGATGCCCGGAACCAGAAAGCTCGGCAGAACCACGGATCACCGCAAGGCGATGCTGCGCGGCATGGTGACCTACCTGCTGGAAAACGGCAAGGTGGAAACCACCGTGACAAGAGCGAAAGAAGTCCGTGCCATGGCGGAAAAAATGATTACCGTCGCGAAGGATAACACCCTGCACGCGAAGCGTCAGGCGTTTGCGTATATCACCAAGGATACAGTCGTCAAAAAGCTGTTTGACGAGATCGCCCCGCAGTATGCGGACGTGAACGGCGGCTATACGCGCATCATCAAGACCGGTACGCGCCGCGGCGACGCAGCGGAAATGTGCATCATCGAGCTTGTGAAGAAAGAGGATGCAGAGGCTGCGAAGAAGCCCGCCCGCCGCGCCGGCAGAAGAACGGCGAAAGCCGCGCCCAAGGCGGAAGCCAAGGCTGCGCCGAAAGCGGAAGCAGCCGAAGCGCCCAAGGCGGAACCCGCAGCGGAAGAAGCAACGGCAGAGCCCAAAGCGGAGGCTGCGGAAGAAGCAAAAGCTGAGGAAGCGCCCGCAGAAGCGGCAGAAGAAGCCAAGGCAGATGCGCCTGCGGAAGCAGAAGAAGCAAAGGCGGAATAAGCCGAAGGTACGCGTCGGCAATACGCTGAAGCGCAACGATAACCAACAAAAGCCGTCCCGGTGCACAGGTCCTGTGCACCGGGGCGGCTTTTTCAGATATCAGACGTTAAAAATCAGGAATCAGATGCGGTGCAGGCGAGGTTTACGCAAAGCCCCGCCCCTACAGGACTGTACGGATTTTTCGTTCTTTTCGTAGCCGAAAAAGTGCGCAATCTTTCGGTTTTCATAAAAACTTCCTGCGCCGCTTCTGACTTCTAATCTCTGTATTCTGATCTCTGTACGCGGGCGGGCACGGAAATCCTCCGGATTCCGGCACCCTTTTGTCGCTTCGCGACATTTCCCCTGACAGGGGAATCACCCGCCCCTACAGGGATGTACGGATTTTTCGTTGCTTTTCGTAGCCGAAAAAGTGCGCAATCTTTCGGCTTTCCTAAAAACTTCCTGTGCCCTTTCTGACTTCCAATCTCTGCATTCTGATTTCTGCCCTCTGACGTCTGACCCCTGTACCTCGCCCCTCTTCCGAATTTTTCCGCTTTAACAAATTGTTTACAAATAAATTCTTGACAAAACGGCAAGCTAAAGGTATAGTATATATTGAAATTAGCACTCTGATGTTTAGAGTGCTAACACAGCAAAACCCGGCTGCGCAGTCTCTGCGTGCGAGCGCTGCGCGGCGCCGCAAGCGGAAGCGGCACGAGAAGCCGAAAGAAATCATCGAAAAGAACGGCGAAAACCGGCGGAAAAGGAGGCGGAACGCGTGGAACTGTCGGAACGGCAGAAAAAGCTCCTGGCTGCAATTGTGGAGCGCTATATCGCCACGGGCGAGCCTGTCGGCTCCAAAACGCTTGTGGACGCGCTCGGCATGCCCGTTTCGCCTGCGACCGTGCGCAATGAAATGGCGGCGCTGACCGCCAAGGGGCTTCTTGAGCAGCCCCACACCTCGGCGGGGCGCGTCCCCTCCGGCGCGGGCTACCGCTATTATGTCGATCATTTGATGAAGCAATATGACCTTTCGCCCGTCGAAAAGCGCATTTTGGATGCCAAGCTGCGCACCGCCTCGGGTGATTCACGGCAGGTGCTTGAAACGGCAAGCAGCCTGCTCGCCGAATTGACGCACTGCGCGGCGGTCTCTACCACCCCGTCGGACGCATCGGCCGTGGTGCGGCGTGTGGAGCTCGTGCCCATCGGCGCGCGCACGGCGATGGTCGTGGTGCTCACCTCGTCGGGACTCATCAAAAGCCGCGTCTGCCGCACGGACAGCGAGATCACCGTGGACATGGCGGAGACGTTTTATAATCTCGTCAACGACAATTTCCTCGGCAAGCCCACCGCCGCCGTAACGGTGGCGAAGATCCAGACGCTTGCCGTCTCTTTAGGCGAAAAGGCGCTGCTGATGACGCCGCTGCTCGTGACGCTCGCCCAACTCGCCGCTACGACCGAACGCACACAGATGCTTTTGGAAGGACAGAGCAACCTGCTCGGCTACCGCGAATACGCCCAGAATGCTTTTGAGCTGATGGATTTCCTGCGGCACGCAGAACCGCTGGACCGTGTGTTTTCGGAAACGCCGCACGCGCCGAACGGGGAACCAAGCGTGGTCATCGGCAGGGAAAACCCCTACCGCGAATTGCAGAATTCGAGCATGATCTTCGGGAAATATGCCATTGCGGGGCATGAGAGCGGGACGCTCGGGCTCATCGGCCCCACGCGCATGGACTATGCGCGGCTGATCCCGAGTTTGCAATATCTGACCGAGATCGTCGGGAAAGTCCTTTCCGACAACGTGGAGGAATAACCATGGCAAAGACAGAGAAAAAGGCAAAGCCCGAACAGGAAGCGAAAAAGAACGCCGAGCCGCAGGCCGAAACGCCCGACACGGAGACGGCGGCTGCCGAAGCACAGGCGCCGGACAAACAGCCGGATGACGGCGCGCCGGATGCGCGCTTGCAGGAGCTCGAAGCGCAGCTTTTGCAGGCGAACGATAAATTCCTGCGCACGCTTGCCGAGTACGACAACTACCGCAAGCGCTCCGTGCGCGAAAAGGAGCAGGCGTACGCCGACAGCAAGGCAGCGGTGCTCACTGAATTTTTGCCCGTGCTTGACAATTTCGAGCGCGCGCAGGCCGGGACGGACGCTTCTTACGAGGACTACCGCAAAGGCGTGGAGATGATCTTCAGCCAGCTTGCCGCCTGCTTCGAAAAGCTTGGTGCGGAGAGCTTCGGCGAGGTCGGTGATGTGTTCGACCCGAACATCCACAACGCGGTTATGCATACGGAGGACGAATCCGCTGAAGAAAACACGATCGCGCAGGTCTTTTCCAAGGGCTATAAGTTGGGCGACAAGATCCTGCGCCCCGCCGTGGTGCAGGTCGTCAATTAAATCGGCTATCCACAGTTTATTTCAGATAGAACTATTTCAATTTGGAGGCATTTACAATGGCAAAGGTTATCGGCATTGACTTAGGTACAACAAACTCCTGCGTCGCGGTGATCGAGGGCGGCGAGCCCGTCGTCATCGCCAACGCGGAGGGTGCGCGCACCACCCCGTCGGTGGTCGCGTTTTCTAAAACGGGCGAACGCATGGTCGGTCAGGTCGCAAAACGGCAGGCGATCACCAACCCCGACCGCACCGTTTCGTCCATCAAACGGCACATGGGCTCGGATTACCGTGTGACGATCGACGACAAGAAATACACCCCGCAGGAGATTTCCGCGATGATCCTGCAAAAGCTGAAAGCTGACGCGGAAAGCTACCTCGGCGGCACGGTGACCGAGGCGGTCATCACCGTCCCCGCGTACTTCACCGACGCACAGCGCCAGGCAACCAAGGATGCGGGCAAGATTGCGGGTCTGGACGTCAAGCGTATCATCAACGAGCCGACGGCGGCGGCGCTTGCCTACGGCATCGATAAGGAAGACGACCAGAAGGTCATGGTCTATGACCTCGGCGGCGGCACGTTCGACGTTTCCATCATCGAGATGGGCGACGGCGTGCAGGAGGTGCTTGCTACCGCCGGTAACAACCGCCTTGGCGGCGACGACTTCGACCAGCGCATCATCGACTGGCTGGCGGAGGAATTCAAAAAGGAGCAGGGCATCGACCTGCGGCAGGACAAAATGGCAATGCAGCGCCTGAAGGAAGCGGCGGAAAAGGCGAAGATCGAGCTTTCGAGCGTCACGACTTCGAACATCAGCCTGCCTTTCATCACGGCGGATGCCACGGGTCCGAAGCACTTGGAGACCACGCTTACGCGTGCGAAATTCAATGAAATGACCGCAGATCTTGTGGAAGCGACCATGGGGCCCGTCCGTCAGGCTTTGCAGGACTCCGGGCTTAAGACCTCCGAGATCAATAAGGTTCTGATGGTGGGCGGTTCTTCGCGTATCCCCGCCGTGCAGGAGGCGATCAAGACGTTCACGGGGCTCGAACCCTTCAAGGGCATCAACCCGGATGAATGTGTCGCGGTCGGCGCGGCGATCCAGGGCGGCGTGCTCGGCGGTGACGTCGAAGGCATCCTGCTTCTGGACGTCACTCCGCTGTCGTTAGGGATAGAGACGATGGGCGGCGTTTCGACCAAGATCATCGAGCGCAACACGACCATCCCCGTGAAAAAGAGCCAGATCTTCTCGACCGCCGCAGACAACCAGACGTCCGTAGAAGTCCATGTTTTGCAGGGCGAACGTGAATTTGCGCGCGACAACAAGACGCTCGGCGTGTTCCATCTCGACGGCATCATGCCCGCACCGCGCGGCGTGCCGCAGATCGAGGTCACCTTCGACATCGATACCAACGGCATCGTCCACGTCTCTGCAAAAGACCTCGGCACGCAGAAGGAGCAGTCCATTTCCATCACCGCGTCGTCGAATATGTCCAAAGAGGACGTCGAAAAGGCGGTCAAGGAGGCCGAGCAGTTCGCCGCGGAGGATAAGAAGCGCAAGGAGGGCATCGACACCCGCAACGAAGCGGATCAGATGGTCTACCAGTGCGAAAAGATTTTGAAGGAAAACGGCGATAAGATCGCCGAAGCCGACAAGACCGAGATCCAAAGCAAGGTGGATGCGCTCAAAGAGGCGCTCAAGGGCGAGGACATCGACGCCATCAAGGCGAAGAAAGACGAGCTGACCGAGAAATTCAACAAGGTCGCCGAAGAGATGTACCGTGCGGCTGCCGCACAGGCGCAGGGCGCACAGGGCGGCCCGACCGACGCGGGCGCACAGAACGCCGGCAAGGGCGACGACGGCTACTACGAAGCGGATTACACCGACGTGGAAGACGGCAACAAATAACAACGGTAAGGAGAGTACGGCAGAGCTCCGAAAAGGGGCTCTGCCGCCATCCGATTTCATATGGGCGGGCAGCCGCCGCCCGTCCGGGAGAGAACGTACATGGCAGAAAAACGCGATTATTACGAGGTGCTCGGCGTAGACCGCAACGCCTCGGAGGATGAGATCAAAAAAGCATACCGCAAGCTGGCGAAACAATATCATCCCGATCTGCACCCCGACGACAAGGATGCGGAAGCGAAGTTCAAGGAGGCAAACGAGGCGTACGAAGTGCTGTCCGACGCCGAGAAAAAGGCGAAATACGACCGCTTCGGCCACGCGGGCGTGGACCCTACCTATAATGCAGGCCAGGGCGGCGGCTACGGCGGGGGCTTCGGCGGCGGTTTTGACTTTGACCTCGGCGACATCTTCAGCAACATATTCGGCGGCGGCTTCGGCGGCGGTTTCGGCGGCGGGGCGAATCCCAACGCGCCGCAGCGCGGCTCAGATACGCAGGCAAGCGTGACCATTTCGTTTGAAGAGGCGGCAAAGGGCTGCGAGCGTGAGGTCACAACCAACCGTATCGAGGTCTGTGACGAATGTCACGGCTCGGGCGCCGCACCCGGCTCTTCGCCGAAAACCTGTCCCGAATGCCACGGGCGCGGGCAGGTCACGACCCAGCAGCGCACGGCATTCGGCGTGATCCAGACACAGAAAGCGTGCTCGCGCTGCGGCGGCAAGGGCACGATCATCGACAACCCCTGCCGCAAATGCCGCGGCGCTGGGCGCGTGCGCAAGCCGGTCACCATCACGGTCAAAATCCCTGCCGGTATCGATGACCGCCAGGTCATCAACGCGCGCGGGCAGGGCAACAAGGGTATCAACGGCGGCCCTGCGGGCGATCTGCGCGTCGCGGTCAATGTGCGCCCGCACCCGATCTTTGAGCGCGAGGGCTATAACGTCTGGGTCGAAATGCACATCAGCTACGCCGCCGCGGCGCTCGGCTGCACCGTGCAGGTGCCCACGCTCGACGGCAAGGTGCAGTATACCGTCCCCGCCGGCACGCAGGCGGGCGATGTGTTCAAACTGAAGGGCAAGGGCATCCAAAGCCTCAACAACCGCGGGCGCGGCGACGAGCTCGTGCGCATTGTGGTGGACGTCCCGCGCGAGCTCAACGACGAGCAGAAAGACCTGCTGCGAAAGTTAGATGCGGCGCTCGGCAACGAGACGTCTCACCTCGGGCGCGGGGAAGAGAAAAAAGGCTTCTTCGGCAAAAAGAAAAAATAAGCGGGAAACGCTTTCAAACAAACTGCTTTTGTGCTATGATAGCAGAAAGGCAGTTTTTTTCTGTCGCTTTTGTTGATCGGCGCAAAAGTTTTACTCGATTTTTTACAAAAAATCGCGGTTCCCAAAGGCAGAGCCTTTGGTCGCGTCCCGCAGGACGCGAAACTTTTTTGTCAAAAGCGCAGGAGAGGAGAGGAAACAGCCCGGTGGGCTGTTTCCTCCGGAGAACCCTCGCCGGGGGTTCTCCGCCGTCCCGCGGAAGCGGGGCGGGGCTCTGCTCAGACAGCAGAAGTTAGAAAATCAGATGTTAGATTTACACATTGCCGCGGCTACGCAGAAATGAAAAGAGCTCCACTTGTAGGGGCGGGTCTCCGTGCCCGCCCGCAAGGAAGTCGAATTTTGTTGCTTGTTGCGGCGAAAAACAGAATCACGGTTTTTATAACAGACGCAGGTTGCTTTTTTTCGCACTCTGCTCGGGCGGGCACAGAGACCCGCCCCTACAGCTGTAAACAAATTGTTCCTGCGGAGCCGTAGTTTTGCTGAATCCTGCCCATGCCGCATCTGATTTCTAACATCTATAATCTAAAATCTAATTTGCAGGTGAAACCTATGTACGGACTTTTGGGTGAACATCTTTCGCACAGCTTCTCCCCGCAGATCCACGCGCGGCTGGGCGATTATGACTACAAATTGTTCGAGGCCGCGCCGGACGATCTGCCGGCGTTTTTACAGACGAAAAACTTCAATGGGCTCAACGTCACCATCCCCTATAAAAAGGCAGTCATCCCGTATCTTGCGGGGCTTTCCGACAACGCGCGGCGCATCGGCGCGGTCAATACGATTTTAAAGCGCGCGGACGGCACGCTTTGGGGCGACAACACCGATTACGACGGCTTTCTTTATATGGTGCGCCGAAGTTCGGCGGAGATCCAAGGGAAAAAAGCGCTCGTGCTCGGCACGGGCGGCGCGAGCGCACCCGTTGCGGCAGTGCTTTCGGACCTCGGCGCGCGCGAAGTCATAAAAATCTCCCGAAGCGGGGAGAATAACTACGAAAACATTTCCCGCCATTTCGACGCGGACATCCTCGTTAACACCACGCCCGTCGGCATGTACCCGAACAACGGGAAAGCGCCGCTTTCTCTGGCGGGCTTCCGAAAGCTTTCGTGCGTGCTCGACATCATCTACAATCCCCACAGAACCGCGCTCACGCTCGACGCCGAACGGCGCGGCATCCCCGCGTTCACGGGGCTTTCGATGCTCGTCGCGCAGGCGAAGCGCGCCGCCGAGCTGTTTTTGGGCGAGAATATCCCCGACGCGCGCACGGATGAAATTCTCTCCTCGCTGGAACGCGAAATGCAGAACCTTGTGCTCGTCGGCATGCCCGGCTGCGGCAAGACCACGGTGGGGCAAGCGATCGCAAAGGTGCTTTCCCGCCCGTTTTGCGACGCAGACACCGAGATCGAACGCCGCGCGGGGCAAACGATTCCCGAAATCTTTGAAGCCGAGGGCGAAGCGGGTTTTCGCGCACGCGAAACGGCGGCGCTCGCCGATATATGCCGCCAAAGCGGCGCGGTCATCGCCACGGGCGGCGGCGCGGTAACAATTCCCGAAAACATCGATATTTTGCGGCAGAACAGCATCGTGCTGTTTCTGAACCGCGACCCGTCTGCGCTCCCGACCGTCGGCAGACCCGTTTCGCAGCGCGACGGCGTGCAGGCGATCTATCAGCGGCGGCTGCCGCTGTACCGCGCGGTGTGCGATTATGAGATTGACGCGAACGACGCGATAGAGACAGTCGTACAGCGCATTTTGGAGGCAATACAATGAAGATCCTTGTTATCAACGGCCCAAACCTTAATATGCTCGGCATCCGCGAGCCCGATATTTACGGCAAACAGACCTATGCGTCGCTTGTAGAGCAGATCGAAGCTTGGGCGCAAAGACTCGGGGCAGAGGTCGAGTGCTACCAGTCGAACCACGAGGGCGATATCGTCGATAAAATTCAGGCGGCTTACGGCGTGTTTGACGGCATCGTTATCAACCCCGCCGCCTACACGCACACAAGCGTCGCCATTCTTGACGCGCTCAAAGCGGTGGGGCTGCCCGCCGCCGAGGTGCATATCTCCGACGTGAACGCGCGCGAGAAATTCCGTCACGTTTCCTATGCAGGGATGGCGTGTGCGGCGCATTTCATCGGGCTTGGCTTCGACGGCTACCGTCAGGCGCTCGAATATCTCGTGCGGGATGGTACGAACGGTTGAAATCCGCACGCAAATCTGCTACAATAAAATGTCCCAAAAAGAAAGGAAGATGAACATGGGTGACAAACCGAAATTCTACATCACCACCGCCATTGCCTACACGTCGCGCAAGCCGCACATCGGCAACAGCTATGAGATTGTGCTGACCGACGCGATCGCGCGCTACAAGCGAATGCAGGGCTATGACGTATTCTTCCTGACGGGCACTGACGAGCACGGGCAGAAGATCGAGGAATACGCCAAGGCGGCAAACGTCAGCCCCAAGGCGTATGTCGATAAGGTCGCGGGGGAGATTCGCGGCATCTGCGACGCGCTTCATACCACGTACGACAAATTCATCCGCACCACCGACGACTACCACGAAAAGGCGGTGCAGAAGATCTTCAAAAAGCTCTACGACCAGGGGGACATTTACAAGGGCGAATACGAGGGACTCTACTGCACGCCGTGCGAGTCTTTCTGGACGGAAAGCCAGCTCGACGAAAACGGCTGCTGCCCCGACTGCCACCGCCCTGTCAAAAAGGCGAAAGAGGAAGCGTATTTTCTGCGCCTGTCCAAATACCAGAAGCAGCTGGAGGACTTTATCGAAAGCCACGAGGATTTCATCTACCCCGAAGCGCGCAAAAAGGAAATGCTCAACAACTTCATAAAGCCGGGTCTTCAAGACCTGTGCGTCTCGCGCACCTCCTTTAAATGGGGCGTGCCCGTGTCGTTTGACGATAAGCATGTGATCTACGTCTGGATCGACGCGCTTTCCAACTACATCACCGCCCTCGGCTATGACCCCGACGAGCCCGGCGCGCTTTACAAAAAATACTGGCCCGCCGATGTGCACATCATCGGTAAGGACATCGTGCGCTTCCACACGATCTACTGGCCCATCATGCTCATGGCGCTCGGCGAGCCGCTGCCGAAACAGGTCTACGGGCATCCGTGGCTGCTGTTCGGCGAGGATAAAATGTCGAAATCCCGCGGCAACGTGATCTATGCCGACGACCTCATAAAAGTGTTCGGCGTGGACGCGGTGCGCTATTACCTGCTTGCGGAAATGCCGCACGCGCAGGATGGCTCCATTACCTATGAAACGCTCATCGAGCGCTACAACACGGACCTTGCGAATACGATCGGCAACCTCGTCAACCGCACCGTCGCCATGCAGCAGAAGTATTTCGACGGCGTGGTGCAAGCGCCCGAGGAACCCGGCGAATTTGACGACGACGTCCGCGCGCTCGCGCTGGATACCGTAAAGCAGGTGGACCGCTGCTTTAACGAATACAAGATCGCCGACAGCACCGCCTGCGTGCTCGCGCTCGCACGGCGCTTGAACAAATACATCGACGAGACGATGCCCTGGGCGCTCGCGAAGGATGAGACCAAGCGCGCGCGGCTCGGCACGGTGCTTTACAACCTTTTGGAGGGCATCCGTTACCTCGGCGTGCTGCTCTCGCCCTACATGCCCGACACCGCCGACGCGATCTTCGCGCAGCTGGGCACGGATGTGCGCGGTTACGATTCGTTAAAGACCTTCGGCGGACTTCAAGCCGGCACAAAGGTCGGCACGCCCACACCGCTGTTTTCGCGCATCGACGGCGAAAAGCTGATCGCAGAACTCCTCGAACAGCAGAAAAAGGAGCAGGAGGCCGAAAAGAAAGCAGCCGAAGCGGCGGCGGGGCTTGCGCCCATAAACATCGACGACTTTATGAAAACCGAGCTGCGCGTGGCGGAGATCATTGCGTGCGAGCCGGTCAAGCGCTCGAAGAAGCTCCTCAAATTGACGCTCGACGACGGCTCAGGGCAGGAACGCACGGTGGCAAGCGGCATTGCGCCGTGGTACAAGCCGGAAGACCTTATCGGCAAAAAGGTCGTGCTCGTGGCGAACCTGAAACCTGCGAAGCTTTGCGGCGTGGAAAGCTGCGGCATGATCCTGGCGGCGGACTGCGCGGAGGATAACGTGCAGGTCGTGTTCGTGGACAAGTCCATGCCGAACGGGGCGCGCATTCGCTGATGCTGACCGATATTTTCGATTCCCACGCGCACTACGACGACCCGCGCTTTGCGGAAGATGTTTATGCGCTTTTGGACAGCTTCCCGCAAAGCGGCATTTCGGGTGTCGTGTCCTGCGGGGTGAATGTTGAAACAACACGCTTTGCACAGGGGCTTTCGCATCGCTATGATTTTGTTTGGGCGGCGGCGGGCTTTCACCCGCTCAATTTAGAGGATGTGCCCAAAGACCCCATCGCGGCGCTCGCGCCCTTTTTCAAAGACGCAAAAACCGTCGCCGTCGGGGAGATCGGGCTCGACTACCATTATGAAAAGGAAAGCCGCTTACAGCAGCTGGCGCTGTTTGAAGCGCAGCTTGCGTTTGCAAAAGAACGCGACCTTCCCGTGATCGTACACGACCGCGAAGCGCACGAGGACACGCTGCGGCTTTTGCAGAAATACCGCCCGCGCGGGGTGGTGCACTGCTTTTCGGGCTCTGCCGAAACGGCGCGCGAGGTGTTGAAACTCGGTATGTATATCGGCCTTGGCGGGGCGGTGACGTTCAAAAACGCCGTCAAGCCCGTCGAGGTCGCAAAAATGGTTCCCGCAGACCGCCTTTTGGTCGAAACGGACGCGCCGTATATGGCGCCTGTGCCGTGCCGGGGCAAGCGGTGTGATTCGCGTATGATCGCCTACACCGCCGAACGCCTGGCGGAGATCCGCGGGGTGGATGCGCAGGATCTTTTGCAGGAGACGGCGCGCAACGCGCGTGCATTGTTTGGGCTTCGCGCGGAAAAATAAGACAGTCGGAGGACGCGGAATTTGGAAACATTTGAGATCGCAAACCTGCATGTGCGCTTTGATGCGCGCGGTGAGCTGCTGCATTCCCGCACGCGTGCGTATCTTGCAAAAGACGGCGCCGAAGCGGATTTCACCATTGACCTGTCGGAGGAATTCTTCGCGCGCAAGCATGAGCAGTACCCGCAGCTCACACTTGACGAGTGCCGGTACATGTGGGTGGGCGAGGCGTTTTATGCGCGGCTTTTGCAATATGACGGCATGCTGCTGCACGCTTCGTGCGTCGAAAAGGACGGGAAGGCCTATTTGTTTTCCGCGAAAAGCGGCACGGGCAAGTCCACGCATACGCATTTGTGGCTGCGCGCCTTTCCGGGCAGCCGCATCATCAATGACGACAAGCCCGCTGTGCGCCGCATGGACGGTACGTTTTACGCCTGCGGCACACCGTTTTCGGGCAAAACGGATGAAAACATCAATGTGCAGGTGCCTATACGCGCGATCGTATTTATAGAGCGCGGGACGGAAAATTCGATCGAGCCCATCCCACCGGCGGTGGCGGTCCCGCTGTTTATGTCGCAGACGCTGCGCCCGCCGAAAAAAGCGGCCATGGAAACGATGCTCACCCTGCTCGGGAAGCTGATTGAAGCCGTCCCTGTGTTCCGCCTGCGGTGCAATATGGACCTTTCCGCCGCCGAAACAGCGCTTGCAGGGATCGAGGCATATTACGGTAAACAGGAAAAGGGGTAATCCGATGAAGATCAAAGAAGGCTTTGTGCTGCACGAGGTCGCCGGCAGCTTTGTCGCCGTGCCGTTGGGGGCGGCGCAGGTGGATTTCGGCGGCATGCTGACCTTAACGCCTGTGGGGGCATTTATTTGGAAATGCTTGGAAGCGGACACGACGGAAGAGAAAATCGTACAAGCCGTGCTTTCCGAATATGAGGTGGACGAGCCAACCGCACGCCGCGATACGCATGCTTTCCTTGAAAAATTGCGCGCAGCGGGGCTTTTAGAGGGCTGACGCGATGGAAAAAAAGCAGGTTCGGCTCGAAGAGCTGCTGCCCGTGATCGAGGAAACGCTCGCTTCCGGCGGCACGGTGCGTCTGCCCATCACGGGCACGAGCATGCTGCCGCTCTTAGTCGCGGGGCGCGACACGGTGGTGCTCGCGCCGATACACGGCACGCTTCAAATCTATGACCTGCCGCTGTACCGCCGCGCAAACGGCGCGTTCGTGCTGCACCGCGTGGTCGGCGTGGCAGAGGACGGCACCTATATCTGCTGCGGGGACAACCAATGGGTCAAAGAGCCGGGGATCCGAAAAGAGCAGTTCATCGGCGTGGTCGCGCGCATCTGCCGCAAGGGCAGGGAATTCCCCGTCACGGCAAGGCGCTATCGGCTGTATGTGCGCGCGTGGGCGCTTTTGTTCCCTGTTCGGCGGTATCTTGTGGCATTGCGAGGGAAATTACGAAAATGAAACGGGAAGACGCGCGTAAATGGATATGGAAAAGCGCCGCTAAAGTGCGGGGGCTATTGGTGCTGTCTGTTTTGAGTAGCGCCGTTGATTCCGTGTGCGCCGTGTCGCTTTCGCTTTGTGCGAAATATGTCATCGACGCCGCAGAGCGCGGCGATATGGCGGCGCTTCTTCGTGCGGGTGCGGCTGCTGCTGCGGTGATCTTATTGCATCTTGCGCTCCATATGCTCAACAAAGATCTGCAGGTGCGCATAGCGGGGCGCTTAGAGATGCGGCTGAAAAATACGGCGTTTGCAACACTTCTCGAAAAAGCGTACAGCGCTGTTTCCGACCATCATTCGGGCGAGCTGATGACACGCCTGACGGCGGATGTGACCGTTGTGAGCGACAATTTTGCAACGCTGCTGCCGTCTGTTGCCGCCATGCTCGCACGGCTCGTGTGCGCGTTCGCCGTGATCACGGCGCTCGACTTCCGCTTTGCATGCGTGCTCGCTGCGGCAGGGCTTGTCTTGTTTTTGTGCACGCGGCTGTTCCGCGGAAAAATCAAAAAAATGCACCGTGCCGTGCAGGAAAGCGACGGGCGGCTGCGCTCGTTTTTGCAGGAGGCGCTCGAAAACCTGCTTGCCGTGCAGGTCTTCGGTGCGTATGATAAAACGAACGCCGAAGCAGGGGCGCGCGGCGAAGAGAATTACACCGCGAAGCTTAAACGCAACCGCTGGTCGATCTTGGCGAACACGGGCTTTTCCGCCGTGTTTTCGGGTGGGTTTTTGTTTGCGCTGTTGTGGAGCGGCGTGCGCCTTTGCACGGGGTCCATCACCTTCGGCACGCTGACCGCGCTTTTGCAGCTTGTCAATCAGGTGCAGATGCCCGTTTCCAATCTTTCGGGCACTATGCCGAAATATTACGCCATGCTCGCCTCCGCTGAACGACTCATGGAGCTTTCTTCGCTTCCCGACGACACGGCGCTGAACCCGCCGTGTGAGAAGCAGGCGCTTTGGGATTCGTTCACGGGGCTGCATTTGCGGGACGTGTCGTTTTCCTACGGCAGGAATCCCGTGCTCAAAAATGTGCAGCTTTCGCTTTCGCGCGGGGAATTCACGGTGCTCTCGGGCATTTCCGGCATCGGTAAAAGCACGCTTTTTAAGCTGCTTTTGGGCGTGCTCAAGCCCGATGCGGGTGCGGTGGAGATCGAAACGACCGCAGGCGCGCTTTCGGCGGACAAAACGACACGTGCGCTGTTTTCGTATGTCCCGCAGGGCAATCTGCTGTTTTCGGGCACGGTGCGCGACAATCTCTGCTTTGTGAAGGCGGATGCAACCGAGGAAGAAATTGAGCGAGCCGTGCGCGTGAGCTGCGCCGACGAGTTCCTGCGCGAGCTGCCCGAAGGGCTCGATACCTTGCTCGGTGAGGGCGGCAGGGGGCTTTCGGAGGGGCAGATGCAGCGCCTTGCCGTTGCCCGCGCCGTATTGACCGACGCGCCCGTGCTGCTTTTGGACGAGGCGACCTCTGCGCTGGACACGCAGACCGAGCGCCGGCTTTTGCAAAACCTAAAAGCCCTGCCCGGCAAAACCTGTCTGCTTATCTCACATAAAACAGCGGCATTTGATGTGTGCGACCGTGTTCTGGAACTGCGCGAGGGTCGGGTTCTGTCTGTGCGCTGACCGTTCGGCGGGCAGCCGCAAATGCGTAAATTTTCTATTGCGTAATATATAAACATTTGCTATAATATGACCGTATATGGCTCTGCATTGGCTGCGGAGCGAGAAGGGGAATTTTATCAATGGATTATGAATACGCCTCCGGGCAAAAGAAGGAAAATACGGAGGGCATCAGCGCCGAAACCGTAATGGTCTATACGCGCAAGCTGCTCAAACGCTGGTGGGTCATTCTGCTGTCGGCGATCGTGCTCGCGGCGGTCGGGTTTACTATCGCGCAGCTGACCTATGTGCCGACCTATTCTTCCCAAATCATGTTCGTTGCGAGCAACCGAAATTCTTCGCTTGTCACCTCCGGTCAGAGCTCGTCGGATATCCTCGCGGCACAGACGTTGGCGGCGAACTACCAATATGTGTTTACCACAACGGAGCTGTCCCAGCGCGTTGCGGACAACTGCGGATATAAAAACATCACCGCCGAGGAGATCAAAAGCTTTATTTCCGTTGAGGCGGTCGAAGACACGACCATTTTGTATCTGACGGTAACGACGACCGACGCCGAAGTTTCGTACGCGATCGCCAACACCTATATGCAGTATTATGAAGAAGCAATCACCGATGCTTTCCCGGCGACGACGCTGAAAGCCATCGACCCGCCTCTGCTGCCCGCCGCGCCGAACGGCGATAATTCCAAGCTCCTGTACACCGCACTCGGCTTCCTTGCGGGGGCGCTGCTTTCGGCGGCTCTGCTGCTGCTTTCCATGATGTTCAAGGATACCGTCCTCAACGCCGACGATATCCGTCAGAAGCTGGGGCTGAAGATCATCGGCAACGTATCGCATGTGCCTATTAAGGGTAAAAAAGGCGAAAAACGCAGCATTTTGATCACGGACCGGCGCAGCGGCTTCGCCTTTATCGAAGCGTTCAAGATGATCCGCACCAAGCTCAACAATATCGTCCTGCGTAAGGGGCAGAAGGCAATCGTTGTTACCAGTACGCTCGAAAATGAGGGTAAGACCACCACGGCGATCAACATTGCGCTTGCACTCGCCAAAAACGGCAAGGAGGTGCTGCTCATTGACGGCGACCTGCGCAAGCCCGCCGTCGCAAAAGCACTCAGCCTTCCTGCGGGCGATGCGGCAGGCCTTGCCGAGGTCATCTCCGGCAGCCGCCAGCTTTCCGACGCGATCCGGTATTCCGAAAAATACAACCTCTATCTGCTTTTAAGCGGTCCTGCGACGGTTGATTCTGCGGAGCTGCTCTCCTCCGAAAAAATGGGTGAGATCATAGAATCCGCCAAAAAGGAATTTGACTACATCATCATCGACACCGCCCCCTGCGGCGAGGTCGCGGATGCGGCGATTCTGGCGGGCTATTCCGACGCTATCGTCATGGTCGTGCGGCAGGACACCGCGCCCATCCGCCGTATTTTGCGCGGGCTGGAGAATCTGGACAACTCCGGCACCGAGGTCATCGGCTGCGTGTACAACGATGCAAAAATGGGCTTTGTCCAGCGCGGCGGCTACGGCAAATACGGCTACGGCTACGGGTATGGCTACGGCTACGGCGCGGAGCATGAAAAAAAGCGTTCGTCACGCTGAATCTAAAAGCAACAGCCTGTGTGGGTTTCCGCACAGGCTGTTTTGATTTTAGGGGCGCTTTCGGGGTTAGCGCTTTAGCTGTGGGCGAAGCCCGCAGGGCTGAAAACCGGAAAAATCGCACTTGCATAATCTTTCATGCTTCAACTCGCTTCGACCCGCAACGACTTTTTGACAAACTGCACAAACCACGCTGGAACGGCTTCGTGAGTTTTTGATAAAATTGTCAAAAAGTACTTGCAAAAGCAGGAAAGATTTGCTACAATAATCACAACAATGCACAGTGAGGTAGTCTGTATGCCGAAAAAAGCAGTCAAAAAACCGAACGAGCATGAGGTACCTGTATATTTTTTCCATGAGGGCAGCAATGCGCGCGCCTATGAATACTTCGGCGCGCACCGTTCCCCAAAGGACGCCGACACCGTTATCTTCCGCGTCTGGGCGCCGCACGCGAAAAGCGTGAGCGTTGTCGGCGACTTCAATGAATGGAAGCAGGGTGCGGACGAAATGCAGCCCGTTCCCAAAAGCGACGGTGTTTGGGAGGCAAAGATCCGCGACGTGCGTGAATTTGACGCCTACAAATATTGCATCGTCTCGCAAAACGGAAAGGTCGCGATGAAGTGCGACCCCTATGGCGTGCATATGGAGACGCGCCCGGGCACGGCAACCAAGTTTTACGAGCTGGGCGGCTGTTACCAATGGACGGACGATGCGTGGATAGCCGCGCGCGGGCAGCAGGATGTGTATAAATCGCCCGTGAATATTTATGAGGTCCACGCCGGCTCGTGGAAGCGCTATCCCGACGGCAACTTCTATTCCTACCGCGCGCTCGCGGACGAGCTGGTGCCCTATGTCAAGAAAATGGGCTACACGCATATCGAGTTTATGCCTTTGACGGAGTACCCGTTCGACGGTTCGTGGGGCTATCAGGTCACGGGCTATTTTGCGGCGACCTCGCGCTACGGCACGCCGGCGGATCTCATGTATCTCATCGATGTCTGCCACAAGGCGGGCATCGGCGTGATCCTCGACTGGGTGCCCGCGCATTTCCCGAAGGATGCGAACGGGCTGTATGAGTTTGACGGCGAGCCGCTGTATGAATATGCGGACCCCCGCAAGGGCGAGCACTACGCTTGGGGCACGCGCGTGTTCGATTTCGGTAAAAACGAGGTGCGCTCGTTCCTCCTTTCCTCCGCCGAGTTCTGGCTGCGGGAATTCCATGTGGACGGCCTGCGCATCGATGCGGTGGCATCCATGCTGTATCTCGATTATGACCGCGACGACGGGCAGTGGATCCCCAACAAATATGGCGGCAACGAAAACTTGGAAGCCGTAGAATTTTTGCAGAAGCTCAACGAAAGCGTGTTCCGCGATTTCCCGCATGCGCTGATGATCGCTGAGGAGAGCACCGCCTGGCCCATGGTCTCGCGCCCCGTGTATGCGGGGGGCTTGGGCTTCAATTTCAAGTGGAACATGGGCTGGATGAACGACATCCTGCGGTATTTCTCGCTCGACGGCTTCTTCCGCAAATACAACCACGACTGCATCACGTTTTCGCTGTTTTATGCGTTTTCCGAAAACTTCGTCCTGCCCATTTCGCACGATGAGGTCGTGCACGGCAAAAAATCGCTGATCGACAAAATGCCCGGCAGCTACGACGAAAAGTTCGCGGGCGTGCGCGCGTTTATCGGCTATATGATGGCGCATCCCGGCAAAAAGCTGATGTTCATGGGACAGGAGTTCGGGCAATTCATTGAGTGGAACTACGAGCAGGGGCTTGATTGGCTGCTGCTCGACTACCCCAAGCACCGCGCCTTGCAGGACTACTTCCGCGAAATCAATGCGTTTTATAAGAAGAACCGCCCGTTTTGGGAGGTGGACGATTCCTGGGAGGGCTTCTCCTGGATCTCGTCGGATGACAAGGATAATTCGGTCATTGCCTTCCGCCGCATTGACGCGGCAGGTAAGGAGATCATCGCCGTTTGCAACTTTACGACCGTCGAGCGGCAGGATTACCGCATCGGCGTGCCGAAAAAAGGCAACTACAAGGTCGTGTTCAATTCCGACGACGAAAAATACGGCGGCGAGGGGCGCGGCGACAAGGAAAAAATCCGTGCCGAGGCGGTCAATATGCACGGCTTCGAGCAGAGCATTTCTTTGGACCTGCCGCCGCTTTCGACGATTTATTTGAAGAAAACACGGTAAACTATTGCCGGTATGCCGCCGCACGTTCGGCAGCCGCCCGGTTTGGTGATCATCACCGATACAAGACAAAAGGAGGCAAAGACAATGGCACGCAAAATGGAATGCATCGCGATGCTGCTCGCCGGCGGGCAGGGGTCGCGTCTGGGCATTCTGACCAAGAACATTGCAAAGCCCGCTGTTCCCTACGGCGGGAAATACAGGATCATCGACTTCCCGCTGTCCAACTGTGTAAACTCCGGGATCTCGACGGTGGGTGTGCTCACGCAGTACCAGCCGCTTGAGCTCAACGACTACATCGGCAACGGCCAGCCGTGGGATCTCGACCGCGCCAACGGCGGGGTACATATCCTCTCGCCCTATCAGCAGATCAAGGGCTCGGAGTGGTACAAGGGCACGGCGAACGCCATTTACCAGAACATCACGTTTATTGACCGCTACAACCCCGAGTATGTCGCGGTGCTTTCGGGCGACCACATTTATAAAATGGATTACTCCAAAATGCTCGCCTACCATAAGGAAAAGGACGCCGCCTGCACCATTGCGATGCTCGAGGTCCCGTGGGAGGAGGCTTCGCGCTTCGGGCTGATGATTACGGACGACGACAACCGCATCACCGAGTTTGAGGAAAAGCCCAAAAACCCGCGCAGCAACAAGGCGTCCATGGGCGTTTATATCTTCACCTGGAGCAAGCTGCGGCAGTACCTCATTGACGACGAAGCGAATCCGAATTCCTCCAACGACTTCGGCAAAAACGTCATCCCCGCCATGCACGCGGCGGGCGAGCGGCTGTTCGCCTACCTGTTTGATGGCTATTGGAAGGATGTCGGCACCATCGACAGCCTGTGGGAAGCGAACCTTGACCTGCTGAATCCCAAAGTGGATCTCGATCTTTCCGACCCGACGTGGAAGATCTATTCCAAGACCCCCGTTTCCCCGCCGCACTATGTCGCCGACTGCGCCACGGTGCAGAACGCCATGATCGGCGAGGGCTCGCAGGTCTATGGCAATCTCGACTTCTCCATTCTGTTCTCCAATGTCACCGTCGAAGAGGGCGCGGTCGTGCGCGACTCGATCGTCATGCCCGGCACGGTCATCAAATCCGGTGCGGTGGTGCAGTATGCGATCGTCGCTGAAAACGCCGTGATCGAAGAGGGTGCCGTTGTGGGTGAACGCCCCGAGGCAATGGAAAATATCGAGGATTGGGGCGTTGCGGTCGTAGGTTCGGGCGTGTGCGTGCAGAAAGGCGCGCGCGTTGCGCCGAAAGCCATGGTCGATGAAGATGTAAAGGGGGCGTAAGCAGTGACCGGCAACAATATTTTAGGCATCATTTATTCCAATAAATACGACGAGTGCTTAAGCGAGATCACGGCGCTGCGCACCATGGGCTCCGTGCCCTTCGGCGGGCGGTACCGCCTGATCGACTTTGCGCTGTCCAACATGGTGAACAGCGGTATCGAAAAAGTCGGCGTCGTGACCAAAAGCAATTATCAGTCCTTAATGGACCACCTCGGCACGGGCAAACCGTGGGACCTTTCCAGAAAAACCGAGGGCATGTTCATCCTGCCGCCCTTCTCTTACGGCGGCACGGGCAACTACACGGGCAGACTTGAGATGCTGCGCGGCATCGTGGGCTTCATCGCCCGTTCGAATGAAGAATACGTCCTGTTCTCCGACTGCAATTCGGTGATGAACATCGACGTGGACGAACTCATGGCGTTCCATACGGATAAAAACGCCGACATCTCCATCGTCTGCAAGCGCGGCGCTTTGCCGAAGCTCGAAAACATCATGGCGATCGAACTCGACGGCGACGCGCGCGTCAAGCAGATCGCCATGGAGCCGAACACGACCGGCGAGGTCATATATTCGCTCAATATGATTTTAATGAAGCGCTCGCTTTTGCAGCGGCTCGTCAACGAAGCGGTCAGTCTCAACCACGAGTCCTTTGAGCGCGACGTGCTGCAGCGCAATACCGAACGCCTGCGCATTTTCGGCTACGAGATCGGCGGCTTTGCCCGCACGATCGATTCCTTAGCCAGCTATTTCAAGGTGAGCATGGAGTTACTTGACCCGAAAAACTGCGGCGAGCTGTTCAACCCCGACCGCCCTGTGTATACTAAGGTGCGCGACGACATGCCCGCGATTTACGGGCTTGGCTCGAGCGTCAAGAATTCCCTGATCGCCAGCGGCTGTATCATCGACGGCGAGGTTGAAAATTCCGTGCTGTTCCGCGGCGTGCGTGTTGAAAAAGGCGCGGTCGTTAAGAATTCGATCCTCATGCAGGGCAGCTTTGTGGCGGCCGGCTCGTCGCTCAACTACACGATCACCGACAAAAGCGTGGCGATCACGCCGAACAAATCGCTTTCCGGCGCGGAAAATTACCCGGTGTTCGTCGGTAAGGGGATCGTCATCTGAGAAACCGTCTGTGGATTCGGTGGGTTGAAAAACTGCCCGTGAAAAGGAGAAACCGTATGAAAGTTTTGTATGTTTCGAGCGAGGCGCTGCCCTTCATGGCGTCGGGCGGGCTAGCCGATGTGGCGGGTTCGCTGCCCAAGGCGCTGCGTAAGCGGCTGATCGGCTGCCGCGTGGTCATGCCCATGTACGACGGCATCAAGCAGGAGCTCAAGGACAAAATGACGTTCTTAACGAGCATCACCGTGCCCGTTGCATGGCGGCGGCAGTACTGCGGCATCTTTGAAGCCAAAGCGAACGGCGTCATCTACTATCTGCTCGACAACCAGTATTATTTCAAGCGCGACGGCATCTACGGCTATTATGACGACGCGGAGCGCTTTGCGTTCTTCGCGCGCGCCGTGCTTGAAATGCTGCCGCACATCGAATTCAAGCCCGACATCATCCACTGCAACGACTGGCAGTCCGCGCTCACGCCGGTGTATTACAGCACCATGTACGCGCAGGCGCCGGGCTATGAGAACATCAAAACGATCTTCACCATCCATAATATCCAGTACCAGGGTGTGTACGGCAAAGAGCTCATCTCCGAGGTTTTGGGGCTTCACCCCGAGGATACGAGCATCGTCGAATACGACGGCGACGTCAACTTTATGAAAGGCGCGATCGAGTGCGCCAACCGTGTCACCACCGTCAGCCCCTCGTATGCCAACGAGATCTTGGATCCGTGGTATTCCCACGGGCTTGACACGATCCTGCGCGAGCGCGCGTGGAAGCTGTCGGGCATTCTCAACGGCATCGATACCGAGGATTACGACCCCGCGACGGACAAGGATATTTTTGCGCATTACGAAGCGGAGAACTTTTCCGCAAAAGCGGAAAACAAGCGCGCGCTGCAGGAGCTTATGGGCCTGCCGCAGCGTGCGGACGTACCGCTGATGGGCATGGTCTCGCGCTTGGTCGGGCATAAAGGGCTCGACCTCGTGAAAGCCGTGCTCGACGAGCTGCTGTCCACGGCGGATGTGCAAATGGTCGTGCTCGGTTCCGGCGAATGGCAGTATGAAGAGTTCTTCAAGGCGATGGCGGCAAAGCACCCGGATAAGCTCGCGCTGAAATTGGGCTTCGTGCCGTCGCTTTCGCGCAAAATTTACGCGGGCTCGGATCTGTTCTTAATGCCCTCCAAGAGCGAACCGTGCGGGCTTTCGCAGATGATCGCCCTGCGCTACGGCTCGATCCCGATCGTGCGCGAGACCGGAGGCCTGCGCGACAGCATCCGCGACAGCGGCGACGGCGAGGGCAACGGCTTCACGTTCTCGAATTACAACGCGCACGAGATGCTCTATACCATCCGCCGTGCGCTCGAGGGCTACGCCCAGCCCGACGGCTGGAAGATTCTCGTGAAACGCGCTATGGAATGCGACAACAGCTGGGGCAAATCCGCCAACGAGTATATCCGGCTGTATAAGGATGTATTGAAAGATTAGACTTCAGACGTCAGAAATCAGATGTCAGATAAGGCACAGCATATTTCTGCAAAGCCAAAAAGCAGCACGAACCGTGTAGGGCGGGGGCTTGCTCCCGCCGAAAATTTGCACGACCGCGTAGGGCGGGGGCTTGCTCCCGCCGAAAATCTGCACGCCCCGTAGGGACAGCCCTTGCGGCTGTCCGCAATCGAATCGCGCAGGACGCGGCGCGGAAAAACAAAAACAAACAGCGGGCAGGGTCACACCTGCCCGCACTATTTTGAAAGGATTTCCATTTCTTAGGAGTGAGGATATGATACGAAAAGCAGAGGAGAAAGACGCGCCGCGGGTGCTCGAATTGTTGCAGGACATCGTGCGCCTGCACCACGAGGGGCGACCCGATATCTTTTCCGGTGCAAGCCCGAAATACGACGAAGCGGCGCTGCACGAAAAATTCCGAAACGAGAACGAACGCATTTTTGTCTCCGTGGATGCAAACGGCCGCGTCAACGGCTACGTCATGTGCGTGCTCGAAGAAAAGGACGAGCCCTTTTATACGCAGCGCCCTTACCGCACGCTGTATGTGGACGACCTGTGCGTGGATAAGACTTGCCGCGGGCAGGGGGTGGGGCGCGCCTTAATGGAACGTGCCGTCGAAGCGGCAAAGGAGCTGCACTGCTACAACCTCGACTTGAATGTCTGGGCGTGCAACGAAGACGCCATCCGCTTTTACGAAGCCATCGGCATGAAAAAACAGCGGCAGTATATGGAGATTGTCTTAGACGCCGGGTGTTAGACACCGGATGCTGGATGTGTGGATGTGCACAGCTTGGCTTCTCCCGTGGCAGAAAAACTGCATGACCTCGTTCCTCCCTCTGATGAGGGAGGTGGGTCGGCGGCTTGCCGCCGACCCGGAGGGAGAGACTGTAGGCCGGTGTTTGCTCCCACAGAAAATCTGCACGTCCTCGTAGGGCGCGGGCTTGCTCGCGCCGCAAAAAGAAGCCGGGGAGGAACTGCTTCCGGCGGTGCACAAACTGCAAAATCTATGCAAGCCTGTGTAGGGGCGGGTCTCTGTGCCCGCCCGCAGACAGAATTCAGATTTCAGTGGTCAGAGATTAGAAACGGCGCAACGAGATTCCGCACACAGTAGCGGTAACGCACAAACCCTGTCTGCACCGCATCTGACCTCTGACGTCTGACTTCTGATATCTGAACGGCAGACTTTCACGCCCGCTCCACGCCAAAAACGCCCCTGCTTCGGCAAGGGCGTTTTCGTTTTGTCTTTCACACAGTCACTTACAAAACCTGTGACTCCCGATGGTCACGATCACGGGTCTTGAATGCATCCACGCATTTGAAGTCTTTTTGGGATTATAATAGTATATCGCGCCGCCGGTCGGGTCCCAGCCGTTGATCGCGTCACGCGCCGCCTTTTTCGCCTCGGCGGAGGGCTCCACGCCCCAGTTCGAGTCCGTTACGCAGGTAAATGCCCCCGACTGGTACACCACGCCGGGGATGGAATCGGGGAAGGACGCGTGCGACACGCGATTGAGCACGACTGCGCCCACGGCAACCTGCCCGGTGTAGGGTTCACCGCGCGCCTCCGCCGCAATCACCTTGGCAAGCAGATAAACGTCGTTGCTGCTGTATTGCCCGCTGCCCGATGAACTCGACGAAATGCCGAGCGCCGAAAGTGTTTTAGGACCCGCAATGCCGTCTACCGCAAGACCCTTGTCCCGCTGGAAATTGCGCACAGCGGTCTGCGTGCGCGTGCCGTAAATACCGTCTACCGCGCTGGTGAAATAGCCCAGATTTTTCAGCTTTTGCTGGATCTGCCGAACCTCTTCACCGCGCGAGCCCATCTTGGAAAGCACTTCGGCGGTCTGCTGCGTGTGGGTGTAATAGGCGCCGCCGCCCGCCGCCGTCAAAAGCACCAGCGCGAGCAAGAGCGACAGAAAACGCTTAGGCTTTCCGCGCAAAGCAAATGTGCGTGCCATGATCATCCTCTTTTCCCTGTTTTGCAAATAGTGTGGCTTTGCGTGTCCGCTTTATGCAAAACAGGCGAAAATTGTGCTTGTAAAACGGCGAATGCACAATATATGGCGTCCGAAAAACCCTCTGCTGCCGCAGGAAAAATTTTTTCAAAAAAAGCGAAAATTAGGTGTTGACAACGCTTTTCCCGTGTGCTATTATATCAAAGCTGTCGCGAGACACGGGCGAGCCCGGAGCGAATTTCGAAACGGGCTTTCAAAAAAAGTGCTTGACAAAGTGCTTCGGGAATGCTAAAATAGAATTCCCTCCCCGAGAGATCGGCGAGAGCAACGGACCTTGAAAATTAAACAACGACGAAGAAAAAGGAACCCGAGATTCCGACGTTCAAAAGAACGTTG
>CALWVN010000008.1 GCA_944384995.1 uncultured Clostridia bacterium | reverse complement strand
CCTTTTGGAGAACGACCCAAGGCAAAATGTGTAAACCATGTTGTTGCACATTTTGTAAACCATGTTGCTCTTGACATGCACAACGACCCTTCCGAGTGGCAGATTTTCAAGAATACCCACGAAGCCATTGTGGACGAAGCGGTATTTGAAATCGTGCAGAAGATTCGTGATGGACGGCGCAAGGTCACGCCGATGGGTGAAATGCCGATCCTCTCCGGTATGCTGTTCTGTGCCGATTGCGGTGCCAAGCTGTACCAGGTGCGAGGACGTGGATGGGAACACAGCAAAGAATACTTCGTTTGTGCCACCTACCGCAAAATTAAGGGTGGGTGCAGTTCTCACCAAATCCGCAACGTAGTCATTGAAGAAGCCTTGCTTGATGATATCCGCAGAATCACCGCTTTTGCAAAAGACCACGAGGCTGAATTCTTGGAAATGGTCACGAGCAAAACAAAAGTGGCACTCGACAGAAGCCTGCGTGAAAACAAGCGTGAGTTGGAGCAAGCCACACAGCGTATCCGCAAACTGGATGAAATCATCCAAAAGCTCTACGAGGATAACCTTGAGGGGAAAATCACGGACGAGCGTTTTGCCAAGATGACCGCTAACTACGAAGCGGAACAACATACCCTTGAGCAGAGGGTAGCAGAACTGCGGACAGCCATTTCTGCGGAAAAAGAAACAGCACTCAACGCCGATCACTTCCTTTCCTTGGTACGCAAGTACACCGAAATCCCTGAACTCACATCAGAAATTATCCGAGAGTTCATAGAGAAGGTTTATGTGTACAAAGCTGAGAAAGTCGATGGGCATCGAGTGCAACGCATCAAAATCATATACAACTGCATCGGTGAGTTCACCTTGCCGGACGCATCAACGAATGAAAAAACGGCATAGCCGCTATAAAAACGACTATGCCGAAATTTTCCAGGGAAGTTAATCCCTAAGACCACCCACTAAAAGGTGGGGGCTTCTGTTTTATGCGATGTTCGCATGTTGCAAATCCCATTTTTTGGGCGCAGCCTACAGTTGCGGCGCGGTCGGCACCGTTTTTCATCCGGCAGGAGCCGTTCCGAAAGGCGGGCGAGCGCGCCGCCGAACGGGAACAGCAGCAGCGTGCTTGCTATGTTGAACAGGGTGTGGAAATGCGCGATCTGCGCAGCGGGGTCGCCGGGGGCGAGCGCCTGCATCAGCTCGGGAAGCGGCATTGCCATACACAACGGCGTAAAGATCGCCGTGCCTATGACATTAAACAAAATATGCACCGCCGCCGCGCGCTTGGCGTTTTGGGAAATCCCGACGGCGGCGAGCGCTGCTGTGATGCAGGTGCCGATATTCTGCCCAAACAGCACATACACAGCAGCATCCGCGCCGATCAGGCCGTTTGCCGCGAGCGCCTGTAAGATGCCGACGGCGGCAGACGAGGATTGAATGACCGCCGTAAACACGGTGCCCGCGAGAATGCCGAGCAGCGGACTTTCGAACGAGGTGAGCAAGCGGATAAACTGCGGCGACTGCGCAAGCGGCGCGAGGGCCTCGCTCATTTCGGTCATGCCGAGGAACAAAAAGCCGAGCCCCGCCGCCACCTGCCCGCAGAGCCGCGGGGTACGGCGCTTCAAAAAGACCGCGGCGAACACGCCGCAGATCGCGAAGATAGGTGCGAGCTGCCCGAAATCGAGCGCGACGAGCTGGCCTGTGACGGTCGTGCCGATGTTCGCACCCATGATGACGCTGACCGCTTGTTTGAGCGTCATCACCCCCGCGTTCACAAAGCCGACGACCATGACCGTCACCGCAGAGGAGGACTGGATGACGGCGGTAACCCCTGTGCCGACGAGCATCCCCGCAAGCGGGCGGGCGGTCAGCTTCGAAAGCAGCTTTTGCAGACGCTCGCCCGCCGCTTTCTCAAGCCCCGTACTCATCATCTGCATCCCATATAAAAACAGCGCGAGCCCCGCAAGCAGCCGCAACACCTCCGCACCCCGCATACACACCCTCCTCTTGTACACAAAACCGATACCATCGTATGACGTGCACGGCGGGCGTATGCGTGAAAGGCGGGCGCTTCCGAGAAAGAAGTGCCCGCCTGTTCTTTATTTTGGATTGACTTTGCTTACAGCAGGGAAGCGACCGCATCGCCCATTTCGGAAGTAGAGACCTTACGGAAGCCCTCTTCATAAATATCGGGTGTGCGCACCGTTTCAAGTGCCGCATTCACCGCGCTTTCGATCGCCGACGCCGCCTGCGGCTCGTCGAGTGAGTACCGCAGCATCATCGCCGCGGAGAGGATCGTGGCAAGCGGGTTTGCGATCCCCTGCCCCGCGATGTCGGGCGCGGAACCGTGGATGGGCTCGTAAAGCCCGAACTTGCCTTCCGCGAGAGACGCAGAAGCGAGCATGCCGATCGAGCCCGAAATCATGGATGCCTCGTCCGACAAGATATCGCCGAACATGTTGGACGTCACGATCACGTCGAACTGCTTGGGGTTGCGCACAAGCTGCATGGCGCAGTTGTCCACATACATATGGTTGAGCTCGACCTCCGGGTAGTCGGCGGACATTTCGATGACCGTTTTGCGCCACAGCCGCGAAGAATCCAGCACATTCGCCTTGTCGACGCTCGTCAGCTTTTTATTGCGCTTCATCGCCATTTCAAAGGCAGTCTTCGCGATGCGGCGGATCTCCGGCACGGAATACTGCTCGGTGTCGTAGGCAAAGGCGACTCCGTTTTCCTCGCCCGTGCCGCGTTTGCCGAAGTAGATGCCGCCCGTAAGCTCGCGGACGATGAGGATATCCATGCTGTCGCCGATGATCTCATCCTTAATGGGCGATGCGCTCTTAAGCGGCTTGAAAATCGTCGCGGGGCGCAAATTCGCATACAGCCCCAGCGCGCTGCGAATACCCAGAAGTCCCGCTTCGGGGCGGTTGGACCCGGGCTGGCTGTCCCATTTCGGGCCGCCGACCGCGCCCAAAAACACGCAGTCCGCCGCCTTACAGGCGTCTACGGTCTCCTGCGGCAGCGGCACACCGGTCGCGTCGATCGCCGCACCGCCCATCAGCCGCTCGTCACAGACCATTTTGAATCCGAATTTTTCCCCGGCGGCATCCAAGACCTTCAGCGCCTCGTCCACGATCTCGGGGCCGATGCCGTCGCCCTTTAACACCACGATCTTATGCTCTCTCATTATATTGCTCCTTTTTATGCTTGTTTTTCTGCCTTGCACCGCAGGCGTACATAATCCGCCGTCCACACGCCGTTTTGATATAAGCTCGGGCGCAGGGCTTCGACGGCTTCGCGGATGATCTCGTCCGCCAGCATTGGCGGGATCGCCGCAAACGGTTCTTTTACAAACATCCGAATCCAGCCTTCCATGCCCTGTTCCCCTTTTAACGGCGTCGGGCGGTCAAACAGCGTCGCGTACGTCACGCGAAAGTCCGCCTGCTCCAAAAGCGGGGCGTATTCCCCAACCGTCGGGAAATAGAACGGCATGTGATACGCTAAGCCGCGCCCTTCGAAAGCACGCCGCAGCGCACTGTGGATCTGCGCGCCGCAGCCCGCGCCGCCCATTTCAAAGACGAACTGCCCGCCCGCGCGCAGCGCACGGGAGATGCAGCGAAGCGCATCCGGCTGGCGTTCGCGGTCGATCCAGTGCAGCACCGCGTTGGAAAATACCGCGTCCACGGGCGTTTCCAGCGTAAAATCCGTCGCGTCGCCTTGGAAAAAGCGGACGTTCGGGCAGCGCTGCCGCGCGAGCTTGAGCTGTTCTGCATCTGCGTCCATGCCGCAGACGGCATACCCCGCCTGCACAAGCTGTTCGGTCAACGCCCCGCCGCCGCAGCCGAGGTCCAGCACCGTGTTTGCCTTTTCCCGATCCAGCAGCGCCAAAAGCGCCTCCCCGTATTTCGGCACAAAGGCAAAATCCTGCGCGTATTTGCCCGCGTCCCATTGGATATTCATTTTATTTTGCGCCCTCCGCAGGTTCAAAGATCGGCGGCTGCGGCGCGCGCACACAGTTCTTCTGGCAGCGGTTGATCGCGCACAGAAGGCCCTTCATCGAGGCATAGTTGATGTTGTGGGAAATCCCGATGCCGAACACATCCTTGCCCTCGGGATTCTGGATGTGGATGTAGCTGACCGCCTTGGAGTCGCTGCCGCGGGAAATGGCGTGTTCGCTGTAATCCACAAAGCGGTACTCCTGCAAGCCGATCTTGTTGAGCGCCTGGCAGAACGCTTCGATGGGACCGGAACCCGTGCCCTCGATCTCCACGGGCGCGTCGCCGTTATATTGCAGCGTACCGGTGAAATGCACCTTGGTAAGCGCCTCGTGCTCCTCTTTTTCTTCGCTGAACTTATGGCGCAGGAGCTTATACGGCCCGCAGACGTTGCGGTATTCCTCGATAAAGAGGTCGAAAACCTCCTGCCCTTTTAATTCCTTGCCCGTTTTCTCGCACGCCGCCTGCACGACCGCGCCGAATTCGGGGTGCATCGCTTTGGGCATCTTGAAGCCGAACTCGTGCATCACATATGCCGCACCGCCCTTGCCGGACTGGCTGTTGATGCGGATGATCGGCTCGTATTCGCGCCCGACGTCCGCGGGGTCGATGGGCAGATACGGCACCTCCCAGCGGTCGGAGTATGTTTCCGCCATATAGGCCTTGCCCTTGTTGATGGCATCCTGATGCGAGCCCGAGAACGCCGTGAACACAAGCTCGCCCGCATACGGCTGGCGGGGACCGACCTGCATTTTTGTGGTACGCTCATAGACCTCTTTGACATGGTTGATGTTCGAGAAATCCAGCTTGCAGTCCACGTTCTGCGTATACATATTGAGCGCCAGCGTCACAAGGTCGACATTGCCCGTGCGCTCGCCGTTGCCGAACAGCGTGCCCTCGATGCGGTCCGCGCCCGCAAGCAGCCCCAGCTCCGCCGCCGCGACCGCCGTGCCGCGGTCATTGTGCGGGTGCAGGCTGATGATGGCGCTGTCACGATCCTTCAAATGGCGGCAGAAATACTCGATCTGGTCGGCATAGCCGTTGGGCGTGCTGCCCTCGACGGTGCTCGGCAGGTTGAGGATGACCGGGTTTTCGGGCGTCGCGCCGAGCTCGTCAAGCACGCGCTGGCAGATTTCGACGGCATAATCCGGTTCCGTGCCCGAAAAGCTTTCGGGCGAATACTCATAGCGGATGTGGATGTCGGAATGCTGCATCAATTCGTCGGAGAGCTTTTTAACCAGCCGCGCGCCGCTGACGGCGATGTCCGTAATACCGTCCATATCCTTTTTGAACACGACCTTGCGCTGCAAAGTTGAGGTGGAGTTATAGAAATGGATGATGACGTTTTTCGCGCCCTCCACCGCCTCAAACGTCCGTTTGATGAGGTGTTCGCGACACTGCACGAGCACCTGGATGGTCACATCATCAGGGATATAATTGCCTTCGATAAGCGTGCGCAGGATCTCATATTCCGTCTCGGACGCGGACGGGAAGCCGACCTCGATCTCTTTGATGCCGATGTCCACGAGCGTCTGGAACATCTCGAGCTTTTCTTCCAAATTCATCGGGTCAATGAGCGCCTGATTGCCGTCGCGCAGATCGACCGAGCACCAGACCGGCGCTTTTTCGATGGTTTTTGTGGGCCATGTGCGGTCGGGAATGTCTACGGGCACAAACGGGAAATACTTGTTCGTTTTCATCTCATGTGTTCTCCTTTTCTAAATTACAATAAAAAAATCGCCCGCATTCTGCCGTTCGGCAAAACAGGGGCGAGGAAAATTCCACGCGGTACCACCCTAATTCAGCGGCGAAAACGCCGCCCTCTGACGACCTCCAACAAGGTCTGACCGAATAACGAGGTCAACCGTCCTAACCTATGCTTTCAGTTAGGCGACTCCGGAACGAGCTATGCGCAAACCTTCCGTACTGCCTCGCACCACACGGCAGCTCTCTGAAACCTTCCGATTTGCCTTATTTCCTTCACAGTCTTTGACAGGCGATATTCTATTGGTTTTTTCATTATATGCGCATGCTTTTGATTTGTCAAGTGGGAATTTTGCGAATCAGTCGGCGCACTCCTCCACAAGTTCCCGATTTTTGTAGGCGAAGTGCTCCCATTTGCAGGGCACGCCCTGCTCTTTCAGCACGTCGAGAAGCGCCTGCTCATATACGGTGCTGTCGCTGCCGCAGGCCACGCAAAGCGTAACCTGATCCCCTAAGCCCACCGCCGAGGTGTTGATGCCGCCGTACCCCGCGCCGAGATAGATCTCAAAACGCTCGACCATATCCTTTGCGGGTCCTTCGAGCGTATGTGCGCCGAGGTTCGAGAGCGTGGTGGTGATGGAATTGCCTGCTACGTGGCGGTACACCTTGCGGATGGCGTGTTCCCGCACCGCGCGCGGCACAAGGCGCGTAGCGGGATTATTGGCGGCAAGATAGGTCGTTGCAACGCCTGCGCGCACGCCCTTTTCTGCGGCGGCGGCGCGCACTTGGCTGTGCACGCTCTGCATGGCGCGGACAAAATCGTTCGCACATTCCGAAGCGTGTAAGCGCGCGTTTATGTAAAAGGCGAAATTGCGCTGGGTATGTGAGCCGTAAAACGTCCGCAGATCCAAAGGCACCGAGATCGTTACGGGCAGCCCGCTTTTTTCCGCATCCGTCGCGCGCAGGATGGCAAAATACACGGCGGCGCACAAAAAATCGTTGACCGTGCACCCGTGCGGCTTTGTGACGGGCTTGATGTCGGAACCCAACATGGAAAAGCTCGAAAAACGTACATAAAATCCGCCGTTTTTCGGCACGGGCAGACGCATGCGGTAGGATTCCTTTTCGAGCAGGGACGCCGCCTTGGCGGGTTTATAATACTGCTTGTACGGGTCTTCAAGCACTTCCGCCTTCGGCACGATTGCCGGCGGCGCGGGCACGCCTGCCGCAAAACAGCAATAAGCAGTCGTCAGCGCTTTCAAAAACGTGACCGCCGCAACACCGTCGGCATTACCGTGGAACACGTCCATAGCAAGCCGCTTGCCCCGCACATACAGGCGAAAGCTCGGTTTTTCGGTATCAAACATATCGGGGCTGTGGATCAGCGGTTCGCCGTAGGAGACCACATCCAGATCCGTCGCCGCCACATGGACATAGCTCATAAAGGTGCGCTCGAGGTGCGAGCACATGATCGGGAACTGCGGCGCAACGTGGCGCACCGCACGGCGCAGGAGCGCCGCGTCAATATCCTCGCGCAGCACCGCGCACAGGCGGAACACATAGCCGCCCATGGCCGGGTAGAGGTTGGAAACGGAGTCGATTTTGTATTGCTTGGGCATACGTCTTCCTCCTGAAAACCGTTTACACCAAGAAAGACGCGCCGCACAGCGTTTTGTCCGCTGTACGGTGCTGTAAACTGCATATTAATCCTACCGCCAAAGTTTCCGCTTTTCAATCCTCCGCTTGGCAAAATTGACTTTTTGCGGGAACAGAATATACTGTAAAGCAGAGAATCCATCCAAAAGGAGACGACTGTACGTGTGGATCGTTCTTGCGTTTTTGTCGGCGCTGTTTGCAGGCGCTACTGCGATCCTCGCCAAATGCGGCATTCAAAAGGTCAATTCCAATGTGGCGACCGCGCTGCGCACCGGTGTTGTGCTCATCTTTTCCTGGCTTATGGTATTTTTGGTGGGATCGCAGGATACTGTGACCGAGATTCCGCCGAAAACGCTTATCTTTTTGGTGCTTTCGGGTCTTTCGACGGGCGCTTCGTGGCTGTTTTATTTTCGTGCTTTGCAACTCGGCAAGGTGGCAAAAGTCGCCGCTGTCGATAAGTTTTCCACGGTGCTCACCATGCTGCTCGCCATGCTCTTTTTACGGGAACGCCCCGGGATCTGGCAGCTCGCCGGCGTTGTGCTGATCGCCGCCGGCACATTTCTCATGTTAGAGCGCCCCGCTCAGGACGCGCAAACTTCGGCCGGCGGCGGCACACAGAAGTCCGCAAAGCCGCAGTGGCTGATCTGTGCACTGCTTTCCGCACTGTTTGCAAGCTTGACTGCGATCTTCGGACGGATCGGGATCACAGACGTGGAATCCAATCTCGGTACGGCGCTGCGCACCATCGTGGTACTCGTGTTCGCCTGGGGCATTGTTTTCGCGCAGCATCGGCAGCGGGAGATCCGTTTGATCGACCGAAAGAGCTGGGTCTTTTTGCTGCTTTCGGGGCTTACGACCGGCGCTTCGTGGCTTTGCTATTACGGCGCACTGCACGACCCGCAGGCGCTCACAAGCGTCGTCGTGCCCATTGACAAATTGAGCGTCGTTGTGACGGTGATCTTCTCGCGCATATTCTTAAAAGAAAGTCTGTCCCGCCGAGCGGCTTTCGGACTTGTTCTGCTTGTCGCGGGGACGCTGTTGCAGCTGCTTTGACACCTTATGCGGGGCTTTTCGCTAAGCACAGAAATACGATCGGTTTTTGGCTTTGCGGCGTTAGATGATTTCTGTCTAACACGATTTTTGCCATGCAGCCTATACTCTGCCGATAATACGGCGCGACATAAAGAAGAGGAAAGATCAGCACGCACAACAGCGCCCACGGAAAAAACCGCAGCCGTTCGCGTGTGCAGGCAAAGCAAAGTCCCCGCGCGAGGCGGCGGCTTTCGCGCAGGGTATCGACCACGCCGCGCGTAGGGTCAAGCGTCAGCAGCGCTTCGCAGAACGCATACTTTTGCACGGCGGCAAAACCGAAATACGTCCCTGTGATCAGAAATGCCGCCAGCAGCACACATACGGCGTAAAACAGAAACGGGGTAATCCCTTGTGCACGAAGCGTCAGCCACAAAACGCCGGTGCCGATGAAAAAGGGCAGCAGATACCCGACGAAGTGCAAAACGCCGAGCAGCCGCCGCAGCCAAAAAAAGTAGACGAGCTTGACCGTGCAGCGCAGCGTCAGGCGGTCAAAAAAGGCAGCAAACGGCTGCGCATGCCCCGCGTTGCGGTAAAACCAGCGCGCCGTACAAAAGGATACCAGCGCAAACAGCGCGGATGACAGCAGCGCGCCCACAGCGAAAAGCGCATACAGCGCGGCGGTCAGATACGGATTTTTTCCAAGCTCTGTAAAACCGGACAGCATGGCAAGCATGCAGACGCTGATCCCGAGACCGGAGAGCAGCACAAGCTTTGCCGCTGCGCCGAACAGCCACACCGCCGTCATTCGCCCTCGGTTTTCAAGCATCCGTTTCTGCGCCGCCAAGCGCGCGTGTGCAAGCGTCATTACAAGCACCTCCTAAAAGGATCTTCCTGTTTCAGTATGCCCCCATTTTGTATGGATCTATGCTTTTTCCCACAAAATCCCGTTCTTTGGATTGACAAAGCTATGCATTATTGCATATAATGCAAATAAAGCGGCAGGCGGAAGTGCGCGCCGCCGCGAAATTCGAAAGAAAGGAGAACGCCCTTTTGAAATTTTCGGGTGCCATCGAAAATAGCGCCGGGCCTGTCTGGGGAGACCCATGCACTGTTGCCGCATAGCGGCATTCGGGCAGGTGACGAGGAAGAAGTCATCGAAATATTCGGCGGATGCTTCTTGCCCCGTATGTGCGGGGGCAGGGACGTGCGCAGCAAATGCCGCGCGCTTCCCACGTGTTTTCCAAAAGCGGGCAGCAATGCCCGTCACAAAGAAACGCGACGCGCAAATCTATGATTTGCAAAGGAAAAAACAATATGTGTGGAATTGTTGGTTATATCGGGGAAAGCAGTGCTTCGCCGATATTGCTTGACGGTCTTAGGAAGCTGGAGTACCGCGGGTACGACTCGGCAGGGCTTGCCGTATTCGGGGACGACGGTATACGCGTGGTCAAAACGCGCGGACGCATTGCGGACCTCGAAAACAAGCTGCAAACGGAAGGCGGCGCGGCGGGCTCGGTCGGCATCGGGCACACGCGCTGGGCGACGCACGGCGCGCCCAACGATGTCAACGCCCACCCGCACACGAGTACGAACGGCCGTGTAACGCTGGTGCACAACGGCATCATTGAAAATTACACGGCGATTCAATCCATGCTGGAAGCGGCGGGGTACCGCTTTGTCTCCGAAACGGACACCGAGGTGCTCGCGCAGCTTTTTGACTATTACTATAAAGGGGACGCGCTCGACGCCATGTGCAGTGTCATGCGCACGGTGCGCGGCTCTTACGCCGTGGCGGTGCTCACAAGCGACTGCCCCGACCGTATCCTTGCGGCAAAAAAGGACAGTCCGCTGATCGTCGGGCGCGGGCGGGGAGAAAACTTCCTCGCGTCGGATATTCCCGCCATTCTCAAGTACACGCGCGAATGCTATCTGCTTGAGGACGGTGAGATCGCTGTCCTCACGAAGGGCGAGCCCAAGTTTTTCAACGCGGCGGGGCAGCGCGTATACAAGGACATTTACCATGTTACGTGGGATGCGGAATCGGCGGAAAAGGGCGGCTATGCCCATTTCATGAAAAAGGAGATCGCCGAGCAGCCCACCGCCGTGCGCGACACGCTTTCGCCGCGCATCGAGGACGGCAGGGTCTCGATCCCCGAGCTGCACCTGACCGATGCGGACATTCGCCGAATCGGCAAGATCCATATCGTCGCCTGCGGCAGCGCATGGCATGTGGGCACGGCGGCAAAATATATTCTGGAAGCCGCGGCAGGCATCCCGTGCGAAACGGACCTCGCCAGTGAGTTCCGCTACCGCAACCCCATCGTGCGCAAGGGCGATTTGTGCATCGTCATCAGCCAGTCCGGCGAGACGGCAGATACGCTGGCGGCGCTGCGCGAGGCGAAGGCACGCGGGGCGCATGTGCTCTCAATCGTCAACGTCGTGGCAAGCACCATCGCCAGAGAGAGCGACGACGTGATCTACACCCTCGCGGGGCCCGAGATCGCCGTGGCAACGACCAAGGCGTTTTCCGCGCAGCTTGCGGTCGTATATCTTTTGGCGCTGCGCTTTGCACGCGCGATGGACAGCGCATTTGCACACCGCGAAGCTACGCTTTGCGAGCAGCTTTTACACCTGCCCGCGCAAATCGAGTCCCTGTTGTCGCTCGACGACGACATGGCGGCGCTTGCGCGGCAGTTTGCGGCGGCAAAGCAGGTATTTTTCATCGGGCGCGGGCTCGATTACGCCATCGCGCTGGAAGGCTCTTTAAAGCTCAAGGAGATCTCCTATCTGCAATCCGAGGCCTATGCCGCGGGCGAGCTCAAGCACGGTACGATCTCGCTCATTGAGGAGGGCACGCCGGTGATCGCGGTCGCAACGCAGGACGCCCTGTTTGAAAAGACGCTCGGCAACATCAAAGAAGTCCGTGCGCGCGGCGCGCGGGTGATCGCGCTCGTATCCGAGGACAACACGGAGATCCGTGCACTTGTGGATTATGTCATCCCCATTCCGCAGACCGACGCGATGCTCAAGCCGTCGCTGGATGTGATCCCCTTACAGCTGTTCGCCTACTATATGGCGCTCGAACGCGGCTGCGACGTGGATAAGCCCCGCAACCTCGCAAAGTCCGTGACGGTGGAATAAGGCAAAACCATTTGCCAAACGTATTTACACAACAAAAATCGCACCCCTTTTTGGGGGTGCGATTTTTTGCGATTGGCTTTCAAATTCGGCTTATTCCGCCGGGTACACGTCGAGCGAGATCTCTTCGACCGTCTGCCCGTCGCTTGTTACGATCTCAAAACCATTATAAACGTCGTTATCATCGTCCCAGGAAACGGTGGCGTACCCACTGTCCCCGGTATAGGTGCTCTCCGGTTCGCCGAATTTCTCGCGAAATGCGTTGAGGTCATACACGTCGCCGACCTTGACATTCTGCGGGAACGCAACATCCGCTACAGGGTCGCCCCATCCGGCATCCACGGCAACACCGACCACAAGGCTTTCCTGCACGGATACCGTTGCCGAGCCGCTGTTGAAGCAGCGAATATCCATTTCCTGCCCGGCGGCGTTTTCCGCCGACATCAAAAAGGTGTATTCATATTCTGCAAGCTGTACCGCCAGATTCTCCGAATCTTCCAGCACATAGCCGGTCTTTTGCGTGAATTCGCTGTAGGTGCAGGGCAAGCTGATCTCTACATCGTCAATGACGACCGTCATATTCTGCCAATCCAAAACAGAGGTGTTCTGCGAATTCGTATCAGGCGTAAAGGCAGCGTTTGCATCGTCCTGCAAAACAAGGCCGGGATTCGCATATTCTTCCAACGCGCGCATGCCGATGGTAAACGAAATAATAAACATAACAATGGACAAAACGATCCCAACAATAAATCCGGCAAGCGCGCATTTCCCCATGGACTTTGCCCGAACGGGTTTATCCTTCTTCGTTGCCAAATAAATGATCAAACCGATCACCGGGAAGAAGAAGCTCAAAACATTCAGCCCGACGGATTTCTTGTCGTCCGCGGCAGCTGCCGGCGCGCCGTAAGGCGCGTACCCCTGCCCCGACTGCCCGTATGCATACGGCTGCCCTGCGGGCGGCGTGTACGGTTGTGCAGGCGGTGCGTAGGGCGGCGTCTGCCCCGCGTACGGCGCTGCATACGGCTGTGCGGGCCGGCCCGCGTTCGGTGCTGCCGTCTGCTGCGCGGCAGTCCCCGGCGCAGCAGGCTCTGTTGTTTCCGCTGCAGCCGCCTCCGACGAAACCGGCTCGGTTATCCCCGAATCCGCCTCGGCTGCCGAGGGCTCCGCCGCAGCAGGTTCTGTCGCAGCGGCTTCAGATGCATCCGCAGCCTGTGCTTCCGGCTCGCGATACCCGCAGTTCGGGCACACATTGTCATTCATTTCCGTTCCGCAATTTCTGCAAAACATAAAAAATCCCCTTTCTGTTTTGTCTGTATTGCTTATGTAAATCGGCTGCACGCCCCCGTATGCGTTCTGGCGCCGTATGGGAAGCCGTGTGCTGCCGTTTTTACCTGTTTTGTGCTGTCTCTTTATCCTATGGCGTACTGCCGCCTGCCATGCATACGCCTATCGTATTCTGTTTTCAGTATAGCACATATCTTTTTATGTTGTCCAGCGGGAAGCGCAATTTCGGGGACATTTGTATATTTTCTGTCGAATTAGAGCGTCCAAACCATTTTGTCTTGACACCGGCGGCATTTTCGCGTATACTTTTTGAGCAAAATGAAAATGATTTTCATTTTCATTTATTGTGGGAAAAGGTTGTGGGAATATGGTTTACAAAACCAAGCAAAGTGCATCCATAGAGCGCCTGCTGCGAGAGAACCGCGGGCGGCATTTGACGGCGGAGGAACTGTATCGCCTGCTGCAGGAGGCGGGCGAATCCGTCGGGCAGACGACCGTTTACCGCCATCTTGACAAGCTGTGCGCGCAGGGGGCGGTGCGCAAATTTCTCGGCGGAGACGGCGGGGCATGCTATCAGCTTGCAGGGTCCGATGCGAGCTGCCGTGCGCACTATCACCTGAAATGCACCGCGTGCGGGCGGCTGTTCCACGCGCAGTGTGATTTTCTCGATACGCTTTCCGAGCACATCCGACAAGAGCACGGCTTTTCGGTAGACGGCTCAAAAACCGTTTTGTATGGACTTTGCGAAACATGCGCGAAAAAGGAGGGCAACGGCCGTGACGCACACGCATGAACATTTAGATATATTTTCCGCAAGCGGGCTTCTGCACATTCTGGAAGACGCGCTTTTGGACACGCTGAAAGTCCTCCCCTTTTTGTTTGCGGCTTTTTTGCTGCTGGAATTTTTGGAAAAGCACGCGGGCGACCGGCTCAACCGTTTCTTTTTACGTGCGGGGCGCGCGGGTCCGCTTGTCGGCGCGGCGCTCGGCTGTGTGCCGCAGTGCGGCTTTTCCGTGCTGAGCGCCAACCTGTATGCGGGCGGCATCATTTCCCGCGGCACGCTGCTGGCGGTGTTCCTGTCGACCTCGGACGAAGCGGTTTTACTGCTTGCCGCACAGCCCCGGCGGTACATGGATATTTTGTATCTGCTGCTGACGAAAGTGGTCGTGGCAGTCCTCTTCGGATATGCGGTGGATCTTTTCGCACGCCGCCGCCCGAAGAGCGCCCGAACACCGCAGATCCACGATATTTGTGACCACGAGCACTGCGGCTGTCACGCGCACAAGGGGATATGGATCCCCGCGCTGCTGCACACCGCTAAAATTTTTGGCTTCCTGCTTGCCGTCACATCGGTTCTGAGCTTCGCCGTCGCAGCGCTCGGCACAGAGCGTATTTCCCGGCTTTTGCTGACAGACTCTTTCTTCCAGCCGTTTTTGGCGGCCGTTGTGGGGCTTATCCCGAACTGTGCGGCGTCCGTGTTGCTCACGCAGCTTTACTTGGAGGGTGCGCTGAGCTTCGGTTCGGTCATCGCGGGTCTTTGCACGGGTGCCGGCGCGGGGCTTTTGGTGCTGTTCCGCGAGAACCGCCGCCCGAAAGACAATCTGCTCAACGTGGGGCTTTTGTATTTGGCCGCCGTTGCGGCGGGGCTCATCCTACAGGCGGTCGGTGTGTAGGCGGCGGGCGCGGAGATAAGCTACTACGCATTTGTTTGATTTTTGGCAGGCGTGGAAGATAAGCCACTACGCGCGATAAGTAAAGGCATATAAAAGCGACACCCCGCAGCGGCTGGCTGCGGGGTGCGTTTATATTTCTATTGCTTTGCGTTTATTCCGCCGACGGCTTCGTAATATCCACCGCCGCACGGCCTTCCGTCACTTTCGCGACGAAAGCGGCGACTTTTTGGTGCGCGGGGTGCGTTTTGTACGCCTCGAGCGCGGCTTCGTCCCGGACGGTGACTTGCAGCATCGCGTCAAAGTTGCGCTCGCACACGACCTCGTTTTCATAAAACTGCAATGATTCGATCGCAGGCACGACGCCGACAAGGCTTGTAAGGCCTTTGCGCACGGTCGCGATATTTTCCGCACGGGTGTGCCCCTCGGCAGTCTCTTTAAATTTCCACATGACGGTATGCAGCAGCATATCTATTCTCCTTTTACATGCTCTCGGGCACGGTGATTTTGAACATAGTCAGAATGTTGACTATCGTCTGCTTAACCGACAGACAGAGATTCAAGCGCGCCTGCATCAAAGCTTCGTCCTCCACGGCGATCTTGCAGGCGTTGTAATACTTGTGGAACAGCGTAGCAAGCCCCACCGCATAACGCGTGATGCCGGCGGGATCAAGGCTTTTCGCCGCCTGCTCGATCTCGCCGGTGAGCGCCGCCAAGTGCCGAATGAGCTCGTGCTCCTCGGGCGTGCGCAGCTGTGTCAATTCCTCTCTGGTGCAGCTGCGCGGCGAAACGCCGTCGGCGGCGAGCTTTTTGAGGATGCTGCAAATACGCGCATGCGCATATTGGCAGTAGTACACGGGGTTCTGCGCGTTTTCGCTGACGGCAAGCCCTAAATCGAAGTCAATGGTCGAGCCGGGCTCGCGCATATTGAAGAAGAACCGCGCCGCGTCCACGGGGACTTCGTCGAGCAGGTCGTTGAGCGTCACGGCGTTTCCTGTGCGCTTGGACATACGCACGGGTTCGCCGTCCTTCATCAAGTTCACAAGCTGCATGAGCACGACCTGTAGGCGGCTGCCGTCAAGGCTGATCGCGTCGAGCGCGCCCTGCATACGGGCGACGTGGCCATGATGATCGGCGCCCCAGACGTCGATGGCACGCGAAAAGCCGCGGTCGGCAAGCTTGTTTTTGTGGTAGGCGATGTCCGCTGCGAAATAGGTCGGGTTGCCGTTTTGGCGCACGAGCACATCGTCTTTAAGCTCTAATTTTTCAATTTGCTCCGGCGTTTTGCCCTGTGCCGTCAGCCGTTCGGTCTGTACCTCGATGTTTTTATACCACAGTGCGCCGTCCTTTTCATAGGTCTTGCCCTTTTCGGTCAGCAGGTCGATGACCTCTTGTACCGCGCCCTTGTGCAGTTCGCTTTCGCGGAACCACACATCATACTCGATGCGGTACTTTGCGAGCGTCTCCTGCATACTCTGAATATTCTTCGGCAGAGCAAAGTCCACAAGCGCCTTGCGGCGTTCGGCTTCAGGTTTTTCAAGGAAGCTGTCACCGTACAGATCGGCGAATTCCTTTGCGCGTTCAATAATGTCCGCACCGTGGTAGCTGTCCTCCGGCAGCTCGACCGCCGCTTCCCCCTTGAAAAGCTGCTGATAGCGGATATCCAAGGACAGCGCGAACTTTTCGATCTGATTGCCCGCGTCGTTGATGTAAAATTCCCGCGTCACGTCGTAGCCCGCCGCTTCGAGCACCGCCGCAAGGCAGTCGCCCAAAGCGCCGCCGCGCGCGTTGCCCATGTGCATGGGACCCGTGGGGTTGGCGGAGACGAATTCCACATTGACGCGCTCGCCGCGCCCTATATCGCTTTTGCCGTAATCCGCGCCCTGCTCCAGCACGTCCTGCACAATATCGGCATAAAAGCCGTCATTTAAGCGGAAATTGATGAACCCTGCGCCCGCGACGGTGCACGAGGCAAACGCGCTGCCGGACAGGTCCATATGCTTTTCGACCGCCTGCGCGATCTTGACGGGCGCCATGCGGAACGCCCGCGCCCCCGCAAAAGCGGCGTTGGTCGCGTAATCGCCGTTTGCACGATCCTGCGGGATCTCCACGATAAACGCGGGGATCTCCGCCGCGGGCAGCTCACCTGCGGCGATCGCCCTGCCTAAGGCTTCCAAGATCCTTGTATGCAAATCCTTTTCAATCTCTTTGATCCGTTTCGACATCGTTTGCTTCTCCTGTTGTTTTTTCTTCCCGCGGCGGCAGCACCGTCAACGTCATATGATGATGGACCGCGGGCTGCGCAGGGAAAAGCAGCGCATACGAAAACCGCAGCGTACCGCCCGCAGCGTTCAGCCGATTTTCCACCGACTGTGTATAAATTTCTAAAGTCAGCACACCGTAAGGCGTTTCATACGCCGTTTGGTGCGTCCGCCCTGCTTCAAAGCGCATATGGCTGCGCACGCCGCCGCTGTGCGTGACCGTTACAAGACCGTTGCCGACGGTCTGCACGGTGGTGCGCATCGGCACGCCGCCGTCTTTGTGCGAATAGGTCACGCGGACGCCGTCCGCCGTTTCCAAAAGCATGCCGGAAGCGCAAAGCTTCGTCTCGTCTCGCTCGCCGTCCATAAACTGCACACTGCGCACCTGCACACGCACGCGGCGCGCTCTCGGTTCGTTCATCGCTGCTCGAGCGCGAGCTTGAACAGGCGATCGAGGAGCTTCGGATACGGCACGCCGCTTTGCTCCATCAGCTTCGGGTACATGCTGATCGAGGTAAAGCCCGGGAGGGTGTTGATCTCATTAAACAGTACGCGCCCGGTCTTTCGTTCATAAAAGAAGTCTACGCGCGCCATGCCGCGGCAGTCCAGCAGCTCGAACACACGCACCGCCGATTCACGGATCTCACTTTCTGCTGCGGGCGGGATCTGCGCGGGGGTCTGCAGGACACTGCTTTCGTCTATGTACTTTGCTTCGTAATCATAAAAATCCTTGCCCGGGACGATGCCGCCCACGACGGACGCCAGCGGCGCGTCGTTGCCCAAAACGGCGCATTCCACCTCGAGCGCATCCTCCACCGACGCCTCCAGCACGAGCTTGCGGTCATGCCCAAACGCGGTTTCCAGCGCCTCGGGCAGCGCGTCTTTTTCCGTCACCTTGGAGATCCCGCGCGACGAGCCCGCGTTCGCGGGCTTTACGAACAGCGGCAAGCCGAGCGTTTCAACCGCGTGCGCACAAAACGCCGCTTCGTCCTTGTCGTACGCCGCCTGCGTCACCGAAAGCCATTTGGCCTGCGGGATCTCGGCGGTATCCGCCAAAAGATTTGTAGCCGCTTTGTCCATGCATATGGCAGACGACATCACGCCGCAGCCCACGTACGGTATGCCCGCGAGCTCCAAAAGTCCCTGCACGGTGCCGTCCTCACCGTTTTTGCCGTGCAGCACGGGGAACGCGACATCCACGGGGATCTGCTCAATCCCCGATTCGCGGAACACCAAAAGCCCGCCTGTTTTGCGGTCGGGCGAAAGCGTTGCGCGTGTGCATTTGCCGCTTGTCACCCAGCGGTCCTCGGGCAGAAGGCCTATGTCGCCCTCATACAGCAGCCATTCGCCCGCCTTCGTAATGCCGACAAGATAGACCGCATATTTGTCACGGGGAATCTGCCCGACGACCGACTGCGCCGACACGCACGAGACCTCGTGTTCGCTGGAAACGCCGCCGAACAAAACCAGTACTTTTCTCATACCATTCACCTCACGGATATACATATACAGATAAATCATATCACATGCCCCGTTTTTTCGCAATCGGAATTGCAAAAAAATAATGACAAACCCCATTTTCTATGATACAATAAGGTACAATTCTGAAATCATAAGGTAGGTAAAGCTATGCTTACGTTTAACGACGCGGTGTCCCAGGTGCTGCACGGTACGGCGCAAACGCTTGCGGATAACGGCTTTTCGACCGTAGTCCCCGAGGGGATCAAAAAGGGTGAGCTCCCCACGCAGACCGAGGGTGATGCGACCTTTGTCGAATTTTCGGGCGACAAGGGCACGATCCGTTTTGTTTTTTCCGGCGATCAGGCGGTGCTGATGCTTGCTGCCGTCGCCGACAACGGCGAAGAAGAGGAACTGAAAAAAGCGTCCACCAACTATTTTGACCTCGAAAGCTTTGACGAGCGCGACATCAAGTCGCTTTGCAACGAATTTAATGAGACCATCCATTCAAGATTCACAAAAGCGAAAGCAAAGGCGAAGTCTGGGAAAATGCCCGCGCCCGTTTCGCGTTCCGCCGCCAAAAGCGGTTCCCAAAGCTATGACGGCAACACGCTGGTGAACCGCCTGACCGGCATGTATCCCGACTTAAAGGAGCCGTATCACGAAAACTACGAGCGTTACGGCGAATTTTTGGCGGAGGAGTTCTTCACCGACTATGGCACAAAGCGCGTCATCGGCACCATCCGCGAGGGCAATAAACAGGCGTGCAACAAGCTGTTCCGCATCCTCAACGACATTTACGAAAACGGCTCGAACGACACGCAGAGCCTCATCGCCGTGACGATCCTCGGCGAGATGCAGAACGACCCGCAGCTTTTGGAAACGGCGCAGGAATATATGTGCGAAGATATGCGTGAAACGGTGGTGCTCGTGAACAAATATCTCGCCTCCTCTGCGGGCAAGCGCGCGCAGAAAAAGCTGCTCGACCCCCCGCCCTACAAGCCGAAAAAGCAGAAAAAGCCCAGCGCATTCGCGCAGGCGCTCGCAGGTGGCGGGCAGGGTATGCCCCCCACCATGTAATATTTCTCAGGACGCTCCTTATTCGAGCGTCCTTTTTTATTCCCCATGCGTGCTAAATTTTCTTAAAATCTTGCAACACTTTGGGGCGTTATGCGGTCTTTTTTTGTGAAAGGGCTTGAAAATGAAAAAGGGGGCGTTTGTATGGAAAATCCTGCCGCGGCACTGCTTTTGCGCGCGCAAGCTGCGGACGCCGAGGCGTTCGGACAGCTTTACGCATTATATGCCAATGAGCTTTATGCCTATGCGCTCGCCGTTCTGCGGGATCCGCACGACGCCGAGGACGCCGTGCAGGAGGCGTGCGTGCGCGTATACCGTTCGGTGCGCAGCATTCGAAAGCCCGAACGCTTCAAAGCCTATTTTTTCAAGACCCTTTCCAACACCGTAAAAACCTTGGCGCGAAAGCGGGCTCTGACCGTCGTTACCGACGAGATCGAACCGACCGTGCCCGACATCACAAACGACGTACATATCGCAGAATTGCGCGCCGATCTGCAAAAGGCGCTCGCCGCCTTGAAAGACGACGAGCGGCAGGTGGTGCTGCTTTCCGCCGTAGCGGGGCTGCGCTCTGCGGAGATCGCCGAAGCCTTGGGGCTGACGGCGGGCACGGTGCGCTCCAAGCTCTCGCGCGCACTTCGCAAAATGCGGCCTTTCCTCGCAGAAACCGGGAGGGAATCCGAATGAAACGACAAACGCCGAATCAAGATATTTTAAATCGCATAAAAGCCGAAACCACAGTCCCCCTGCCCGAACGTCTCGCGCCCGAACGTATTACAGAGTGTGTGGCAGGCGAAACCGTGCAGCCGAAAAAGCGGCATATCGTGCGGTATGTATCCGTCGCCGCAGTATTCGTGCTGCTCGTGCTCGCGGGGCTTGCGGTTTGGCGGCTCGCAAACGGCACACCGACACTCACGGCGCCTCTGGAAGTGGAGAATGCGCAGGCCGCCGACGCGGGCGACGCGTATTTGCAGACAGCGGAAAGCTACGAGCAGATCGAAGACCTGTTTTTTGCGCTGCGCGAAGAAAACGCGCAGGTCAGCCGGTTTTCGCTTTCCGGGTTGTTCAACGGCTTCCGCGATACCTCCAAGGATATACAGGAGGGCTTCGACCTTGGTGGCGAGCTTGCAGGCGCTGTTTCGGACGGCGGCATGGGCGGCGCGCCCGCATACGGCGAGACGAACGTGCAGGTCGAGGGCGTGGACGAGGGAGACATCCTCAAAAACGACGGCTCTTATTTGTATGTCGTTCACACAGGCGAAACCGCGCGGTATGTAGACATTGTGGACATCCGTGATGCGGCGCAGATGCATTCCGTCGCGCATATCGACGTTCCCCGTTCGCAAACGTCCGACAACTTTGCCGGCTGTTCGTCTGTGATTACAGAGCTGTTCGTCACAGGCGACACACTCACTGTCCTGTACACGGAGACGGACTATGCCCCGGCGGACAGCACCTTGGAGATCTACGGCTCGGTCGGCCCGGCGCGCACAAAAACGACCGCCGCCGTGTATGACATTACAGACCGCGCCGCGCCCGTTCTCCGCTATACCTATGCGGTAGACGGAAGCTTGATTTCTTCGCGCATGGCGGAAAACACGCTGCTGCTCGTAACGGAATACAGCGTGCCGCTTTACAGAAACAACGACGACATGCGAAACGCCAGCGTGCCCTGCTTTTATAAAGACGGCGTAAAAACGCGCTTCCCCGCGAACACGGTATGCCTGACGGCAAACACCGAGTCGCAGAGCTATCTCACAGTCACGCTTTTGGACACGGCTTCCGACGGCACAAACGCACAGATGAAAGCGGTGCTCGGCAGCGGCACGGATATTTACTGCACCGAGAATACGCTGCTCGTCGCCGCGCCAGATTACACGGACGCGGTCACCTACTCGAACGAGACGGGCGACGAGATCGCTTCCTTTACGCCCGCGGCTGCCGACACACGCCTGTTTGTCTTTTCGCTGGAAGGCGGCGTGCGCTATCAGGGCAGCACGAAGCTCGACGGTACGCTGCTCAACCAATTCGCCATGGACGCCTACGGCGGTTATTACCGCATCGCCACCACCGCTGAGAACGGTAGCATCCTCACGATCCTAAACGAATCGCTCGAAACCGTCGGCGAATTGCGCGGGCTTGCGCCCGGCGAGGACATCTATGCCATCCGATTTTTGAGCGACATGGCGTATATCGTCACCTTTTACCAGACCGACCCGCTGTTCATTTTGGATTTGAGCGACCCCGCCGACCCGGAAGTCGCGGGCGAGTTGAAGATTCCGGGCTTTTCGGATTACCTGCACCCGTATGCGGAAAACTTACTGATCGGCATCGGCGAAAGCGGCAACGAAAACGGCGCGACGGGGCGGCTGAAGGTGACGCTGTTTGACGTAAGCGACAAACAGAATCCAAAAGAGCTTTCCTCCGTCGTGTTTGACGACCGGCTGTACTCCCACAGCATGGCGCGCACGGATCACCGCGCCTATCTGGCACTTCCCGACGGGGCGTTTGCCCTTCCCGTATACGAAAGCAGCGCCTCCTTTACATTCGGCACCAGCCGGGTCTGCGTGTTTACGGTCGAGGACGGTACGCTGCACGTTACAGAGTCGTATTCGCCCGACATTGAGGGTGAATACGCCCACGCCATTTTGCGCGTGACCTATGCGGGCGACACCCTGTACACGCTCTCCGGCACGGCGCTGACCGCGTTTGACCGAAGCACGGGCGAGCAGCTTACGCGCATCGAATATGCGGACGGGGGCGTGGCCGAATGAAAAAGCGGATCCTAAAGATCACTGCCTTTTGCGGTACGGGGCTGCTCTCCTGGCTGCTTTTGAGCTTTTACTTTTTCCCCATAAAATGGTCATTCCCCGTAACAGGCGTAACGTCCACAGAATTTCAGGCATTTTTCCTTGCTTCCCTTGCGGATATGGCGGCGCTCAAGGTCCTTATTTCCCTTTTGTTCGCCGTGTTCGCGCTGTTTGTTCTGGAACGCCGGTTTGAAAAGCGAGCGCGTAAAAATCCCGAAAAAAAGGATTGACAAAGCGGAATATCTGTGTTTTAATAGGCTAAACCGATGAAACGGAAGTAAAACTGCACGACGCGCTTACAGAGAGTGGGCGGCGCTGAGAGCCCCGCAGCAAACGCGGCAGACAAATGGTCCGTTGAGGGCGCATTGAAAAGATGCGACGGGGCTTTCCCGTTACAGAGAGAGGGATATGTTTGTATCCTGTTCGAGTGGGCGGCATTCTGCCGTCAAGCAAGGTGGTACCGCAGGTATAATTTTCGCCTGTCCTTGTATGATACAAGGGCAGGCTTTTTTATTTTTTTGGATCATCGTAAAGGAGGGTTTTCGTGCTGCATACCAGAGCCGGCGGCGTTTTGATGCCGCTTTCCTCCCTGCCGTCGCGCTACGGCTGCGGGACATTCGGTGAGGACACCCGGCAGTTCGTGCGCCTTATTAAGGAAATGGGATTTTCCTATTGGCAGGTGCTGCCCTTGAATCCGCCCGATATGCACGGCTCGCCATACGCTTCTTTCGCGGCGTTTGCCGTCTCGGCGCTGTATATCGATCCGGACGCGCTCGTGAATGCGGGGCTTGTCTCGCAGGCGGATGCAGACCGTGCCGCCTATAGCGGCTCGCCGTTTACGGCAAATTACGATTTTGCAGCAGAGGCGCACCGCACGCTGCTGCAAACGGCATACCAAAACGCGCCCGCAGCGCTGCACGAAGAGGTGCGCGCGTTTTGCGCGAAACATCGATGGTGTGCGGATTATGCACGCTTTTCGGCACTGCGCGAGCGCTTTGCGGGCAAGCCGTGGTACGAATGGGATGCGGACTTTGCCTGCTATGAGAACGCGTTGCAGAACATGGATGACGCATTGCAAAAGGCGGCTGACTTTTTCGCTTTTGAGCAATATATCGCCTGCACACAGTGGTACGCGCTCAAGCAGTTTGCCAACGAAAACGGCGTAAAAATTCTCGGCGATATGCCGATCTACGTTTCCGCGGACAGCGTGGATGTTTGGAGCAATCGGCAGCTTTTTGAGTTGGACGCGCGCACCTATCTGCGCAAGCGCGTTTCGGGCGTCCCGCCCGACTACTTTTCCGCCGACGGGCAGCTTTGGGGCAACCCGCTGTATGACTGGGTAGCGATGGAAAAGGACAATTACCGATGGTGGTGTGACCGCATTGCCGCCGCAAGGACGCTCTATGACACGGTGCGCATCGACCATTTCCGCGCGTTTGCTTCGTATTGGGCGGTGCCCGCCGACGCCGAGACCGCGCGTGAGGGCGTTTGGGAACAGGGCCCCGGCATGAAGCTTTTTCATGCGGTGGAAGCCGCATTCGGCGAAGTCCCCATTGTGGCGGAGGATCTCGGTACTTTCGGCGAGGACGTGGTGCAGCTTTTGGAGGACACGGGCTTTCCGGGGATGCGCGTCATCCAATTCGGCTTTTCGCCCGATGCGGACTCCACGCACCTGCCGCACAATTATCCGCAAAACTGCGTCGCCTATGTCGGCACGCACGACAACACCACCCTGCTCGCGTGGCTTTGGGAGGCTGCGGAACGCGACCGCCGCTTCGCACTCGACTACTGCGGCTTTGACGGCGAGAATTGGGGCGAGGGCGGCTTTCACAGCCCCGCCTGCCGCAAGATCATCGAAACGGTCTGGCGCTCGAGCGCGAAGCTTGCGGTCATCGCTTTTCAGGATCTGTGCGGCTTTGGCTCTGATGCACGCATGAACGTGCCCGGCCGCGCCGACGGCAACTGGCTGTTCCGCACAACGAAAGAAACGATCGAGCAGATCGATACAGCGTATTATCAAAAAATCAATCGAATTTTCAAACGAGGATAAGGAGAGAACCAAAATGGCTAAAATTCCCCACAGATTATATTTGACCGAAGACCAGATGCCCAAGCAGTGGTACAACCTGCGCGCGGATATGAAGGAGCTGCCCGACCCGATGCTCAATCCCGCGACGCTGCAGCCCGCAAAAGAAGAGGACCTGTACCCCGTATTCTGCAAAGCGCTCGCACATCAGGAGCTGGATGACAAGACGCGCTACGTGGACATTCCCGACGAAGTGCAGGAAATGTATAAAGTCTACCGCCCCTCGCCGCTGATTCGTGCCTACAACCTGGAAAAAGCGCTGGGCACGCCCGCAAAAATTTATTATAAGTTTGAGGGCAACAACACCTCCGGCAGCCACAAGCTCAACTCCGCCATCGCACAGGCGTACTACGCGAAAGAAGAGGGCTTGACCTCCTTAACGACGGAAACAGGCGCGGGGCAGTGGGGTACGGCGCTTGCCGAGGCGTGCGCATACTTCCACCTGCCGTTGACCGTATACATGGTCAAGGTCTCGTATGAGCAAAAGCCCTTCCGCAAAGCGATCATCCATACCTTCGGCGCGGACGTGATCCCAAGCCCCTCCAACACCACCGAGGCTGGTCGCAAGATCCTTGCCGCCGATCCGAACAATTCCGGGTCGCTCGGCACGGCGATCTCGGAAGCGGTCGAGAAAGCGGTCACGACCGACGGCTGCCGCTATGTGCTGGGCTCCGTGCTCAACCAGGTGCTGCTGCACCAGTCCATCATCGGGTTGGAAAGCAAGATCGCCATGGAAATGCTCGACGAATATCCCGACATCGTCATTGGCTGCGCAGGCGGCGGCTCGAACCTCGGGGGGCTGATCGCACCGTTCATGCAGGATAAGCTTACGGGCAAGGCCGACCCGCGCTTCATCGCCGTGGAGCCCGCCTCCTGCCCGTCGCTCACGCGCGGCAAATATGCCTACGACTTCTGCGACACGGGCAAGATCACGCCCATGGCGAAGATGTATACCCTCGGCTGCGAATTCAAGCCCTCGCCCAACCACGCGGGCGGGCTTCGCTACCACGGCATGTCCCCGATCCTTTCGAAGCTCTATCACGACGGCTGCATGGAGACGGTCGCCGTAGAACAGACCAAGGTTTTCGAAGCCGCGACCATGTTTGCAAAGATCGAAACCATCCTCCCCGCCCCCGAAAGCGCGCACGCCATCCGCGTAGCGGTAGACGAGGCGCTCAAATGCAAAGAAACGGGCGAGGCAAAAACCATTCTCTTCGGGCTGACGGGCACGGGCTATTTCGACATGACCGCCTACACCGCCTATAACGAAGGGAAAATGACGGATTACATCCCCACCGATGCGGATCTGCAGGTCGGCTTTGATAAGCTGCCGAAGCTCCCCGGCATTCAGGAATAATTCTTCTTCTGATACTTATGATGGACGACTCTGTATTCAAACCGATACAGAGCCGTCCTTTTTATACGCTGCCTGTAAAAACGCAGGCAGCTTCGTTTTTGTATTCATTTTTTCAAAAAAGGTGTTGACAACCGAACTTTTCTCGGGTATACTCCACTTGTAAGGTAGTTAGTTACTCAACTAACAAACCAGCAAGCTAAGGCGGTGATCCTATTGCAAGTGCATCCGAGCATAGATAAGCCCATATTCCTTCAAATCGCGGAGCAGCTGGAAGATTCGATCTTCACAGGCGTTTTCCCCGAGGAGACGAAGATCCCCTCCACCAATGAGGTCGCCGCTCTGCTGAACATCAATCCCCACACGGTGCTCAAGGGCATGAATCTGTTGGTCGACGAGGACATCATCTACAAAAAAAGAGGACTTGGGATGTTTGTAAAGGCAGGCGCTGTTGAAAGAATACGGCAAAAAAGGCAAGGACAGTTTTATGAGCAGTATATCGCGGCGCTGATCCGTGAAGCGGAAAAGCTGCAAATGTCAAAAGAAGATATCATGGCACTGATTGAAAGAGGGTATGACGATGAACGCCATTGAAATTCGAAATGTTACAAAGCGATATAAGGACGTAACGGCGCTGGAGGATGTTTCCCTTTCTTTCGCATTCGGGAAAATCTATGGGCTTTTAGGCAGAAACGGCGCCGGGAAATCTACTCTTATCAACATTATTGCGAACCGTATTTTTGCGGACAGCGGTGAGGTCCGGATCGATGGGATCCCGGCAAAAGAAAACATGGGCGTTCACGAAAAGATCTTTTGCATGAGCGAAGCGGATCTGTATGATCGGGATCTGAAAGTGAAAGAGCTTTTCAAATGGACGGATCGCTTTTATGATGCCTTTGATTCCAATAAAGCCTTGGCGCTTTCCGAGAAATTTAATTTGGATATCCATAAGCGGTTCAAGGCGTTATCCAAAGGCTATCAGTCTATTTTCAAGCTGATCGTCGCATTGTCGCTTCGTGTTCCCTATGTTATTTTCGACGAGCCCGTTTTAGGGCTTGACGCGAACCACCGGGAACTGTTTTACGAATTGCTTTTGGAAGAGTTTGAAACCGGCGAACGAACATTTATCCTTGCAACGCACCTGATCGAGGAGGTCGCGAACCTGATCGAGGAAGTTGTTTTAATTGACAAAGGGAAGGTGCTCCTGCAGGAAAACGTTGAAGCCTTATCGGAAACCGGATACAGCATTTCAGGCACGGCGCAGGAAGTAGACAGCTATTGCGAAGGCAAAAACGTGATCGGGCAGGATACGCTGGGCGGTATGAAGATCGCTTATATTTTAGGGGAAAAAGCAGCGCTGCCGCAGGGCGGTAATTTGCAGATCGCGGCGATCAATCTGCAAAAGCTGTTTGTCAAGCTGACGGAGAAAGGCGGCAACGGAAATGAATAAATTAAAAGCGGCGGTTCTATACGAATACGCAACAAAAATCAAGGCTATGGGCGTCTTTTATTTGATCCAGTATGCGATCACGGCGTTGATTTTCGCGATCGTCCTCATTTTCACGGACGGGAGCCAGACCGGTTCCAATGCTTTGGAATTCAGCTCGGTCGTTTTTGTAAGCGTGATCGGGGTATTGGGCTACAAGGAAGACTTTAAGGCACTGCTGCAAAACGGATACACCCGCAAATCCATCTTTCTTTCGACCGTCTGCATGTTTGTGCTGCTTTGCGGGACCATGGCTCTGATCGACACTGTAATCGGCAACACCATCCACCATTTTGCAAAGCAATATTTCACCTTGTTCGGGAGTCTGTACGGATACAGCAGCCTTTTCGCGAATTGGTTATGGCTCACGGTTTTATATCTATTGTTTTGCAGTCTGTCCTACTTAGCGATTTTGGTGATCCACAGGATCGGGAAAACGGCGTCGCTTTTGCTTGCCGTTGGGCTCGGCGGCGGCGTACTGCTGGTGATCGCACTGTTTCGATTCGTACTCTCTGACAAAGCCGTGCGCGCGGTCGCGGATTTTTGGATACGGGCGATGGGCTTTACGGGCGACGGAACGACTAATGTTTTCTTCCCCGTGATCACATTTCTTGTGATCGGCCTCGTTTTCGGGCTCGGCGCTTTTGCACTGATCCGCCGCGCGGAGCTGAAAGGATAAAGCCGGAGACGGAGAAAGAGGACGGGTCTGTGTCTTTTCTGACACAGACCCGTCCTCTATTTTTTGTTGAATGGAATGCGGACAGCCGCAAGGGCTGTCCCTACGGGGTTAGAGGCGGGTGGTTTCCCTATTAGGGGAATCACCCCGCCCTACAAGTTGTTCAGATTTTCGGATTTGCACACCTTTCCTGCGCCGTATCTGACCCCTGACTTCTACCCTCTGTCCTCTGATTTGATCGCGTCCCAATACGCTTTGGCGGCTTGCTCGTTGCGGTTGTCGCCGTAGAAATAATACTGCTTTCCCAAAAGCGCGTCGGGCATATACTGCTGCTCGACCCAGCGGTGCGGGAAGTCGTGCGGGTATTTGTAAAACTGGCCCGGGCGCGCGGCGTCCGCGCCGTCGAAATGCTTATTCTGCAAACACCGCGGGATGCGCCCGTAGTTCCCCTTTTGCACATCCTCCATCGCGGCGGTGATCGCCATATCGCCCGTATTGGACTTCGGTGAAGTTGCCACCAAAATGACGGCATCCGCAAGCGGAATCTTCGCTTCGGGCAGCCCCACGGAAAGTGCGATGTCACACGCCGCTTTAACAATGGGGATGATCTGTGGGTAGGCAAGCCCCACATCCTCGCACGCGCAGACCATCAGCCGCCGCACGGCGGAGGGCAGGTCGCCGCCCTCCAAAAGCCTTGCGAGATAATGGAGCGCCGCGTCCGGGTCGGAGCCGCGCATGGACTTTTGAAAAGCGGAGATCACGTCGTAGTGCTCGTCGCCGTCCTTGTCATAGCGGAAGGTGTTGCCGCCCGTGAGCTTCGCAGCCGCTTCGAGCGTAACGGTTTTGCCGCCGTCTTCGTCGCGCGGGGCGGCGAGGACGGAGAGTTCCGTGAAATTGAGCGCACGCCGCACGTCGCCGCCGCAGGCCTGCGCGATGTGCGCCGCCACCTCGTCCGGGGCGGTGATGCGCACGCCCTGCTCGTTTGCGAGAAAGGCAAAGCCGCGGCGCACGGCGGGCTCGATCTCCTTTGCCGTGAGCGCCTTGAACTCGAACACGGTCGAACGGCTGAGCACGGCGTTGTAAACGTAAAAATACGGGTTCTCCGTGGTAGAGGCGATCAGCGTAATCTTGCCGCTTTCCATGTATTCCAAAAGCGACTGCTGCTGTTTTTTATTGAAATACTGAATTTCGTCAAGATACAAAAGCACACCGTTCGGCGCGGCGAGCGTGCCGATCTCGCCTACGATCTCCTTGATGTCCGCCGTAGAAGCGTTCGTGCCGTTGAGTTTGCGGAGTGTCAGGTCGGTCGTTTTGGCGAGGATGCGCGCGAGCGTCGTTTTGCCCGTGCCGGGCGGGCCGTAAAAGACCATATTCGGCAGCACACCGGACTGCGCGATATTGCGAAGCGGCGCCCCCTCGCCTAAGAGGTGGCGCTGCCCGACCATATCATCGATCGTTTCGGGGCGGAGCCTGTCCGCCAGCGGTGCTGCCATAGTCAATCCTCAAAAATCAATTTTTGCACATCGGCCGGGGTCTCGGCGATGTGGTCCGCGCCGTATTCCTCGAATTCTTTTCGGCTGCCGAAGCCGTACAGTACGGCGATGCAGGGGAGCCCCGCCGCCTTTGCCCCGCAGATATCGTAAAGCCGGTCGCCGACCATGACCGTGTCGGCTCCTGTAACGCCGAGCGCCCGCATAGCATTGCGCATGATTTCTGCCTTATCGGCGCTTTTTTCGTCGAAGCTCGCCCCGCCGACATAGTCTACATACTGTATGAGCCCCTGCTCGCGCAGGATCTGCTCGATGTAGGGTGTGGGCTTGGAGGAAGCAGTCGCCGTTTTCACGCCGCTTTCGCGAAGCGTGCGCAAAAGTTCAGGGATGCCGTCGTAAACGCGCGCCTCGCGCCAGCCTCTCTCCCGGTAGCGCTCGCGGTATTTTTCGACCATAAAGCCGATCTTATCATCCGGATAGCCGAACAGCATTTTAAAGCTGTCATAGATCGGCGGGCCGATGAATTTGCGCAGCGTCGAAAGCGGGGGCGAAGGCTTGCCGTCTGCCTCGAACGCATATTGCAGGCTTTTGAAGATACCCTCCGAGGTATCTGCCAGCGTACCGTCAAAATCAAACAATACTGCCTTGTAACGGGGTTTCATGTTTTCCATTTCGCGGCGCATGCCGCTCCTTTCTTTAAGCTGCCGCCTGCCAAGGGCGAAAAAGGGAAAGGTGCCGTGCCGGCGCGTTTTCGGCATACCGGGTCCGACGCCCGGCAGCTTACGCTGCCGTCAGCGGATCGCCGACAGATCCAGCACCACGTTTTCGTAACCGTCCACGTTGATCACATAGAACATAACGGTCGTATCATCGATAAAACGCATATTGCCGTGCGTGGCATAATTTGTCTCGGTGTACGTTACAGACGCGCCTGTTTCGGTGTTGTAGACATAAATGCGGTAGTCGAGCGCATTCGCAACCGTGCCCGCCATAACAACATACTTCCCGTCGGGGCTGACGGCAAACACAAGTGGATTGATTTTATAGTCCTGCGGCGTGATGACCGTTGTATCATAAGTCGTGTAGATACGACCGTCCTCCTTGGCAAGCAGGTAATCCCCGCTGCGGATATACGAAGAGTCATACGTCGCATAAAAGCTGGAGATCACACTCTCCTCGCCGTTTTCGTAGCGCACGGTCCGGAAGCCGCCGTCCGTCTCACGAATGAAAGCAAAGGCATTGTCGGAGAGCGGCTTGACGTAACAATCCGCTACATCAAGCGCCACCGAAAGCTCGCGGCTGTCGTTCTTGGTGTAAATATCGATCGGTGTGTTGCCGTCCGCGCTCTGCTCGTGGTTGCGGCTCGAGAAAAACGGGATGGCTGCTCCCGTCGCGGTGAGCGCCTCGTCCGTGATCATGCAGAAATCCTCCCGCATGGCGCCGGAGATCCCGACAGTGCGGTTGTTTTCGCTCAAGAACCGCGTCAGGCTCCCGTCCGCACGGTTGACGATATACGACTCCTCCCAGACGGGCTCCTGCGCATACGCCTGCGTGCGGTCGGAGTGCGCAAGCAGCAGGCAGCGTCCGTCGGCGGCATAAGCAGTAGGAAGATCCGTGACCTTAAACATCATAAAGCTGTAAATATAGACGTCCTCGTCCGTCGAACCGTCTGTAGAGAACACGCCGTAGCCGCAAATGTGCCCGTCGCGCTCAATATAGTGGATATTGGCAGGGATATGCTGCCCGCTCAGCGGCACGGAAAGCTCCATGGTGCCGGTCTCGGCAAGCTCGACAAAATCCGTTCCGTTGAATTCATAAAAGAGCACATTGCCCGCCGCATCCGCCGTGTAAAAGACGTTGTCAAAATCGGTGGACATGTAGGGGATCGACGTAATGGTGCGTGCAAGCTCTACCGTTTCGAGCTGCTCCGGATTGCCCAGCGCTGATGCATCGTCCTCCTGCGGCGGGTTGCGGTACAGCCAAACGGCAGCGAGCACGGCAGCGACCGCCAAAACGGCAACTATGATCGTGATCACATTCTTTTTTGCCGAGGTCTTGTTTTTGCCGCTCGGCGCGGCCTCCTGTGTGAAAAGCACCTGCGTTCCGCCTTCCTGTCCTAAAAATCATCGCCCCTTGCGGCAGAGTTCACTGCGCGGTGCGGGCGTTTTATGCGCGTATAGCCACGCGATCATTTTAGCATGTTCCCCATGAAAAAGCAAGCAGCGCGGGATGTTTCTATTTTACCGCGCGCACGCATATATATTGGATAAAACGACGGAAAACAGAAAATAGGTGAACAGCATGGAAAAATTTCTGCCGGAGGGCGTTTTATTTGAGACAGAGGAAAACCAAAAGCGGATCGCGAGTTTTCCGCGGCTGCGGGAGGCGTTTTACGAGGACGCCGTCTTGGAAGCGCGCGCTGTGCTGTGCGACCGCGCGCACAATCTGCATGTCGATCTCGGCGAAATCAAAGGCTTTATGCCGCACGCGGAATGTGCGCTGGGGATCGCGGAGGGCACGGTGCGCGACATCGCGGTGATCTCCCGCGTCAACAAACCTGTCTGCTTTCGCATTACCTCTTTTTACGACGATGAAAACGGCGCGCGCACCGCTGTGCTCAGCCGCCGCGCCGTACAGGAGGCATGCCGGCGTGAATACGTCGCCTGTCTTTCTGTAGGGGATGTGATCGATGCCGTCGTCACACGCAACGAGGCGTTCGGCACATTCTGCGACATCGGTGCGGGGCTGACGGCTCTGCTGCCCATCGACGGCATTTCCGTTTCGCGCATCCCGCACCCGCGCGTGCGCTTCACCGTAGGACAGCGCATTCGCGCCGTGGTGCGCGGGCGTGACGAGATGGGGCGCATCACCCTTTCGCACAAGGAGCTTTTGGGGACGTGGCAGGAAAACGCCGATCGCTTTTCGGTGGGCGAGACCGTGCCAGGCATTGTACGCTCGGTGGAAAGCTACGGTATTTTTGTGGAGCTTACGCCCAACCTTGCAGGGCTTGCGGAACTGACGCCGGGCGTGCAGGCAGGCGAGGGCGCGAGCGTATACATCAAAAGCATTTCTCCCGACCGCATGAAGATCAAGCTGATCTTAGTCGATCACTTCCCCGCGCCGGAAGCCCCGCAGCACATTTCCTATCCCGATACACAGCACCTCGACCGCTGGGTCTATTCCCCGCCGGGGTGCCTTAAAACGGTAGAAAGCGTTTTCGCACAGGCAAAAGCATGATTTTTGCAAAATCGGCAGCAACGGTTTGCATTTTTTTGTGAAATATAGTAGAATGTACTTGTATATATCCCAAACGGTTTTACGAGGGAGGAATTTGAAATGAAAAAGGGTGTTTTTCGAAAATCGCTGAGCCTTTTGCTTTCGGTGTTGCTTGCCCTGCTGCTGTTTGTCCCGGCGCTTGCCGCTTCGGATAAGCAGGGAGAAACGCCGGTTTTGATCGTCACGGGGTTTGCGGAGTATCCGTTGGGGGACCTGCAGACGGGGGAATCCGCATTCCCGCCTGAGACACAGAGCATTATCAACACCGTCGCAGGCGCCGCGCCCGCGCTGCTCCGGCTGCTGGCAAGCGATCGGACACAGGCGGATTACGACGCGCTTTGCGACGCGGTTCTGCCCGTGGTAAACGAGCTGTTCGACCCCATTGCCTGCAATCCCGACGGTACCGTTCGCCACAGCGATGTGGGGCTTTTATATCAGTATCCCGAATCGGCAGCCGATTATCCGGACGGTACCATCACCAACGGGCTGGCGCTTGCCGCCATGCAGGCGGTCGGTGCGGAAAACACCTTTGTCTACGGGCTGGACTGGCGGCGCGATCCCATGGACGTGGCGGATGAGCTCAACGAGTGGGTGCAGCACATCAAAGAAAAAACCGGTTCCGACAAGGTCTCTATCGCAGGGATCAGCATGGGGACCGGGATGGTCTCGGCTTACCTTTGGAAATACGGCACGAGTGACATTTCCAATATCACCATGATCTCCGGCGCGTTCACAGGGCTGGAATATGTCGGCAGACTGTTCCGCGGGGAGCTGGAGATCGATGCGGACGGGCTGTATCTGCTCTTGGAGCAGGTCATCGGCTCGGATGTGCTCACACGTATTTTCGGTTCGACGGGGATCGTGCGGGATCTGATCGCTCTGGTAGACGATCTGTACGCCGCCTGCGGCGACCGCATTTTCACGGAATGCCTGATCCCCGCCTTCGGTTATAATCCGGGGATATGGTCGTTCGTGCCCGCAGCGGATTATGAAGCCTGCAAGGCCTTTATGTTCGCCCGCATGGATTCCACCGACGAAGAAAAAGCGGTGCTGGAGGCAAAGATCGATGCATATCACACCGTACAGGCAAATGTCGGCAATACGCTGAAAGCTGCCAAAGCCGCAGGCGTGAATGTAGCGATCGTCTCAAACTACAACTATCAAATGCCGCCCGTCTCCACCGCGTCTGAAATGACCGGCGACCAGGTGATCGAAACAATGCACACGAGTGGCTTTGCCACTTGCGCAAATATCGGCGAAACGCTTCCGGAAAGCGTTTCGGGGCCCTACGTTTCACCCGACCGCGTCATTGACGCTTCCACCTGCCTGCTGCCGGACGAGACCTGGTTCATCAAAGATATGAAGCATGTGGAATTTTCCGATATGCAGAACCAATGTGATTTTTATCTTTGGCTGATGACAACCGATACGCAGATCAACATTCACTCCGACCCCGCCTACCCGCAGTTCATGCGGTATAATGCCGAAACCGGCGTTCTTGTTCCCCAAGCTATGCTGCAAGGCGATGTGAACTTTGACGGCGTGGTCAATCTGGTGGACGCGCGGCTGGTACTGCGGCATGTCCGTTCGTTCACCACGCTTTCCGCCGTAGCCCTGGAGGCGGCGGATATGGACGGGAACAACATCGTGCAGCATGCGGACGCGCAAACGATCCTGAACAACTATGCAGGTGCGAAGCCGCAGACACAAACCACCCTGTCCGCCATTGACGATCTTCTGAACGCAAACGGCGCAGACACGAGCACAGACAGCGGCGCTGGCTCGCAGGTGCAGGACGCCCTGGAAAACGCCGCGAACGGGCTGCGGGATATGATCGGCGGCTTAGATATCGGCAGTTTGCTGCCGTTCGGCAATACCGCCCGCGCCGCGCAAGCCAATGCGGCGCAGACGTCCGAACCGCAGACCACGCAGGCGTCCGGCGAAGCCAATAGAACCGAACCCGCTGACGAAGTCTGCTCCGAAGCCGCCGGCTGTACGCAGCCCGCCGCATAGCAAAACAGGATGGTTCCATGACCGCCCCGATTTTTCGGGGCGGTTTTTTCGGCCTTTTTACACTGCATTCGCTTTCCCGTAATAAAATTGTAACCATTCTGCGGCTTGTTTTGTTAGAATATCCTGCTACAATACAGAAAACGGGTGAGAAAGGCTTTCACTTTGCCGGCAAATTTGGTATGATACAAAGGTAATTTGAAAGCAAAGAGGGAAACAGCATGTACACGGTTTTGGTTTGTGACGACGATAAGGCAATTTTGGATTCTCTGGAGATCTATCTGCACCTGGAAGGGTACGAGGTCATCAAGGCGGCCAACGGTAAGGAGGCGCTCGCGGCTGCCGCGAGCCACGAGCTGCACTGCATCATTCTCGATATCATGATGCCGGGGCTCGACGGCTTAAACGCCACGCTCAAACTGCGCGAACGCCACAACGTGCCCATCATCCTGCTCTCCGCAAAAAGCGAGGACACCGACAAGATCACCGGGCTTTCATTCGGCGCGGACGACTACGTTACAAAGCCGTTCAACCCGCTGGAGCTCATGGCGCGCGTCAAATCCCAGATCCGCCGCTATGCGACGTTCGGGAGCCTTGAAACACGTGAGAACGTGCTGACCACAGGCGGGCTTACGCTCGATCCCGACTCCAAGGAGGTCACGCTCGACGGCGAGCCCGTGCGCCTGACCGCCACGGAATACGGGATTCTGGAATTTTTGATGAAAAATATGGGCAGAGTGCTTTCCACGAACCAGATCTATGAGGCGGTTTGGAACGAGCCCGCCTTTTCCACTGAAAAGACCGTGACCGTGCATATTCGCCGCATCCGTGAAAAAATCGAGATCAATCCCAAAGACCCAAAGTATCTAAAGGTGGTGTGGGGCATTGGCTATAAAATCGAAAAATATTAAATCTTCCTACGGCTTAAAGACCCTTGCGTTCCTGCTTGCGGCAGCGCTTGTGTTCGCGGGCGCGTGGAGCGCGGGCAGCATCATGAATATCCTCAACGATTTCGGCTGGGAAAACACTATGGTGCGCGAAAAGCCCGTGTTCACGGATACCGCGCTGTTCCAAAACGAGATAGACAGCACAGCGCAAAACCTGTACAGCGCCTGCATCTACAACGATTGGGAGACCGATGCGCTGCCGAACTATGCCACCCTCGCAGAAGAACAGGCCGCCGCCGAGCAGGTGCGCCGGCAGCTGCGCGAGAGCGTATACAACGAGCTTTCGGGCGAATATTCTTATCTTTATAACGAATACGGCGAGCCTGTGACTGCCGTATCCGGCAGCGAGACGCAAACCTATACGCCCACCGAGGAGGAGCTCCAGGAAGCGTACAACACCGCGTCCTCCTTCTATTCGCTGCGCGACTTTGACGTAGATGTCTATATCAACGCGTCGATGACCGCTGAGGAGCTGGCGGCGGATGTAGAAGAGCTCTATACCGCGCAGCTCAATTACGCGCAGCGTTCGTTCCGCGCGGGCGTGCTGCGCGCCGAGGAATCACTCTCTTCGCTGCGCAATTTCCGCTATTTGCTTGTGAATACGCAAACCGGCGAAATGCTGACCAACATGGAGGGCGTTTCTAACGCCGCCGACTTTTTTAATGCGTTTTCCGACAACGATTGGTATTTCGGCTATACGGTTGAAAGCGGGTTGATCCGCTATTCCGAATCGGCGGCACAAATGGCGCTGGACAGCACCCAAAGCAGCGGTATGAACAGCTTTTTGCTGCCCTTTTTGGATTCCAATTTTTCAGAGGAAGACTTTGACGTCTATTTCGGCGTATCGCAGCAGCTTTCAGAGGGCGACAGCCTTTGGACGGCGGCGCAGACCTTTGAAACAAGCTCCGCCCAGATCGACCGCCTGATGGCGGTGCTCGTTTGCACGCTGACTGTCGCGCTGGCGCTTTCCGTCTATCTGCTTCTGACCGCCGGACGCGTGCGCGGCAGCGACGAGATCCAGTTTTTGCCGCAGGACCGGTTGCCCGGCGATGTGCACCTTTTTCTCTCCGGCGCGATCTGTCTCGGCTTGACGCTTCTTGCCCTGTGGCTTATGGACGGCTTTATCGGCACCTCGGACACCTCTTACCAGATCCGCAGCGTCTCGCTGCTGCAGCTTGGGGCTTCTTTCTGCGCGGCACTGTTGTATGCCTTTTTGGCGGAATGGGTACTGTCGGTCACAAAATATGCAAAATCCGGCCGCCCGTATTTCGGGTCGATGCTGCTTGTGCGCGGCGGGCGGCGTTTGGCCGCCTTTGTGCGCCGCACACGGCACCGTATGAAGCACATCTCCAAAAAAGCAATCGTGCTCGGATGCTTGTATCTGCTCGTGAACTTCCTGCTGTTTGCGACCGGCAATTCCGTGCTGCTGCTGCCCGCGATCGTATTCAATGCAATCGCGCTGGCACTCATTTGGAAATACCTTTCTTCGCTTGACAAGATCATGGACGCCGCCGAGGCAGGCAAGCGCGGCGAAAAACCCGCTTCGCTCAATGCCGACCGTATGCCTGAACCGCTGCGGGCTTTGGCGCGCAACCTGAGCGTCACGCAGGAGGAAATGCAGAAGGCAGTGCAGGAAGCGGTCAAAGGCGAGCGCATGAAAGCAGAGCTGATCACCAATGTCTCGCATGATTTGAAAACGCCGCTGACCTCGATCATTTCCTATGTGGATCTGCTCAAGAAATGTGACATCGACGATCCGAACGCGCAAAACTATATCACGGTACTCGACGAAAAATCCACCCGCTTAAAACGGCTCATTGAAGATCTGGTCGAAGCCTCGAAGGCTTCCTCCGGCGCGGTAACACTGCACAAGATGCACGTCAATCTGTATGAATTGGCGGTGCAGGCAATCGGAGAAATGGAAGACAGCTTTGCCGAGCGCGATTTGCAGATCGTGCTGAACACCCCCAGGGTTTCCCCCATTGTATTCGCCGACAGCCAAAAGACCTGGCGCGTCATCGACAATCTGCTGAGCAACGCACGCAAATACTCCCTGCCCGGCTCACGGGTCTATGTGGATGTGTTCCCCGATGGTTCAAACGGCGTGTTCCGCATCAAGAACGTATCGGGCGAGCCGCTGAACATCGACCCCGATGAGCTGACCCAGCGCTTTGTGCGCGGCGACGCTTCGCGAACGCTCGAGGGCAGCGGGCTGGGGCTCTCCATTGCAAAAGACCTGTGTGCGCTGCAGGGCGGCAAGCTAAAGCTTGAGATCGACGGGGATCTGTTCAAGGCGACCGTTTCGCTTCCCGCTTCGGGCGCAGCCCGGCTTGCAGAAGCCGTGCAGGCGCAGCAGGCATCGCAAACGCAGACGCCTCCGACCACCGCACAGGAAAACCCTTCCGTCTCAGATACGATCCCCGCAAACGCCGACGCAACGTCGGCAGAAAGGCAGGTATGACCATGCTGATTTCCCTAAGTGTTTTTATCATTCTCAGCGGCGCGGCAGCTGCGCTGCTCATTGCCCGCCGTTTGCGCCGCAGCCCCTCGGAGGGGGTGGTCTGTGACGTGCTGGAGGGCGTACAGTTTTGCGGCTATTGTATGGTCGCGTTAGGCCTTGTGGCGCTGTATGGGCTTTTGTCGGGGCAGATTCGGTTTTGAAGTTAGATATATTCACAAATAAATTGACACAGCAAAACACAGGGCGCAGTCGTTTGACTGCGCCCTGTGGATCTGTATACGCTTCTGTTTTGCTTTACGCCGCTTTTTCCTTTTTCACCTTCGGCGGCTTGTCACCGAGCTCCACCAGCTTGTTCGCGCCCGCCCACAAAAGCATGGCAATGAACAGGAAAAGCTCGATGAAATACCCCGTTGTCAAGCGGAACACCGAAACCGTGATCAGCCCGCCGAGCAGCGTCCCGACGACGGACTCCGGCAAAAACGAAGACAGCGTGATCGTCCCGTCCAAAAACGGCGCCGCCACATAATGAAACGAGATATACATGGCGATCATCACTAAGATCCCCGCGCCCGCAATGCACATCGGCACGGTCTTTTTCTTGGACACGATCGCGAACACCAGCAGCACCACGGCGAGCACCACCGCGAGCACAAAGCATACGGCGAAGGCGATCGCTGCGGGCTTGATCGCGTTCAGGGATTCGGGCAGCGACACCGAATCGCCGCCGAAATAGCTCTCGAGCATCGGCAGGAATTCCGTGCGCAGCTCGTGCAGACTCAAGGATTCCACCGTCTCGCCCGTGTCCTCGGAATTGCCCGCGAGCTGCGAAAGCAGCTGAAACGCAGAGGACTGTGTCAAAACATATATATAGTCGCAAAAATATGCCGCGATCGGCACGCACACGGCGAGTACCGCCATCACCAGACGGTACAGGATCTCCTTGCCGCCTTTTTGCTTGACCTTAGCCATATTCGATTCTCCTTTATCGCACCTTTTTCACCGCACAGCCCGTTCAGGCTTTTTGCGCGCCCTTTGCCTTTTCCCACGAGGAGTTGAGCGCCACCGTCCGATTGAACACGGATCTCCCCGGTGTGGAGGTCTTGTCCGCGCAGAAATAGCCCTGCCGCAGGAATTGGAACACATCGCCGGGGCCGGCGTCGCGCAGCGCGCCCTCTAAGAGACAGTCCGTCAGGCACGTCAGGGAATCGGGGTTGAGATTCTGCTCAAAGCTGCCGTTCGTCTCGTCCGACGGGTTTTCCACCGAAAACAGGCGGTCATACAACCGCACCTCGGCTTTGAAGCAGTCCGCGGCGCTGACCCAATGCACCGTGCCCTTGACCTTGCGCCCGTCGGGGGAATTGCCGCCGCGGCTCTCCGGGTCATAGGTGCAGTGCACGGCGGTCACCTCGCCGTTTTCGTCGGTATCGAAGCCTATGCATTTCACGAAATACGCGCTTTTCAAGCGCACCTCGTTGCCGGGGAACAGACGAAAATATTTTTTCGGCGGTTCAACCATAAAGTCGTCGCGCTCTATATACAGCTCGCGTGAGAACACGATTTGACGCGTGCCCATTTCGGGGTGCGCGGGGTGCACTTCGACGTCGAGCAGCTCCGTTTTGCCCTCGGGGTAATTGTCTATAATCAGCTTTAAGGGACGCAGCACCGCCATGGCGCGCGGCGCGGTCTCGTTCAGCTCGTCGCGCACGCAGGACTCCAAAAGCCCCATATCCACCACGGAATATGCCTTGGACACGCCGATCTTTTCGCAGAAATTGCGGATCGCCGCCGGCGGGTAGCCCCTGCGGCGCATGCCCGAAAGCGTCGCCATGCGCGGGTCATCCCAGCCGTCCACGATGCCGTCGCGCACGAGCGCCAAGCATTTGCGCTTGCTCGTTAAGCAGTAGTTGAGGTTGAGCCGCGCGAATTCGATCTGGCGCGGCGGGCTCGGGATCTCAAGCTCGCGCAAGAACCAGTCGTACAGCGGACGGTGGTTTTCAAATTCCAGTGAGCACAGCGAATGAGTCACGCCCTCCTTCGCGTCGGAAAGCGGATGCGCAAAGTCATACATCGGGTACACGCACCATTTGTCGCCCGTGCGGTGGTGCGGCACGTGCGCGATGCGGTAGATCACGGGGTCGCGCATGTTGAGGTTCGGCGACGCCATGTCGATCTTGGCGCGCAGCACCTTAGCGCCGTTTTCGAACTCGCCTGCCGTCATACGGCGGAACAGATCGAGGTTTTCCTCCACACTGCGGTCGCGGTACGGGCTGTTCTTACCGGGTTCGGTGAGCGTGCCGCGGTGCGCGCGGATCTCGTCGGCGGAAAGGTCGTCCACATACGCCTTGCCCATTTCGATGAGCTTGACCGCACATTCGTAGATAAAGTCAAAATAATCCGATGCGTGCAGACACTTGTCCCACTCGAAGCCCAGCCAGCGGATATCCTCTTTTATGGATTCGACGTACTCGACATCCTCCTTTTGGGGATTCGTGTCGTCCAAGCGCAGGTTGCATGTGCCGCCGTATTTCTGCGCCGTGCCGAAATTGATGCAGATCGCCTTCGCATGGCCGATGTGCAAATAGCCGTTCGGCTCGGGCGGAAAGCGCGTCTGCACATGGGTGTAAACGCCGTCTTTCAAGTCCTCGTCGATATAATCATGGATAAAGTTTGAGGGCATGGTGGTCTCTTTCTCGTCCGCCATTCGTCAGAACCTCCTTCGCGCCGCAAGGCGCGCTGTATGTCAAAATCAAATACTTTTGTAATACGCCGCGGCCGAAGCCAGCCGCGCGTGCACGGTCTCACGCCCCAAAAGCCGCAGGATCGTGCAAAGATCCGGGGTGTTGGTGCGCCCCGTGACCGCCACGCGGATCACCGTGGACACATCGCTGACGTTGCCTTTGTAGCTTGCCGGGTCCGCTTTCCAATCGCGCATCTCCGGGGCGAAGCCCAGCGGCGCACAGATGGATTTCACTTTCGCAAACCACGTGTCCTTGTCGTCCTCAGGCGACCAGACCGTTACATACTGCTCCAGAATCGCCGCCGCGTCGCGCGGGTCGATGTGTTCGGGCAGGGTGTAATCCGCTTTGTACAGATCGTCGTACATATAGGAGAAATACGGCTTGACTTCCGAAAACGCCGCCAAATCCTTGCGCGGCTTTTTGCCGCCGCGGTCGAGCGCGAGCATCCCGAGCGCCTTTTCGCGGTCTGCTTCAAGCCGCCGCGCAAACGCTTCGTCATAGGTCTTTGCCCACGCGAGCGTGCGTTCGTACACCGCTTCGGCAGTCATGCGGGAAATGCACAGCTTGCTGACGTCGCGCAATTTTACCATGTCGAACAGCGCGCCCGACACGGACAATTTTTTAAGATTAAAGGGGAACGCTGTAAGCTGGGCCGTCGGGTTCGCGCGCCGCCAGTCCTCAAAATTGGAGTTGAGCAGCGTCAGCAGATATTCCTTGACGCTCTCTGCCGGATACCCTTCTTCGGCAAAATGGCTGACCGCCGCCTCCGGGTCCTTGCGCTTGGAGATCTTGCGCTTGCCGCCGGTTTCCTCGTCGATCTTCATGATCTGCGGGGTGTGGGCGTATTTCGGCACGCGGAAGCCGCATGCCCGAAACAGCGCGATATGCTTCGGCAAAGAGGGCAGCCACTCCTCGCCGCGGATAACGTGTGTGGTACGCATAAAATGGTCGTCGCAGATATGCGCGAAATGGTAGGTCGGCACGCCGTCGCTTTTTAATAGCACCTCGTCAATGATGTTTTCGGGCATTTCGAGTTTTCCCCGCGCCATATCCTCGATCACAATACGGCGCGCTTCGTCACCGTCCGAACGCAGCCGCAGCACATAGGGCTTGCCGGCTTTCAGGTTCGCTTCGATCTCTTCGTCCGAAAGGTCGCGGCACTTGGCGTATTTCCCGAAGTAGCCGCGCAAAAGCGCGCCCTCACGCTCCTGCCGGTCGCGCAATTCCGCAAGCTCCTCGGCTGTGCAGAAGCACGGATAAGCAAGCCCGCGGCGCACGAGGTCTTTCGCCATGATCTGATAAATTTCTACACGCGCAGACTGTGTATACGGACAGTATGCGCCTTTCTCACCGTCTTTGGTCACGCCCTCGTCAAAGGTGATGCCGAAGGCTTCGAGCCCGTCTAAGATCGCCGCAACGCCGTCGCCGATCTCGCGTTTTTTGTCGGTGTCTTCAATGCGTAAATATACAACGCCGCCGGACTGCCGCGCGGTCATATAGTCCGCCAGCGCGCCGAACAGCCCGCCGATGTGCAGATACCCCGTGGGGCTCGGCGAAAAACGGGTCACGCGCGCGCCCTCGGGGAGCTGACGCGGCGGGTATTGCGCCTCCAAATCGGCAGGCGTTTTTTGGATGTGCGGGAACAGAAGCTCCGCGATTTTTGCACAGTCGGTCAAAAGAATTCCTCCCGGGCGGCATTTGCCGTCGGTTCAAAATGTATGCGTCTATTATCGCAGAAATCGGCGCAAGTATCAACAGTTTTTTCACTTTCAAGGGATTTTTTTGCGAAAACGCGCCGTTCTATCGCAAAAAGCAGCAGCCCGCATACGCAGACTGCTGCTTGGAAAAATCCGGTTTATTCCTCGATCTTCAGTTTGCGGACGATGTCGCACAGGTGTTCTTTCGTGAAGATCACCGGCGTGGGATACAGCGGATGTGCTTCCTTCATGGCGCGTTCCACGATCAGTTCGACATCCTCGTCGCGGATCTGTGCAAAGCCCGTGGGGATGTTCATACGCGCGTTCATGCCCTTGATGGCTTCAATGAACTTGCACGCTTTGTCCGCTTCGCTCACGCCGGGGACGCCCGCGATATCGGCAAGCTTTGCCAAGCGCGGATAGATCGCGCTGCCGTACTCCTCCAGCACGACGGGCAATATCACGGCGTTTGCAAGCCCGTGCGGGATGCCGTACATGCCGCCGAGGTTGTGCGCGATGGCATGGACATAGCCGACGTAGGCACGCGTGAACGCCATGCCCGCATAGAACGACGCGAGCAGCATATTGTTGCGCGCTTCGATGTTCTTGCCGTCGTTATAGGCGGTCTCCAAGTTTTCAAAAATGAGCTTTGTCGCCTTTTCGGCATAATCCGAGGTGGACTTTACGTTGCTCTTGCCGATGTACGCCTCTACCGCGTGGGTAAGCGCGTCTAACCCTGTGGTCGAGGTGATGTGCGGGGGAAGTCCCACGGTAAGCTCGGGGTCGAGGACCGCGAATTTCGGACGAAGCGAGGGGTCGTTGATGGCGTATTTTTCATGCGTCTGCGTGTTGGAGACGACCGCCGCAAGCGTCGTTTCCGAGCCGGTACCCGCCGTTGTGGGCACAGCATAGAACGGCGGCAGCTTGTGCATGACCTTTAAGACGCCGCGCATCTGCGGAATGGATTTGTTCGGGCGCACCACACGCGCAGCAGCGGCTTTTGCGCAATCCATGGGGCTGCCGCCGCCAAAGGCGATGATGCCCTCGCAGTTGTTCTGCAAGAACAGCTCGCGCGCCTCTTCGATATTTTCGATGGAGGGGTTCGGCTGCACGCCGTCATAGACGACGTAATGGATATTCTTCGCTTTCAGCTCTTCAAACAGGCCGTCAAGCAGGTGCAGATTCATAAGCCCCTTATCCGTGACGATCAGGATGTTCTGGATGCCCTTGTCCGCGATCACGCCCGGCAGCTGCCGAATGCAGCCGGGGCCGGTCAGCAGCTGCGGCTCCGACCAGTCGAGGAAGTACATAAACACCTTCATGATTTTTTGGAATGCGCGGTAATACGCGACTTTCAAAGCCCACATAGCTTCGCACCGTCCTTTATTGATTTTGGCAGAAACATTTGCCGATATAATAATTATTTTACAGGATTTTCACAAAGATTGCAACCCTTTTCCAAATATTCCCGCGCGCGGCGGCTGTCGCGTTCGATGGCTGTGGAAAGCGCGTCAAGCGATGAAAATCTCTGTTCGGGGCGCAGATACTTTAAAAGCTCCACGCGCACACGCTGTCCGTACAGGTCTCCCTCGTAATCGAGAATACACGTCTCGCTGCGCACACTTTCCGTCCCGATGGTCGGGCGCACGCCGAAATTCGTTACGGCAGGGTGATAGGCACCGTCCACGTTCACGCGGGCGGCATATACGCCGAACTTCGGGCGCACAAAGCCCTTAGGGAAAAACTGATTGATCGTCGGAAAATGCAGCAGCCTGCCGCGGCGGTCGCCGTGCACGACCTTGAACGCATACGAAAAAGGTCTGCCGAGCATAGCGTTCGCCTGCTCCACTTCGCCGTTTTCGAGCGCGCGGCGGATGCGCGACGAGGACACGGGCGCGCCGGCAAAGCAGGCGGTCTGCGCCACACGAAGCTCCACGCCCGCTGCTTCGCAGAAGCGGCGCAAAAGCGCGGTATTTCCTGTTTTATTTTTCCCGAATGTGTAATTTTCCCCGCAGCAAAGCACACCTGCCGAAAACCGCTTTCGCAGGATCTCTTCAAAAAATTCCTGCGCAGGAAGCGCATGGATAGCGCGAAAATCCGCATATAAAGGCGTAATGCCGTCTTCCCGAAGCAGCGCCTCGCGGTCCTCAGAAGTCAAAAGCGCGGGGGGTGCAATGCCAAACAGGACTTTGGCGGGGTGCTCCTGGAACAGCAGCGCCGAAGGTACACCGCCGCCGCGTTTGGTCAGTTCCAATACCTGCCTGTGGCCGCGATGCAGCCCGTCGAAGGTGCCAAGCGCAATGCAGTTTTTTGGTTCAGCCATCGACAAGCACCCTCTTTACAAGCAGGCTTTCGCCGTTTTCGGGCAGCTCGCCGAGCCCCAAAAAGCGGTTTCCCGGCGCGTACACGCGGTAAAGCCCCGCTTTTTCTAAGCCTTTGACGCGTTCGGCGAGCAGCTCGCCGCCGTTTTGAAAGCGCACCCCCTGCGCCGCCGTCACCGTCAGCGCGGGGTACACGGCAAGACTCGCATCCACCGGGTGCAGGACTTCACCGAGGCGGTTTTCATCGCGCAAGTGCGTAAGTTCTTCAAGCGTAACACAGTCCGTTTCGGAAAACCCGTTCGCCGCCGTACGGCGCAGCGCCGTGAGCACAGCACCGGTTCCGAGCTTTTGCCCGATGTCGTGTGCGAGCGATCGGATATAGGTTCCCGCCGAGCAGGTGACGCGCAGGGTAAATTCCGTATTCGTCATATCCGAAAGCACAAGCTCCGAAATGCGGATGCGCCTCGGCTTGCGCTCGACCGTCTCCCCCCGGCGCGCCAATTCGTAAAGCCGCACGCCGTTTTGCGACACGGCGGAGTACATCGGCGGCAGCTGCTCGCTTTCACCAAAGAAGCTTTGCACCGTTTTTTGCACCTGTTCTCTCGTGACATTTACGGGGCATTCCCCCGTCACTTCGCCCGTGATGTCCAGCGTATCGGTCGTAAGCCCCAGCCGCACGCGCGCAACATAGGTCTTTTTATGCTCGGGCAGGAAGGCAATAAAACGCGAAGCACCCGAAAGCGCCACGGGGAGCACCCCGGTCGCCATCGGGTCGAGCGTGCCGGTATGCCCGGCTTTTTTTGCACCGAGGATCGCCCTTGCGCGGTTCGCCGCGGTAAAGGAGGTGAGCCCCTGCGGTTTGTCTATGCAGATAAATCCCGTCATTGTGTTTCCAATTCTGTTCTGACTGCGTCTAAAAGCCGATCCTTCCCTGTTTTGAGCGCGTCCGCTTCGATCTCACAGCCCGCCGCACGCGCGTGGCCGCCGCCGCCCATTTTCGCACAAATCGCGGAAGCGTCATACGGGGCATAGGTGCGCACCGACACCTTAAAGCTGCCGTCCTCACGCTCGCGCAAAGTAAGCCCCACCGAAACGCCCTCGATCTTGCGCGGTAAGGAGGCGATACCGTCGCACTCCGTTTCGTTCGAGCCGCTTTGGCGGAACATCTCCTGCGTGATGGTCACCAGCGCGCAGCGCCCGCCGAACAGCAGTTCGAGCGAGTCGAGCACCAGTGCTTCGAGCTTTAAATACGTCTTGGTCTTGGTCTCAAACATGACGCGGTTGATGTCGTCAAAATTCGCGCCGCTTCGCAGCATATCGGCGGCAAGCTCAAGCGTTTCGGGCGTGACGTTGGAGTAACGGAAGCACCCCGTATCGGTGGAAAGCCCGGTGTAAATGCAGTCGGCGATCACAGGCGTGACCTCGACGCCCAACGCCGCAACCACACGGTAGATAAGCTCACAGGTCGCCGCACACTCCTCTAAAAACAGTGCATCTGCGTATTTCGTGTTGGAAAGGTGGTGGTCGATGCACAGATCGACCCGTTCGCCGTATTCCGCTTCAAGCTGTGCACCCAAAAGCTTGCGGTCGGCAATATCCACTGCGACGACAAACGCTTCCTGAAAGTCCGCTTCGTCAAGGAGATCGCGGCGCATATAATCGTACTTCGGCGGGATCTTGTCGCCGCAGACGACGCGCGCCGTCTTGCCGAGATGTTGCAGCGCGTGCAGCAGCGCAAAGCCGCTGCCGAGCGTGTCGCCGTCCGGATTGCGGTGCGTCAAAATCAAAATACGGTCTTGGGAACGAAGCAGCGCCGCCGCCTGTTCTGCGGTCACGTTACGCATCTTCCCCTCCCGAGATGTGCTTCATCTTCTCAAAGATCTCCATACCGCGTTCCACGGAATCATCCGCAATAAAGCGAAGCTCCGGCGTTTTGCGAAGTCCTAAGCGCCCGCCGACCTCGCGGCGCAGATACCCCGTCGCGCTTTTTAAGCCCTCCACCGCTTCTTTGGCGGTAGAAAGCCCCTCGAACGCGCTGACATACACTTTCGCTACCGAAAGGTCGCGGCTGACCTCCACGCGCACGACCGTGAGCATTTTATCCTTGACGCGCGGGTCTTTGAGTTCGCGCAGGAGTGCGACCAATTCGCGCTTGATGTCCTCGGAGGTCCTGTCTGTTTTATATCCTGCCATTGTCATCCCCTGCCGCTTGTAATATCGAATGTAGTTTGCGCGGCGTTAATCGCGGTATTCTTCCATGATGAAGGCTTCGAGCACGTCGCCCTCTTTGATGTCGTTGAACTTTTCAAGCCCTACGCCGCATTCATAGCCCTGCGCGACCTCTTTGACGTCGTCCTTAAAGCGCTTGAGCGATGCGATGGCGTCCTCGGTGATGACAACGCCGTCGCGCACAACGCGGATCTGCGCGTTGCGGGTGATCTTACCGTCAAGCACATAGGAGCCTGCGATCGTTCCCGCAGAGGAAAGCTTGAACACATTGCGTACCTCGGCACGGCCGAGCTGCACTTCACGGTATTTCGGCGCAAGCATACCTTTGATGGCAGCCTCGATCTCCTCGATGCAGTCGTAAATGACACGGTACATGCGCATATCGATGCCGTCGCGTTCGGCAAGCTGCGTTGCCACGGGGTCGGGACGCACGTTGAAGCCGACGATGATGGCGTTCGAAGCGTTGGCGAGCATCACATCGGATTCGCTGACCGCGCCGACGCCGCCGTGAATGACCTTGACGTGCACCTCGTCGTTCGACAGCTTTTCGAGGCTCTGGCGAACCGCCTCCACGGAGCCCTGCACGTCTGCCTTGACGATGATGTCGAGTTCCTTGACCTCGCCCTCGTTGATAGAAGCGAACAGGTTGTCAAGCGTAACTTTGTGGAACTGTTTGAATTCCTCTTCCTTGGCATCGTGCTTTCTCTGCTCCACAAGCTCGCGCGCAAGCCGTTCGTCGGAGACCGCGTCAAAGGCGTCGCCTGCCTGCGGGACATCCACAAGGCCGGTGATCTCCACGGGGACAGAGGGTCCCGCCGTTTCCACACGCTGCCCGCGGTCGTTGGTCATGACGCGCACGCGGCCGACCGCCATGCCTGCGACGATGGTATCGCCCGCTTTGAGCGTGCCGTTCTGTACGAGCAGCGTCGCCACTGGACCGCGCCCCTTATCGAGCCGCGCTTCGATGACCACGCCCTTGCCGGGACGGTTCGGGTTGGCCTTGAGCTCCTTCATCTCCGCCACAAGCAGGATGGATTCAAGCAGCTTGTCAATGTTCATGCCCGTTTTCGCCGAGACCGGCACGCAGATCACGTCGCCGCCCCATTCTTCGGGGATGAGCTCGTATTCGGTAAGCTGCTGCATGATCTTTTCGGTCGAAGCGCCGGGCTTATCCATTTTGTTGATCGCAACAATGATGCTGACGTCCGCAGCTTTCGCGTGGTTGATCGCTTCAATGGTCTGCGGCATGATGCCGTCGTCCGCCGCGACCACCAGCACGGCGATGTCCGTCGCCTGTGCGCCGCGCGCACGCATGGCGGTGAACGCCGCGTGGCCGGGGGTGTCGAGGAAGGTGATCTTCTGCCCGCCCACATCGACGCGGTATGCGCCGATGTGCTGCGTGATGCCGCCCGCCTCGGTCTCGGTGACCGCGGTATGGCGGATCGTATCAAGCAGGGAGGTCTTGCCGTGGTCGACGTGGCCCATGACCACCACGACCGGGTCGCGCGGAAGCAGATCCTCTTCGGCGTCCTCGGTGTCGTCGATGATGCGTTCTTCGATCGTCACGACGACCTCTTTTTCGACCTTCGCGCCAAGCTCGGAGGCAACGATCGCCGCCGTCTCATAGTCAATGACCTCGTTGACGGTCGCCATCTGCCCCAAGGCGAACAGCTTTTTAATGACCTCCGCCGCCGTCATTTTCAGGCGGGAGGCAAGCTCACCGACCGTGATCTCATCGGGGATCGTAACTTTGATGGGCTTCTTCGCGCGCTCGGCGGCGATACGCGCCATGCGCTCCTTTTCGGTCTCGCGCTTGCGCGAACGCATGCCCTGACGGCGGTACTGCTGCGACTTCTGTTTAAGCTTTTGCTTGTGCACGACATTGTCGCCGTTGTTGCGGTTGTTGACAGGCGCGATGTTTTCATAGCGCTCGTTGTATTTGTCCAGCTCCACGTTGCCCGCACGCGTATCCACGTGGCGCACCTCGCCTTTGGTGCGGGATTGCATGGGTTTCGCGGGGTCCTTTGCTTTTTTCGCGGGTGCAGGTGCAGCATCCGCCTTTTTGTCCGCCGCAGCCGGTTTCTTGGCGGCGGGAGCTTTTTCTTTTTTCGGCGCGGAAGTGCGCTGCATGGCAAAATAGCTGTCCAGAGATTCCACCGCGTTTTCGGCGGTCAGCACATCGAACAGCACATCCAGTTCTTTTTCTTCAAGCGCCGTCTGGGATTTCTTTTCGCCGGGGAAATATTTACCCAGCAGATCCGCCAGCTTTTTGCTGGGGACGTTGAAATCCTTTGCGGCTTCGTGGAGTTTATATTTTTTCGTCATCCTGTCATTCCCTCCCGATGTAGTCTTGTATGCGCGCGGCAAAGCCGGCGTCATTGACGGTGAGCACCGCCGTGGGTTTTGCGCCGATTATTTTGCCGAGCTCCTGCATGGTAAAGGTGCCGCGTACCGTCGCGGCATTCGGGGAAAAGCGGGCAGCGGCGCGTTCCATTTCCGCCTGCAAGCGCGCGGACGCGTCCGACGCGAGCAGGCAAAGGCTCGCAGACCCGTTTTGTATCGCGCCGAGCGCCGCGTCATGTCCGGCGCTCAAAAGCCCTGCGCGGCGGGCGATCCCCAACAGCCCGCCTGCTTTGTTATCCGTCACGCTGCAGCGCCTCCTCCAATTCGGCGTACACGGCGTCGGGGACGGCACAGCCGAAGACGCGTTCGAGCCGCTTCGCTTTTTTCGCTTTCAAAAGGCAGCCGACATCGGGGCAGATGTAAGCGCCCCTTCCGGGCATTTTGCCGGTCGTGTCGAGCGAGATGACGCCCTCTTTCGAACGCACCACACGCACAAGCTCACGCTTCGGCTTCTGCGTGCCGCAGCCCGTGCAAAGGCGCATCGGTATGTTTTTGGTCTTCACGCTGTCAGCTCCCTTGTTGCCTGTAAATCCTTTCGGGCCTTAGCCCTCGTAAAAGCCGCTTTCGGGCTTGATGTCGATCTTCCAGCCGGTAAGGCGCGCCGCAAGGCGGGCGTTCTGACCCTTATTGCCGATAGCAAGCGAAAGCTGGTTGTCGGGCACGGTCGCCTGACAGGAACGTGCTTCGGCGTCCACGATCTCGACGCCCAGCACCTTTGCGGGCGCGAGCGCCGCGGCGACGAACTGCTGCGGGTCCTCACTGTATACAACGATGTCGATCTTCTCGCCGCCGAGCTCCTCGACGATCTTATTCACACGCGCGCCGCGCGGGCCGATGCACGCGCCGACGGCGTCCACATTTTCTTCCTTGCTGTGCACGGCGATCTTCGTGCGCGCGCCCGCTTCGCGCGAGACGGCCTCGATCGTCACGGTGCCGTCGTAGATTTCGGGCACCTCCGTTTCAAACAGCCGCTTGACAAGACCCGGATGCGTGCGGGAGATCATGGCCTTCGGGCCCTTTTCGGTGTCGCGGACATCCACAATGAACACCTTGGTAAGGCTCCCCTCGGTGAAAGTCTCATCAGGGACCTGCTCGCCTTTCGGGAGGATCGCCTCCGCCTTGCCGATCTCAAGCGTCACATTGCCCGTCACGGGGTCGATGCGCTGCACCTTGGCGGTGACCAGCTCCTGCTGCTTGGACTGGAATTCCATCATGATCTGCCCGCGCTCCGCGTCGCGGATGCCCTGACGGATGACGTGTTTTGCCGTCTGCGCCGCGATCCTGCCGAAGTCCTTGGCTTCGAGCGCGATCTGGATCTCGTCGCCCACCGCCGCGTCGGATTTGAACTGTTGTGCTTCCGCAACGGTCATTTCGCAGTCGGGGTCTTCGACCGTTTCCACGACCGTCTTGTGGAGAAACACGTTCATGATGCTTTGTTCGGGATCGATCTCGCAGGAGATGACATCCTTGCCGTTGTAGTCCTTTTTGACTGCGACCAAAATTGCCGCCTTGATCTTTTCATACAGGTATTCGGCGGGGATGCCCTTTTCCTTTTCCAGCGCCTTGACCGCCTCGAAAAACTCCTTGTTCATCTCTTAAAAACCTCCAAAATCATCGAGCTTTATCCACGATGCTTCTTTTTTATCAAACATGCGCGTCGCGCCGTCGTCACACCGAACGGTCACTGTGCCGTCCGCGTAATCTTCCAACACGCCCTTGTATTCGCGTCTGCCGTCTACGGCGCGGATGAACCGCACCATCACGTTTTCGCCGAGATACCGCGTAAAGTGGAAGTCGCGCGTCAATTCACGCTCAATACCGGGCGACTGCACCTGTAAGCTGTAGCTGCGGTCGATGGGATCGGCTTCGTCCAGCGGCGCATCCAGCGCCTGGCTCATCGCCACGCAGTCGTCAATAGAGACAGGCTCATTTTCCTTATCAATAATAATGCGCAAATACCACTCGGTGCCCTCTTTTAAAAAGCGTACGTCCCAAAGCACAAGGCCGAGCGATTCCGCAAGCGGCTCGGCGATCGCCCAGACCACCGCCGCCGTATTCTGTTTTTTTTCCGCCATATCGGTTTTCGGCGCGCCGAGCTGTCGGCGCGGCACTCCTTTCCGCCGCGAAGTCCGCACAAAACGAGGAGAGCGGGTCGCCCCACTCTCCAATCGCAGCCTGTATTCTTACGCTGCAATCATAGCACAAGTGCAAAAGAATTGCAAGCCTTTTTTCCCGTTTACAGGTCGTCGGCATCCTGCACGGGATTTGCCGTGTGGTCCGTCGGCGTGCCCGTGTAGCTGCCGAGCACGTCGGTATCGGCGCCTTCATTGTCAAAGCCGTGCCAGATGTCGGCGATCTCCTCGGTGACCTCGCTGATCTTTTCAACCGCACGCTGCGACGGCTTTTTCTTCCTGTCCTTCGGCATATTTGCGCTCCTTTCCGCTTTTGCGCGATTTCGGGCGGCTGCCCGAAGGTAGTTTTTGCGGAAAAGGTGCAAAAATTCGATATTGTTTTATTTCTGCCGAATCTGAAAAAGATTGGTTTTATCGGCAAGGGCGGCTTTGGCGGCACCGGAAAAGGCAAACCCTGTTTAAGAGGTCTGCCGTTTGCGCACCGAACCGCAGCGCAGCGCATCTCGTAGGGACAGCCCTTGCGGCTGTCCGTGCGCAGAAGCCGGATGTGTGGGGAGACGGCGCGAGCAAGCCCGCGCCCTACCGAAAAATCATACGGCGCTCCCGGCGGACCATAACCAGCACACTTTCGGCTTTGCACGCCTAACATCTAATATCTAATATCTAAAATCTAATCCATATACACGTCCACAACGTTTTCATCCGCTTGCAGGGTGGAGACAATGATCTTCAGCGCGTTGTCCGTTTTCGGGAAAATAAGCGCCTTGATGGTGGCGGTATCCTTTTTCTTGCGGAATTTCGAGTCGTTGTCGTAAAGGATCTCCATGGAGTGCACCACCGTGCCCGTGCGCTTGATGAGCCCCGAGATCTTCGGCACCTGCTCGGCGAGATCCTTGACCTCGATATACAGCGCCTTGCCCGCTTTGCCGCGGACGATGACCTTTTTGAGCGAATTGAGCGTCATATAGATGACAAAGGTCGCAACGCAGGCGCCCGTCACAAAGCCCGCGCCGACGGCGATGCCGATGCACGAGACCGCCCACAGGCTTGCCGCCGTGGTAAGGCCCTTGACGGAAAAGCCCTCGCGCAAAATGGTGCCTGCACCCAAAAAGCCGATGCCGCTGACGACCTGCGCCGCCATGCGGGTGATGTCCACATTCGCCTGCCCCTCATAGGTCTTGGATATGTATACGGAGGTCAGCATGATCAGCGTTGAGCCGACCGCCACGAGGATGTGCGTGCGAAAGCCCGCCGGGCGGTGCGAATGCTCGCGTTCAAAGCCGATGATCCCGCTGAGCAGCACGCTTAAAGCCAGCTTCCACGCCGCGTCGATCACAAAGCGGAACTCCTGGTTGTTCCAAAGCCACAGCGCGGCTTCCTTGAGCCATTCCATTCGTGCGCCTCCTTACACTTTTTTGAATTTCGGAACGAGCAGCACAACTGCTGCCCAGAAAAGCTCGAAGATCAAGATCTCGGCAATCCCCGCCTGCCCAAGGCTTGAAAAGAAACTGAGCACCGCCATAAGCAGGACGCTAAGCCCCACGCCGATATACAATAAGACCTGCGAGAGCCGGTATTTTTCCTCCAGTACGAACGCCGCCAAAAATGCGCGCAGCGCGGCGGCGGTCGAGCCGCTGTGCAAAATGGCGCAGGGCTCGGGGCGCGGAGGCTCTTCGCAAAGCTCGCGGAACATATCGCCCGCGACGGGGTTGATAATCTTCACAAGGTTGTGCGGCAGATCGAAGTACTGCTCCACAAGAGCCTCGGTGATGTTCGGGTCGGAGGTGCGCAGCAGGATCGTCACACCGTATTTTTCGAGCCGCTGCAAATAGACGGAAATTTGTTTATCAGACGCATATTCCACCACGAACAGCGCGGCGGTCTTGCCCTCGACCGCCAAATACAGCACCTCGCAGCCGTCCTTTTTAAAGCGCTGCTCTTCCTCGCGCGAGGGGGCGTCCACATTGTGCTTCAAAAGCAGGTCGCGGCTGCCCACGAGCACACGCTGGTTATAGATCCAGCCCGAGCACCCCAGCCGTTCTTCATAGGCGAGCGATTCAACGGGCGGCAGGATCTCGCGCTTTGAAAGGATCACTGCATCAAACACGTCGGACAGCGTGCCCCCAGAGCGGATGGTCATCGCCGCCGTGTATAAGAGCGCCTCGTCCACGCGCATTTTATGGTAGGTCTTCATGCCGCAAAGCCGGCAGCGGCAGCCGTCAAACAGCTCGGCGGCGTCGAGCACCACGGCGTTCGCCGTGACCGCATCAAAGGCGGCGTCATAGCTGCTCAACAGCGAATTCTGCGCGCGCAGGCGGCGGTTGACACCGCCAAGCGCTGCGGCACAGCCGGGCACGGCGGCAACAGGCAGCCCCACAAGCACCGTGGCAACAATAGCGGAAATGCCCGCAAACACATCGTTTCGTATAAAGCTCGTGACCGCGCCGATGAGGAAAGCGGCGATAAGCACCGCAGGCAGCGCGTTTGTATATACATCAAAATCGCGGTCGTTGGTTTTGGACACGCGCACAAAATCCGTCGGGAACGCGATCTTTTTGGAATAGCGAACGTCCGGATCACCGAGCAGCAGCCCGCGCCCGATCTCAAACGCCGTTTCGGGCGATTCGATGCGCGCGACACTCGAAAAGCGGCTGCTGCGTTCGGCAACCAGCATAAAGTCCTGAATATCCTCTTTTAAGCCACGGCGCCTGCCTGCATAATACAAGGTCAGCAGCAAAAATGCCGGGGCAGAATACAGGGGGATCTCGGTAAGCCGCTCGGGGTACGCCAGCGAAACGGCTGCCTGCACGAGCGCGAACAGCAGCGCGACCAAAAGCCCTGTTTCCGCTGTGGTGCGGCGATGCACGATCCCCGAAAAGGCAATTTTCATCTGCGGCAGGCTAACGAGAAAGGCGCAAACCAGCAGCACCAGATGCAAAGCGCTGTATACGGCGGGGCTCCCGCCCAAAAGTGCGAAATTGCCCGTAAAGCGCACGAGCAGCGCCGCTGCGGCGGAAGCGAGCAAAAAGATGAGGCTTAACCACATGCGAACGGTAAAGCCGCGCTTTTCGGATACAAAAATATCAAAGACCGCCTGTGCATCCTTTGGCCCGTAAAATTCACGCAGCACGCGTATCGGTGCCCGTTCCGGCTGCGGTGCGCGGCGTCTGCGGCGGCGCGGCGTTTCCTCTTCAAAAGGTTCGTCTTCATCAACATCCGCCTGCGTTTCGGGCAGCTCCGGTACGGCGCGGGTGCGCGCATCCGCTTCGTCGGACCTCGCTTCGTCGGGCTCGCCGTTCTGCGCGGCAGTTCCGGCATCCTCCACCGTTGAAAGCCCCGGGAACAGGCGGAAATCCTTTGCCCGTTCACGACGGCGGCGGCGAAGCGACGCTTCGGCGATCTCCTCGTCGATCTGCTCCACAGGCTCCTCGTGGGCATCATAGCCGTCGAGCATCATCTGATTCTCCAGCGGCGATTCCGCGTCTTCCGCTGCGAATGCGCTTAAATCCCCCGTCTGCCGTTCGGGATATGCGTTTTCGTTCTTAAGTACATCCTCCGGGGTGACGAGCGTTGGGATCGCCTGTAGGTCGCCCTCGGCTTCCTGTTCCGCTTTGCGCACGATCACACCCGGCTTTTCGATCGTTTTCGGCGGCATCTGCTCCAGGAGCCGTTTATGCTCCTGTGTTTTTTCCAATTTTTGCTGCGGGCGGTTCAAAAAGCGGTCGCGCTTTTCATCCGTTTCCATGACGCGCCGTTTGGGTACGACGGTGTCAAATTCGCCCGTTGTGGTGCGCAAAACGCGGTTGCCGATCTGGTGTTCGATCCCGCTGCGGTGCACCGCGTGGGATTCCACCTCGTTGAACACGCGGGTCTTTTCAATGGAGATCTGTCCGGGCAGATCCTCCGGCAAAGGCTTTGCTTCTTCTTGGTTCGGCGTCTCCGCCTGCGGGGTCGCGCCTGTAAGCAGCGGCTCGATCTCCCCGTCCGGAACTGCCGACTGCTGCGGAACTTCGGAAGACAGCTCTTCCGCAGACTCCATACGCGCGGCGCGGCGCGCAGCCTCTTTGAGCGACACACCCTTTTTCGGCGGTTCGCGCTTTTCGGACTGCGGGGAAAACGTTTCTTTTTGAGAGGCAGGCTCGGATTCGGTGCTTGCCGCCGGCGTTTCGATTGGCTTTGCGGGCTTTGGCGCTTCGGGCTTTGCACCCGCCGCAGGGTTTTGCGGCATATCGGACGAAGCGGAGCGCGGCGAAGCTTCCCCGCCGTTTTGTGCAGCGGGCTTTTCTTCGTCGGAAAGCAGCGCGTCCACTTCGGAAAGCGTCCAGAGCCTGCTTCCTTTTTCCCCTTGCAGGTGCTTGACGTCGTCTAAAATCTTATCTACCGCAAGCCCCGACAGAATGTCCTTTTGCGACATGCCTTACACCTCAGCCTCCAAAGATCTGTGTGAAGCGATTTCATACAGCAAAATGCCCGCCGCCACCGAGGCGTTGAGCGAATTGATCTTCCCTTTCATGGGCAGGGACACGATGAAATCGCATTTTTCCCGCACGAGCCGCCCAAGGCCCTTGCCCTCCGCACCGACGACCAGCGCCACGCCGCCGGAAAAATCCGTTTTTTTGTAATCCGTGCCGTCCATGTCCGCACCATAGACCCAGCAGCCGTGTGCCTTGAGTTCGTCGAGCGCCGCAGGCAGATTCGGTACGCGCGCGACGGGGATGTATTCAAGCGCCCCCGCCGAAGTCTTAGCGACCGTCGCGGAAAGCTGTGCGCTGCGGCGTTTGGGGATGACCACCCCGTGCGCACCCGCCGCCTCCGCCGTGCGCAGAACCGCGCCGAGATTGTGCGGATCCTCCAATTCGTCACAGACGACCACGAACGGCGGTTCGCCGCGCGCTTCGGCAACGGCGAGAATATCCGTAAGGCTCGCGTAATCATGCGCGGCGGTGAACGCCGCCACGCCCTGATGCACCCCGCCGCCGCAGAGCGTATCGAGCTTTTTGCGGTCCACTTCTTTGACGACCGCGCCGTTTTCACGGCAGGCGGCAGCCAGCCGGCGCACCGCCGGTGCGCGTTCCCCGGCGAGCACATACAGCGTGTCGATCGTGCGGTCGGCGCGCAGCGCCTCCGCTACGGCGTTGCGCCCGATGATGAGATCTTGATTTTTCGCATCCCGCGGCATAGCCCGCCCCTTTCACGCCGTATGGCACATAGGCATAGTTATTATAAGATTATACCATATCTTGTGTGCTTGTACAACCATTTTTTATACCGAATTTTCAAGCCGCCCGCGCGCTGCCGCCGCAAATTGACAGCGCGGAGGATTTTGGATAGAATGGAGAAAAAAGGGGGGGCGTTTTGCGTGTTTCAATACAGGAAAACGACCGAGAAAGAGCTTTGCCGCCTTTGGAACCGAAGCATTCTGGAGCACCCGTTCGACCGTCGGTACCGCGCGTGGAAGCGGGCGTTTTTGCAGCTCAACCGCGACGGCACAGGCGCGACGTTCGCGGTTCTGCATAACGGAACGCCCGTCGGCGAGGGAACGCTGTTGTTTTCGCCGCAAGCGGACGCCGTGCGCGGGCGGGAATGGCTTGCCGACGGCGTGCATACGGCGAACATCAACGCCCTGCGCATCCGCAAGGCCTATGAGGGGCAAGGGCACATTTCGGCGCTCCTAAAAGAAATGGAACGGTATGCCGCCGCGCGGGGCTTTACGCGCCTGACCATCGGTGTAGAAAAGCACGAGACGCGCAGCCGCGCCATTTACCGGCACTGGGGCTATACGGCGTTTTTGGCAGAAGCGGACGAGGACGGGGAAATCGTCTTGTATTATGCGAAAACGCTGCGTCTATGAATTTCGGCATGAATCCTGTTTGGACATTGAGCAGCATCCGCAAGACCGAAAGCTTACGCACAACACGTAGTGGCAGGCTTCCACGCCTGCCATCAACGAGGTCTATTTTCGTAGCTATTCCCTGTAAAAAACAGAATTCCGATTTTTATCACAGACGCAGATTTTTAATTTGCCGCGCTGTGCTCGGGCAGGCATGGAAGCCTGCCACTACGCGAAATCATTTACGCTTTATCGTAAACGCAGGTCGTTTTCTTCCAATGCTCTGCTCGGACGGACAATCACGAGGACTGTTCACACGATACGAATACACGATGCAAATGGGGTTTATAAAATAGATACGGCCCCGCAAAAATGCGGGGCCGCTTTTTCATATCGGTTATTCTTTCTCTCTCGCCTGCGCGCGGAACAGCACGCGGATGGTCGTGCCCACGCCCGGGGTGCTGTCTACAGACAGCTGCGCATCGTGCAGCTGCGCGTCGTGCTTGACGATCGAAAGTCCGAGCCCCGTGCCGCCCGTGTCCTTGGAATGGCTTTTGTCCACGCGGTAAAACCGTTCGAAAATGCGTCCGAGGTGCTCGGGGGCGATGCCGATGCCGTCGTCCGAGACCGAAAGCTGCGGCCTACCGTCTACTGTCTCGAGCGCGACGCGTACCCCGCCGCCCGGACGGTTGTATGCAATGGCATTGTCGCAGAGGTTGTGCACCATTTCATAAAGCGCGGGCTCGAAGCCGCTTACGACCGTTTCCCCGCCCGTAAGCGAGAGCGTCACCTGCGACTTTTCGGCTTTTGCGGCAAGCTCGCCGAGCACCGCCTCGCACAGCCCGTGCAGCTCGACCGGCGCGAATTCGGCACGCAGTTCGTCCTCATCAAGACGAGAAAGTTTGATGATATCCTCAATGAGCGTCAAAAGCCGGGCAGCCTCCTTGCGGATACGCCCTGCGAATTTCGGGATGTCCTCCGGCTTTACAAGCCCGTTGCCGATGATCTCGGCGTAGCCGAGGATCGAGGTCAGGGGCGTTTTCAGCTCGTGCGAGACGTTGGCGGAAAACTCACGGCGCATTTTTTTGGAAAGCTCCGCGTCCGTGATGTCTACGATAAACAGCACGGCGGCGGTGTTTTTCTCCGTGCCCGCCGCAGGCGCTGCCGACAGGGAATACACCCGCCCCGCACGCTTCATTTTTTTGGTTTTCGTCTCGCCGGCAAGGGCGCTTTCCACCACGGAAAGATAGTGCTTTTCGCGGCTGAGGGATTGATACCCGCCCGTTGTGTCGCCCGCTAAGATCTCCCGCGCGGCGGGATTGGCGGAAACGATAGAGCCGTCGGCGGCAAAAACGACCAGCCCGTCGGGCATGCCCGCGATGATGGCGTTGAACTCCTCTACGCTTTGCGCCAGCTGTTTTTCGCGGCGCGCGGCTTCCTCGTCGTGCACTTGCAGCCGTTTTGTGTAATCCGCTTCCAGCTTGAAGCAATAGCGCATCAGCGCCAGCAGTCCGCAGGAAAACAACGCCAAAACGCCCGCGCACACCAAAGCCCAGATATCATCGAGCCGCAGCACCAAAAGGATGAGCCCCGCGATACCGGGCAGCAGCGCTACGATATAGGCCAAAACGATTTTTATCGGGCTGTGCCGCATCAGCCTTCACCGCCGATCCGATAGCCGACCCCGCGGACGGTCTCGACATATTTTCCCGCGTCGCCGAGCTTTGCGCGCAGGGTGCGGATATGTACGTCGGCGGTGCGTGTCTCCCCGTCGAAGTCGTAGCCCCAGATTTTTTCCAGCAGCATGTCACGCGTGAGCGCAATGCCCTCATTTTGCAAAAGATACTTGAGCAGGGCAAATTCCTTATACGTCAGCTCCACCGGCGCGCCGTCGACATACACGCGGTGCGTTTTGACGTTGAGCTCGATAGGCCCGCAGCGGTAAACCTCGCCGTCCTCGCGGCGCTGTGCACGCCGCAGCACGGCGCGCACGCGCGAAACGGTCTCCATCATGCCAAAGGGCTTGGTGATGTAGTCGTCCGCGCCGCAGTCGAGCCCCTTGACCTTGTCGTATTCCGAGCCCTTTGCCGTCAGCAGGATCACGGGGATATCCTTGGTATCGTCACTCGCGCGCAGCTTTTTTAAGATCGAGATGCCGTCCTCGCCGGGCAGCATGATGTCCAACAGGATCAGCTCCGGCGGCTGTTCACGGATCGCCGCAAACAGCGCTTCGCCGTTTTCAACGCCCCGCGCCTCGTACCCCGTGCTTTGCAGCGTATACACTACAAGCTCGCGGATGCTTTTATCGTCCTCGGCGTAATAGATCATACGTTTCCTTTCTCTGTGCCCGGCGCCGCCGAACCGTCGTCGGGGCGTTCGCCCGTTATGGTGAACAGCGCCCATTCCGCGATGTTTTCGGCGTGGTCGCCGATGCGTTCGAGGTATTTTGCGACCATCAGAAGATCCACCGCTTCCTCGCCGCCGGCGGGATTTTGGGAGATCATGTCTATTATATCACTTCGCAGCTTGAAAAACAAGCGATCTACCTCGTCATCGCTTGCAAGCACCTTGCGCGCCAGCGGCTCGTCCTCGCGCACGAAGGCGTCGATGCTCTCGGTAACCATCGCCTTGACGGCGTCCGCCATTTTGGAGATATGCCGTTCGCTCGCAGGGTTTTGCGGCAAGCGGAAGTGCTGGGTGATCTCGGCAATATCCGCCGCCTGGTCGCCGATACGCTCCATGTCCGTGATCATTTTCAATGCGGCCGAGATATGCCGCAGATCGCGTGCCACGGGCTGCTGCTGCAGCAAAAGGCGCAGGCAAAGCCCTTCGATCTCATGCTCCTTACGGTCGATATCTCGATCGCCGTACACCACCTGTCGGGCGGCTTCCCGGTCGGCGGCAAACAGGACGCGTACCGCTTCACCGATCGCCGCTTCGCACAGCGTACCCATGGCGATCATATCCTCATGCAGCTCGTTTAGCTGCCTTTCAAATCTGCTTCGCATCATCCGAACCTCCCTGTGATATAGTCCTCCGTGCGCCGGTCACGCGGCGTCGCAAAAAGCTGCTCGGTCGCATCCGCCTCCACAAGCTCACCCAAAAGAAAGAACGCCGTGCGGTCGGAAATGCGCGTCGCCTGCTGCATATTGTGCGTCACAATGACGATGGTATACGTTTTCCGAAGCGAAAGCGCGAGCTCTTCGATCTTCCCCGTTGAAATGGGGTCGAGCGCGCTTGTGGGCTCATCCATCAAAAGCACCTCGGGCTCGACGGCGAGTGCACGCGCTATGCACAGGCGCTGCTGCTGCCCGCCGGAAAGGCCGAGCGCGGATTTTTTCAATCTGTCCTTGACCTCGTCGAAGATCGCCGCGGCAGTGAGCGCGCGCTCCACGATCTCGTCGAGTTCCGCCTTTTTGCGCACGCCGTGGGTGCGCGGCCCGTAGGCGATGTTGTCATAGACGCTCATCGGGAAGGGGTTGGGCTTTTGGAACACCATGCCCACGCGGCGGCGCAGGACATTCGGATCCATTTGGCGGATGTTATCGCCGTCGAGTGTGATGTCGCCGGTCGTGCGGCAGCCCTCCACAAGGTCATTCATCCGGTTTAGGGATTTTAAGAGCGTGGATTTCCCACAGCCGGACGGCCCGATAAATGCCGTGATGCGCTGCTTCGGGATCTGCAGGCTGACATTTTTGAGCGCTTGAAAATCCCCGTAAAACAGGTCAAATTTTTGTATATCGATGCAAACGTTATCCATTTTTGTTTCCTTTCGTCCATTTTGAGGCGATCACTGAGGAGAGCGTGTTGATGCCCGCCACGAGCACCAGCAAAATCACCGCCGTGGCATACGCCTTTTCCGTTGCAAGCCCCTCGTTCCACAATGCATATAGATGCACCGCGAGCGTGCGGCCCGAGCCCAAGAGGCTGTCGGGCGTCTGCGCCACCGTACCTGCCGTGAAAATGAGCGCCGCCGTTTCGCCGACGAGCCGTCCGACGGCAAGGATCACGCCCGCGAGAATACCGGGCGCGGCAGAGGGCAGGACGATACGGAACACGGTCCGCAGCTTGCCCGCACCAAGCCCGAACGAACCCTCGCGGTAGAGATCGGGCACGCTTTGCAGCGCTTCTTCGGTGGTGCGCAGAATAACAGGCAGGATCATAATGCTCAACGTCAGCGCGCCTGCGAGCAGGGAATAGCCGAAGCCCAGCGTCGTGACGAACAGCAGATAGCCGAACAGCCCGTATACGATGGAGGGAATCCCCGCAAGCGTTTCCGCCGTAACGCGTACGACTTTCACAAAGCGGTTGCCCTTTTTGGCATATTCCACCAGATAGATCGCGGAAAAGATCCCGAGCGGGACGGCGATCGCAAGGGAGAGCGCCACGACCACCAGCGTATTGAGCAGTGCGGGCACGACCGAGGCGTTTTCAGAGGTATACTGCAAGGAAAACAGCTCCGGCGTGAGGTTCGGCACGCCTTTTGCCAAAATGTAAATCAAGATTCCGATGAGCACGGCAATGCAAATTCCTGCGCCCGCATACACCGCCGCGCGCAAGCTCGCTGCATTGCGTTTGGCGCGGCGCGCCGCCTGATCTTTGGAGATCGACGTATTGCGCATCAGCCCTTCCTCCTTTTTACGGCGGAAAACGACAGGTTGATGAGCAGTACAAACACGAACAACACCACCGCCGTCGCAATAAGCGCCTCTCGGTGCAGATCCGTAGCGTAGCCCATTTCCAGCACGATATTCGCCGTCAGCGTGCGAAGCCCTTTGGTCAGTGACGACGGCATGACCGCCTGATTGCCCGCGACCATGATGACCGCCATCGTCTCGCCGACCGCGCGCCCCACGCCGAGAATGATCGCGGAAAGCACACCGGAGCCCGCGGCAGGCAGCATGGTGCGAAACACACTGCGCTCATGCGTTGCGCCTAAAGCGAGGCTCCCCTCATAATAGCTTTTCGGCACGGCACGCAGCGCCGCTTCGGACACGCCGATGACCGTCGGCAGAATCATGATCCCTAACACTAAGCTTGCCGCCAACCAGCTTGTGCCGCTGCCGCCGAAGGTATTGCGGATAAACGGCACGATCACCATCAGCCCGAAAAAGCCGTAGACCACCGAGGGAATCCCCGCAAGCAGATCTACAGCCGGTTTCAAGAAACGATAGATGCGCCCCGGGCAGAAAAACGCGAGGAACACCGCCGTCAAGACCCCTACGGGCACGCCGACGGCGATCGCCCCCGCCGTAACATATAAGCTGCCGATGATCATGGGGAAAATGCCGTACAGATCGGAAGAGGGCTTCCAGACCTTGCCCAGCAGGAATTCCTGCACCCCGATCTCGCGTATGGCGGGTATGCCGCGCGAAAACAAAAAGATGCAGATCAGAAGTACTGCGGCGATGCTCACGCCCGCCGAAAGAAAGAAGAGGAGGTGCATACCGCGCTCCCGTATTTTTTGAAGCATAGGCTATCCTTTCCGTAAAACGCACAGGGCTCCCGCCGCGCAAAATGCACGGCGGGAGATACTGTTTTCACACTTTATTCCATGACGTCCGCCCAGACGGTCGCGTCGCCGACATAGATCGATTTGACCTGTTCGCTGGAAAGTGAAGTCAGCGGATTTTCGGGATTGACGATCACCGCGATGCCGTCGAGCGCGATCTGCGTGCCGGTAAGGCCTGAAGAAAGCTCACTGTCTTTGAGCGCGCGGCTCGCCATGCCGATGTCGCAGTTGCCGCTTGCCGCGTCCGTCATACCGGTGGTGGAATCGCTCATATTGACCTCTACGGTAATATTCGCGTTCACGGCGGCAAACGCCTCCTTGAGCTTTTCCATGACCGGCGTCACCGAGGACGAGCCCGACACCGTCACCGTTCCCGAAGCGCCCGAAGGAGCAAAGGCCGCAGCGGTTTCCGAAACGGGGATATAGCCCGCTTCTTCGACGATCTGCTGTCCTTCGGCCGAGAGGATATAATCGATAAACTCCCGTGCCGCGTCGGAGAGCGTATTTTCGTTATACGCGATGTTAAAAGGCCGCGCGATCTTGTAGCTGCCGTCCTTGACCGCCGCTACGGAGGGCGCGACGCCGTCGATTTGCAGCGCCTTGACCGTATCGTTTAAGGAACCCAGTGAAATATAACCGATGGCGTTGCGGTTGCCCGACACGCTGGTGAGCACCACGCCCGTGCTGGTCTGCACATCGGCAGTCGCCACGGTGCGGTCCACCTTTTCGCCGTTTTCGTCCTCTTCCTCCACACCGAACAGCTCTACAAATGCGCCGCGCGTCCCCGAGCCCTCCTCACGGGAAATGACCGTGATCTCATCCGTCGTGTCAAATTCGCCTCCTGCGCAGCCCGCAAGCAACATAACAATTGCCAGCACGCCGGCCAAAATACCTAAAACTGTTTTTTTCATACATATTCTCCTTTTTTCGGTATGAAACAAGCTTATTCGACCAATGTTAAAGCTGCAAGCACGGTTGCGTTAAAAGTGCGTAAAGCAAAAACGATTTCGTAAAGATTTTGTAAAATCAATTTTAGTATGCGCCGCACAATAACGGGCATACAAAACAACAGCTGCCGGGACTTACAGGAAATCGGCGTTCTTTTATTGACAAGCCGCCGCTTTGCGCATATACTGTGTTTACAAAGAATTGACGGCAAAGGAAGGACACCATGGAATTTTCCTCTACTTATAAAAAGAAAAGCCCGCGTGCGCCGCGCAATCGCAAGCATGGGCTTGACAAGAAGAAAAAAATTGCGCTTATCGTGCTTGCCGCCGTGCTCGTTGTCACAGCGGTCGTCACCACGGTGCTTGTCGTGCGCCATAACCGCGCGGCGGATCCCGCCGCGGGTGCGCAGATCGAAACACAAACGCAAGCCGTCACGACCACCGCGCCCGTCACACAGGCGCCCACCACACAGGCGCAGGCCGCCGGGGACGTGACGATCACGGACATGCAAACGACGATGTATTCCACCGTTGTGACGCTCAATGTGCGCGCGACGCCCTCTGCGGACGGTGAAAAGCTCGGCATGGTCGGGCAGGATACGCCGCTTTCCGTCACAGGGCGGTGCTCAAACGGTTGGTACCGCATCGACTATGACGGCGGCGTGGGCTATGTTTCGGGCGAATATGTTGCGGAAGCCCCCGGCGGCAAGCAGAACGACGACGCGCCGTACCTCATCCGCGTCAACCGGCAGCAGAACATCGTCACCGTTTACAGCAAGGATGCGAACGGCGACTACACCGTACCGTACAAGGCGATGGCGTGCTCGGTGGGGCTTGACGGCAAAACGCCCACAGGCACCTACACCACCAGCGACAAATACACCTGGCGGCTGCTTTCGGGCAATGTTTACGGGCAGTATGCCACACGCATCTCGGGACCGTATCTGTTCCACTCCGTCCCGTATTTCACAAAGGACAAGAGCGACCTTGAATATGAAGAATTCAACAAGCTGGGGCAGGCCGCTTCGCTCGGCTGTATTCGGCTGACCGTGGAGGACGCGAAATGGATCTATGACAACTGCCCGAAGGGCACGACCGTTGTAATTTATGACAGCGCCGAAGCCGAACCCCTCACCCCGCCTACACCCGTGCGCATCGACACGAACGACAGCCGCCGCGGCTGGGACCCCACCGACCCGGACGAGGATAACCCGTGGAAGCAGTAAGCGGGTTGTAAAATCAGATGATATAAGGAAACACGCCCCGTGTGCAAATGCACACGGGGCGCGTTGTTAGATGGCAGATATCAGAAGTTAGAAAGCAGATGCGGTGCAGGTAGATTTCATGCGAAGCTGCGGCTTTGCAAAAAAATATAATCTGAAGTCGCAGGGGCGGGCATAGAAACCCGCCCCTGCGATTGCATGGCTAATTTTTTCAGCGCAGCTTGCAGTAAAACCGAAAAACACGCGATCCGTAGGGACAGCCCTTGCGGCTGTCCGCGGGGAAGCCATCGCAAACGGACAGGGGCAAGCCCTGTCCCTACGATTTTTGCTGATTTTCGGTTGTAACGCAGCCGATGGTGCGCGGGAGGGATTTTCTTACCCCACTTCTGATATCTGCTTTCTAACTTCTGAAACCTGAACGGAGCCCCGCCCCTACGGCTGTAAGAATTTGATCGTCCGCGAAGCCGTAGCTTTGAACAACCCCGCCCGCACCGCGTCTGCTCATCAAATTCTACTCCCGCGCGTCGTTTATGACGATCTCCACACGGTTATACGAATCCCCGTCCCTCGTCAGCGTTCCGACCGTCTCGGTTTTTTGCCAGTCCTCGGGTGCGACGGAAAGCCTTACCTCGCCGCTTGCAGGCTCAGCAGCCGAAGCATCGTTGCGGATCTCATATCCATTTACGTCCAAAAAGCCGACATACACATACGGCTCGGTGATCGCACATTCCGCACGAAGCACCCATTGCGAGTATTGCAGTGTCCTTCCGCAGGGGCTGAGAAGCGTTTCCCTTGTTGTTTCCACTTGAAATGTTGCGGCTTCATTGTTGACCCACCACTCTGCCTCTGCTGCAAACAGTTCATAGTCAACCGTGAGGACTTCTGTCTGCGCACAATCTATGCTGTCCAAAGCAACAGGTTCTTCGCTTTGGATAATAATAACTGTGTCAAAGTCTGTCATTTCGCTGGTCGCAGCATTTGTTTCCGCAGCACCGGAAGCAAAAAACGGAATGCTCACGGCAAAAACAACGGTGATCCCGATCATAAGCCCTCTGCTTATAGCAGTAAGCCGCTTGCTTGCTTTTTTGTCGCGCAAGCGATATGTAGGCTTACGCATACGGCATACGCTGATCCAACCCGACAGGAGCAGGAAAAATACGAACAGATAAAACAGAAGCGACAGTGCATCCAGCCACGCGGGCGCGACGACGCCGGCGACATACGGATAGTGCCGCAGGCAATCCAAATCCCCCGTCAGAAGGCAGATCGCTGACAAAAGGGCAGGCGAGCACAGAAGTACCGGCTCCCCGGTCCATTGCCAAAAAGCATACCATCCGCCATACGCAAAAGCCGCAAGCACCGGCAGCGCGCACAAAAAGCGGTTGCCGCGTTTTTTGCCAAATCGGGACAGCCACAGAAGATAGAGTAGCGGAACGATCTCCCAAACGCCGAACCATAAGCCCTGCGACCCAAGGCGTATAAACGAATAGAGCCGCGCGACCGGCACCGGCGAAAGCCACGATACAATATACAGCACCAGCGGCAGCACCGCCAAAACGGCGGTAATGACGCGCCCTTTCGGATGGAGACGGGAAAGCGACGCCCCGACGGGTTCGGGGTCGCCCATGTCCTCGACCGCCTTTTCCTCTGCGGTCTCGTCGTCGTAGCCGATCTCTTTATAAAATTCGATGCGCTCGTCGAGGTGCGCCCGGATCTCCCGCGCGGTTTCGTTCTTCGCTTCCTCGTCGGAGATCGGCACGACCACGCGGTTGATGTAGTCCTGCAACGTCATTTTCTCACGCATAATTGAGGACCTTTTTGACAGCGTGCGAAAAGGACTCCCACTCCTCCTTTTTTGCCTCCAGCGCGCGAAGCCCCTTGCGGGTGAGGTGGTAATACTTTCGATTTCTGCCGTCGAATTCCTGCCAATAGGATTCCAGCAGCTTTTCCTTTTCGAGCGCGTGCAGAATGGGGTAAAGCGTCCCCTCCGTCATGTGGAACGCCTGCTCGCTCGCCGCTTCCAATTCGCGGATGATGCGGTAACCGTACTGGTCGCCGCGTTTGAGCACGCTTAAAACAAGCATCGGCGTGCTGCCCTTTAACAATTCTTTGCTGTATCGCATATTTATACCTCGCTTTACAATGTATTCTATATGCATTGTAATGCAAGGCATATGGTTTGTCAAGTGCTTTTGCAAAATAGCAAGCGTACCCTACGGGTTTTCTTCGCCGAAGTGGGGATAACAGGACCCCCCCCGCTGCGTTCGAAATAGATTTTTACGTCCGCCGCGTAGTGGCGGGGTTCCACCCCCCCCGCCATAGGAAGTAGTGATTTTGTCTTTGTTTCCGGGAATTCGGGCAGAAAATTTTCCGGGCAGGCGGAAGATGGTTTGTTTGCCCAACTGCCCTTTGGCGGACATGGAAGTCCGCCACTACGCGATTTGCACAGACGCGCGGCGGGAGCAGATTCTCCGAATCCCAAACCCTTTTGTCGCTTTGCGACATTTCCCCTATCAGGGGAATCACCCCCGCCCTACGGGACTGTACTGATTTTCGGCTTTGCGGAAAACTTCTTTATCCTACATCTAACTTCTAACTTCTAAAAAGGCGCATCGTAGGGACAGCCCTTGCGGCTGTCCGTTTTTAGATGTTAGATATCCGGTGCGACGCGTAACGCTGTCTTTCCGTTGTACGGAAAAGCCCCTACCCACTTTAGCATCTGAACCCGGGTCTTTGCTCACGGACAGCCGCAAGGGCTGTCCCTACGATTGTTGGAATTTTTCTGCTTACCGTAAAGCCGCCCTGTACCGCTTCTAACTTCTAATATCTGATATCTGACATCTAAAAAAGCCGCCCCTTTCGGGACGGCCTTCGTTATGGGTTTTGCGTTTTGCTTGTCCGTACAATACAGACAAAAGCTTATTTCATCGCTTCTTCGACCGCGACCGCGCAAGCGACCGTAGCGCCGACCATGGGGTTGTTGCCCATGCCGATAAGACCCATCATTTCGACGTGCGCCGGAACGGAGGAGGAACCTGCGAACTGTGCGTCGCCGTGCATTCTGCCCATGGAGTCCGTGAGACCGTAAGAAGCGGGGCCCGCCGCGACGTTGTCGGGGTGGAGCGTTCTGCCCGTGCCGCCGCCGGACGCCACGGAGAAGTACTTGACGCCGTTCTCGTTCGCCCATTTCTTATACGTGCCCGCGACCAGGTGCTGGAAGCGCGTCGGATTCGTGGAGTTGCCCGTGATGGAGACATCCACGCCCTCTTTCTTCATAATGGCAACGCCTTCAAGCACGTCGTTTGCGCCGTAGCACTTGACCGCCGCGCGCTCTCCCTCGGAATACGGCGTTTCGCTCAGCACGGTCAGCTCGCCGGTGTAGAAATCATAGTCGGTCTTGACATAGGTAAAGCCGTTGATGCGCGAAATGATCATCGCCGCGTCCTTGCCTAAGCCGTTAAGGATCACGCGCAGGGGCTCTTTGCGGACCTTGTTCGCCGTCTTGGCGATACCGATTGCGCCCTCCGCCGCGGCGAAGGATTCGTGGCCCGCGAGGAACGCGAAGCACTTGGTATCCTCGTTCAAAAGCATGGCGCCGAGGTTGCCGTGGCCGAGACCGACGTTTCTCTGCTCGGCAACGGAACCGGGCACGCAGAACGCCTGCAGACCCTTACCGATGGTCGCAGCCGCTTCGGAAGCGGTCTTGACGCCGGTCTTGAGCGCCAGCGCCACGCCCAGCGTATACGCCCAAACGGCGTTGTCGAACGCGATGGGCTGCACGCCCTTGACAATGCTTTCTACGTCGATGCCCTTTTCGGTGCAAAGGGCTTTGGCGTCTTCGAGGCTCGCAATGCCGTATTCGGCAAGGCACTTCTCGATTTTCGCCATTCTTCTCTCTTTACCTTCAAACATTACATCGTTTGCCATGTGGAAGTCCCTCCCTTATTCTTCACGAGGGTCGATGTATTTTGCAGCGTTTGCAAAACGACCGTACGTACCTGTATTCTTTTTGAGCGCTTCGTCGGCGGAAACGCCGTGGCGGATATCCTCAAGCATCTTGCCGACCTTGATGAACTCATAGCCGATGACCTCGTCGTTCTCGTCGAGCGCCATTCGGGTGACATAGCCTTCCGCCATTTCCATGTAGCGGACGCCTTTCAGCTTCGTGGAGAACATCGTGCCGACCTGCGAACGAAGGCCTTTGCCGAGATCCTCGAGCGCCGCGCCGATGACCAGACCGTCCTCCGAGAACGCGGACTGCGTTCTGCCGTAAACGAACTGCAAAAAGATCTCGCGCATGGCGACGTTGATCGCGTCGCACACGAGGTCGGTATTCAGGCACTCAAGCAGCGTTTTGCCGGGCAGGATCTCCGCCGCCATCGCCGCCGAATGGGTCATGCCCGAGCAGCCGATGGTCTCGACCAGCGCTTCCTCAACGATGCCGTTTTTGACGTTGAGTGACAGCTTGCAGGTACCCTGCTGCGGTGCGCACCAGCCCACACCGTGCGAAAAGCCGGAGATGTCCTTGATCTCATACGCCTTGACCCATTTCCCTTCCTCGGGGATGGGCGCGGGGCCGTGCTTGGGGCCTTTTGCAACACAGCACATTTTTTCAACTTCATGGGAATAATTCATCATGTTTTTTGGAACTCCTTTCTCAACAGGACTGCATATATTATACTGATTTGCCGCTCGATTATCAATAGAAAAAATCACAAACTGCTAATTCTTTCCATAAAAAAATTGTCGATTATCGCGGTAAACGCGCCGTTTCGCGCAGTCCGTGTAATAGGATTCCAAAAGCCCCGCCGTCATGCGCACGTCGCGGCGCATTTCGTAAAGGCAGGCAAGGCGGCGGTATGCCTCGTGCCGCTTTTCACCCGAAAGGGACTTTGCATACGGCAAAAAGCGGTCGATCTGCCGCGTCAAGGTCTCTTCGTCCTGCCGGTAGGTTTGTGCCATTTGTGTCAAAGTCATGCGCTCCCTCTCTTCCAAAACAACAGAACAAATGTTCGTTTCTGTGTTCGATTGTACCATTCCGGCGCACCTTTGACAAGGCTTGCCCGTCGGCAAAGTCCGTTTTTTGGGACTTTGTTTGTGCTTGCGGTATATTTTGCAGCGTTTTACTTATATTTTCGCCCGATTTTATAGACATTTGTTGAGAATCCCCTCTTCCCTTTTGGGCGGATGTGTGCTACTATTATCACAGATTCGACATGTGCGCCGACTGTGCGCATACAAGAAAGGAGCTGCACAAGTGGATTTTTCAGACGTGTTCCGCTTTTTTTCGGAAGCGGCGGAATTGACCCCCGAGCGCCGCGCGGCGGAGCTCGTTTGCGTCGCAGCGGCGGCTGTGCTGCTTGGCATCCTGCTCGGCGCGCTGCTTGTGCGGCGGATCCGGAAATATAAAGCGGAGGAACATCATGCCCACACCCCAGAAGAACCAGACCCTCACGCTGAAAATTGAAGCGCTTACCGCCGAGGGCAGCGGCGTGGGCCATTTGGACGGTTTTGCGATATTCGTGCGCGGCGGCGTGCCCGGCGACGAAGTGGAAGCCCATGTGATCAAGGCAAAAAAGCACTACGCGGTCGCCAAGGTCACACGTGTCTTGTCCGCGTCGCCGTACCGCGTGCAAAACGACTGCCCGCTGTTCCCGCGCTGCGGCGGCTGCGCGCTTCGCGAGCTTGCATACGGCTTTGAAGCGGAAGAAAAGCAGCGCCGCGTGGAGGACGCCTTCCGCCGCCTTGCGCATATGGACGTTTCCTGCGAGGAGATCCTTGTACCGGCATGCATCGAACGCTACCGCAACAAGGCGCAATATCCGGTCGCGCGTGTGGACAAAAAGGTGCAGATCGGCTTTTACGCCCCGCGCTCGCACCGCGTGATCGATTGCACGGACTGCCTTTTGCAGCCTGCGGAATTTGCAGAGATCGTGCGGGTGTTCCGCACATTTTTAGAAGAATTTGATGTTTCCGTGTATGATACCGAAACGCACAAGGGACTTGTACGGCATTTGTATTTGCGCAAGGGCTTTGAAAGCGGCGAGATCATGGTCTGTGTTGTGATAAACGGCGGCGTGCTGCCGCACGCAGACACGCTTGTTGCACGCCTTTTGGAGCTGCATGCCGGTATTGCGAGCATACAGCTCAACCGCAATACCGAGCGCACCAATGTCATCCTCGGCGCACACTGCACCGTGCTTTGGGGGGTACCGTATATCACGGATACGCTTTGCGGCATCCGCGTGCGGCTCTCGCCGCAGTCGTTTTACCAGGTCAACCGCGATATGGCGGAGCGTCTTTACGGAAAAGCCGCAGAATTCGCGGGGCTGACGGGGCAGGAAACCGTGCTTGACCTCTACTGCGGCACAGGGCTCATCGGGCTTTCCATGGCGCGAAAGATCGGCCGGCTGTACGGTGCGGAGATCGTACCCGAAGCGGTGGAGGATGCGCGCCGGAACGCTGCGGAAAACGGAATCGAAAACGCGGAATTTTTCTGTGGGGATGCAGGCGATGCGTCGGCGCGTTTGCAGACCTTGGGCGTGCATCCCGACGTTGTTTTGCTTGACCCGCCGCGCAAGGGCTGCGGCGAGCAGGTGCTTGAAACGGTCGCCGCCATGCAGCCGCAGAAAATCGTTTATATTTCCTGCGACCCCGCCACGCTTGCGCGCGACTGCGCACGCTTGCGGCCCCTCGGCTATACGGTGCGCCGGCTTGCCGCCGCAGATCTTTTTCCGCGCACGAGCCATGTGGAAAGCGTATGCCTATTGGTGCGGACGGGGGATGCGGTATGAACACGAGCCAAAACACACCGGTACTCACAAAAGGCGAGCTGCTCCTGCGGCGGTTTACCGAAGGCGATATCCCTGCGCTGTTTGCGCTTTATGCAGATCGGGCGGTAAACAAATTTTTGCCGTGGTTTCCCTTGGAGACACAGGCGCAGGCTGAAGCACTGTTCCGGGAAAAGTATGAGACATTCTACCGAAACCCGGTCGGTTACCGTTACGCGGTCTGTTTGCAAGCGGATGATCTGCCCATTGGTTATATCCATTTGGAAACGGACGGCGCGCACGACCTCGGGTATGCTCTGCGGCGGGAGTTTTGGGGGCAAGGCATCATGACGCGCGCGGCGCGCATGGTGCTGGCGCAGGCAAAGGCGGACGGCATGCCGTTTGTGACCGCCACGCATGACCGCGAAAATCCGCGCAGCGGCGCCGTCATGCAGAGGCTCGGCATGCGCTACGCCTATTCGTACACAGAGCTTTGGCAGCCTAAAAATATCCCTGTGGTGTTTCGCATGTATCAGATCAGCTTTGATCCTGCTGCGCCGCTGTATACCGTATACAAGCAGAAAGCAAAGCAGTGGTTTGTGGAAGAGCCCGTTTCAGCTTTCCAAACGCTGCACAATAAACGGGATGGGAAGGAGTTATTATGAAAAACGGACTTGTAGAATGGAAAGGTGTCAAGGTGGAGACACTGCGGCGTCTGGGCATTTCCCTGCTCACGGCGCTCGTCATCTTTTTATTTTGCATCTTCGCCCCGCCGCAGACGGAGCTGTTTGACAAGATCGGCATGGAGCTTGCCGTGCTTGCGATCGCACTTTTTCTTTGCCGCTTCCCGATCGGTACTTACTTAATGGTGAACCTGTTTCTGATTTTCCCCGCAGCGGGGTCGATTTTAAAACTCTATGATCGTTTTCCGGGATATGACCGTGTGGTGCACTATATCAGCGGTCTGCTGCTCGGGGCGATCGGGATATATTTGATCGAATGGATTTTCAAGCGGCTGAGCCTGCCGCACGAGCCTTTTGTGGTGATCCTGTTCGGCGGCTTCTTTTCCTTTGCGGGCGCGGGATTTTGGGAGATCATTGAGTTTTTGACGGACTGCATCCTGCATATGGGTGTCCAGCACGGCAACACCGATACCATGGGTGATATCGTCGCAGGATATCTCGGGAGCGTGAGCTTCCAGCTGTTCAAGTGCTTTGAATATCGGAAGTATTTTTCACGCGAGCGCATACGAAACTTTTTCAAAGGACAGCCTGCAAGCCCCGACGGTGACCCGAGCTCTGCCGCGGCACAAGGTATTTCCGCCGAACACGAGACAGCCACAGCGGAACGCTGAGGCTCTTAGCAGATTTCACAACATATGCAATGCAACACGGGCGCAGTCCAAGGACTGCGCCCGTGTTGATTTGGCGGTGGGAATCATGAAAATATTTTTTATCGGACAGAAAGACGTGCAAAGGGCTTTCGAGGAGACGAGAATTTTCGTGCCCGACCGCCGGTCAGATTTCAGAAGTTAGAAAGCTGATATCAGAAGCGGTGTGGAAAGAGCCCCCGCGTATCAACGGCTGCGTTACACCGAAAATCAGCAAAAATCGTTGGGACAGGGCTTGTCCCTGTCCGTTTGCGATGCGCTTCCCTGCGGACAGCCGCAAGGGCTGTCCCTACGGATTGTGCGTATTTCGGCTTTACTGCAAACGGCGCTGAAAAGATTAACCTCGCAGTCGTAGGGGCGGGGCTCCGTTCAGATATCAGAAGTTAGAAGACAGAAATCAGATACGGTGCAAGCAGATTTCGTGCGAAGCCACGGCTGCGCTGAAAAATAAACCTCGCAATCCGTAGGGGCGGGGCTCTTTTCATTTCAACGCAACTGCGGCTTTGCGCAGACCGTCCTGCACCACATCTAATATCTAACATCTAACTTCTAAACGCTAAAACGGACAGCCGCAAGGGCTGTCCCTACAGGGATTGCAGGACTTCGGCGCGAGCAGATTCTCCGAATCCCGAACCCTTTTGTCGCTTTGCGACATTTCCCCTGACAGGGGAATCACCCGCGCCCTACATGGTTCACGCCAAAATTCGGTTTTGCAGAGAACTTGCCCATACCGCATCCAGCGTCCGGGATCTAATATCCGGCAGCTAACAAAAAGCGCCCCGTGCTTTCGCACGGGGCGCAATTGGATTTTATTTCATTTCTGTGCCGTGCGGCAAAGAGCCGCACACAGCATGAAACGCCTTACCTTACACAGCGGTGTTCTCTTCTTCCTCCTGCTTCTTCTTTCTGCGGAGCAGGAAGAACAGGAACGGAATGCCGCCGAAGATCAGCACGAGCGTTGCGCCCGCTGCCACGGGATATTCCCGGATCAGCGCGCCGGTCTGGGTGATGATCGGGTTTTCCGTGATGGGCACTTCGGGCTCTGTGCCGGGGACAAGGGTAACGGTACCGTCGTCATTCACGACGAAGTCAAGCAGGATGCTTTCCGTGCCGGCAGGGACAGTCACAAGCTGTGTGCCGTCGGGGAGCTTCGTCACGGTGACTTCTGTTGCAGTCTCGCTTTCGGTCACGGAGAAATTCGCCGTGCCCGCCACGGTGCCGTCGGGATCATAGATGGTTACGGTGTGGTAGCCGTCTTTGATGTCGTCCACGGCATATTCGCCGTCTTCGTTCGCAGCGGTTTCGATCTCACCGAAGTCAAAGACCAGCCCCGCATTCGGATACGGCTTGTCGCCGCGGTACACACCGCCGCTTAAGGCATAATGCACACATTCATCCGCGCCCTTGTTGGGATCCTCGGGGTCATATTCGGGATCAGAGGGGTCGAGGGGCTTTGCGTCCGCGCACTTTTGGAATGTAAACACGATGTCCACATTCGTATGCACGCCGGAAAGTATCAGCTGCCCGTACTGCATCTGATCCGTCACGTCCTCGCCGTTGACGGTGACGCTCTGCAGGTGATCCGTCGCCTGGCAGATCACACTGAGCGTAACATCATCAAAGCGTTCCACCGTCAGCGTCGTGCCGCTGGGCAGAACCTCGCCGCCATACAGGACGTAGCCGCCCTCGTTGTAAGTCACGGTAATTTCATGCTCGCCGGGTACGACCGTGCTCACCTCTACGTTGCCGAGTCCGAAGACGCCGAGCTGCATCGCACAGCACAGCAGCAAGGCCAGCACGGCGCTGCAAGCTTTTTTCATGAAATCACCCCTTTCGAGTACTTCAAAGCCGTTCGTATGCTAAACAGATGGTCAGCGTACTTAAGCAGCCGTGTAGGTAACGGTGTAGGTCATGGTGCCGGTGTATTCGCCGACTGCAACGCCCTCGAAGGAAGAAACGGTCGCATCCAGATCTACGGTCTGGGAGGTCACATAGCCGGAGAAAGACTGCGCATCGGTCGTGCCGGTAAGCGCGAAGGTCAGGGTATCGTCGCCAACGGGATCCATGTTCATCACGCCGCCGTCATTCGCAGCCGCGGCTACCTGAAGGGTCGAGCCTGCCACGAGGTTGCACGATACGGTGTAGTCGGCTGTGCCGCTGCTGGAGCCGGTGGTGCTCCACGGGATCGCCACATTGGCGGGAACGGTCACGGTGTAAGTGTCATCCGCCGCATCCACAACGGTGTAAACGTCGATGGTTTCGGTCTGTTCCGTATCCTTTGTAATGGGGTTCGCTGCAAAAGCAAGAACGCTGACAGAGAACATCATAACAACTGCAAGTGCTACTGCTAAAAACTTTTTCATGGTTTTGCTCCTTTTATAAATTTGATTTATTCTGTTAAGCGCTTGTCACTCAAACCACTTGGACGGTGAAGGTCACGGTATCGGAATACGACCCTACGGGAACGTCCTCCCAGCCGGTGACCGTTACGGCGGTGGAGCGGCTGGCGGACTCGACCTCGTCGGCGGTCACATATGCCGCGTCTGCCGCGTCACCCGACAGCGTGTACGCGAGGACATTCTCACCGTCGCTGTAAAATTCACCGCTCGTCTTATTGAGCGAGATCTGAAGCTGCTCGCCGATGTTGAGCTGCGAGGTGTACGACCAGGTGATGGAGTCGCCGCCGGTCGTGCCGTACCACGGAATGCTTACCGTGGCGGGAATGGTCACCGTGAAGTTCGCGGCGGGGTCGCCGTTTACATCCGTTGTCAGGGTCATCACTTCAACCGCCGTGTCACCCGGCTGCGTAATGGTCTGGCTCGCAAAGGCGGGCACGCAGACCGCGAACAGCATGACGAGTGCAAGCGCAACAGAGAGAACCTTTTTCATAGGCCTGCTCCTTTTCGAGAGTTATGTTGCGCGGCGTGATCAGACGATATCGACGACTGCGACCGTGAAGGTCACGGTATCGGAGTATGCGTCAACCGGAACATCGTCCCAGCCCGAAACAGCGATATCGATCGACTTTTCCGTTAAAGCGCAAACCGCCGCGCCGGTCGTGAACGCTGTGCCGACTGCATCGCCCGTCAGGGTATACGACAGGTTATCCGTGCCGTTGGTCATGATGCCGGAAGCTTTATTCACCGAGATGCTCAGCTGTTTGCCGGCTTCGAGCTGCGAAACATAAGACCAATCCAGCGTGTCGCCTGCTTCAGTACCGCCCCACGGGATCTCCACGGTAGCGGGGATGGTCACGGTGAAGCCTGCAACGGGGTTGCCGTCTTCATCGGTCGTCAGGGTCTGGAGCTTGGTGTCGCCCGTGCCGTCGTCGGTCGCAATGTCCGTCGCGAACGCCGGAACGCTGACTGCGAGCATCATGACGAGTGCGAGAACAACTGCTAAAATCTTTTTCATGGTTTTCCCTCAATTCATTCAGAATTTTTATGTTGTGCGCGAAAAGCGCTTGTTACGGGGTCACGTCCACGATCGAAGCCGTGAACAGAAGCGTGTCGGAATACTCGGAAACCGGAGCGGCATCCCAGTTGTCCTGCGAGACACACACGGTGAAGGTGCAGGATTGCGCGTTCACCACAGGGCCGTCCATGACCGCGTAGCTGTTCTGAAGCCAGTACGCCAGTGTAAGCCCGGTCGTGTCGGTCATCACAAGGCCGTCGTCCGCATCGGCAACATCCACACGGACTGCCTTAGCAGGCGCGAGCTGCGAGGTGACGGTGTAGGTGAAGTCTTTGGACAGGCTGTCCCACGGGACGATGTTTTCCGCCGGGATCGAAACGGTGAAGCCTGCGGCTTCCTCGCCGTCTTCGTTCTGCGTCGAAGTCTTGACAACAGATTCACCCTTGCCGTTGTCAGTCGCGATGTCCACGGCGAACGCCGGGACGCTGACCGCCAGCATCATGACGAGTGCCAGCACAATTGCTAAAATCTTTTTCATAGGTTTTCTCCTCTTTTCGGTTTATATCGTACTGCTGTTGTCAGATCGCAACAAGCTCTGCCGTGAAGGTCAGCTCATCGGCATATTCCGAAACGATCGCCGCATCCCAAGCCGTCTGTGCAACATTGACGGTGTAGGTAAATTCCTCTGCGTTCACAACGGGAGACGTCGTAACACCGACCGTGTCCGCGAGCGTGTACGCCAGCGTGTAGGAGTTTGCATCGGTCATCACATAAGCCTGGTCGGTGTCATCCACCGTGACCTGCACGCCCGTGTTGGGGCCAAGCTGCGAAGTAATGGTGTATGTGAGATCGGTGCTCTGCGCATCCCAGTAGATCGTGTTTTCCGCGGGGATGGTCACGGTGAAGCCAGCGCCTTCTTCGCCGCCGGCAGTCTGGGTCGAGGTCTTGATGATGCTTGTGCCCTTGCCGTCGTCGGTCGTGATTTCCGCCGCGAACGCGGGGACGCAAACCGCCAGCATCATAACGACGGCAAGCGCCATAGCCAAAAGTTTTTTCATAATGGTTACTCCTCTCTAAGTGTTCTCAAGCAACCGTTTTACGCGGTCACAACTTCTGCCGTGAAGGTTAGGGTGTCGCTGTATTCACCAACAACAGCGCGGTTCCAATCGTCTTCCGCAATTTCCACCGTGAAGTCGGGGGAAGCCGCGGGATAGACAACGGGGCTTTCCGCCGCATAGGCATACTCGCCGCCGAGCGTGTAGGGAAGCGTGAAGGTGTCGTCCGCCGAAGCGACGTAGCTCATGACGCCGTTACCGGCAACGCTGACTTCCACATGCTGGCCGTAGCGAAGGTGGGATTCCACATAATACGTCAGCGTGGTGGACTCGGCGCCCCAGGTGATCTCGGTGTCCGCGGGGATGGTCACGGTGAAGTTCGCCGCATCCTCACCGCCTGCGGTCGTGGTCACGGTCTTGATGATCACGGTGCCCGTGCCGCCGTCCGTCGTGATGTCTGCCGCAAAAGCGGGAACGCACACGGCAAGCATCATAACAACAGCAAGCGCAATAGACAATACTTTTTTCATGGTCTTGCTCCTTTTATAAAGTTTTTTGACTTACGATTTTAAGCTGCGACATATTCGGCGGTGAAGGTCAGCACATCCGTGTGCCTGCCGGCAGCCGCCTGCGCCCACTGATCCTCGCTCACGGCGACGGACAGCGGGTAGACCGTGTCGATTGCGCCGGGCGCGAATTCCATGGCGTCTGCGCCTATGAGTGTGTAGCCGATCGTCTTGGTCGCGTCCGCATCATTGACGAGGTTGAACGCGTTCTGCGAATCGACCGTTACGCGCACGACGTGGTCATACGCAAGCTGCAGCTTGCTCGCCGTGACTTCCCCGAGCGCCTGTTCGGCAGCCTCCCAGGGGATCACGGTGTCGGCGGGGATAGAGATCTCATAAGCTGCCTGGTCGCTTTGCGTGGAGATCTGCATGCTGCCGACATCCTCTGCGAAGGCGGGCAGTGCGCAGAGCGCCAGCAGTATGACCGCCAGCCCCACGCAAATCATTTTTTTCATCCGACATCATCTCCTTTTTTCGGAATTTCGTATTTTCATGGCGTATATCGTTAACCTTTTCAGGTGAACTTGCCTTACGGCGTTGTGCTGCCGTCCGAATAGGTGACGGTGTAGGTGATAGCATCCGTCGCGCGGTATTCGCCGAGGGGTTTGCCCACCCACTCGTCATCCTCTATTGTAACCGTGCTATAGCACTGAATCGAACTTCCCGCTCCCGGACCATAGTAAGTGGAAACCAGATCACTGATGCGGCCGGAAATAGTATCCGTCGTGCCGGCGTTCGTCATGGTCAGGTTGTTGCCCTCCGCATCGACTGCGTTGGTCGCCGTCCCTTCCACTCGAAGCGTAGCGTCTCCGCTGAAGTTGTAGGAGGTCTCTGCATGGTAATTGGTGGTTCTCGCGCCCCACGGGATCTGGACTTCCGCGTCCACCGTGACGGTGTAGAAGTCGCCGGTTGCGTAGTTGACTGTTAGCTGCTTTACATCGGTCGCTTCACGCAGGATGCCGTTGCGGTCGGTGTACTGGTAGGTGTAGGTCAGCGTCAGCGTATCGCTTAATGCGCTGGTGGTCGGCTGTGCATTCGGGACTGTAACATGCAGGGCGCTGCCCGAGGCCATCGGCGCGGTAATGCCCGTTGCAACATCTGCCGACGTGCTGCCGTCCGCAGCCGCCGTGCCCCACGAGACGGTCGTGCCGCCGTAGGAAAGCGTGTAGGCAAGCGTTGTGCCCGCGCCGTCCGAAAGGACGCCGCCGTTCGAAGATGTGATTGTCAAGGTGCCTGTGCCGGTCGTATCGGTCAGATAGCGCTCAAACGCGGTGAGCTGATACGTCGGGTCTGCCGTGCTTGCCACCGTGCCGTTCGTGTCTCTGTCATCATACGAAAGATTTACAGTGGATGCCGACAGCGTACCGGTCACAGCGGGCGTCAGATCATACATCTGCTGGATGACGTCATAGAGCTCCGCTACGTCGTGGTAGGTAGCAATGAGCGACTCATACTCGGCGATGGTGTTGAGGAGATTTGTGCGGTCGGTCGCCGTGAACGTGCCGTCTGCCAGCTTCTGCGCAGCATCTTCGTACTGCGTCTGATACTTACCCAAAAGCTGCACCACGCCGCCGTTCACCGTCTGACCGCTTGCATTGGTATAGGTATCGGTATTATTCAGCAGCTTTTCGCATGCCTCGGAGACATTTTCCGCGCCGTCGCGGATGCTGCCGTCCGCCATGAGGACTTTGGCGAAGTAGTTGTTGTTCCGATTGAAATTGGTGAGTGCCGTTTCGAGCGTTGTAATATTTTCGTCGCTGACGGAGATGAAGAAGCCTTCATTGACCGTCGCACCGTTCGCCGTCCAGGAGCCGTAGGGCTTGGTCTTGTCGTAGGTGCCGCTCGTCGGGTAGACGTTGCCGTCGCCCGCGACGCCGAGACTGCCCGTTGCCGCCCTGTCGGGATACAGCTGCGACATGGTCTGGTACAGGGCGTCTGTGCCGCCCGTATACAGCGATCTCAAGAAGGTCAGCGACTGTGTGAGTGCGGGTTCGAGCGAAGATACACAGCGCATCGCCGCGTTGTAGGCATTGAGGAACTGCCGGCACTGCTCCGGGTGCTCGTCTTTTGTGCTCTGCGTCCATTTGGAGTAGCCGTCGTTGTACCACTTGATGATCTGCGCCGCAGTATCCGCCGTCAAGCCATAGGCCGCATAGTTCACCGCGTCCGCCGTACCGTTACCGTCCGTATCGATCACGCCGGGATACGGCAGGTCATATTCGCCGGAGGTGTTACCGTCGGCGACCGCCAATGTGTCGCTCAGTTTGAGACCCGAGAAATAAACGTTGAACAGCAGCTGGGGAGTGATGGCGGCGTAATATTCACCGATCTCCTCCGCAGTGGCGTTTTGGTACCCTTGCAGGATCGCATATGCCTGCTGCGTGGAGCGAAAGCCCTTTTCGGCTTCGGTCAGCGCATTGTACAACAACTGCGCGTCGCTCAGCGCCTGAATGAACTCAGCGCTCCATGACTCACTGGTACTGGTACTCGGCTCGAGTGCCGCAACGGCTTCTTCAAATTCGTTCTGGTACTGGGATTTGATGCCCAGCACTTCGCCGAAGGTCGAGTGAACCGTCGTACCCGTGTCATAGTCCGACGTGTAGCCGAAGCCGATGTTGTCAATGACAAAGGTCTTGCCCTCGAGTGCGTCCGACGATGCAGCACTGTTGTCCGGGGCGATGCCGATGTTCACGCGGTAAATGCTGTTCAGCCCGGCTGCATATTCGCTGAGCTTGACGGCGCCCGTGCCGCCAGTGGTCGCCTGCGTCCAGTTGTCCTTGAACTGGTAGAGGGGGATCATGATATATCCCTCGTAGCCGGCGAGCGTCAGGCCGTTGGTCGTCACGTCGGAGCTAAAGTAGTTTGCGCCGTGCCCGCTGGCGGAGCAGTCGACCCACTCACCGGTGCGCATATCCATCAGATAGATGCTCTTATTGGCCTCACTGTCGCCCATGGCAAGGGTAAAGTCGTTCGCGCCCGAGCCGTCGCGGTGCGAGCCCGTTGTGATGGACGCGGTCAGCTTGAAGTCGGAAAGCTGCGAGAAGTCCGCGTAGAATACCAAACCGAGCGGGAAAGTGCTGCTCGCTGCGTTGCCGTTGGGACCCTCCAGCACATCGCCGAGGTTCACAATGCCCATGTTGTGCGTCATGGCATCGTTGTTATCGCCGTCCAGGGCGGAATAGCTGTCGAGCGAGACGCTCAGGATGTTGTACATGCCGTTCCCGTTGCCGCCGCTGGAGCCGCTGCCGTTATAATACGAAGAATTGATGGCGACCGCAGCGCCGTGCGTCCCGTTAAAGCCCGCGTCCGTCACCGTCGCCTTGGTGCCGTTTTTCAGCGTTTCGCTGCGCTCGTTGCCATCCACGATGGTACCGCTCTGCATGGGGTCGGCATAATTGTCCGTACTGGGACTGTTCGCATCCAACTGGCTGTTGTCCCAAGTGCCGAGGAAGGTGCGGGTGGTGGAGCCATAGGTCAAAAAGCCCTTGGTATAGCGATAGTCGCCGTATCTCCATGCACCGTTGGGGTCGTTTTCAAACAGATCGGATTCCGTGCCGATCGAAAGCGATTCAAAATCGTTGAACAGCACAAATTTGTTGCGCGCCAGCGTATTGCCCGCGACGTCTAAGTCGGTGCTCGAATCGACACCGACCAGGACGGCGTAGTCGAGCAGCTTTTGCTCCTCCGCCAAAGAAAGCGCATTGAGCTGTGTCAGATTCAAGCGCGTATAGAGCGAATACGCGCGGACGATCTCGGTCTCCAGCGCGTCGCTGACAGAGGAGACCGTAGAGGGATCGGGCAGCTTTTCAAGGGAACGCACCAGCTGCGCCACAAGCCCTGTGACTTCGCCCGTGGCAGCTACGTTTTCATAGCCTGCGTCGTTGTTGGACGGGTAGGTGTAGGTGCCGTCGTCATTTTGAATGATCGTGCCCGCTTCCACGCACAAGTCACGCGCCGTGGTGAATTTTTCCCACACGGAGGTAAGCCCCAGCGACGCTGCCGTTGCGGCTAAATTCTCTTCCGAAAGGAAGTCGTTGCCGACCGCGGAACCGGCGTAGCCCTGCCGGTAGCCGTCAAGCATCTCGGAAATATACTGCACCGCACGGTAATCGCCCGCGTCCGGGTAGGTGATCAGTTCATCGATCTGGTTGAGAATGCTGCGCGGGATCTCGGTTTTCTGGTCGTAGTAACTGGTCAGCGGCTTGCCGTAGTCCTCGGCCAGATCTGTTTCATAGGTACCTTCGGTCTTATAGAACATGATCGAGTCCATATAAAAGCTGTGGTTGACGCTGTCCGCGCTCATGCCCGTGTACGAGAAGCCCGCACCGCAGATATCGTCGAGCGCCTTGTAGCCGTTTTCGCGGTTCAGAATCACCGGATTGCCATCGGCGTCCTTATATACCGTGCCATTGTCGTTGAGCTGGACATAGGCGTGCCTGGTATCCGAGTCTACATCACGAGCTGCAGGACCAACCGACAGCATGGTGACGCCCTGTGACTTGTTTTCAATCGTGCGTGAACCGGTATAATCCTGCGGCAAATACCAACTGTCTTCATTGTCACCGCCAGCGCCATACACTTGTTTATCCAATCGGAACTGGCGATATTGAATCGTAAGTGCATCGGAAACCGAAGTGCCCGCCGGGTCGACCAGAACCCGCTCACTCAACAAAATGTGATTATCATAAAATGTCATCGTATCCGTTTCGGAACGCGCGATATTCATCGACCAGAAGCTACCGCTAAGCGAAATTTCGTCGCCGATTGCGCTGTGCAAATCGCCGAAATTGTCGTTGCTCGCTTCCACATAGGTATCCGTTGTGGAGCAGAGGAAATCAATCGGCACGCGGATGTAGCCCTTGTAATCGGCAATGTCCAGCCGGCCGTTCGTGAGCATGACCTTTTCCCACGAGCCGTCGTCCGCCTGCACATAGACATAGGGCGCTTCGCCCTTGTAGCCTGCCGCCGTGGTGCCGGCGGTGGAGTAGGTCACGGTGCTGTAGCTGTCGTCAGCGTTCTCGTCGTATATAATATCGCTGCGCTCCGCGTCTGCAGGGTTTGTATTAACAAAGTTGTTGTTCCAATAAAACTCGCCGTACCGCTTTTGCTGCGTTTTCAGTTCAAGCGCCAGCCCCTCCACGGAGACCTGCGAGAAATCAAACCAGAACCAGACCTCCTCGGCGCCCGTAGCGATCCAGTGCTCGCGCGACCAGGTAGTGTTGAAGGACTGGTCGTCCGTGCCCGTCACATAAAACTGGTACGCGCCCGTGCCGCCGTCGCCGCCCCACTGGGTCTGCCCGCGGAAGTTGAGCTGGTTCGTGCCTGTGCTGCTCGAAGCGACGTAATCCAAGCTGCCGGTGCCCGCGCCGTCGGTCGACAGCGTGCTGTCGGAGTAAGCACTGCTGCTCGGCTTCGACTGCTCGAACATCAGCATTTCGCGCATGCCCGTCTCGTTTTCGACAAGCGGGGTATACGCTTCCTCGTCATATTCAAAGCGCGGGACGTCGGAAACGGTGGTCGTGATCGCGTCCGAGACCCAGCCGGTGCTGTCCTGCGCAAGGACCTCGACGCACAGGCGGTGCGTGCCGTCCAGCGTGATACCCGCTGCCAGCATTTCCACTTCCGTGAACGTCACCTCAAAGGTGCCTTCGACCGCCAAGGTCATGGTCGAGGCATCCACCGTGATCTTGGCTGACGGCACATTTTCCGTCGCCGGGTCGTCATGCACCTGTGTATACACCCCTAAGTCATACAGCGTTATGTAATAGGTCGCTATAGACTTGGTGATGTAATCGGTGTTCACGGTCGCCTCAGGGACGGAAACCGTTACATCCCCTTCCTCCGTTTCCCACGCCCACAGGGTCGCGTCCTCTGCGAACGTCGGGGTCGGGTCATACGTCCCCGCGCTCAGAGGTGCCGCAAGTGCCAGGGGCAGGGAAACCGCCACCAGAATTGCACTCATCAAAAGCGCGGTGACACGTTTCCAGACTTTCAACCTCTTTTCTTGCATCGTCTGAAAGCTCCTTTCCGATTTTGGATTCCGGAGGCCGCAGCCCCGGTCTACGAATACCGCCAATGGCGGAAATATTTAACAAAACTGATGTTGTGCAGCACCGTTTGACAGGCGCTTTCCCTTGCCCCCTCGTCAGAGGGAGGAATGGTAGACGAAATACTGTCGGTCGCCGCTTATCCTTGCCCCCTCTGACGAGGGGGCTGGCGAGCGCCAGCGAGACTGGGGGAGAGATTCGTTTTGTTTCTCTTTGTCTCTCCCTCCGTCAAAACGGCGCATACGCCGTTTTGCCACCTCCCTCATCAGAGGGAGGAACGGTTTGTGCAGACTTTCAGCCTTTCTCCTTGCCCCCTCTGA
>CALWVN010000007.1 GCA_944384995.1 uncultured Clostridia bacterium | reverse complement strand
CCATGGCCTTTCTCCAAATCAAATGGAAAAACGCTATTTTGCTAATTTCACTTGTCCACTTTATTGACTATTGTCCAGCGTCTTTCAGTGCGAGCGCCGCCAACGCATCTTCTATTGCTTTGGTTTGTGTGTCAACAATGGCTTGTTCCGAAACCGTAAGTCCGCTGACATCCACGGCGAGTGCGGCATCGAGAACGGTCAAATCCTTGTAGTATTCTCTTTCAAGCGCATTGGCTTTTTCTACCGCCGTATTGTATGCAGAATAATCGGCGGAAGCCACTTTGTTTGCCGTTACGCCCGTGCGGATTTCAATGGGGTCAAAGCCTACATCGGTGCTGGTGACTACGCAATAGTAATACGGGTAGGCGGGGTATTCGATAGGGTTAAATTCCTTTTCGGTTGCGCCCTCGATAGGCTCGCCCGCGGTGTTGTCCGCCGTAAGGCTGCCGTACCACTGATAGGTACGGTTAAAGCCGATGACATCAGGCGAAAGCACCTGCGTTTCGTCGGTATATTCCATAGGAATATCCTGCAAAAGCGCCGTTTCCTGCGAGATTTCAATAAACTCGTGGCCGTTCGCATTCGCCCATTTCTCTGCATATGTACCCTTTGTGCCGTAGACCTTGTAGTTCCTGCCTGTTGTATCTTCGGTACATTCTTTGAATGTGGAGGGCATGGTAATAACACAGCCTTCTGTTTGCGGCAGGCTTTGCGCTGTTTCAAGGTGAGAAAATTCAATCCGAGCAGTCAAATTTTTTCCAAAAGCATTTTCATTAATTCGAGTTACACTGTCCAAACAGAAAAAACGCGGCTTTAAAATTGGATTTATTCCGTATGAGTCAAATGCCTGTGCGGGAACAGTAAGAAGAGCCGGCATATTTATATATTCCAATTCAAAGCAATTGTAAAACGCCTTTTTTTCTATTGCTTTTATAAAAGGAAAATCGGCTTTTGATATTGCAGTATTATTAAATGCATCAAAAGTTAAATTGGTAATAAGCGGCATTTCTACGCTTACTAACCGAGAGCAGGAGTCGAATACACCGTTTGCCGGTCCCCAAAGCACATAAATTATTGTGCATTGCGGAAAATACACCTTTTCCAGTCTTGAACATTGGCCGAACGCACCATCATCAATTTCTTGTACCTCCAGACCGTAGAAGGATATGATTCTTGAATACGAAAAGGCGTCTCCTTCAATGATTTCAACATGGGGAAAATAACCGCTGCAAAACTGTGAAGCAAGATTAAAAGCATGATCTTGTATATATTCGGCGGCAGGAAATTCTGCATACATAATATTGGACTGCGAAAAAGCACCCGATTTGACAGTAACAACACCTTCGCCTCGAATAAATTCTATTGTTGAATTTTTTGCAAAAGCGCTTACAGGTATTTCTGTTACGGTTTCAGGAAGCGTTAGTCCGGTTACGGTATTAAATGCGCCCTTATCAAATCCCGTTACTGTGATTCCATTTATTGTTTCGGGGACATATAAATCTGTAATATTTCCGTTATATTTTGTAATAATACCGCTATCGTCAATTACAAAATGCTCATCGCTATCTGTATGCTGAATGCGTGGCGTTGCCTCGACCTCATCGCTGTAATATCCGCCGTCCGAATAATACGCAACCGCACGGATACGGGTGCGCTGTGTAATCTGAAACGGCTCTGTATATACATCAGCATTTTCAAGGGCGGGATATGTACCATCCGTAGTGTATAAAACAATCGCTTTTTCATCCGGGCAAGTGATTACACAGGTTTGCTCGCCGACATAGACTTTATCCTCTAAATTCAGCTCAGGTGCGGTAAGTTTTTCCAGACTGAGAGCATTGCAAAACTGAATCAACCCAACGCCGTCCCACAGAGAATAGTAATTATCCATAAAGCTGCCCTGTGACGACTGGCTTTCGTTATACCGTTCAACATCCAATGATGTTTCTTTTAATCGGGAATCTATCTCGTCAACCGTTATTTTCGGGTTAACCGATTTTAAAATCGCACCCAAAGCGGCGGCGTAAGGGGACGAATAAGATGTTCCTGAAAATCTTGCATATTGATTGCCGGGAATCGCAACCGCTATATTCTCTCCGGGAGCGGAAACATCAGATTTTGGGGTTAAGTTATTCATAAATGTAGTCGTATTGTTACAATCGGTTGCAGATACGGCAATACATTCAGATACATTAGCCGGTACAGCCAATGTATTGATCATGCCTTCGTTGCCAACCGCAGCAAATACTGGAATATTTTTAGAATAAGCTCTCAGGACGCATTCCACAATCAGTGATATATCGCTCAAAGATGTTAGACTAATATTGATAATGTCGCTTTTTTCAATAGCAGCCAAAAGTCCGGCGCTAATTGCCGTAACGGTCAAATTATCACCATCATCGACTTTATATACAGCCACTTTCACATTTTCCGGTGAATTGTTTACAATAACGCTGCTGACAGTAGTTCCGTGATAAAATGTTATATCATCCATCTCATCGTTTGCGTTTCCGGAAGGAGATACATTAAAATATGTTCGTTCTACGCGGCTCTCAAAGATTTCATGCGTATAGTCTATGCCTGTGTCCACAACGCCGACAATGATTTCTTTCATGGGGATATCTGCTTCCGCAAGATATTCCAGCAATCTTTTGGACTGCGTTCTGTCTCGGCTCCAATCGTTTAAAAATTCATCTTTTAAGATAATATCCGGATTCTCCGGCGTGCTTTCATATCCGCAATAGCAACAAACTAAATCAAGTTCCACTTCCGTTATGTTTTTTTCGCTTTGCAGTTTTTCAAAGGCTTTCATAGCCGCTTCGGGACTTTCATATTGAAGAATATGAAAGTCCTCGAAGCCGCTGACCTCTTCTAACGCACCGTATGGATTGAATTTACCGTTTGCACGCACGATCAGTCTTGCAGTTTGAAAATCCTGTAAGGTATATTCCTGCGCAGCATGATTATCGGTTTCATCTACTGCGCTTTTGGCAGAAAAAGACCGGATTTGCTCAGGCGCATCATTTTCAGGAACAGTGAATTCCTTATCGGTGTCATACGCCTGCACCAACTCCGTAATCCCGTCAATGAAACCGTTAATATTATTGCTCTCCTGACTTTCTGACGCGAAAGCCGTAAACGAAACCATAAATGACGATAAGACTATCGCCAAGGCCAAAAGCGGACTAAGTAGCTTTTTCATATAAACCATTCCCTTCAAACTGCAATATGCCTTCAATACATACAACAGTTTAAAAGGAGGTTTTCATGACAAAATATTTAATTTTTTTCAGAAATATTTTCAGCCATTGACATTATATCGTTTTTGCAACTTTCGGAGACATTTAATGTAAACCAATATACGCCGTCAGTCCATATCAATATAGAGCCTTGGGGATATATATTAAAATACGCTTCATATCCGTTGATCATGATTTCTGTGTAATTGTGTTCATTGTCGATGCTGAAACTTATATCAAGCGTGTTTTGTGAAAACGCAATTTCTTCTCCCGCGTCATTCTTCCAAACTGAAAAGACGCCGTAATCATCTTTTTGATAAGTGACAAGCTGAAAGCCCTCCGGAAGACTGCAGATCGTGTATTCCGTTTCTATCGTATCAACAGGGGGAACGGAATTTTCGCTTAAAGTAATGTCATTGTATTTCGGAAGGACTTTTTTGATAAACTCAATAATCGGTTCCCTTGTTGCCGCAACACTCATCAAGCCTGTAAGCAAAACCATAATTGCGATGATTGCCGCAATCAGACTTTTTGTGACCGTTCTCCTGGTTGACAATTGAATACGGTTATTCTTTCTAATAAGCTTATCCATTGATTTTTCAAATTTTTTTGAAAAATCCCACTGTATGTTATCTTCTCTCGGAAGGTCGGCGTTATCAAGCCTTTCAGCTTCCATAAACGCTTTGACAAACAGCTCTTTTGCATTTTCCAAGTTAATCCCTCAAATCGTTTTTCAATATTTCAAGCAGTTTTTTCTTGCCCCGTATAATTTGCTGCTGTACCGTCGCCTTGTTTCTGCCCAATAAGTCTGCAATGTCTTTCGCTTTCATGCCTTCAACAAAATAATAAAACAACACATCTTTGTATGTATCGTTAAGACCTCTGATGGCTTTAACAACTTCATCATAGTTTTCCTGTATCCGTAATTTGTCCAAAAATGCACTGTCGGAAATATTCTCCATATCTTGTGACTGCATATGCTTGCTTCTTGTTGCGTTCTTTTTTGAAAGATTGATTGCCGTATTTTTTACCGCTTTCAGTACATAAGACAATGTTTCGTCAGAATCGGGGTCCTGTATAGAACGCATGTTACGCGCGATTTTTATGAATGTGTCATGCACAGCGTCTTCCGCATCTTCGTTGTTTCCTAAAACGGAATAAGCGGTATATACCATTCTTTTCCTATACTTATTATACAGGATTTCAAATTTTGTTCTGTCGTCATCGTTGTCGATGAGCGACATATAGAACATTAGCATCTTTTGAATGTCCCTCACTTAATAAAACATTTTAGAAGCCATTTATGTTACAAAAACATTTCACAAAATTATTTAACCCTTAAATCTTTGATTTGTCAAGAGATTGTCAAAATATGTCAAATGTTCGCGAAAATGCTTGATAATATAAATGAGAAACTGCTTTTGTATGATATGCACTACTGCGTTTTTCCTGTTTTACAGGATGGATAGGCGGGAGCGAACCGCCGTCGATGTTGCGGCGGTTTGCCGTCAGGCAGAGCCGAAGCCGACATAGAACGCGAAGGCTTGCGAAGCAAACGAACGAAGCGCAGCTTCGATTTAGTTTTTCCACCAAAGAAAAAGACAGAGAACCGAAAGGCTCCCTGTCTTTTTCTTTTTGTATACCCCTCACCACAACCCCACGGTTTATTATACCGTGGGATTGTCAATGTGCGCGGAATAAATCCGCGGAAAAGATGCTTTTTGGTGAAAAGATAACGGTCAGACTTTTTCCTCAGTCTGTGTTTTTTTAAAACGTTGAATAACCTTTTCCAAATTCCCGAAGAACATCGAGAAAGCAAAGCCCGCGATCACGAGCATAATGCACAGCACCCACTGCCCGGTGCCGGCGGGTACGCACAGTGTACCCTCTTCCGCATAGAGCACGTTCGGGATGATCGACAAAAACAAGCCGAAGATGATCGAAAACGTCCCGGTGTAGAAACGCTTGATGAGCTGGTTGATAATAAAGGAAAAGAGCAGCACGCCGATGCCCAGCCCCACGGCGGCGGGGATGAGGATGCGGAAATTGAGGTCTGCAAGCGCGCTGACGTACGTCTCATACAGCCCCAAAGAGGAGAGGATGACGGCGCTGTCTACGCCCGGAATAATGTAGGAGCCCGCCACGGCAAGCCCGAGCAGCATCGACTGCAGGAAGTTGGGATCGGTGACCGCCGGGAACAGGTCGCGGTTCAGGAAAAACAGCGAGAAGCCCGCCACAGCGGCAACAAGAATGAAAATATAGTATTTCCAATGGAAGCCGTTTTTCCGGACTTCGCGGAAAAACAGGGGAAGCGTCCCGATAACAAGTCCCAAAAAAGCATAGCGTGTGTAGATTTCATAGTTCTGCAGGAAAAAGTCGATCACCTTGCTGAACGCCAAAACGCCGACGCCAAAGCCCAAAAACAGCGGAACAAGGAACGCCAGATTCTTTATAAAGTTTTTGAACAGTGTGCCGATGGCATTGACCGTTTTTTCATACAAGCCGAAGATGACAAGCAGTACGCTGCCGCTAAGCCCCGGCGCAATGCCGCCGATGCCGACGACGATACCCTTTAGAAAATTACGCATATACGACTCCTTCGGTTTTCGTGCGGCGGACGTAGTTCATGCACCGCACGGCATGGGGGTTCTGACAAAGCATCAGCCGCCCGCAAGGGACGGCTGAAATATCGGGATACTTAAAAATTAAGCAACCGTTTCGGAAACAAAAGTATCGTCGCAGCAAGAACAGGAGACATAGTTTTCCGCGTCGTTGCCGATCACGACCTTTTTGCTCTCCACATATTTCTTCACCGCGACATAGACGCCGAAAGCGGCGGCAGCGACAGCAGCGATAACAGCAAGAATCTTCAAAACCTTTTTCGCATTTTCCATGGAAACGTCCTCCTTAAGTTGCAAGATTTGACTGTACCGCTATTATACCCGCATATCCTGCAAAAGTCAATGAACAAAATGAAAACTCCGCGCCGCATAAATTAAAATTCAAGCGGCGGAACCTCCACGTTCATGCACCCGTGCAGAAAAATATGTAAGAGGGTCTGGAACATCTGCGTTTGCCATGTGAAAAAGTCCGGATGCCGGTCGGCGTAATTCATCTGCATCATGCCGACATACATAAAGATATATTCGATCGCAACGTTGGAGATCAAGGCGAAAAGTCTTTGCCGGTTTTCGTCATTCGGGAAGTACAAACGAAACAGCTCCTGCAAAACATCAAGAGAACCGTGCTTGCGGAACTCAAGCCGAGTTTGATTGATCTCTGTGCGCAGGTGATCCGGCGGGGCTTCCTGCGCACGACCCATGAAGCGCAGCAAGCTTGCATCCTGCTTCCAGAATTCCTGCCAATGGGCAAAAAACCGCAAAATGTTTTCCTCCATCGGCAGTCCCGGTTCGGGGGAAAAGCTGTGCAGATGCGTTTCCAATTTTTTTAAACAGTGTTCTACTGCGGCGAGGTAAAGCTGATCCTTGCTTTCAAAATAATAATATAAGCGCCCCTTTGTGATCTGACCGTCTCGGCAAATTTGGTTGATCGAAGCCTTTTCATAGTTGATGCTTGCAAATTCCTTTACGGCGGCGTCCAAAATTTGCGTCCTGCTGGCAGCAGATTTTGTCTTTTGATCCATAGGCAGCCTCCCGGCACTTTTTAATAGTATAGCACAAAGATTTAACTTTGTAAAGTGGAAAAGCGCCTGTTCGCAAAAACAGACTTTTTACAAACCTTTTACAAAAAATAAGGGAGGAGGTCTGTTTTTTGCGCCGATGGCAAAATAGAACAGGGTTGGATAAGATTTCTTTTTGAATAAGGATAAATTGGCTCAATTTTATAAAAAGTGCACATATTTCCCGGACGTGATTTAGAGATAACGCGAGATTGACTTTGTTTTATCAATAGGATTATAATAGCTTTGTACAAAATAGTCTGTTTTTAGGAACAGACCGCATGAAAAAGGAGAGAAGAACATGAAAAAGCACAAGAAGCTTTTAAGCGTCCTCTTATCCATGCTCATGGTGCTGTCGGTTGTTTCGGCAGGCCTTGTGGCGGGTGCGCAAGAGCCTGACGGGGCGGTTACAGCTCTCGAAGAGAAAATAACCGCTTATGACGGCGACATGAGCACCAATGCGCCCTCGGCAGAGGATAAGGCAGCTTACGATGAGTTGGTTGCCGGCTTTAAGGCGCTTACCGATGCGCAGAAAAACAGCATCGACATCGTGGCGCTTGACAAGCTTACGCAGCTCATGTATGTTTATGAGTGCGCCGTAGCGTCCGACAATGCAAGCTATGTGTCCTCGTCCGTGCGGAAAGAGGTCGCGGCAAAGATCGTAAGCGAATTGAATGCGCCCGACATCAACGCGGCGCAGGCAGCGGTCGACGCCGGGATTATTAAGTCGTCGACAAGCACGGATACGCTTCTTGAACTGTTCAAGAACCTTTCCGAAAATGCGCGCGTCATCGCGGGCACGGCGTATTCGACTTACGGCCTGTTCTACTACGGCATGAACGCGGACGAAAACTATCAGAGCGGCGCGTTCTATAACGTGGTGAACAAGGTCTGGTCCGACATGAAGAGCGCAGATCCGTTTGAAGGCACTCGTCCCAGCTCCGGCGATTATGAAGGCGGCACGAAAGACCCGCAGTACATTGCGGATATGCGCGCATACAACCTCGCAAAAGAGGCGCATGAATATGCTTTTGTGGATGACGCAATCAACAAGGTCATCACCGAATGCAATGCGCAGGAATACGCCCCGATCGCAACGTTCCTGAACATGGGCATTGAAGCGGTCAAGGCATTCCTTGAAAATAAGGATTACAAGAAAGCTATCGAAGCCAACAACTATTACAACGACAATTTTAGTGCGACTGCAAAGAGCGCGCTGCGCGGCCTTCGCGTCTACGTGTATTCCTACATCGCGCCCGATGCTTCCGCAACATCGACCACCACTACAAAAATCTATGCAAGAGATCTTGCAAGCCGCGTAAGCGATTATGCAAAGTATGCGGACATCGCGGCTTTTGAAACGTATATTGCTTCCGTCCATGAGCCCTATACATTAGACGTTGCTCTGGAAGCTCGTGCGAAATATGATGCACTGCCTTCGTCCTTGATTGGCGAACTCTCTGCAGAAGCCGTCGCGAAGGTTGACGCGCTCACCTATTTCGCGCTGACCAACAGCGCTTCTCAGGACAGGCCGGAATTCCCCGCTTTCAATAAGACTGCGGTGACCTATCCGACCGGCGCCCCCTACTCGAAGGTTGCAGATGCCCTGCCCAAGATGAATTCGCTGGTCAACGAAATTGCAAAGCTGGCTGCCGGTTCCGATGTCAAGACGCTGATCGGTTCACTTTACACAAACGCATCCGTCACATCGGTCGCACAGGCGATCGGTCCCCTTCTAACCTCCCTTGGTATGGGCGAAGTCAAGCCGTCCCACATGCTGGGCCATTTGGCGATGCAGGATGAAGAAGGCAATTACACACCCATCTATCCCGAGTGGAAGGGCGCTGTTCAGGCACTCATCAACGCCGTTGAGGCCGGAGATACTTGGGAAGTCCTGACCTACAACGACGGCGACTGGTTCTTGGACGGCGACAGAGAAGGTTTCAGCAGAGCCGTTTCTATGCACCTGACGCTTCTCATGGATTTGACTGTAATGGGCTTCATCAACGTCGGTGAAATGCTATTTAGCTCGTTGCAGTTCGAAAATGAATACGACTTTGAAAACAATACCTATTCACAGGGCTCCTATGAGAACATCGTGCACATCTTTGAAGCTATCGGCATTGAATGCATGGATTCCGTAACCTACTCCGAAGCAGTGGATGCGGCTGCAACAGATGACGAAAAGATTGTTGCCCGCTTCGTCCCGATTTTGGATACGGTCTTTGCCTTCCTTGATCAATTTGCCGAGACGCCCGTCACCACGCTGATGGAAGTCCTGCCCAATCTTGCCTATGCGCTCAACAGCGGTGTTATCAACGACAACGTGCAGGCGATCATCGGCAGAGTGGAAGGTCTGCTCGGTCTTGCAGGCGTCACACTTCCCACGCTGGACTTCACGGCAGAAGGGCTCTTCGATACGCTTGGCGGCCTTGGCATTGAAGGCATCACTTACGATCCCGGCAGCGTCAGCAGCGACGGCACTGTGAATTATCCGAACACCGGCACACTGACCATCAACATTGCGGTCAACGACACGACCAAGATCCCGTTCTCGATCAGCGAGGCTGAGTTCATTCAGTTCCTGAAGGATGTCGAAGGCTGCGGTACGCAGGTCATTACAGACAGTGTCTGCCTTGACAGCGCTTACAGAGTAGCGATCGAAGCCGATCAGCCGGATGTTTTCGTCACACTTGTTCGTTTCGTCTATGACGATGTTTTGATGGCGAATTCCGAAGCTGCAAAATCGCTCGTTTCCGCGCTTAATCCCACGCTCGGCTCCCTTCTTGGCCCCGTGTTTGATGTGATCAAGCAGGTGCTTCCCGCAGATGCGGCCATCGTGGCACTTGTTACAATCGCTGATCCGCTTCCCGAAATCGGCGGCGGCAGCGGTATCGGCGGCCTCGGCGATTTCTTTGACAGCATCCGCGACTTCTTCAACAACCTCTTCGGCGGCGGCATCGGTGACATCCCGATCATCGGCGACATCGTGAATGCGATCGGCGGCCTCTTCGGCGGCGGCGACAGCTCCACCACGACGGATGACGGCACGGTACAGACCGGCGACCCGAACATCCCGACGACCGGTTCCACTGTTGCGGGCATTGCTTCTTCTGCAATTGCGCTTGCAGTCGGCGCGGCAGTCACACTGCTGGCTGTCAAGAGCCGTCGTGATCGCGAAGACTGATTGTTCGAACTTTCCTTTACCCACTTCTAAAGCGGGCAGCCCACAGCCGCAGGTCGGCTGCTCGCCTTGCTTGTAATTTCCCTCAAAAAGCGGACGACATCCAAAAGATGCCGTCCGCTTTTTCCTGCTTTCCGGTTGCTTTTTTTCGCCTTCTTGTATAGAATAGAAAAGAAAGAGTAAGGAGGCGAAGCGGTATGCGCATGGTACTTTTGACCGCGCTCGGCGTCGGCGGCTCAACGGTCGTCGGTGCGCTGCTGGGCTTTATGTTTCGCAGAATCCCGCACAAATGGAACGATATTATTTTGAGCTTCGCCGCAGGTGTCATGCTTTCCGCAGCGATCACGGGGCTGATCCTGCCCGCCGTGGAGCAGACGGGGCTTCGCGGCATTTGGCAGGTGGTGCTTGGGGTGCTCGCCGGCGCTGTATTCCTGAATGCCATGGATAAGCTCGTTCCACACCTGCACCACCTTTCAGGGCTGGATAAGGAAGCGCACGCGCACAACGGCTCGGTCGATAAGGTGCTTCTGTTTGTGTTGGCGATCGCGATCCATAATTTGCCGGAAGGCATGGCGGCAGGCGTTTCGTTCGGCGGGGAGGACGCAGGCCGCGCACTTTCGGTTGCGGTCGGAATTATGGTGCAGAATATCCCCGAGGGCATGGTCGTCATCTCGCCTATGCTGCTTGCGGGCATCAGCCGCCCGCGCACCTTGTGCATCGCGATGTTTACGGGTCTTATTGAAGTCGTCGGTACGCTTATCGGTTACGCGGCGGGGTCGGTCTCCGCATTGGTCCTGCCGTTTGCGCTCTCGTTTGCGGGCGGCACGATGCTTTATGTTATCTGCGACGAAATGATACCGGAGACCCATTCCCACGGATATGAGCGCCCCGCGTCGTATGCCCTGCTCATCGGCTTTTTGGTCATGCTTGTGATGTCCACTGCTTTGTAATCGAATACATCAAAACCAAAAACAAGGCGGACGCCCCGAAAAGGAGCGCCCGCCTGTATTTTTGCAGATCACAGCGTTTTTTCCAATAGCACCATATCGCAAAGCTGCCGCCCGCCCTCAAAAATGGGGTGGCTGTAATGCTTTGTAAAAAATTCGGGGATGCGCCCTGTCACATGAAACCCGCATGCTTCATAAAAGGGGAGGGTAAGCGGGCTGTCACCCGTGCCAAGCCGCAGAGTTTGCCCGCCCGCACGCCGCGCACGGGTCTCGACCGCCGTGAGCATTTCCCGCCCGAGCCCTTGTCGCTGTAAATCAGTTCGCACCGCTAAATTTTTGACTTCGAATACACCGCCGCCCTCATCCGTATAGACACATACGGCGGCGGGTGCATTATGCAAGTATCCGACCAAAAGCACGCCGCGTGAAAGATAACGGTCGATCATGCTTTCCTCTTCGTCGCCGAGCAGAAGAAGCGGTAAAAACCGCTTCTTATCGGTCTTGACTTCCGTGATGTTCATTTACATTTCTCCGCCCGCACGATCAAAAAAGTCGGTTTGATGAATTCCTTTTCGAGCCCCGGGCGAATTTGCAAAGCCGCCTCGGAGGGTTCCGGCTCGACCATACAGTCGATGCGAAAGCCCGCGCGAGCGAGCGCAGTCACAATGTCGCCCAGCGTTCTGTGGTAATTTTCCACGTCGTCCACGAACCATTTTCCCGTGCGCCTGCCGCGCTTTGCATAGTGCGAGAGCGCATATGCCGCCGCCCGCCCGTTTTCGTCGAGGATATAGTAATTGGAATCGTTTTCGGAACAGGTGGTGAACGGGTGCTCCTGCGAGAACAAAAGCAGTCCGCCCGCGCGCAGCAACCGGAAAATATCCGTGCACAGCTTCGGAAAGTCGGCGGCATAGTGAAAGGCGAGAGAGCTGTAAACAAAATCAAAGGTTTCGTCCAAGGTGCCGAGCGCATCCATGTCCATGCGGCGGTATTCGACCTCGGGCAGGGCGTTTTGCGCTTTCGCGACATCGAGCATCCTTTCCGAAAGGTCGATCCCCACTACGCGCCGCGCCCCGCGCTCTACAAAGTCGCGGCAGTTGTGCCCGAAGCCGCAGCCGATGTCCAAAACATCTTTTTCCGCAAGGTCGGGCAGCAGCGCGCGCATGGCGGGCTGCTCCAAAAGATCGTTGTAATTCGGCTCGTTTTCACGTAAGTTTTTGTATTCTGCGAAAAACACTTCGTTATCGAAAATATTCTGTGACATGATCTTTCCTCTCTACACTTCTTTCGGAAAAAGCGCCGCCATGTCGGCAGGCGTGGGTGCGGTGATGTCCAGTACCTCTCCCGTAACGGGATGCGCAAAGCGGATGCGCGCGCAGTGCAGCGCCTGATGCGTCAATCGGGTATCCGTACTTCCGTACATATCGTCGCCGACAAGCGGCGTGCCCAAAGACGCGAAATGCACGCGGATCTGGTGCGTCCTGCCCGTCAGCGGGCGCACGCGCAACAGCGAGATATGACCGTCCGACCAAAGCGCCTCCCAGTTTGTCACGGCTGCTTCGCCGTATTGCCCGGCTGCGCGCAGCGTTTTGTTCGGGTCGGGGCGGTAGATCGGCGTGTCGATCGTCCCGCACCCCGCATATACGCCGCCTGCCACGGCAAGGTATTCCTTTTGGATATGCCCCGCGAGCTTTGCGGCGCCGTATTTGTTCAAGGCACAAAGGACCGCGCCGGAAGTGCCCTTGTCAAGCCGCCCGACGGTGCGGAACACGGCGGCTTTGCCGTGCTGCTGCAAATAATATGCCACGGCGTTCGAAAGCGCGTCGCCCTGATGGTTGTGCGTTTCGTGCATGGCAAGCCCGGCGGGCTTGTTGACCACCAGCAGGTCGTCGTCCTCGTAAAGCACGTCCAAAGGCAGCGGCAAAAGCGTGCGCGTGCCGCCCGCTGTTTCGTCGGGGAGGGTGAGCTGCAAACGGTCACCTTCATGCAGTAGGTCTACCGTGCGCACGGGATTTCCGTTGCGGCGAATGCCGTTCGGCTGTGTTTTGAGCGCACGCAGAAGCCGTGCGGAGACCTCGGCGCCGTTGCGTAAGAACTCACGCACCTTTTTTCCCTCATATTCGGCGGGAACGGTAAATTCCAACACGCGCGGCAAAAAAACACCTCCCGACGCAAAGACTTGCAAATCCGTAAAAAGTCGTATACAATAATAGCATAAAACGGATTGGGAGGCAAGCCATGCAGCTTTTGATCCTCATCATTCCCGACAACGGGAAAATGGAGCAGATTCTTGTAAAAATGATGGAGGCGGGTATCCGCGGCGGCTCGCTCGTGGATTGTGAAGGCGCACTGCAGGCGGTCGGACAGAGCAAGCTTCGCAAGCCGCCCGTGTTCAGCTCTCTGGAACAGTATTTAAAGCCCGATACCGGCAAGGGGAAAATGCTGCTTGCCGCCATGGACGCGGAGCAGATCGAAATTACGCACCGTATTGTGAACGAAGTGACGGGCGGGCTGCAAAAGGCGAATACCGGTGTTTTTCTGACTCTGCCTTTAGGTTTTGTTGACGGCGTGCACAGGGACGCGTAGCCGTGCGCGCAATATGCGCCCATTCCGCAATGTTCACAAAATGTATCGGAAACATACCCTCGGTTTGTCGAAATCGGGGGTTTCTTTTTGCGCTTTTTCGGCGTAGAATAATGTGCGAAAAAGAAAAGGGAAGCGAATGTATGGAAGCGTATACCATATTTAAAAGCCTTTGTATCATCGTCATTGCCGCAAAGATCTGCGGCATTTTGGCACGCAAGCTCAAAGCGCCGCAGGTCGTCGGGGAGATCCTCGCGGGCGTGCTCATCGGACCGAGCGTTCTGGGGCTTGTCGAACAAAGCGATTTTTTAGCGCAGCTCGCCGAGATCGGCGTGGTGCTTCTGATGTTTTCCGCAGGGCTGCAAACGAATCTCCATGATCTTCTGCGCACAGGGCTCAAAGCGTTTGCCATCGCGTGCGCGGGCGTTTTGGTGCCGCTTGTCGGCGGGACGCTTTTGTATATGGCGTTTTACGGCGCGTCGCCTTTGGGTTCGCCCGAATTCTACCGTGCCGTATTCATCGGCGTTATCATGACGGCGACCTCGGTGAGTATCACGGTACAGACGCTCAAGGAGCTCGGCAAGCTCTCGACCGAGGTGGGCACGACGATTCTAAGCGCCGCCATCATCGACGACGTGATCGGGATCATCGTGTTGACCTTTGTCATCGGCATGTCCGGCGGCGAGGCGCAGCCCGTCTCGGTCGTGCTCAAAACCGTGTTGTTCTTCGTGTTCGCGCTGCTATTCGGCTATGTATGCTATAAGATCTTCCGCATTGCGGACAAACGCTGGCCGCACACGCGCCGCATCCCGATCTTGGGGCTTGCGCTGTGCTTTGGTATGGCGTATGTCGCGGAACGCTTTTTCGGGATCGCCGATATCACGGGCGCATATGTCGCAGGTGTGATCCTGTGCAGCATCCGCGATTCGGAATACATCGCTGAAAAAATGGACGTCAGCTCCTATATGCTGTTCGGCCCCGTATTTTTTGCGAGCATCGGGCTTAAAACGGAACTTGATACGCTTTCGGGCGAGCTTGTGCTGTTCGCCGCCGTCTTTGTGCTGGTAGCGCTCTTGGGCAAGATTATCGGCTGTTCGCTGACGGCGCGGCTCTGCCGCTTTGATTGGGGCGATTCCGTAAAGATCGGCGTGGGCATGATGACGCGCGGCGAGGTGGCGCTCATCGTGGCGCAGAAAGGGCTTTCGTGCGGGATCATCTCGTCGGCGTACTTTGCGCCCGTGATCCTTTTGATCCTCATTTCCTCCGTCGTCACGCCCATCGTCTTAAAGGCGCTGTATTCCCGCTCGGAGAAAAAAGAGCAGACGGTGTGAGCTTTCCGTAACACAAGAAACGCAGGGCTGCGATAATTCACAACCCTGCGTTTCTTTTTTTGTGACTTTTTACCTGTCCGCCAGCCGATAGATGTGCAACGTGATCTCGTTGTCCAGACCCGTGAACGGCTGTCTGGAATGACCAGCATTGTGCTCCACAATAAAAGCGACATCATTTTCTCCGACATTGGTAGCACTCGCGTTGGAGCAGGCGATCTCGTCAAGGCACGTCAACGTATTGCCCTCGCGCGCATAAAACCACATCACCAGACCCGTAGCAGCAAGGATATAGTTATCTGTTACGTAAAATCGCATAAAGTCATATTTTAGATCCGTATATTCTCCGGTGCGAATATCGATGCAGACCATGTGCTTTTGCGTCCGTTCCATATAGTCGTCCGTTTCGCTGGCGAAAATATAACCGTCTACATACTGCACATTCATCGCGTCGCGCTGTTTGGAGGGGATGGTGTCGGTCTTGCCTGTGGCGACATCATAAATATAATACGCCCCGTTTTCCCCGATGCGCTCAAACCAGACCACCTTGCCGTCTTTTGCCGCTAAATCCAAATTATTGGTGTATATATTGTTCAGTTCGGCGATTGTTGCTTTTTCCTTTGTGGCACAGTCGTAGGCGTATACCGCACCTGTGATGAACCAGGCCCCTTCCTCACCGACGACCTCTTCCTCTTCGATCCAATAGATCACTCCATCCATCAAGGTCGGTGCGGTGTAGGAAGGCGCTTCGGAGGAAAAATGATTGACACAGGTGATCTCGCCGCTCTCAAGATGCATCATATAAATGTTGCAGGCGCTGGCATATAACTCCAAATCCACCCAAACGAGCCATTCTCCGTCGGTTTGTAATCCCTGCATATTGGCAAGTGCCTGGGTGCTTGTGAACAGCAGCGTTTCCTCGCCCGTGTTCAGGTCATAGGCGACGAGGCGGTTGGTATCCGTTTCGGTGCGATCGCTTTTGGAAACGGTCATATACAGCGTGTCTCCAATAAGAACGGGGCTGTACACCTGCTTGTACGGAACGGTCACGGATTGGATATACGGCAGATCCGGTACCTCCCGCAGCAGGTCTACGGCGTTGATGACTGTTTCACGCTCTGTTGTTGGCGTGGATGCAGTTCCATCCGTGTCCGTCTGCCCGCAGCCCGCGCACAGCAAAAGCGCCGAAAAGAGCAAAACCGCCGTGCTTCTTAAAAATTTATACCGCATAAATACCCCTCCGAATTATAGTAAAATTCCCACTCCTTCGGCGCAAAAATGATCGTGTAAGCTTCCCGCTCGGCAAGCGTGGCATTCGTTAATCCGCATACTCCAAGGAGGCTTCAAAGGGCGTATAGGAAGCATCGAAAAACAGCTCCTGCTGCGAGCTTGCCATGCCGCGGGGCAGCGAAGCCTGTACCCCTATCTTAGCGGCGGCACGTGAAAAAAGACAAAGCCATAGCAACAAAGTCGGCTGCTATGGCTTACCATTTTAATATGCAAATCTTTTTTCTTATGCCGCAAGCAACCGAATTTCCAATACCCTCAATACAACTATAAAATAGGGACAAAGAAAAGTCAATGCGCGATGTCCACAAAAAATGCATGTCGGCGTTGTGCGAAGTCCATAGCCGCAAAACGGGTAAAATCGGCTTTTTCCCCGTTAAATATACAACAGCCGTGTCTTGAACCTCTGCATTTTTGTGATTTTTCACATATTCTTTCGGTATATTTCTAACGTGCCAAATATTGAAAAATGCGGTCAAAAGTGCTATAAATAATAAAATATAAAATCAGATTCCTGTGGGCTTCCACAAGAAGAAAGGCAAGGACTCGCGCAATGTCTCTGGTTACAATGCAAGAACTGCTCGACGCCGCCGACCGGCAGGGGCGGGCCGTCGGGGCTTTTTCCGTCGGGAATATGGAAATGGTGATGGGCGCCGTGCGTGCCGCCGAGGAGCTGCGAACGCCCATCATCCTGCAAATTGCCGAGGTGCGGCTGCCGAATTCCCCGCTGCATCTCATGGGTCCGATGATGCTCGCCGCGGCGAAAAACGCTTCGGTGGACATCGCCGTCCACCTCGACCACGGGCTGCGGCCCGAGACCGTACATAAAGCGCTGGAGCTCGGTTTCACCTCGGTCATGTTCGACGGCTCGCAGCTGCCGCTTCAGGAGAATATCGACATCGTGAAAAACGTTGTGAACCTCGCCGGTGATTACGGCGCGACGGTCGAAGCGGAGCTCGGCGTCGTCGGCGGCAACGAGGGGGAGGGAAAGGCACACCAAGTGCTCTGCACCGACCCTGCCGACGCGGTGCGCTTTTGCGATGAAACGGGCGTGGACGCGCTCGCCGTCGCCATCGGCAACGCACACGGCAATTACCCTCGTTTGCCGGAGCTGCGCTTTGATGTGCTCGAAGCGATTCATAAGGCGGTCTGTGTCCCGCTTGTCCTGCACGGCGGCACGGGCATCACGCCCGAAATGTTCCGCAAGTGCATACAACTGGGCGTTCGAAAGATCAATATCGCCACCGCCTCGTTCGACGCGCTGGCGAGATCTGCAAAAACCTATTGCGACGAAAAGGACGGCGCGCCGAATTATTTTGAGCTGTCCGGGCGCGAGGCCGAGGGCGTCTATGAAAACGTCAAGCGTCACATCGAGATTTTCAATATGCAGTAAAGCGAAAGGAGCGCAATATGCAGTACATACAATTCGATCAAAACAAGCCCTATGACCTGATCCTGCTCGGGCGTGTGGCGGTAGATTTCAACCCCGTCGATTACTACTGCCCGTTAAACGAGAGCACGACCTTCAAACGTTACCTCGGCGGCTCGCCCGCGAACATCGCGGTGGGGCTTGCGAGACTTGGCAAAAAGGTCGGCTTTTTCGCGCGCGTGTCCGACGACCAGCTCGGCACGTTCGTGACCGATTATTTTAAGAAGGAGGGCATCGATACCTCGCACATCAAGCGCTGCGAGCACGGCGAAAAGATCGGCCTGACCTTTACCGAGATCAAGTCCGAAACGGAAAGCTCCATTTTAATGTACCGCAATTTGGCGGCGGACCTGCAGCTGCATGTCGACGACATCGACGAGGACTATATCCAACAAGGCAAGGCGCTGCTCATCTCCGGCACGGCGCTTGCCGAAAGCCCTTCGCGCGAAGCGGCGCTCAAGGCGGTCGCGATCGCGCGGCGCATCGGTGTGCCCATTATCTTTGACATCGACTACCGCGCCTACAACTGGAAAAACAACGACGAGATCGCGATCTACTATTCCGCCGTGGCGAAGGAAGCGGACATCATCCTCGGTTCGCGCGAAGAATACGACCTGACCGAAGCGCTCATCTCCCCCGGACTTTCTGACCGCGAAAGCGCCGCGCTCTGGCACGGGTACAACGCGAAGATCGTTATCATCAAGCACGGCAAAGAGGGCTCGACCGCGTATACCTGCGACGGCGAAAGCTACTCCGTCAAACCCTTCCCCGTTAAGCTCCTCAAATCCTTTGGCGGCGGCGACGGCTATGCCTCGGCATTCCTGTATGGGCTTTTCGAGGGGTACGAAATGTTCGACGCGCTTGAATTTGGTTCCGCGTCCGCTGCGATGCTCGTCGCGTCGCACGCGTGCTCGGAGGATATGCCCACCGCCGACGCGGTGCGGGAATTTATCTGCAAGGAAAAAGAGGAATACGGCGAAATGGTGGCAAGAGGGTAATCTCTTTTGATATTGAATCTCTGAACCCGAGGTGTTTTTATGTACGAGACCCCTGCTTTCAACGAAAGCAACGAAAAGATCCTCTGCGAAATGGGCGGGAAAAATGCCGATATGCTCATGACCATCAAGGTCAAACGCATGGCGGCGGGCGAATCCTTTACCCTTTGCAGCGCATCCAATGAGACCGCCGTTTTGCTGCTGGCCGGCGAAGCGGAATTTCTGTTCGAGGGGAAAAGCGAGCACGCTTCGCGGCGCAGCCCGTTCCTCGACAAGCCTTACTGCGTGCATTTTCCGCGCAGAAAGGCGGTCACGGTCATTGCAAAAAGCGAACTGCGCATTTTGGTGCAGCAGACCGACAACGACCGTGATTTTGACTTGAAATGGTACACGCCCGATGACTGCATGTTACAGGAATTCGGCAAGACCCAGTGGCAGGGTACCGCACACCGGCAGGTGCTCACGGTGTTTGATTACGAGAGCGCACCGTATTCCAATATGGTGCTCGGTGAGGTGTTCCATAAGCCTGGCTGCTGGTCAAGCTACCCGCCGCATTTCCATCCGCAGCCGGAGCTTTACTACTATGAATTCGATAAGCCGCAGGGCTTCGGTGTGGGCTTTGTCGGCGACGAATGCTTTAAGGTGCTCGACGGCGGCGCGCTCGCCATCACCCCGCTGCAAACGCACCAGCAGGTCGCGGCGCCCGGCTATTCGATGTATTACGTTTGGATGATCCGCCATCTCGACGGCGACCCGTGGCGCAAAACACGCACCGTTGCGCCCGAGCACGAGTGGCTGGATCACGCCGATTAAGGAGGTATTGCGAATGGCAAAGCTAACGACCGCACAGGCGCTTGTGCGCTTTTTAGATAATCAATATGTATCTTTTGACGGCAAGGAAACAAAGTTCGTAGACGGCATTTTTACGATCTTCGGGCACGGCATCGTCTGCGGGCTGGGCGAGGCGCTGGATTCCGACCACGGCGCTTTGACCGTCTATCAGGGCAAAAACGAACAGGGCATGGCGCACGCCGCCACGGCGTTCGCAAAACAAAATAACCGCCGCAAGATCATCGCCTGCTCGTCATCCATAGGACCGGGCGCCGCAAATATGATCACGGCGGCCGCTACTGCGACGGTCAACCATATCCCGCTGCTGCTGTTCCCCGCCGACGCGTTTTCCACGCGCCAGCCCGACCCCGTTTTGCAGCAGTTCGAGCAGGTCAATTCTCTGGCAACCACGACCAACGACGCCTACAAAGCCGTCTGCCGCTATTGGGACCGCATCGCGCGGCCCGAGCAGCTGATGTCCGCCATGCTCAACGCCATGCGCGTGCTGACGGATACCGCTGAAACGGGCGCCGTCTGCATTTCCATGCCGCAGGACGTTGAGGGCGAGACCTACGACTTCCCCGAGGAATTTCTCCAAAAACGCGTGCATCGCATTACCCGTATTGCGCCCGCAAAGGAGGAAACGGACGATCTCGCCGCGATCCTTTTGCAGGCGAAAAAGCCGCTTGTCATCTGCGGGGGTGGCGTGCGTTATTCCGAAGCGGGCGAGACGCTCGAACGCTTCTGCAAAAAATTCAATATCCCCTTTGCCGAGACGCAAAGCGGCAAGACCGCCTGTCTTTCGTCCGATCCGTACAATCTCGGCGGGCTTGGTGTCACGGGCAACGCGGCGGGCAATATGATCGCAAAAGCGGCGGATGTCATTTTGGGTGTCGGCACACGGTTCTCCGACTTCACCACGGGGTCGAAATCCCTGTTCCGCGCGGATGCAAAGGTGCTTACCATCAACACCTCCCGCTTTGACGCGTACAAGCTCGGCGCGGTGAAACTCGTCGCCGACGCAAAGCTCGGATTGGAAGCACTCGAGGCTGTGCTTGAACAAGCCGATTACTGCACGGCTTATACAGATGAGATTGCCGTAGCCAAAACCGCCTGGGAAAAGGAAATGCAGTCACTCTCTGCCTATGCGTATGACGAAGAGTTCAAGCCCCTTATCGCCGCAGGCGATCCGCGCACCATCCCCGAATACGCCGAACGCTTCGGCACGCTGACCCAAACCGCCGCCGTTGCGAAGATCCGAGAGTTGATCCCTGCGGACGCGGTCTGCGTGGGCGCGGCAGGCTCGCTTCCGGGCGATTTGCAGCGCATGTGGACTTCGGACAGCCGCTATTCTTACAATATGGAATACGGTTACTCCTGCATGGGGTATGAGATCGCGGGTGCGTTCGGCTCGAAGCTTGCCGATCCGGAAAAGGAAGTCTACGCCATGTGCGGCGACGGCAGTTACCTGATGCTGCATTCCGAGCTTGTCACAAGCGTGCAGGAGCACAAAAAGATCAACGTCCTGCTGTTTGACAACTGCGGCTTCGGCTGCATCAACAACCTCGAAATGTCCAACGGCATCGGCAACCTTGCTACGGAATTCCGTTTCCGCAGCGAGAACGGCGAGCTTGCGGGCGACCTTGTCCCCATCGATTTTGCCCGCGCCGCTTCCGGTTACGGGGTAAAGACGTATACGGCGCGCAATATGGAGGAATTGGAGTTTGCCTTGCGCGACAGCCTTACGCAGACCGTCTCTACGCTCATCGATATCAAGGTGCTGCCCAAGACCATGACGGACGGTTACGGCGCATGGTGGCACGTCGGTGTGGCGAGCACCTCCCAAAACGAAGCCGTACAAAAAGCCTATGCCGACCGGCAGGCGCATTTAGAGAAAGCGAGGAAGTATTGATGCTCGACAGCAAAAAGGTCAAGCTCGGCATTGCGCCGATCGCTTGGACAAACGACGATATGCCCGATCTCGGCGCGGAAAACACCTTTGAACAGTGTATTTCCGAAATGGCGCTTGCCGGTTTTACCGGCTGTGAGATCGGCAACAAATACCCTAAGGATGCAGTGATCCTCAAAAAAGCGCTGGAGCTGCGCGGTATGGAGATCTGCAATGCGTGGTTTTCCACATTTCTTACCACCAAACCCTACGAGGAAACAGAGCGTGACTTCATCCGCCACATTTCATTTTTGAAGGAAATGGGTGCAAAGGTCGTCGGTGTTTCGGAGCAGGGGCATTCCATTCAAGGCACGACCCTTTCCATTTTCCGCGACAAGTATGTGATGAACGATGAAGAGTGGGAAAAGCTCTGCACGGGGCTAAACCGTCTCGGGCGTGTCGCCAAGGATATGGGCATTGCGCTTTGCTTCCACCACCACATGGGTACGGTGGTGCAGACCGCTGCGGAGATCGACCGCCTGATGGAAAACACCGACCCCGAGGTATTCGGGCTGCTGTTCGATTCGGGGCACTTGGCCTACTGCGGCGAGGATTACATGGCGGTGCTCAAAAAATACGCCGACCGCGTGCGCCATGTCCATTTAAAAGACATCCGCCCCGAGGTCATCGCCGAGGTCAAGGCGGAGAACTTAAGCTTCCTCAACGGTGTGCGCATGGGGACGTTTACCGTGCCCGGCGACGGCGTGATCGACTTCAAGCCGATCTTTGACGTGCTGGAGGAAACGGGCTACGAGGGCTACGTGCTCGTCGAAGCCGAGCAAGACCCCGCAAAAGCAAACCCGCTGGAATATGCGATCAAAGCGCGCAAATATATCCGCGAAACAGCGGGGCTGTAAACAGCGCGCATCATAAGCAAAGGAGTAGCAGAACATGGCTGTTGAAAGACTGCAATATTTTGTCAACGGAGAATTCAAGGATTCCAAAACCGATACATGGTACGACCTGCACAACCCGAGCACGGGTGAGGTCACGGGGCAGGCGCCCTGCTGCACGAACGACGAGGTGCTCGAAGCGATCGCTGCGGCGAAAGCGGCATATCCCGGCTGGCGCGCCGTCCCCGCGATCAAGCGCGCGCAGATCCTTTACAAGATCCGCGACCTCATCATCGAAAACATGGAAGAGCTCACCATGAGCGTCGCCAAAGAGAACGGCAAGGTCTGGTCGGAGGCCGAAGGCGACGTGCTGAAAGCCAAAGAGGGGACGGAGCTTGCCACACAAGTGCCCTCTTTGATGATGGGCGAAAGCCTCATGGACGCGTCGCGTGGGTATGACACGGTCAAATACCGTGAGCCTATCGGCGTGTTCGCGGGGATCGTGCCCGTGAATTTCCCCGCCATGATCCCCTTCGGCTGGATGGCACCGACCTGCATTGCCTGCGGCAACACCATGGTTTTGAAGGCCGCGTCCCTGACGCCGAAGACCGCAATGCTGTTTGCGAAAATTTACAAAGAGGCAGGCGTGCCCGACGGTGTCATTAACGTTGTGACCTGCTCGCGCAACGAGATCAACACCATTCTCGACCACCCGGACGTCAAGGGCATCACCTTTGTCGGCTCCACGCCCGTGGGCTTGAAGATCTATCAGCGCGCCGCCGCCGCGGGCAAGCGCTGTCAGGCGCTTTGTCAGGCAAAAAACCACGCGCTCGTCATGGCGGACGCCGCCTTGGAGCGCACGGTCGCCGGCGTTATCAACTCCGCATACGGCTGCGCGGGACAGCGCTGCATGGCGCTTTCCTGCTGCGTGGTGGAGGAAGCCATCGCCGACAAATTCGTGGCGGAGCTTAAAAAACAGGCGCAAAAGATCAAGGTCGGCCCTTCGTGGGATAAGACCTCCAAGCTCGGGCCGATCACCTATGAAAAGCATTATAAAGAGGTGCTCGCCGATATCGACAAAGGCGTGGCGGAAGGCGCCGAGCTCGTTCTCGACGGCAGAAATTACAAGGTCGAAGGCTATGAGGACGGCTATTTCGTAGGTCCGACGATCTTCGACCATGTGACCGAGGATATGACCATCGGCCGCGACGAGGTGTTCGGCCCGGTGCTGTGCATCAAGCGCTGCAAGGATTTCAACGAGGGCCTTGCCATTATGAACGCGAGCCCCTACGCCAACGGTTCGGTTATTTACACGCAAAGTGGTTATTTCGCGCGTGAATTTGTCCGCCATACCGACGGCGGGCAGGTCGGCGTCAACGTCGGCATTCCCGTGCCCGTGGGCTTCTTCCCGTTCTCCGGGCATAAGCAGTCCTTCTTCGGCGATCTCCACTGCCTCGGCAAGGATGCGTACCGCTTCTTCACCGAAAGTAAAGCCGTCACCACGCACTGGTTCGACGAAGAAGAAAAGACCGCTACCGAAGTCTCCACCTGGGACGGCACGATCTAACGACGCGTTTTACAAATCCAACACACGGAGGAAAACTATGGTAACCATCGGCATTATCGGCGCAGGGCGCATCGGCAAGGTGCACCTGGAGTCCATCACCAACCACGTTCCGAATGCGACGGTCAAGGCGGTCGCCGACCCCTTTATGAACGACGATACCCGAGCATTCCTTGAAAGCTTCGGCGTGAAGAACATCTATACGGATTATAAGCAGATCCTCGCAGACCCCGAGATCGACGCGGTGCTCGTCTGCTCGTCCACCGACACGCACGCCGCCATTTCCGTGGAGGCGATCGAAGCGGGCAAGCACGTGTTCTGCGAAAAACCCGTCGATCATTCTCTTGCAAAGATCCAAGCGGTCGCCGACGCGCTTGAGCGCCATCCGGGGCTCAAATTCCAAGTCGGCTTCAACCGCCGCTTTGACCACAACTTTGCCGCCGTGCGCAAGGCGTATGACGACGGCAGGATCGGCGACGCGCACATCCTCAAAATCACCTCGCGCGACCCCGAACCGCCGAACCCTGCGTATATCAAAGTTTCGGGCGGGATCTTCCTTGACATGACCATTCACGATTTCGACATGGCGTGTTTCCTGACGAACAGCGACGTCGAGGAGGTCTATGTCAACGCTGCGGTGCTCGTAGACCCCGCCATCGGCGAGCAGGGGGATGTGGATACCGCCATCATCACCATGAAAATGGCAAACGGCGCGCTGGCGGTCATCGACAATTCCCGCCGTGCCGCCTACGGTTATGACCAGCGTGCGGAGTTGTTCGGTTCGAAGGGCATGGTCGCGACCTCCAACGATACGCTTTCCTCTGCCGTCGTCTCCGACGCAAACGGCGTCACGGGCGAAAAGCCGCTGTTCTTCTTCCTCGAGCGCTACATGGGCTCGTTTTCGGAGGAAATGCGGCAGTTTGTGGACGCTTGTGAAAACGATACGGATGTCCCCGTCGGCATTCACGCGGGCTTCCAGTCTGTGCAGATCGCGCTCGCCGCGAAAAAGAGTCTCCAAGAGCACCGCCCCGTCAAGCTGTCTGAAATTCAATAAAACCCTTTTTGACCCCGCCCCGCAGCGAAATGCCGCGGGGCGGGGTGCTTTGTGAAAAATGAATTTTATTTTCCAAAAAACTGCATAAAAATGTGGTGAATACCTGTTCACCACTTGATTTTAGTGAAAAAATGCAATATGATAAAGGGGATTTATTTCAAAAATCGATTCTGTAGGAGGAAGACATGAAAGAAGAAAACAGAAAGTACGCCGAAACCGCGTTTGACATCGTAAAACATGCGGCGCATGAGATCGGCTCGCGGCTTCCCGGCTCCGAGGGCGAGCGCAAATACGCCGCCTACATGGGCGAAAAGCTGCGTGAGATCGGCATTGAACCCGTCAAAGAGGAGTTTGCCGTATCGCCGCGCGCGTCCATCGGCGGCATTCCTTACGCGGGCTGGTTCGGGCTCATTTTGAGTGGGCTTGTGTATTTTGCGCTTTCCATCAGCACCCTTTGGTACGGGATGGCGCTTGCAGGGATCGCCTGCCTTGTGTGGCTCGTGTGCAGCGTATTCCTTTACAAGCCTTGGTTCGATATGTTCTTCCACCAGAAGATCTCGCAGAATACATACGGTGAGCTCACTCCCGAGGACGGCAAGTATGACTACACCATCATCCTTTCCGGCCATACGGATACCAGCTGGTCCTGGCGGCACTCGGAGCACGCTTACAAGCATCGCCATAACCCGATTTTCGGGATCCTTTCGACCTACGGCAAGGTCGGCTTCGGCGCGATTTGTGTTTTTTTCCTCATCGGCACTTCCGTCGCTATGGCGACCATTATGACCGGCGCTTCTTTCGGCGCGATGTGGGCGTATGAGGCGATCCAATCCGCCTCGTTCCAGAATTTCCAATTCGCCCTGCTTTTCCTGCCGATCGTTACGGCGATCGGGAGCTGCTTCGTGCTCATGTGGGGCGACCCGCATGAGGAAAACGCCTCTCGCGGGGCAATGGACAACGCTACGGGGTGCGCATTGAGCTATGCGGTGCTCAAGTATTTTAAGGAAAACCCCGACAAAATGCCGAAAAACTGCCGCATCATCGACCTCAACTGCGGCTCGGAGGAAGCGGGGCTTCGCGGCTCCATGGCGTTTGCCGAGGAGCACAAGCACGACGAAATGCTGAAAAACGCATGGAACATCAACATCGACTCCGTCGCGGATAAGGAGTATTTCGAGGTCGTCATCAAGGATGACTGGCAGTTCACCCGCTTTGACACCGATCTGGAAAAAATGTTTAAGGACACGTTCCAGGAGCTCGGCATCGAGAGCAAGACCGGCGGCTGCATCCATAACCCCGTCGGCGGCTGCGACAGCACGCCCATGACGAAAGCGGGCGTGAAGTCCGTCACTTTTGCGGCGCAGAACCCCGTGCTGACCTACTATTATCATACTTGGCGCGATATGCCCGACCGCTTTGAGCTTGAAACCGTCGGCGACGGCTTTGATGTGGTGCTCGGCGTGATCGAAAAGATCGCCGCGTTCCAGGAGCAGAACGGCTACAACGGCCCGCAGAAAAAGTAAACGCTCGGTGCAAAAGGCAGTGCGGCAAAAGACTGCCTTTGCCAAGTGAACGGAAATGAACAGGCTTTGTGCAAATGGCTGCCATTTGCGCAGAGCCTTTCTTTCGCCTTTAACCGCAGAGCGTATTGCCGCCCGGACAGATTGGCGGAGCAATCGGATCAAAATCGAAAATATTTTTTGCAGCTTTTAGTTAGAAAGCCTTGAAAGTCTACGAAGATTCGTATAGAATAAAAAAGAAAAACAGGTGTGTATGCGGCATACTATTTAATAAAAGGCAGTGGTGAAGTGAAACGTTATCTTTCTATCCGTGAAGCGGCGGAAAAATGGGGCGTGTCCGAGCGGCGGATCAACCAATACTGTGCCGAGGGGCGCATTCCCGGCGCACAGCGGATCGGGAAAGCCTGGGCGATCCCTGCCGATGCCCAGAAGCCCGGAGACCCGCGCCGGACGCAGCGGCAAGTCAAATCCGACCCGGCAGAGACGGCTCACGGCGGGCTGCTGGATCACAAAACCTCATGCCGCTGATGAATACGGCGTTCTCGCCGGGACATTGCCGGGAGGCGGTGGAGGCTATGCCGGCAGGTCCACGGCGGGATATTGCGCTTGCCGAGTACCATTATTTCAGCGGCCGTCCGGAAAAGGCTGCAAAAGAGGCGGAAGTTTATCTAACAAGCCCCGATATGGGCGCGCGGCTCTCCGCCTGCCTGCTTTATGCGTACGCCAATCTCTCTATCGGAGAGATCCAGCGCGCCCGATTCGCTTTGGGCGAGCTGAACGCATCCCTGACTGCCGCAGGCGAGCAGTCCCCGCAGTTCCGGGCGGCTGCGGCCTTTGTATCCTCGTCCGGCGCGGTACTGCTGCACCTGCCGCTGCCGGAGGAACTGCCGGAGGTGGAAAATTTTCTGCCGCAGCTTCCGCCCGGCATTCGGGCATTTGCTCTGTATGTGCAGGCACACTATCTCTATCTGAAAGAGGAATACGAACACAGCGCGGGTTTGGTGGAAGCTACCCTTGCCATGGGTGCGGCGCATTATCCGATCCCCGCCATCTACCTGCATTTGGTCGCGGTCATGGACTATATGAGTTTAAAGCAGCCCGACCGCGCCGAGACGCATCTCCTAACGGCATGGGAGATCGCCCAACCGGACGATCTCATCGAGGGCTTCGGGGAGCATCACGGTCTTCTGGGCGCTATGCTGGAGGCGGTCATCAAACCAAAATGGCCGAAGGATTTTAAGCGGATCATTGATATCACCTATCGTTTCTCTTCCGGGTGGCGTAGAGTGCATAACCCGATCACCGGGCACGATGTCGCCGATGATCTGACCACCACCGAGTTTGCCATGGCGATGCTCGCCGCCAGAGGCTGGACGAATCAGGAGATCGCAGAACACCTGCATATATCGGCAAATACAGTCAAAAGCCACATCTCCGAAGCCATGCGGAAATTGCATGTCGGAACCCGGAAAGAATTGAAACAGTATATGCTGCGATAGAAAAATGCCTGCAGACTTCTGCGGGCATCACCCATTTCAGGGGTCAAAACGGGTAATAGAAAATCCTCCCTTTTTTCGGTACAATTACAGTGTAAGAATATACCCCAAGGCACGCGGAAGGGGATCTATACGATCGCAAACCGACGCGAAAAGGAGGAAAGAACCCATGAAAAAACGATTGACCGCGATCCTGCTGAGCCTATGCTTGGTGCTGACGCTGCTGCCCGTCGCGGCATTCGCAGCGGACGGCGACACAGTCTATGTCGGCGGCATAGCGCTCACAGGCAGTGCGGACGCCCCCGTCTACGCTCTGACGGATGATACAGGCGCGGTGATGACCGCAGGCGCTTCTGCAGACAATTACAACATCGCGTGGGACGGCAGCACGCTTACCCTGAATAACGCGACGGTCACGCAGGGCGCGCACGAATTTGAGGACGGCGCAGCCGCTGCCATCTATTGCGAAACCGATCTGACGATAGAACTGGTCGGGGAGAGCCATGTCAGAGGATCGGATAACGAATCCGGAAATGCTTATGTCTCCAGCTATGGCATTTATATCAACAATGAAGAGATCTTTATTTCCGGCGGCGGTTCTCTGAATGCCGCCGGCGGTACGGTGGAAGCTTCGGAAAATGCCAAAAGCATGGGTGTTTATGCCCATAGGGTCACCGTAAGTGCCGGTACGGTCACAGCAAAGGGCGGGGAAGCAGCCGTCACGGGCGGATACGGTTATACCTACAGCAACGGCATCTACACTTATGGTGCTGTTATCATAGAGGGCGGCAATGTAACCGCCGCAGGCGGCGAAGCCACCGCCATGGGTCATGCCTGCATGGTTTACAGCTGCGGTATATTTTCCAACAACGGAGACGTCTCCATACGGGGCGGGAAAGTCACTGCCGCAGACGGTAAAGCCGCCGCCACGAACGAGTACTCCCTTATTTACAGTTATGGCGTATGTGCCAATAACGGATACGTTTCCATAGAGGGTGGGGAAGTCACTGCCACCGGTGACAGCGAGGCCGTTTCCCACGCTCGCTATGCTGTCGTCAACCCGCAGACCGGCGAGGGCATTGAGGTGCATACGGGCGGGACTGCGGAGACTGCATCGGAAATCAGTGGTTCTCCGTTTGCAGCGGAAACAGAGATCACCGACCTCGTTGCCGGGGAAAAATACTTCCACAGCGTTGTGGTACAGCTTAACGACATTATCTGCGTAGGCGGCGTGGTGCTTGCGGGTAAGGCGGACACCACCGTTTATGCTTTGACGGATGCTTCCGGCGCGGTGATGACCGCAGGCGCTTCTGCAGACAATTACAACATCGCGTGGGACGGCAGCACGCTTACCCTGAATAACGCGACGGTCACGCAGGGCGCACACGGATTTGAGTACGGAGGCGCCGCCGCCGTCTTTTGTGAAACCGACCTTACGCTCGAGCTTGCAGGCACGAACACGATCATCGGCCCGAATGGCGACGATTTAAACGGAATCGGTGCAAGCTTCGGGGTCTTTGTCGGCGGCAGTCTCACTGTCTCCGGCGACGGTGCGCTGGATATTTCCGGCGGTGCGGCGGAAGCTTCGGAAAATGCCGAAAGCACGGGTATTTATGCCTATAGGGTCACCGTGAGCGCCGGTACGGTCACAGCAAAGGGCGGGGCAGCAGCCGTCACGGGCGAATACGGTTATACCTACAGCATCGGCATTCACACCTATGATGCTGTTATCATAAGAAGTGGCGCAGTGAACGCCGCAGGCGGCGAAGCTACCGCCACGGGTGAAGACGGTTACGCTTTCAGCAGCGGCATCAAATCCGATTTCATTACCGTCACCGGCGGCACGGTCACCGCCACAGGCGGCGCTGCCACAGCTCTGCTTGCGAAAAGCAACGGTATCGGCGGTGTCAATATCACCATAAACAGCGGTGCAGTGAACGCCGCAGGCGGCGAAGCCACCTCCACGGGTGAAGACGGCTACGCCTACAGCGACGGTATCGTTTCCGACGCCGGCGTTACCGTTACCGGTGGCACGGTGAAAGCCGCAGGAGGCTTTGCCGTGAGTGACGGCTCTGACGTTTACAGCAGCGGTATCGCAATCTATGGGGATATCATCCTCTCGGGTGGGAACGTAGCCGCAGTAGGCTATACGGCCGGCTTTTACCGTGAAGGGAACGTGATCGTCCGCCCCGAAAACACCGCGATCAGTATAAAGGTCCTGGACGACGGTATTTTCGATGAAAACACCCGGGAGCCGGCTTGGGAACAGATGCATGCCGACGCCACCCAAATCGACGGCTCGCCGTTTACGGAGGAAACGACGATCGCAGGAACGCTCACCGATGGCAAACAGTATTTCAGCGCGACCGCAACAGCACTCGAGCAGGAAGGCCCTGCCGTAACGAAGAACAGAGCGCAGGTCAAGATGACGGTGACGAGCGAAACGACGGTCGCGGATGCGTTCACGTTCCGTGTGATCTCCACGATCACGGATGCGGATTGGGATGCGTACTTTGCGAACACGGCAGCCGGCGGCGGCACCAACGCGATCCAAAGACTTGGCTTCGTGGCTTACAGAGGGACGGACGGCTTCGACATGGAAACCGCACAGGCGGTGGCGCAGGGCACCGCGACGGAAGGCTATGAAGTTGCCTGGACGAACTATATCCAGAAGACAAGCGACACGGCTGACGCATACTTCGGTGCGCGTCTGGAGATCACAAGCGCGGATACGCGTTCCGATTTGACGTATGTCGGCGTGATCGAGTATCTCGACGCGGACGGCCGGACGGCTTACGCGTTCTATGATGCGGCCGAGCAGGCTCTTCTGCATGCAAATTATGACGCCATTGCAGCGGACTATCTTGCGGCGTACCCTTTCACCGGCTAAATATAACAGGAATCGGAAAGATATATGCACCGCCGGACTTTCAATTAACGGCGTTTGAACAAACTGAGGAAATCAAAGTAAGGATCAGCGGTGACTTGTCGGAGGACGGCGATGCGATGATCTTCCGGTGACAAGGGATAATTTGATTCTGAAAGGAGCATAAGAAAATAAAATATCTCTATGAGAGCCCGAATTTCGACGTCTCTGTGTATGATGTGGAAGATATCATTGCCGTTTTGGTCGGCACCGGCCCGGTAGAGGGCGGGGACGACGGCTGGCTAGATATTTGAGTCTACGGTAAAGGGGGATGGCAGCCGGAACTGTCCGGGCAACCGGGCACGGACGGCGGCGCCGCTTTATAAATCATAAAAATTAAGCGCGGCGAGGGTAACCTCGCCGCGCTTGGTTTTATTGACCGTGTCAGAGCACCATGCTAAAATTTACATCTTACGGCCAGATGCCGCGGAACTGCGTGGCCTCTACCACGCGCTTGAGGGCGATGAGGTACGCGCCCATGCGCAGCGTGGTCTTCTTTTTCTCAGCGATGGCATACACACTGTCAAACGCCTTGCGCATGTTTTTGGCGAGCTTGTCATTGACGTCCTGTTCCTCCCATTCGAGCGCCTGCAAATTCTGTACCCACTCGAAATACGAGACCACCACGCCGCCCGCGTTTGCGAGAATGTCGGGGACGAGCACCACGCCGTTTTTCTCTAAAATATCGTCCGCCTCGATCGTCGTCGGGCCGTTCGCGCCCTCTACAATGACCTTGGCGCGGATGCGCCCGGCGTTTTGCGCGTCGATCTGATTTTCAAGCGCTGCGGGGATGAGCACCGTGACGTCGGAGGTAAGCAGTTCTTCGTTATTTATGCGCGTCATACCCGCTTCTTCATACCCTGAAAGCAGATTGCCGCGTTTGGAAAGGTATTGGCAGATCGCGGGGATGTTTAAGCCCTCCGCTTTGTAAATACCGCCGGAAACGTCGCTGACCGCCACGACCTTTGCGCCCTGCTCGTAAAGCAGACGTGCCGAAACGCTGCCGACATTGCCCATACCCTGCACGGCGACTGTCGCATTTTGGATCGCAATACCGAGCTTTTCACAGATATACAGGGTGTTGAGCATCACACCGCGCCCCGTCGCTTCACCGCGCCCCTGGCTGCCGCCGAGCTGGAGAGGCTTGCCCGTGACCACCGCAGGGATGGCATGACCGTTTAGCATGCTGTATGTATCCATGACCCAGCCCATGACCTCCGCGTTCGTGCCCACGTCGGGGGCGGGAATGTCGCGGTCCGGGCCGATGATCGGCGCGATCATCGTGGTAAAACGGCGGGTGAGCCGCTGCAATTCCGCAATGGACAGGGTAGAGGGGTCGACTACGATCCCGCCCTTGCCGCCGCCGTAGGGGATATCCACCACGGCGCATTTGAAGGTCATCCAGGCCGCCAGCGCCTTGACCTCGTCCTTGTTGACATTCTGGTGGTAGCGGATGCCGCCCTTCGCAGGACCGCGCACGGTCGAGTGCTGGATGCGGAAGCCTTGGAACACGCGCACGCCGCCGTCGTCCATGCGCACAGGAACGGAGACGCTCAGTTCCCGTTCCGGGTATTTGACGGCTTCGTAATCCTCAGGCGCGTAGCCGAGCAATTCGGCGGCTTTTTCAACCGTTGCAAGCACATTGTCATAAGGGTTGTAGGACATAAGCATACTCCGTTTCATACTAAATTCGGTGAATGAAGATTCACCCTATAAAAACAGTATGCTATATTTCCTGCGATTTGTCAATAGTGTTTAAAAACTTTTTAATCAAAAAATTTTTTGATATGTTTTTCACAATTATATATATATCAAAACCGGCGGACTCGCAGAGCCCGCCGGTTATTTCGTGTTCAGCTTTCTTCTCCTGTTTCCAAAAAGATATATAACTTTTTAAAAACCGGAGGTACGGCGGCGCCGCTTGCGGAACCGTTTGCAGAATCGCCAAAATGTATGTATCCTCTCTATGTGAAAACCAACAAATGATCGAGAGACACCGTTCACGCCGGGAACACAAAAGACAAGCTAAACAGCTTTACACAACTCGCTTGCCGCTTACAAAAACGGCGCTGATGCGCACGTCATCGTTGAACAGCAGCAGGTCAGCATCATAGCCCGCTGCGATCTTCCCCGTGTGGTCATCGATCCCGATCACTCGTGCAGGTGTAAGGCTTGCCATCTTTACACAATCGCAAAGCGGCAAGTGCAGCTTTGTGTACAGATTGCGCACCAAAAGGTCGCAGGTCGCCACCGAACCCGCAAGGCACGAACGGTCGGCGAGCAGCATCACGCCGTCCGTGTAGACGACCGCCATGCCGTTTTCCTGCACGAACTCTTCGCCCTCCTGCATCTGCGTCGCGGCAAACTCCAGCCCGTCGGTGATGACATACATTTTGTCTGCGCCCTTGCATTTGTAGATCAGCCGCAGAACGCCCTCGGGCTGGTGGCGCAGGTCGGCGATGACCTGTGTAGTTACATCGTCGTTGACGAGCGCCGCCTCCACCGTTCCCGCGTGGCGGAACACGCCGATCTTGTGGCAGGAGGTACAGGCGTTATACAGGTGCGTGACATCCGAATACCCGTTTCGGAACGCCTCCTGCGCCAGGTCATAATCTGCCGTGGAATGCGCTACGGACGCCACCGCGCCGTGCTTGCGGATGAGCTTCCCAAGCGCCATGCCGCCTTTCGTTTCGGGCGCCGCGCCTACGATTTTGATCCCGTCCCAGTAAGAAAGCAGATCCTCGCAGTCCCACTCGTCGGGCACCAGGATGTTTTCGGGGCTTTGCGCGCCGCACATATTCGGCGAGAGGAACGGCCCCTCCAAATGCACGCCGAGGATGTGTACGTTGTCCGTCGCGCTCTGTGCTTCGCGGATGCCGTCCATTGCGGTTTTGAGCTGCGCGATGGGCGCGGCAAGCGTTGTCGGCAGAATGGAGGTCGTTCCGTAGCGCGCGTGCGCTTCGCACATGCGCACGACCGCGTCCTTGCCGCCCATGGCGGAATATCCGCCGCCGCCGTGCACATGCAGATCGATAAAGCCCGGCGAAAGGTATTGCCCGCCGCCGTCGAGCACCTCGGCGCCCTCGGGGCAGGGGACGTGCGCGCCGACCTCTGCGATCTTGCCGCCTTTCACGAGGACTTCACCGGGAAACACGTTGTTTTCCCCAATGATTTGAACATTTTTTATATGCAGCATCATAATAGGAAATGCTCCTTTCGTTATGTCAGTTTTGCTGTTATACAAAGGATCTCGCCCTTATCGGTGATATCCGCCATCCCGTAATCCCCGGCGTGCACGCTGCCGGGGCACAGGTAGTAAATGCCGTTCTTGTATTCCGTACGCGGGATATGCGTGTGCCCGTGCAGCACCAGATCCGCGTGCAGGCGCTCGGCTTCTTCTTCGAGCATTTGGAACCCGTGCTTGACAAATCGCGTATGCCCGTGCAGCGCCAAAATGCGCTTCCCGCCCAAAAGCACCAGCTCCTCTTTGGGCAGCTGGGAGTAAAAATCGCAGTTTCCCGCAAGCACCGTGACCTTTTTGTCACGACAAAGCTGTTGTATATTCGGAGACAGAAAATCCTCCTCCCCGTCGCCGAGAAAAAAGACTGCGTCCGCCTCGCGGTGCAGGCGTAACGCGCGTTCAAGTGCGTATCGGTCGCGGTGCGAATCCGAAAGCACCAGCAAACGAAGCATAATGTCTGCCTCCCGTTCATAGGTATTTGTATGACAAGTATATCAAATCGGTGAGGTGTTTGCAATGCAGGATAACGGATTTTTGGATAAAATGATCGGAGAAATGAAAGCCAAAGGCACCAAAAAAGAAGTAGAAGATTATCTCATGCAGCAGTTGAGCCCGGCGCAGTCCAAAAAGCTCAAAGAGGTGCTGTCGGACGAAAGCGCCGCGCGCGCTCTGCTGCAAACGCCGCAGGCGCAAAGCCTTATGCGCAAGCTGATGGGGGAGAATGCGGATGGACACGAACAGCATCAGTGAGCTTTTGAATTCCGTCAGCCCCGAAGAGCTTGAACGGCTGAAAAGCGTGGCGCAGAATCTGATCAACTCCGGCGCGGTGGGCGGGGGAAAAGGACAGAATGAAACTTCTTCCAAACCGTCTGCCTCGTCGTCGAATAAGGCAGGCGGCGGCATGTCCTCGCTGTTTGGCGAGGATCTTACGAAGACACTTGCAACAGTGGCGGGGCAGATGGGCAAAGAGGATGATCGAACGCGGTTTATCCATGCGCTTATGCCCCTGCTTTCCGAAGAACGGCGGCAGAAGGCGGAGGAAGCTATGCGCTTTTTGCGGCTGATGGATGTACTTCCGCTTTTGAAGGGGCTGTTCTGATATGCAAGAATATACGTACGATGAGCTTCGCCGGATGCAGGAAAAGGCGCTCGAACGTGTGCGCAGCATGCAGCAGCGCGCACAGCAGTATGTAGAAGAGGACAACCGCGCCGCAGCCCAAAGACGCCCGCAGAATACAGACGAGCGCAAACCGCTTGCACAAAATGCGACGGCGCCAAACCGGCAGCCGCAGAAAAAATCGCCGTCCGGCCGCATCAAAATGCCGTTGAACCTGCCGGAAAATCGAGACCTTACCTATCCGAGCTTCAAGGAATATTTCGATCCCGAAACGCAGAAAGCCAAAGCGCAGACGGCGCAGAGCACCAAGGCAAATCTGCTCGACGACGTTTTGCGCGAGCCGGATGAAGCGATGCTGTTTTCCCTGCTGCTGCTCCTCAAATCCGAGGGCACGGACGAATCGCTTTTGATGGCGCTTCTGTATATTATGTCGTAAGAAAAGCAGGCAGCCCGTTTTTGTGCGGACTGCCTGTTTGTTGTGTTACGGCGTTATGCCGTAAGCTTCCCTGCGGTGTTTTTCCGTTCGGAAAGTATGCCGCAGGCTTCCAAAACGCTAAAGACGATTATCCCAACCGTCAGTACGGTTTTCAAAAAGCACAAAACGCGCAAGATCTGCGTGCCTGCACGCACAAGGCGCAGATCGCGTAAAAACTGCTCCATATCGTTCTCCATTCCATCCGATTTACAAAATGTTTTGCGGCGCGCTCACGAGCACCGCGTGTGCGATAGACGGGATGCTTTCGCCCTGCAAGGACGAGGTCTGCGACATCAGCGCCCCCGTCGCCACCAAAACCACGCGCTTTAATTCCCCGGCGGTCACACGGCGCAGGATATAGGAGTTGAACACCGAGCCTGCGCACCCGCAGCCCGAGCCGCCCGCGTGTACGTCCTGCGCTTCCAGGTCATACAGCAGCAGCCCGCAGTCCGCGTGCCGGTCGCCGAGATCTACGCCGTGGTCTTTCTGCAAAAGCTCCTTTAAGAGTTTTGTCCCCACAAGACCCAAGTCGCCCGTTAAGATCAGATCGTAATCCTGCGGCGTGCTGCCCGTGTCAGTTAAAAAGTCCGCAATAGTCTGCGCGGCGGCGGGCGCCATAGCCGCACCCATGTTGTTTGCATCCTTTACGCCTAAGTCCACGATCCGACCGAACGTGACTGCCTCCACGCACGGCTTTTCGGGTGTGGCCGCCGCCACGACGCTCGCACCTGCGGCGGTCGCCGTGCGCTGTGCCGTGGGCGGACGCTGCCCGCCGTATTCTAAGGGCTGGCGGAACTGCCGTTCCGCCGAGCAGAAGTGCGAGGAGGTCGAGGCGACCGCCACGTCCGCCGCTTTTGTGTCCACCAAAACGCTTGCAAGCCCTAAGGAGAGCGACATGGTCGAGCACGCGCCGTACATCCCCAAAAACGGGATATTCAGCTCCCGCAGTCCGAACGACGTGCCGATGCACTGGTTCAAAAGGTCGCCCGCGAGGATGAAATCCACTTCGGCGGGCGTTTTGCCCGCTTTGTCGAGCGCGCGGATGACCGCTTCGCGCTGCAGGGTGCTTTCCGCCTTTTCAAACGAAATTTCCCCGAGCGTGTCGTCCGTATAAATGTGGTCGAATTCGGCTTTCAGCGGCCCTTCCCCCTCGGTTTTACCGACGACGGCGGCGTTGCCGATGATGGACGGGCGCGACGGGAGATTCAGCGTATATCTGCCTTGTCTTACTGCCATAAAAGCGCCTTCCCTTTAATATAGCTTGAAAATATAGGCGATAAGCCCGTAGAGGACCGCCGCGAACGTGCCATAGGCGATGACCGGTCCCGCAATGGAAAACAGCTTGGCGCCCGTGCCGAGCACACGTCCCTCTGCCTGGAACTCCATGGCGGGGGAGACAATGGAATTCGCAAAGCCTGTGATCGGCACGACCGTCCCCGCGCCCGCCACTTTGGCGATCTTATCGAATACGCCGATGCCCGTGAGCACCGCCGTCAGGGCGATCAGCGTGACGGGTGTTGCCGCCTTCACGCCGTCCTCGGAAAACCCTGCGCGCGTATACAGCCACGTAAATACCTGTCCGAGCGTGCAGATGAATCCCCCGATTGCGAATGCGCAAAACAGATCTTTTGCTTTTTTCGAGGGCGGCGACGCCTTTTTGGTCATGGAATCGTATTCTTTTCCGGTGGTAGCCATTGCTTTTCACTCCTCATACGCTTAGATTGACCGAAAACCGCATGAAAATTCACAATTTGTCCATTGAAATATAGGAAAAAATCGGCTATGATTCAATATGGAATGATTTTGTGCCGGAAAGGAGCGCCGCGCGGACAGTCGCTGCGCGGGGAAGCTGTATGGAACTGATCGAAGTCAAGGATATTTATAAGATCTACAACCCCGGTGAAAATGAGGTGCGCGCGCTTGACGGCGTGACGCTTTCTGTCTCACGCGGGGATTTTGTCGCCATCGTTGGGCAGTCGGGCTCTGGGAAATCCACTTTGATGAATATGCTGGGCCTTTTGGATATCCCCACAAGCGGGGAATACTATCTCGACGGGGAAAATACCTCCGACATGACCGATGACGAGCTCTCGGAGATCCGCAATAAGGAGATCGGCTTTATCTTTCAGGGCTTTAACCTGATCCCGAGCCTGACCGCACAGGCGAATGTGGAATTGCCGCTTACGTATCGCGGCATGCCTGCCGCCGAGCGGCACAAGCTCTCGCTTTCGGCACTGGAGCGCGTCGGGCTTGGGCACAGGTTGACGCACCTGCCGAAGCAAATGTCCGGCGGTCAGCAGCAGCGCGTGGCGATCGCACGCGCGGTGGCGGCGCGCCCGCCCATCATCCTCGCCGACGAGCCGACCGGCAACCTCGACAGCCGTTCGGGCGCGGAGGTCATGAAAATTCTGCACGAATTAAACGACGAGGGGCGCACGGTCATCCTCATTACGCACGACAACGGTATTGCAAACGAGGCAAAGCGCGTGATCCGCATCCAGGACGGCAAGATCGTCGAGGATTACCGCCGTGAAGCGATTTCGTCAAATTCTTAAAATTTGACGGAAACATATTGTTTTTTGTCTGCGGTTCGTATATAATATATTCGTTTCGGCGGCGGGAAAACGCGCCGATATCGGAAGGGGAGGCACTGTATGCCGGATCTGAACAAGACCATTCAGTTTTCCATCAAGGACGAGCACGAAGAGACGATGCGCCAAACCATCGTTGCGGTGTACGAGGCGCTTCGGGAAAAGGGATACAATCCCATCAGTCAGATCGTCGGGTATATTTTGTCCGAAGACCCGACATATATCACGACCCATAACAACGCCCGCAGCCTGATCCGCCGGCTGGATCGCGATGAGCTTTTGCAGGCGCTTGTGAAAAATTATCTGCAAATCGGTTCGGACGGCAAGTAAGGAGTGAAGCGCATGGCACAGGAGAAACAGGCGAAACAGGAGAAGACGGAGAAGCCCGCAAAGCCGGCAAAACAGGATTTTTTGACCTATAAAGGCAAGCCTCTGGTGCGCAACGGCGACACGATCTATTACGGCAACATGTCGGACGATTATGTCATTATGCTGCGCATCACCTCGAAAAAGGATTTTGAAGGGTATGACTTAGCTTCAAAGGTCACGGTACAGCTTTTAAGCACCGACCCGGATGCAAGCGCTAAGGAGCGCGTGATCAAAACCAGCGAGAAAAAAGGGCTGTTCGCCGCTATGGATATCGCTGAGATTTGGCTGGAGCGTGCGCTGCGCGGTTAAAAACATGGATTGCCGTTCCTTAACGGGGGCGGCTTTGCTTTTTCATCGTGCGGTTTACAATTTTAAAACTGCGGAGGCGGAATTTTGCGCGTTTTTGATTTTGATAATACGATCTATGACGGTGAGAGTGGGCTGGATATTTTTTTGTTTTATCTGAAAAAAGAGCCGAAACTGATTGCCCGCTATATCCCAAAGGTCGGCGAGGGCTTTGTGCGATACAAAATGGGTAAAGTAGCGCTTAGTGAAGTCAAAAGCGAATACGGCTATATCCTACGGGAATGCTGCGCACAGTTAGACGATATTGATCAAAGTATCGTCGAGTTTTGGGACAGGCACGAAAAGAAGATCAAGAACTTTTACTTAAAGATCCGCCGCGATGACGACGTGATCGTGTCCGCCTGCCCCGAGGTGATGCTTTCGGAGATCTGCCGGCGTATCGGCGTGCAGCATTTCATCGGCACCGAGGTCGATCTGAAAACCGGCGAGATCGGCCGCCTTTGCTATCGGGAGGCGAAGATAACCGCCTACCGCGAGCAATACGGCGATGTGCCCATTGACGAGTTTTACACCGATTCCGTAAACGACCGTGCCATGATGGATATTGCCCGCAACGTCTATTTCGTGACGGGCGATCGTGTTGAAAAAGTCAAGGCGGACGGGGTTTGGCTGAAAGACATAGAGCAGTAAAGGAGACGCCCATGAAAAAGATCTTAAAAATCGTCGCACTTGGCTTGAGCGCTGCCGGCGCGCTGATCGCTGTGCGCGCGGGTGTAGAGCTGCACCGTATTCTGAATGGGGAGATCCGCCTGCCCGAGGGATTTACCTATACCGCGCACAGCGGTTGTGAGGACACGGCGGACAATTCCATGGCGTTTATTGAAAAGGCGCTTGAGCTTGGCGTCCCTGTCATGGAAGTAGACGTCAGCGTGCGCAACGACGGTACGCCCGTCCTGCTGCATGCCGAAACGGCGGGTGACGATGAGGGCGTTTTGTTGGAGGATGCCCTGCGCCGTGTTGCCGAAGGCTCCGACAGCGTGCAGGTGAACCTTGATCTCAAGGCGTTTTCCAATATCCCCGCCGTATATGATACCATCGTGCGCTGCGGCATGCAGGCGCGCTGCTTCTTCACCGGCGTGACGGCGGATCATACCCAAACGGTCAAAATCGATGCACCCGGCATTCCCTATTACCTCAATGCCGACCTCAATCGGTTTCAGCTTGAGGACCGCGCCTATTTGCGCAGTGTGGCAAATGAAGTACAGCGCAGCGGCGCGGTGGGGCTCAACTGTCACTACAACAACGCAAGCAAGGCGCTCGTGGAGGTGTTCCACGAAGAGGGCTTAAAGGTATCCTTCTGGACGGCGGACAACAAATTCGTGCAGCGCAATTTGCTGACTTTGTCGCCCGACAATATTACCACGCGCCGCCCGGTGCTGCTGCAATCCCTGCTCGAAGAGGAATAACCCGCATAGACTTTGAAAACGCATACAGCCTCCTTTGTCCGCATACATATAGAAGGACAAAGGAGGTCTGTTTATGAACGAGGGCAATACCAATAACCTGATGAAAATGCCGCACAGCGTCGTGCTGGAGGATCGGCGTCGGCTGACGGTTTCGGGCGTTTCCGATGTGGACAGCTTCGACGAACAGATGATCGTTGTGTTTACGGAGCTTGGCGAGCTGACCGTCAAGGGTGCGGACCTGCACATCAGCCGATTGAGCCTTGAAATGGGCGAGCTTGCGGTCGAAGGCGATATTGCTTCGCTTTCTTACGCCGAACAGTCCAAGGAAAGCCGCGGTTCGTTCTTTAGCCGGGTGTTCCGCTGATGACCTATATCGCGGACATCCCGCAGCAGGTGACAGCTTTTCTCTATGCTGTCGGCTTCGGCTTTTTGATCGGGCTGCTTTACGACGTGTTTCGTGCCGTGCGGCATGCGGTCTCCGACGGCAAAAAAGCGTTTTTCATCTCCGATGTGCTGTTTGCCTTTTCAGCAGCGTTCCTGACCTTCCTGTTTGCGCTGACGGTGCACGGCGGCAGTGTGCGCGGGTATGTGCTGTTCGGTGAGCTGATAGGCTTTTTGGTGTATTATTTCACTGTTGGGGTCCTTGTCATGCAGCTGTTCGACAAGATCATCGCCGCCGTGCGCCGCTTTTTTCGTGTGATTTTGCGCTTTTTCTTGGCGCCGCTGAAGCGTTTTGCAGTGTTTTGTAAGCTTTTTTTTGCTAAAAATGTTCAAAAAGCACAGAAAAAGTCGAAAACTTCGGCAAAAAAATCAAAAATATACTTGCAAAGTGTACGACACTTGTTGTATAATCAAAACGATAGAGTATCGTCCGAGGGCGAAGTATACGCACAAGCCGAAAGTGACGGAAAGAAACATCATGGCAAAACGAAAAAGAAAAAAGCAAAAACATAGCTTCATTCTTTCTCTGGCTCTGCTGCTTGCAGTAGGGTATTTTGTCATTTCTTTTGTCAGCACGCAGCTCGATATCCGCGAAAAGGAAAAGGAGGCTGCCGCGCTGCAGGAGCAGATAACGCAGCAGGTTGCCGAAAACGAGCGTTTGCAGGCAGTCGTGGACGGCGGCGACGAGTCTGAGTATATCGAGCGCGTCGCCCGTGAAAAGCTGGGATATGTTATGCCTGATGAAAAGGTATACTATGATATTACGCCGAGCAACTGACGTACACTCGTCATAGCTTGGCAGGAGGAGACTTATCGTTTCTATGGTCGAAGTTGGGGAAATTCTCGAAGGCAAGGTTACGGGACTTACGGGGTTCGGCGCGTTTGTTACGCTGCCGGGAAATGTGACCGGCATGGTGCACATTTCCGAGGTGTCTCAAAGCTATGTGAACGACATCCATGATTTCCTGCAGGAAAATCAAACGGTCAAGGTCAAGGTTTTGGATGTCACGCCTGAGGGAAAAATCAGTCTGTCCATCAAAAAGGCGAATCCGGCGCCCGAGGGCAAACAGGAGCATCCGCGCCGCAGCGGTTCGCCGCGGCAGAAGAGCGCGCCGAACGTTTGGCGCGGAAATGAGACGCACCGCGAGGAGCCGCGCACCTTTGAGGATATGATGGCGCGCTTCAAGCAGGTCAGCGACGAAAAGATCTCCGACTTAAAACGCGCGACCGACGGTGGCCGCCGCAGTTCTTACTCGAAGAAAAGATAATTTTGCAGAAACAGGCGCGGGCAGGCGAGATCGCTTGCCCGCACGGTTTTGAAAGGGGATACCCATGCGCGAGATCCATGCTTCCGAAATTGAAAATACCGTCGCAAGGCTTTTGATCCAAGCGAATAAAGTCCTGCCCGGCGACCTCTGCGCGCGCATCGCTGCCGCGGGGATAACGGAAAGCGAGCCGCTGCCGAAAAAAATCATGGACACGCTTTGTGAAAATCTGGACGCCGCGCGTAAGCTCGATGTACCGATCTGTCAGGATACAGGGATGGCGGTGCTGTTTTTCGAGATCGGGCAGGATGTACACATTACAGGCGGTGATTTTGAAGCAGCAGTCAACCGCGGCGTTGCCAAGGGCTATACCGAGGGGCTTTTGCGCAAATCCGTGGTGCGCGACCCGCTCGACCGCGTGAATACCGAGGACAACACGCCCGCCGTGATCCATACGCGCATCGTTCCCGGCGAACATATTTCCATTGTCGCCGCGCCCAAGGGCTTCGGCAGCGAGAACATGAGCCGGCTTCGCATGTTCACGCCGAGCGCCAAGGCGGAGGATCTCATGGATTTCGTCGTGCAGGTCGTGAAAGACGCGGGCGGCAACCCCTGCCCGCCGATGGTCGTCGGCGTGGGCTTCGGCGGCGATTTCGAGTATTGCGCCTACCTTGCTAAAAAAGCGCTTTGCCGCCCCGTTTCCGAGCGCAACTCGAATCCGTTTTATGCCGATATGGAGCGCACGCTGCTCGAACGCATCAACGCTTTGGGGATCGGGCCGCAGGGCTTCGGCGGCAAAACCACGGCGCTGTGCGTCAATATCGAGACCGCGCCGACGCACATCGCGGGGCTGCCCGCCGCCGTGAACATCGGCTGCCATGTCACGCGCCATGCGAAAGCCGTTCTATAAAAATTAGAGATTTTTAACAAAATTTTCAAATTCCGTCTTTATTCTTTGCCGAATGTGTGCTATACTGTTCTTGAAAACAAAGGCAGCAACGCCTTTGAATATATACAAAAGGGGATGTTGTAATGAACATTACCATTGTCGGCAGAAAATGCACACCCAGAGAGTCCTTTAAGGAACACGCGGCAAAAAAGCTGCAAAAGGTGGAAAAATTTTTCGGTTCGGAGGCAACCGCCAAAATCACGGCGACGGTTGAGAAAAACGCCAAAGTAGTTGAAATCACGCTCCAAAAGGGCGGCTTTATATTCCGTGCGCAGGAACGTGCGCAGGATCTGGAGGATGCGCTGGACGCCTGCGTGGACTCCCTCATTCGGCAGATCCGTAAAAATAAAACCAAGCTGGAGCGCCGCTTGCGCGAGGTCTCGTTTGACGAGGTGTTCAACGCGCCCGAAGCGGAGGAAGAGGAGTTCGACATCGTGCGCACCAAGGCGGTGGAGCTTCGCCCGCAGAGCGCAGAAGAAGCGATCTTGCAGATGAATATGCTCGGGCACACGTTTTATATGTTCCTCAATGCGGATTCGGGCGCGGTCAATGTCGTGTACCGCCGCAAGGACGGCGGCTATTCGATCTTAGAGCCGCAGGCGGAAGAAGCATAATCCAACAAACAAACAGGCGGGTATCCATTCGGATACCCGCCTGTTTTGCTTAAATCGATCAAAGCATCATCATGTAATAGGAATAATCCGTAACCGCAGTGGAAAACGCCACGCCGAAAATCGCAAATATCAAAACATAGATCAGAATAAAGAAAACGACTTGCAGAATCACGGAGATCAGTGCAGCCATACCGTAGGATTTCGCGCATTTCGGGCGCTCATCGCGTTCAACCAAGAACATGATCAGCCCCAAAACGGGAATGAAGAAACAGGCGATACGCAGCCAGATGGACGGTTCATCGACTTTGGCAGGCTGTGTCGGCGTAAATGCGCAGCCGCATTTCAGGCAGACGGCTGCATTGACGTCGCACGGATTGCCGCAGTGCTGGCAGTATTTCACGGGTGCACCGCCTGTGGCGTTAGCGCCGTAGGGCGGCACAGTGTTATATATGGGCGCGTTTTGCGTAGGTGCGGCTTGCAGCGCCGCGCCGCAAACGGCGCAGAATGTATCGGTATCGCCGACAGCGTTGTGGCAGTTCGGACAAGTTTTCATATCGTTCACCTCGCGGAAATTTTCTACCGTCATTGTAGTATACGCCGCGAAAATTGTCAATAGAAATACATGTAAGACGAACCGCCCCGAGGCCGAGCCCCGGGGCGGTTTTGGTTTTAGCGTTTCCCGTCAGACGATTATTCTGCGTCCGGTGCGTAGAGGTCTTTGAGCTTAAGCAGGTGTGCGTACCGTGCTTTCGCAACGTCCTCCGATTCCTGGAAGAGAACCTTTGCGCGTTCGGGGAAGGAACGGGTCAGAGAGGAGTAGCGCGCCTCGTTCATCAGGAAGTCCTGATAGCTGGCAGAAGCCGGCTTGCTGTCAACGGTGAAGGGGTTCTTGCCCTCGGCCTTGAGCGCGGGATTGTAGCGGAACATATTCCAGTAGCCGCAGTCCACAGCTTTTTTCATCTCTGCCTGGCAGTTGACCATGCCGCCCTTGATGGAGTGCATCTCGCAGGGGGCGTAGGCGATGATGATGGACGGGCCGTGATAGGCTTCGGCTTCCACCAGCGCCTTGATGGTCTGGTTCTGGTCGGCGCCCATGGCGATCTGCGCCACATACACGTAGCCATAGCTCATAGCGATCTCGGCAAGGCTCTTCTTGGCAACGGATTTGCCCGCCGCCGCGAACTGTGCGACCTGGCCGATGTTGGAAGCCTTGGAGGCCTGACCGCCGGTGTTGGAATAGACCTCGGTGTCGAAGACCATGATGTTCACATCTTCGCCCGTGGCAAGGACATGGTCCACACCGCCGAAGCCGATGTCGTATGCCCAGCCGTCGCCGCCGAAGATCCAAATGGACTTCTTGGAAAGGTATTCCTTGTTATCCAGAATATCCTTGCGCGCGTCGCAGTCGCAGTCGAACGCTTCAAGCGCCGCAACAAGGTCTTTTGCTGCCGCCGTGTTCTTGTCGCCGTCGTTGACGGTGTCAAGATATGCGCCGCACGCCGCCTTCACAGCTTCCGTGGCCTTGTCGGAATCCGCAATGGCTTTGACTTCGTCGATCAAACGGTTGCGGATCGCGTTCTGACCGAGGTACATGCCGTAGCCGTGCTCGGCGTTGTCCTCAAACAGCGAGTTCGCCCAGGCAGGGCCGTGACCGTCCTTGTTGACGGTGTACGGTGAGGTCGCCGCGGGACCGCCCCAAATGGACGAGCAGCCCGTCGCGTTGGAGATATACATTCTGTCGCCGAACAGCTGCGTGATGAGTCTTGCATACGAGGTCTCCGCGCAGCCCGCGCACGAGCCGGAGAACTCCAGAAGCGGAGTCTTGTACTGGCTGCCGATGACGGTGTTGTTCGCAAGGTCTTCCTTGACGCTGACGTTTTCGACCATGTAGTCGAACGCCGCCTGCTTCTCATCCTGCGATTCGCGCGGAACCATTTTCAGGGAGTTGGTCGGGCACACGCCGACGCAGACGCCGCAGCCCATGCAGTCCATGGGGGAGACAGCCATTGTGTATTTGTAAACATCCTTGCCCTTGCCTTTTTTGTCCGCAAGCGTGGCAACGGCGGGCGCCGCAGCCGCTTCCTCGGCGTCAAGCGCATAGGGGCGGATGGTCGCGTGCGGGCAGACATACGCGCACTTGTTGCACTGTACGCAGGTGTCGGGGTTCCACTCGGGAACCATGACCGCAACGCCGCGCTTCTCGTAAGCGGAAGCACCCTGTTCGAACGTACCGTCCGCATGATCCACAAAGGCGGAAACGGGAAGAGAGTCGCCGTCCATCTTGCCGACCGGCTTCATGATGGAGTCGACCATCTTGACGAGCTTCGCGGGCCCCTTGTCCGTCGCGGGCTGTGCATCATCCGTCGCATTCGCCCACTCGGCGGGCACGTCGATCTTCACATAGGCGCTTGCGCCTGCATCGATCGCCTTTTCGTTCATTTCGACGATCTCTTTGCCCTTCTTCATGAACTTCTGCGCCTTTTCCTTCATGTAGCCGATGGCTTCCGCCTCGGGCAGCACCTTGGAAAGGGAGAAGAACGCAGACTGCAGAACCGTGTTGGTGCGCTTACCAAGGCCGATCTCGGCGGCGATGTCGATCGCGTTCACGGTATAAAGCTGGATGTTGTTCTGCGCGATGTAGCGCTTGGTTTCGGCGTTGAGCTTTTCGGCAAGCTCTGCGGCATCCCACTGGCAGTTGATGAGGAATACGCCGCCGGGCTTGACGTCCTGCACCATTTTGAAGCCCTTTTCAATGTAGGAGGGATTGTGGCAAGCCACAAAGTCCGCCTTGTTGATGTAGTAGGGGCTCTTGATCGGCTTGTCGCCGAAGCGCAGGTGGGAAATGGTCACGCCGCCGGTCTTTTTGGAGTCATACTGGAAGTATGCCTGCACATATTTATCGGTATGGTCGCCGATGATCTTGATGGAGTCCTTGTTCGCACCGACCGTGCCGTCGCCGCCAAGGCCCCAGAACTTGCACTCGATGGTGCCTTCCGCCGCGGTGTTGGGCGAGGGCTTCTCGGGCAGGGAAAGGTGGGTCACGTCATCGTTGATGCCGATGGTGAAGCGGCGCTCGGGATGCTCTTTCTCAAGGTGCTCATACACGGCAAAGACGGATGCGGGCGGGGTGTCCTTGGAACCGAGGCCGTAACGGCCGCCGCAGACTTCGATGTTTCTGCCGGCTTCGTCCAGCGCGGCGACAACATCTAAGAACAGCGGTTCACCGATGGAGCCGGGTTCCTTAGTGCGGTCAAGCACGGCGATCTTCTTGACAGATGCAGGGATCGCATCCGCGAAGTGCTTGACGCTGAACGGACGATACAGGCGGACTTTCACAAGACCGACCTTTTCGCCCTTGGCGGTCAGATAGTCGATGACTTCTTCCGCAACGTCGCAGATGGAGCCCATCGCAACGATCACGCGCTCCGCGTCCGGCGCGCCGTAGTAGTTGAACAGCTTGTAGTCCGTGCCGAGCTTTTCGTTGACCTTGTCCATGTACTTTTCAACGACAGCGGGGACGGCGTCATAGTATTTGTTGCACGCCTCTCTGTGCTGGAAGAAGATGTCGCCGTTTTCGTGCGAGCCGCGCATCACGGGGCGCTCGGGGTTGAGCGCGCGCTTGCGGAACGCATGCACAGCGTCCATGTTGCACATTTCCTTGAGGTCTTCGTAGTCCCAAACCTTGATCTTCTGGATCTCGTGCGAGGTGCGGAAACCGTCGAAGAAGTTGATGAACGGCACTCTGCCCTCGATGGCGGCAAGGTGCGCGACCGCACCGAGGTCCATGACCTCCTGCGGATTCGTCTCGGCGAGCATCGCGAAGCCCGTCTGACGGCAGGCATACACGTCGGAGTGGTCACCGAAAATGTTCAGCGCGTGCGAAGCGACGCAGCGTGCCGACACGTGGAACACGGAAGGCAGCAGTTCGCCGGCGATCTTATACATGTTCGGGATCATCAAAAGAAGACCCTGCGAAGCGGTGTAGGTGGTGGTCAGTGCGCCTGCGGCAAGCGAACCGTGTACGGTGCCCGCAGCGCCTGCTTCGGACTGCATTTCCGCCACACGGACGGTCGTGCCGAAGATGTTTTTCTGCCCCTGCGCAGCCCACTGGTCTACGTAGTCGGCCATGGGCGAAGAGGGCGTGATCGGGTAAATGCCCGCGACTTCCGTGAATGCATAGGAGACATACGCGGCGGCATTGTTCCCGTCCATCGACTTCGACTTGCGCGAGACGATGGGCTTTTTCGTTTCTGCCATGATATTTCCTCCTTGGTGGATAGTTGCCTGCAAGGAACGGGGATCCGCACCTTAGAAAACGGGATGGCTGCCCGTTCGCATACGAAATCATTTTAGCACGTCAAGCCGCGCATGTAAATATGAAATCCGATGAAAATCCCGTCAAAAACAGATTTTTTTTGAAGATTCTGTAAGGAAAAGGCGGCTTGGTGTTTTGCGGAAAACGACATTTGTCCCACAGCCGTACATTTCTGTTGTACGGCGTTGACTTTATATGTAAAATAGTATATACTATACAGAAATTTATATATTTCAGAAAGGAGTCCACAAACCATATGGACGACGCAGACCCCGGGAATATTATACTGAAGCTCGTATTGCTTTTTGTGCTCACGATGCTCAACGCCTTCTTTGCCATGTCGGAGATCGCGATCATTTCGCTCAACGACGCGAAGATCGATAAGCTCGCCGAAGAGGGGCACAAAAAAGCCCGTCAGGTGAAAAAGCTGACGGAAAACTCCAGCAATTTCCTTTCGACCATCCAGATCGGCGTGACGCTTGCAGGCTTTCTGACCTCTGCTACGGCGGCGCAGAGCTTTGCGACCATGCTGACCGACGCGATTGCGGGAACTGCGATTGCAAATGTGGTGCCGCTCGGTGTCATCAGCGGCGTTTCCACGGTGCTCATTACGCTTGTTACCTCGTATTTTTCGCTGGTTTTGGGTGAGCTCGCCCCCAAAAAGATCGCTATGCAGAAGCCCGAAAAGGTTTCGTTTGCGGTTGTGCCGATTTTGTTGTTTATCAATAAGATCTGTCTGCCCTTTGTCAAGCTGCTTTCCGTCTCCACAAACGGCGTTGTGCGCCTCTGCGGCATGGACCCGAACGCCGACGAGGAACCCGTCACGGAAGAGGAGATCCGCATGATGGTGGACGTCGGGCAGGAAAAAGGCGTCATTGAGGACGTCCAGAAAGAGATGATCAACAATATCTTCGAGTTCGACGACATCGACGTGGCGGACATCATGACCCACCGCACCGATATGGCGTGCGTGGACATCGAGGATTCCCTTTCGGAGGTGCTCGCGCTTTCTATCAAGGAGGGCTATTCGCGCATCCCCGTGTATGAAGAAGACCCCGACAATGTCGTCGGGATCGTATACATCAAAGATCTGCTCAAATATGTCGGCGCGTCGCTGCCGAAATCCAAAGGCATCAAGGACTTTATGCGCGAGGCGTATTTCGTGCCGGAGACCAAACGCTGCGGCGCGCTGTTCTCCGAAATGACCGAAAAGCACATCCAAATGGCGATCGTCGTAGACGAATACGGCGGCACGGCGGGGCTTGTGACGCTGGAGGATATCGTGGAAGCCATCGTCGGCAATATCCAGGATGAATACGACAACGAGGATGAGGAGATCTCCAAGATCAACGAAACGACCTTCACCATGGACGGTGTGACCGATCTCGAGGAGGTCGAGGAGCAGCTCAACATCGAATTCCCGGACGGCGATTACGATACGCTCGGCGGCTTTATCATCAGCAGACTTGGCTTTCTGCCTAAGGACGGCGACATGAACGCGGTCGAATACGCGGGCGTGCGCTTCACGGTGCTCAATGTGGAGGAGCGCCGCATCGGCAAGGTCAAAGTGGAGATCCTGCCGCCACCCGAGACGGAAGAACAGCCCGAAGAGCGCAAATCGATTTTTGAGCGCACCCGCCGCGACGAAAAAGCGGAAGAAGAATAAATGAAATAACAAACCGGCAGTCGTAGCGATACGACTGCCGGTTTTTGCTGCTTTTCCATATTGCGCAGCGGCAGGCTTCCACGCCTGCCAAAGGCGCGCGCAGCGACAGTGTAAGCGAAAGCTTCGTTTCCTCTCTCCGACGCTCGCATCGTATCGAACATTCAAAGGGAAAGTTAAGAATAAAAAAAGCAAAACGAAGCGGTGCTTCGCTTTGCTTCGTTCGTTTGCTTCGCAAACCTCTGCATCACATGTCGGTTTCGGCTCTGCCTTGCGGCAAACCGCCGCAACATCGACGAGGGGGTTCGATCCCCTCCGACCGTTCATGGATACAAATAAAGGCAGCAGACTATTTGTTCGCTACCTTTATTCTTGGTGGAGACAGAGGGGATCGAACCCCCGACCTCACGGATGTGAACCGTGCGCTCTGACCAGCTGAGCTATGCCTCCGTATGCAGTTTTTATCGCAGAACGGGACCTCCCGTAATTTTCAACTGGTCCGAGTGACAGGGTTCGAACCTGCGGCCTCATGGTCCCAAACCACGCGCGCTACCAACTGCGCCACACCCGGATATCGGTGCGCGCCCGAAGGACGCGGCGCTAAAGTACGCTTTCAAATGATGCGTAACTTCAAATGCTCGTGTATTATACAACATCCGTTTCGTTTTGTCAATCCGAAAATCGCGAAAAGCTGAAAAAAGCGCAGGCATTGACATCGGGCGAAAATCTGATATACTATACTATAGAAGTTCAAAAGCCTTACAATTCAAATACATAGTTTGTCCCGGCACGCACTGCGGCGGCGTGTTCCACGGCAAGAAGGGTTCGCGGCAGTGCAGTTTGTACAGCTGCGTTTTGTTTTATCGGAATTCAGGAAAGGCAGGGGAGTCCCATGCAGCATCATTCCTCCGACAATAAATTTGTTCTTGTGTGAGGAGAGGATGTTATGAACAAACGAACCAAAGCGCTTTGCGGGATCGCGCTGGTGTTCCCGAGCGCGTATTTCCTGATTTATCTCGTGTACGGCATATGTGCCTTGATCTCCGTTTTGCTGCCGCCGGAATACGAATATGACTTTATTCGCGTCGTGGGAATCCTTCTCCCGCAGATGGCGCTCGGGGAGAGCTGGCTCGTCGTCGAGCATGCCGCGCTGTGCGTGCCGGCGATCTATGCGCTGATCGCATACAGGTTCGTAGACCTGTCTTATGCTGCGCGCAGGCTTTGGCTCTGGCTTCCGCTTGGGCTCGGGCTTTTGAATGCGGTGTGCCTTGTTCTGTCGGCGGTACTGCAAAGCGGACTGTCGATGGCACCGGCGCTTTATCTGTCGCCCTTGCCGCTGATCGTCTGGTTCGGGCAAAACATTTGGCTGCTGCGCCGCGCAAAAACGGAAACGGCAGAGGCAAAGGATGCGGCACCATCGTAAACGGCACATAAAAAATCTGTTTGGGCGCGTGCAAGGACATGGAAACCGCCCTTGCGCGTGCCCCTTACATGCACAAAGCCGCGATATACAAAAAAATACTTGACGAACCGCTTTCGATATGGTATAGTACTTATACCTCTGAAAGAGGGTTCTTTTTTTGTGCCCTGTTTTCTGAGGCAGGCTATGAAAAAGCGGCTTTGCCGCTGCGTTACGGAGGTGCCGAAATGAGAGTCAAGATCACCCTTGCGTGCACGGAGTGCAAACAGCGCAACTACAACACCAAGAAGAACAAGAAAAACACGCCCGATCGGCTGGAGATGAACAAGTATTGCAGATTCTGCAAAAAGCACACGCTCCACAGGGAAACCAAGTAAAGACGGAGGATTGACAATGGCTGACGAGATCAAAAAGGGTTCTGCCGAGCAACCGAAGTCTTCTAAAGAAAAACCCGCCAAGGCGGAAAAAAGCTCTAAAGAGAAAAAAGAGCCCAAGGCGAAAAAAGATTCCAAAGGCAGCAAGGATTCGTCCAAGCAGAAAAAGGGCAACATCTTTGTGCGCATGGGCAGAGCGATCGCCAAATTCTTCAAGGATGAAAGATCCGAGTCCAAAAAGATCGTTTGGCCCGATGCCAAGACCGTGCTTAAGAGCACAGCGGTGGTCATCGTGGTCGTTGCGGTGCTGGGCGTGATCCTGTGGCTCATCGACACGGGCCTTTCCGAAGGAATCGGCGCGCTGGTCCGTCTTGCTGAACGCGTCGGCAGCGACGCTGCGGCCGAAGGCGAGACCACCACGGCTGCCGCAGGCGCGATGCTTTCCGGGCTGCTGGGATTCTGACGAAGGAGCTTATCGAATGGCAGACGATGCAAGATGGTATGTCGTGCACACCTATTCCGGCTATGAAAACAAGGTCGCGGCAAATATCGAGACCGTTGTGGAAAACCGGAAAATGCACGATCAGATCCTCGAGGTCAAAGTGCCCACCGAGACTGTGACCGAGATCCGTGAGGACGGTACGAAAAAAGAGGTGGAGCGCAAGGTCTTTCCGGGCTATGTGCTCGTGAAATTCGCCGTTTTTGAAAACGAGGATACAGACGAGGTCAAAATGACCGACGACGCTTGGTATGTTGTGCGCAATACGCGCGGCGTCACGGGGTTTGTCGGCCCCGAAAGCAAGCCCGTCCCCCTGACGGAGGAGGAAGTCCTTCAGCTCGGCGTTGAAAAGCGCGTGGTGGAGGTCAACTACGAAAAGGGCGATATGGTCACCATCGTGGACGGTGCGTTTGAAGGCGTCATCGGCGTTGTGGACAATATCGATACGGAAGGCAATTCGGTGCGCGTCATTATTTCCATGTTCGGAAAAGAGACGCCCGTCGAGTTGGAGCTCGACCAGGTCGAGACCGTCAAAGAATAATCATCGGTAATTAAGCGGGTCTCCCGCTTGGTTTCGGCGTGCCGATTCGGCGCGCTGTGGGAGGGCCGGCAGACAGCCGTCCCGCCACTACCACGAATTTCGGAGGTGCTAACTAATGGCTCAAAAGGTTGTAGGCTTCATTAAGCTGCAAATCCCCGCCGGCAAAGCGACGCCGGCACCGCCTGTCGGACCGGCGCTCGGTCAGCACGGCGTTAACATCATGGCGTTCACGAAAGAATTCAACGAACGCACCAAGAACGACATGGGCATGATCATCCCCGTCGTCATCACGGTTTACGCAGACCGTTCGTTCACGTTCGTAACGAAGACCCCGCCCGCGGCCGTCCTGATCAAAAAGGCGTGCGGCATCGAAAGCGGTTCGGGCGTCCCGAACAAGACCAAGGTCGCGAAGATCACGACGGAACAGGTCCGCAAGATCGCCGAGCAGAAAATGCCCGATCTCAACGCTGCCAATGTCGAAGCGGCCATGCGTATGATCGCGGGTACTGCGCGTTCCATGGGCGTCACTGTTGAAGATTGATGCTCCTTCGTGGGAGGAAAAATCCGATAACCACTTCATAGGAGGAAATGAATGTTATGAAACACGGTAAGAAATACGCGGAAAGCGTAAAGCTGGTGGATAAGACCAAGCTGTATGATACCGACGAAGCGCTTGCGCTGACTGTAAAAACCGCCACGGCGAAGTTCGATGAGACCGTGGAACTGCATATCCGCCTGGGCGTTGACTCCCGCCATGCTGACCAGCAGGTTCGCGGCGCGGTCATCCTGCCCAACGGTACCGGTAAGCGCGTGCGCGTTGCCGTTTTTGCAAAGGGCGCGGACGCGGATGCCGCTGCCGCCGCAGGTGCGGAGATCGTCGGTGCGGAAGACCTTGTCGAGCAGGTGCAGGGCGGTATGCTGGACTTTGACGTCTGCATCGCGGCGCCCAACATGATGGGCCTTGTCGGCCGTCTCGGTAAGATTCTCGGCCCGCGCGGGCTTATGCCCTCGCCCAAGGCCGGTACGGTCTCGCCTGACGTTGCCAAAGCCGTCACCGAAGCGAAAGCCGGTAAGATCGAGTACAGACTCGACAAGACCAACATCATCCACTGCCCCATCGGTAAGGTCTCGTTCGGCCCCGAAAAGCTCGAGGAGAACTTCAACGCGCTGATGGACGCCGTCATCAAGGCGAAGCCCGCTGCGATGAAGGGTCAGTACATCAAGTCCTGCGTGGTCGCGACCACCATGGGCCCCGGCATCAAGGTCAACGCCAACAAGATCGGCGCTGCTCCCGCTGCCGAATAAAAAGATACTTGACAAGCAAGGTCGCTTGTGTTAGTATACTCTCGCTTGCCGAAGACAGCAGGTGCGCTTGCGTAAGGGCTTTGCCCGCCTGCCGAGGAAAAGTGCTTTACTTTTGTTAAGGTAAATCAGGCCTTTTCCGTCTTTGTGCGGAAAAGGCTTTTGTTTTCTCATAAAGCAAGCGTCATTTTATGTTTTGGAGGTGAATGTTTTGCCGAGTGAGAAAGTTTTGGAACTGAAAAAGCAGCAGGTCGCTGACCTCAAGGCTCGTTTGGACGGGGCTTGCGCGGGCGTGCTTGTGGATTATCGCGGGATCTCCGTCGCCGACGACACCCAGCTTCGTAAGGAGCTTCGTGAAGCGGGGGTGCAGTACACCGTTTCCAAGAACACGCTTCTGCATCTCGCATTCGAGGGTACCCCGTATGAGGCGCTCGACAGCGTCTTAGAGGGCACGACCGCGATTGCAACGAGCGCGGATGACTATGTCGCTGCCGCAAGGATCCTTGGGAAATATGCGGACAAGAGCGACAGCTTCAATCTGAAAGGTGGTTTCCTGGATGATGAAGTGATCGACCTTGCCAAGCTGCAAAGTCTTGCTAAGCTGCCGTCGCGCGAGGTATTGCTCGCCACGGTGCTCAGCGCGTTCAATGCGCCGATCGCTGCGTTTGCGCGTGCCATTCAGGCCGTCGTAGACAAGGGCGGTGAGGAGGCCCCCGCCGCCGAAGCGGCCGAACCCGCAGCCGAGGAAGCTGCTCCCGCAGCAGAAGAAGCTGCACCTGCGGCAGAGGAGACCCCTGCCGAATAATCCTAAAAAGAAAAATGGAGGATCATAGAAATGGCATCTGAAAAAGTTACCGCATTGCTTGAAGAGATCAAAGCAATGTCCGTTCTCGAGCTGTCTGAGCTCGTCCATGCAGTAGAAGAAGAATTCGGCGTGTCTGCGGCTGCTGCCGTAGCGGTTGCGGCTCCGGCGGAAGGCGGCGCTGCTGCTGCGGAAGAAAAGACCGAATTTGACGTTGTCCTTGCGGAAGTCGGTTCCGAGAAGATCAAGGTCATCAAGGCTGTCCGTGAGATCACGGGTCTGGGCCTCGGCGAAGCGAAAGCCCTCGTCGACGGCGCACCCAAGACCGTCAAGGAAGCTATGCCGAAGGAAGAAGCCGAAGCTGCCAAAGCTAAGCTCGAAGAAGTCGGCGCCAAGGTCGAACTCAAATAAAAACGGTTTTGCCGTTATGCACCCCGTCCTCGGACGGGGTGTTTTTTGCCTTACGCCTCCTTATGGCGGTTGTGCATATGGAAATCGTTAGGTATTCACAAATTGTAGGTGACTTTTTGTAAAACCGCTTGACATCTTTCCTAAAATATCATATGATGGGGGTGAAAATATCCCGCCGAAAGCGGGAATTTGCACTTCCCATTTTTTTATTTAGGAGGAGATTTTATGTTTTGCAGAAACTGCGGAAACGCTATGGACCCGAATCAGGCCGTCTGCCTGACTTGTGGCACGCCCGCAGGCGCGGGGAGCGCATTCTGCCCGAACTGCGGCAATCCCGTCGCACCGTCCGCTGTGGTGTGCGTTTCGTGTGGTGTCGCTTTACAGCAGAAGCCGGCAGTAGGGGGTAAATCGAAGATTGCCGCGGGGCTTTTGGCGATTTTCTTAGGGCAGCTGGGTATTCACAACTTTTACCTTGGCTACACAAAGAAGGCGGTCATCCAGCTGCTTGTGACGATCCTTTTGAGCTGGACGTTTGTTGCGCCGACAGCCATTTGGATTTGGGCAATCGTAGAAGCCGTACAGATTTTCCAGGGCAAAATCACCGACGCCAACGGTATGGCGCTTTCCGATTAGTGCCGCACAGTTTTCATCCCTACCGCAAATGCGGTGGGGATTTTTTTGTATGCTTGTGGATTTTGTCAAAACTTTCACGGAAACAGTTGCCTTTTTTCGTGGGATATAGTAAAATAAAAACTCTGAAAGATTCTTGAAATGTCGGGGGGCGCGGGCATGCTTCGCTTGTATATGGGCGGCGGCGCCGGCAAAACGACTGCCGCAGCGGGGCTTGCGCTGCGCGCGGCATCCCACGGCAAGCAGGTGCGCGTGCTTCAATTGTTAAAGCCCGTGATTTCGCCGGAGTTCGCGTCACTGCAAGATAAGTTCGGCGTGCCGGTGCTGCTTGCACACCCGAATATGCCGTTTTTCTTTCAACTCGACGAAGCCGGAAAAGCGGATTACACTGTCCGCACGGCGCGGACCATACCTCGGTTTTTCACCCCGCAGACAGGGGATTTTCTGCTTGTTGCCGACGAAATGGGCGGCACGCTTCAAAACGGTATGTTCGCAGAAGATGTGCTTTTGACGCTTTTGCAGGCGCTGCCCGAATCTGTGCATGTTGCTCTGACGGGACGGGATTTTCCCGCCTCCGTCCTTGCTGCGGCGGACCTGATTTCAGAGATCCAAAATCGTCGTCATCCGTTTGACCGCGGCGTTGCCGCTGTTGAAGGGCTTGAATTCTAAGGAGGGCCTATGTCAAAATATACCGACCGTTCAGTCGAGCTTTTCAAATCCGGCTTTAATTGTGCGCAATCTGTGTTTGCCGCGTTTTGTGATAAGGTCGGTATGGCGGAAGAGACCGCCCTGCGCGTGTCGGCGGGCTTGGGCGGCGGTGTAGGCAGAATGCGTGAGGTCTGCGGCGCGCTTTGCGGCGCGGCAATGCTCGCGGGGATGCTTTACGGTGCGACCGAAGGATCAGACAGCGAAGCAAAGGCTTATACGTATCAAAAAGTGCAGGAGATCGCTGCCGAGTTCAGAAAGACCAACCCGTCCATCATCTGCCGCGAGCTTTTAGGGCTTCCGCTTGATTCGCCGCTTGAAAGCGCCCCCGAAGCACGTACGGAAAGCTATTACCAAAACCGCCCGTGTCTGCATATCATTGAAAGCGCGGCACGCGCGGCGGAAAAGATCTTGTTTTCTCAGGAGGATACATAATGGAATTCCCGAACAAACCGTTCATTACAGTGGAAAATGGGCTGTTTGCCATCGGCAACAGACATATTGTGCGTGTCTTTTCGGTGTCTGATAAACAGGCGTTCCGCACCGAATATATCCGCAACCGCCGGATCGAGGGCGGATTGGATCTGGAGTTTCAGCCCTGCTCGGAGGAATTTGTCCTGCGCGTGTACACCGCAAAAAAGAAGATCGCCGCGCTCAAGTGCTCGGCACTGCGTGTAGCGGATATTTTGACAAACGAAGAGGGCGATACCAAGCGTTTGGAAGTCCGCTTTGCACCGCTGCACGCACTGGGCGTCGGCTATGTGGTCACCTTGACGTATGAGATCACGGGCGATAAACCTTATATGTATAAGACGCTGCGCTTTTCCTCGACGGACGACGACGTGCGCGTGGATACCATTGATACGGAGCTCATTTCTCTGCCGCGTGAAATGGAGCAAAAGTGGAGCCGCCCGAATATGAAGAAGGCGTTTTTGCAGCCGTATCATGCGGCGCTCGGGCAGCCGATCTATTTGAACGGTCTGTTCACGGGCAGCGAGTTCCCGGCCTCAGACAACAATATTGAGGATGGCTACGCACATGTGCGTTATTACAGCGGGAAGTCCTTTTATGACCTTGCCGGCGGCAAGACCGAATATACCACGTGGAAAACCGTGTTCGGCGCGGCGCGCAGCACGCAGCCTGAGGTCGTACGTGCGGATTTTCTCTCGTATATCGATGACATTGCGCGCCCCGTGGATCTGCGCGTGCAGTACAATTCGTGGTTCGACCATATGCTGGACATCGACCGCGACAATATTCGGCATTCCTTTATGGAGATCGAAAAGGGGCTGACACAAAACGGCGTGCCGCCTGTGGATTCCTATGTTGTGGACGACGGCTGGGTGGACTACGACAAGGATTTTTGGGGCTTTAACGAAAAATTCCCGAACGAGCTGTACGAGGGTGCCGCATTGGCCGAAAGCTTCGGCTCGCATTTCGGGCTTTGGCTGGGGCCGCGCGGCGGTTACAACAGTAAAACGCCGGGCTTCGGCAAGCGTATGCAGCGCGCGGGCAAGGGTGGCTACAACCGCCGCAGCCGCGATGTGTGCACCGCCGACCACCGTTACCACAAAAATATTACGGCGCTGTTTTTGGATTATATGGAGCGCTTTGACATCAACTACTGGAAGCTTGACGGCTTTATGCTGAAGCCCTGCCGTTCCAAGCACCATGGACATCCCACGGGCGGATACGAGGGGATGTATGCGTTTACCGACCATTGGGAAAATTGGATCTCCATATTCCAAACCATGCGTGCCGCACGTGCAGAAAAGGGCAAGGCGCTGTGGCTCAACCAGACGAGCTACTGCAACGCAAGCCCGTGGTATCTGCAATTCTGCGAAAGCCTTTGGATGCAGAACAGCGATGACGTCGGCTTTTTAGATAAGACCGACAGCGGTGAACCGATGGGCGGTGCGGATTACGACCGCATGCTGTCCTACCGCGACGCAAAATATTTTGATTTCCACAAAACGCGCGCTTACCAATTCCCTGCGGCGCATATGTATAACCATGACCCCATTTACGGCAACACCGCGAAGGTGCAGATGACCGACGAGGAATTCCGCAAATACCTGTATATGCTCGCTTCCCGCGGTACGGCGTTTTGGGAGCTTTACTACAGCTACAATCTTTTCTCCCCCGAAAAGTGGCAGATCAATGCTGATGTTTTGCGCTTCCTGCGAGATAAATTTCATATTCTGCGGCACGCGCAGCTTATCGGTGAGAGCCCCGAAACGGGTTCTGTGTATGGGTACAGCGCATGGGACGGTGAAGAGGGCATCGTAACGCTGCGCAATCCTTTGGATCGTGTGCAGAGCTTTTCCGTTACGCTGGATCGTCAAATCGGTGTGGGCGAGGGAGCAGGCGATATGGCCTGTGTCGTTTGGCTGCCGTACAGCCCCGAGCCCATGCATAAGCTTTGGCAGTACGGTGACACGCTGCAGGTGGAACTGCAGCCGCACGCGGTGCGTTTGCTTTGCTTCGGCAAGCCGGAAACGACGGCGCCCGTCCTCCGGCGTGCGCGCATGACAGATCAAAATACCGTGCGCTTGACCTTCGACAAGCGCATCGTGCTGTATGCCCAAAGCATTGCCGTGAACGGAGAAGTCTGTGAAGCGCGTCTGTTGTCCGATTATAGCGAAGCGGAGGTGCAGCTTCGTACTCCGGCGGCGGAAGGCGAAGCGCTGACCGTATCTTACAGCGTCAGCGACGTTTGGGGCAATCAAGCGCAGGCGGATTGTGCCGTAACATGGTACCCGGACGGCAAGCTGCCGGGTGTGTTCTCCGGTGAAGGGGATTTCACGCTGCATATGCGGCTGGAAAACGCCCCGCGCGACGGTGTGCTGCTCACGCTCGGGCAGGGCTTCACGGTGACGGTTTCCAACGGCTGCCCCGTCGCTGAGTGCATGGGTGTAAAGGCAAAAGCGCATGACGCAGTGCACGAACGGCGTTTCGCACGCTTGGACGTGGTGCGTGAGCCGAACGGCGTTTTGAAGGTCTACGTAGACGGCGCGCTTTCCGGCGGCGCCTATGACCCGCAGCACAAGGCGGATGCTTTGCCGAAAGCTGAGCTGCAGGTGCATGAGTCGGTCAAGGAATATGCCTTTTTTGACCATGCCCGGCCGTTTGATGCGCTGCGCTGATGCATAAGGAGGACCCGGCGTTGAAACAGGTCGTTTTGATGATGGTGGATACCCAGCGCAAGGATATGGTCGGCTGCTATGACAAAGCAGCCCCACCCACGCCGCATCTAAATGCGCTTGCTGAAAACAGCCTGCGTTTTGAAAATGCCTTTACCTGCCAGCCGGTTTGCGGTCCCGCACGTTCGGCGCTGTTTACGGGGCTTTATCCGCATACCAACGGAATGGAGGCAAACAGCATGCCGCTGCGCAGCGGTATTCCGCATATCGGGCAGATGCTTTCCCAAAACGGGATCGCGTGCGGCTACATCGGAAAATGGCATTTGGACGGCGGCGACTATTTCGGCTACGGCAAATGCCCCGACGGGTTTGACAAACGGTATTGGTACGATATGCGCAACTTCCTTGACGAATTGCCGGATGACCGCGCGCGCCGGAAGAGCCGTCAAAATATGAACGGCCGCCGGGATGACCCGAAAGAGGAGGATACTTTTGCGCACCGCTGCTGCGATCGGGCGATCCGCTTTTTGGAAGAGCACCGCGACCGCGATTTCTTCCTGACGGTCTCTTTGGATGAGCCGCACGATCCAAGCGTTTGCCCGCGGCGCTTCTTCCGTGCGCTTCGGCGGTACCGCTTCCGTCTGAAACGCAATCCGAATGTACGCGCAAGTCTGAAATATAAGCCGGTGCACCAGCAGATCTGGCGTGAAAAATACGGAAATATGCCGTTTTTCTGGTTCCGGCATATCGAGCGCGCCATGTTTGCCTGCAATTCATTTTGTGATTACGAGCTTGGCCGCGTGCTCGATAAGATCGATGCGCTCGGCATACAGCCCATGATTATCTACACGGCCGACCACGGCGACATGTTCTTTTCTCACGGGCTTTTGGGCAAGGGCTGCGTGATGTACAACGAAATTACCAACATCCCGCTGCTGATTTCCGGCGGAGATTTTCCGAAGGGCGTCAGCCAAACGCCCGTGTCGCACATCGACATGGTGCCCACGGTTTTGCGGTACTTTGGGGTGCAAAAGCCGAAAGCGCTTACGGGAGAGGCTCTGCAAACCGTCGATTTGCAAACGCCGAGGCGCGATGTGCATATCGAGTACACGCGCTATGAGGTGGATCACGACAGCTTTATGGGCTTTCAGCCGATTCGCTGTATTTTTGACGGGCGGTATAAGCTGGTGATCAATCTGATGACCACAGACGAGCTTTACGACCTGGAGACCGATCCTTTTGAAATGACCAACCTGATCCACAGCACGCAGCACGCCGCGATCCGCAACGCACTGCACGATCGTCTGCTCGATCACATGAATCACACGCGCGATCTCTACCGCGGGTATTACTGGGCTTGCCGTCCTTGGCGTAAGGACAAAACGGCGAGCTTTGACGATACGGGCTTTATTCGCCAAAAGGCCGAGGATGATTTCGTACAGCTGGATTACAGCACGGGGCTTCCCATGCAGTCGGCGGAACGCAGGCGTGAGGGTTAAGAAAAGAGGAATACATATGGAAAAGCTGCATCAATATTTACAAGCCGCACCGGCGCCCGCACCGTGCGCGCAAAACGTAATCCTTGCGGGGAATACACGCATAAGCGTCCTGCTCGAGCGCGTCATCCGCATTGAGCACGGTACGCAAGAGAGTTTCACGGACGCGGCAACGCAGTCTGTCTGGTATCGCGATCACGGCGCAGTGGAATTCCAGAGCGAACAGCACGGCGCGGTGCTGACGGTGCAAACGGCAAAAGCGTTGTTTGCGGTCAATACCGCTTCCGGAAAGCTGTTATACGCGGTCGTGGGCGGCAAACGGATCCGCCCCTGTCGCCGCCATAACCTCAAAGGTACTGCGCGCACGCTCGACGCGACCTTCGGGCCGATCCCGTTAAAGGATGGTGTTTTGTCTTCCGACGGCGTTGCGCTGCTCGATGACAGCAAGTCTCTGCTGCTTGACAAGGACGGCATGGTCACACAGCGCCCCGCAAATGAACAGGACGTATATGTGTTCGCGTTCGGCGACGACTATATCGGCGCGGTGCGCGCACTGTTTGCCATTACGGGCAGTGTTCCGCTGGTGCCGCGCTTTGCGCTGGGAAATTGGTGGAGCCGCTACTATCCTTACAGCCAGGCGGAATACGAAAATCTGATGCTCGAATTCGCCCGCAAGGACATTCCGCTGACCGTTGCCACGGTGGATATGGATTGGCACTGGGTGGATCTGGAAGCACGGTTCCACGAAAAATTCAAAAAGACCTGGGGCAGCACCTCGGGCTGGACGGGCTACAGCTGGAACACCGAGCTGTTCCCCGACCCCCAGGGCTTTTTGCGGTTTTTACACGAACAGAACCTGAAAGTCACGCTCAATCTCCACCCGGCGGACGGCTTCCGCTGGTTTGAGGACTGCTACCCCGAAATGGCAAAGGCCATGGGCGTGGACGCCGAAAAGCGCGAACCTGTGGAATTCGACATTGCCGACCCGAAATTCATCAATAACTACCTTGACATCGGGCACCATCCGTACGAAGCCGACGGCGTGGATTTCTGGTGGATCGACTGGCAGCAGGGCACGAAAAGCAAGCTTGCGGGGCTCGACCCGCTGTGGTCTTTGAATCACTATCATTATTTGGATAACGGCAGAGATGCGCACCGCCCGATGATCCTGTCGCGCTATGCCGGGATCGGTTCGCACCGCTATCCACTCGGCTTTTCGGGGGACACGGCGATGAATTGGCGCGTCCTGCGCTTCCAGCCGTACTTTACGGCGACGGCGACGAACTGCGGCTACACTTGGTGGAGCCACGACATCGGCGGGCACCACTTCGGCGAACACAGCGACGAGCTGTATGTGCGCTGGGTGCAGTTCGGCGTGTTTGCGCCCATTCTGCGCCTGCACTCGACCTCCAACGACCTGTTCGGCAAGGAGCCGTGGAATTTCTCGTGGGCGGCCGATACGCTTGCGACCAAGGCACTTCGCCTGCGCCATGCGCTGATTCCGTATATCTATGCGATGAACTACCGCACGCACGCCGAAGGGCGCGCACTGTGCGAGCCGCTTTACTACACCTGCCCGAAGGAACCGGAGGCGTATCGCTGCAAAAACGGGTATCTGTTCGGTTCGGAAATGCTCGTCTGCCCCGTGACCTCCAGGCGCAATGCCCGCACAAAGGTTGCTGCGACCGAGGTGTATCTGCCGAAAGGACGCTGGACGCATTTCTTCACGGGCGCGGTCTATAAAGGCGGCAGGACAGTCTGCGTGCACAGCGACATGGACTCCATCCCCGTGTTTGCCAAGGCGGGTGCGATCATCCCGCTGTCACGCGACGCAGGGAACAGCGTCCGCAATCCCGAACATATGGAGCTGCGCCTGTACCGCGGGAACAACACCTTTACTTTGTATGAGGACGACGGCGAAACACGCGCCTTCCGGCAGGGGGACTTCAGCAAGACCGAGATCACGCTTAAAGAAGCGGAAAGCACCCTGACGCTTTGCATTTCGGGCGGTGAAGAGAAGCCGTATATGCCCCAAAACCGCATCTGGACGCTGCGTTTTGCCGACGTTGCGGACGCCGCCGGCATGCAGATCACGGCGAACGGAACCCCCATAGAAGCGCAGCCCCAAGCCGATCCCGACTTAGGCCTTACCGTCACGCTGCCGCCGCTATCTATCGGCACATCGGTCAAGGTCACACTTGAGGGCGCCCACGCACGTGAAAACCCGCCGTATAAAGAACGTATCCGCAATATCCTGACGCATTTCAACGCCAACAACATGAAAAAGTCCGCGACCTATCAGGGGCTTAAAAACAAAGCAACCTTAGAGGAGGCCGTTGCGGCGGCAAAACGTGTGAAAAACCGCGCACTGCGCGCCCAGCTTCTTGAAGCGCTGTGCGATATGGAATAAACCAATAGCAGCAATGCCCGGGACATTTCGCCCCGGGCACTTCTTTTTTGCCTTTATTTTCGAATCAGCCGGTATTTCCCTGTCCGCAGCAGCGCGAGCAGCTCGTCGTTCGTTCGAATTTCCGCATCCGTCTCTATCCCGCCGCGTGCGGTGTCCTCCGTTTTATGGTAATCCGAGCCCGAAATGCCGGGCTTTTTGTGTTCCTCTGCCCAGATTTTTGCTATGGTATTGCGCGAATCATGGCGCACACAGGCGTTGTAGACCTCAAACCCGTCGGGCAGTGCGGGGTCGACAACGCGGATCCCGTCGCGAAACGGGTGTGCCTGGTAGACGAGCATTCCGTTCTCGTGCGCAAGCGGCATAAAGGATTTCAGCCGCATATTCAAAAGCCCCTCGGAACGGTATAAAAAATCCTCCGTCACACCGTAAACCAGATAGTCATTGATGTTGCCGGGCGCGGTAAAGCGCAGCTCCATCCCCAAAAGCACGTGCAGGCCCGTGCCCTTTGCCGCCTGTTTTGCCGCACGGTAGCCGCTGAGGAATATATCTACTTTTTCCCGGTGCGTTGCTCCCGAAAAGGGGTCAAATGTCCTGTGGCTGAAGTGGTCTGTCACCACAAGGGTGCTGTAACCTTGCTTCACATAATTTTGCACCAGCTGTGCCGCGCTGTCCTCGCCGCAGCGGCTGGTTTCGGCGGTGTGCGCGTGCAGTTCCGTAAGATACGGCATGACTTTTCATCTCCCTTGAACGGCTGCAGATCCCGTCTGTGCCTGCACAACTATTCTACCACAGATCCGCCGCCGCAAAACAGGGCGAAAAATACCGAATTTTTGTCTGCCGGGATGTAATTTTCTGTAGCTTTCACAGGATTTTCAAATTGCATTTTTCGCATATATGTATTATGATTATAAGGCATGGCTTTCATGCGCGAAAGCCGATTCGGAAATGTTGGAGGAAACGAGAATGGATTGTGCTTGTCAGGCCCAAAAAAGCGATCTCTCGCTTTTGGACGGCGTTTTGGATACATACGCCGATGTCCCCGGGAGCCTTATCACAATTTTGCAGCACGCGCAGGAGATCTACGGCTATCTGCCGCAGGATGTGATTCGGTATATCTCGGAGCGCACGGGTGTAAAGCCCGCCAAGATCATGGGCGTCGCTACATTTTATACGCAGTTCCGCCTGCAGCCGGTCGGGAAATACCTGATCATGCTCTGCAAGGGGACGGCGTGCCATGTCAACGGGTCGGACGGAATCGAAAAAACGATCACGGAAACGCTCGGCATAAAGGACGGCGAGACCACCGCCGACGGGCTGTTTACGCTTAAAAACGTCGCGTGCTTAGGGTGTTGCAGCCTGTCGCCCGTGATGATGATCAACGACGAGACTTACGGTACGCTCACGCCCGACAAGACGAAGAAAATTTTAGCGGAGCTTGCCGCCGCGGCAAAGGAGGGCGCTTGATATGATGAAGATCGTTGTGGGCGCGGGCTCATGCGGCATTGCCGCAGGTGCGCAGAAGGTCTATGACGTGCTGGAAAGCCTTTTGCCCGAAAACGCGGCGCTGTCCGTTACGGGCTGCAACGGTATGTGCTTTGCCGAACCGATTGTGGATCTGTATGACGAAAACGGCACGCTGACGCGCCTTACGCGTGTCGGCGAAGCGGATGCGCCACGCATTGCCGAAGCGGTGAAAAACAACGACCTTGCGGCGATCGAGGATCTGAAAATTTCCGACGACGACGCGCAGTTTTTAGAGAAGCAGACGCGCATCGCCCTGCGGCACTGCGGCGTGATCGATCCCGAAAGCATCGAAGCATACGAAAACGCGGGCGGCTACACCGCCATCCGCCGCGCACTTTTCGAAATGACGCCCGAAACGGTCATCGAGGAGATCAAAACCTCGGGGCTTGCCGGGCGCGGCGGCGCGGGCTTCCCGACATGGTTCAAATGGAATGCCGCGCGCAATGCCGAGGGTGAGGAAAAATACCTCATCTGCAATGCCGACGAGGGCGACCCCGGCGCGTTTATGGACAGAGCCGTCATCGAGGGCGACCCGCATGGGCTCATAGAGGGGATGCTCATCGGCGCATATGCCATCGGCGCCAAAGAGGCGATCGTGTACGTCCGCGCGGAATATCCGCTTGCGATCCAGCGCCTTACGCGCGCGATCAAACAGGCGGAAGAAAAAGGCTGCCTCGGCGAAAATATTTTCGGCAGCAGCTTTTCCTGCAAAATGCGCATCAAGGCAGGCGCGGGCGCGTTCGTCTGCGGCGAAGAGACCGCGCTGATCGAGTCCTTGGAGGGCAGCCGCGGCATGCCGCGCTTAAAGCCGCCTTTCCCCGCCGAAGCGGGGTATTGGCACAAGCCCTCCAATATCAACAACGTCGAGACCTTTGCCAACGTCCCGTGGATCCTCGAAAACGGCGGCGCGGCGTTTGCCGCCATGGGCACCGAGGGCAGCAAGGGCACAAAGGTTTTTGCTTTGACCGGCAAGATCCGCCGCGGCGGGCTTGTCGAGATCCCCATGGGCAAAACGCTGCGCGACGTGATCTTTGACATCGGCGGCGGCATCCGCGACGGCAAACGCTTTAAGGCGGTCCAGATGGGCGGCCCGTCGGGCGGGTGTATCCCCGACAGCCTTTTGGATACCGTTATCGACTATAAGGCGCTGGGTGCCACGGGCGCGATCATGGGTTCCGGCGGCATGGTTGTTATGGACGAGAGCACCTGCATGGTCGGCATGGCAAAATTCTTCCTTGATTTCACGGCGAAAGAATCCTGCGGCAAGTGTGTGCACTGCCGCCTCGGCACAAAACGGATGTTAGAAGTCCTCACCCGCATCACCGAAGGTAACGGGCAGGAAGGCGACATCGAGCTTTTGGAGGAGCTTTGTGCCGGTATCAAGGACGGCGCACTGTGCGGCTTGGGGCAGACTGCGCCCAACCCCGTGCTCACGACCATCCGCTATTTCCGCGATGAATTTGAAGCGCACATCCGCGACAAACGCTGTCCCGCCGGCGAGTGCGCAGCGCTCACGACCTATTCCATCAACCCCGAAAAGTGCATCGGCTGCACCAAGTGTGCGCGCGGCTGCCCGGTCGGGGCGATCACAGGCACGGTCAAGCAGCCGCATAAGATCGATCCGGCGCTTTGTATCAAGTGCGGCAAGTGTGCAGAAAACTGCAACTTCGGCGCCGTGGAGGTAAACGCATGAGTTTGATTCAAATTACCATAGATAACCACCCGTTGCAGGTGGAGGCGGGCACGACGCTGCTCGCCGCCGCCACCAAAAACGGCTTGAAAATCCCGAACCTCTGCTTTGACGGCAGGGTGGAATTGTACGGCGCATGCGGGCTGTGTGTTGTCGAGGTGGAGGGTACGCCCAAATTGCAGCGCGCCTGTTCGACCAAAGTACGCGACGGCATGATCGTGCATACCGACACCGAGCGCGTTGTGCGCGCACGCAAAATGGCATTGGAGCTGCTTTTGTCCGACCATGACGGCGACTGCAAAGCGCCCTGCACCAAAGCCTGCCCGGCGGGCACGGACTGCCAGGGGTATGTGGGGCTCATTGCCAACGGCGAGTACACCGAGGCGACGCGCCTTATCAAAGAAAAGATCCCGCTGCCCTCGTCCATCGGGCGCGTTTGCCCGCACCCCTGTGAAAAGGAGTGCCGCCGCCGCTTTGTGGATGAGCCGATCTCCATCGCAGCCCTCAAAGCCTTCGCCTCCGATATGGATATGGCAAGTAGCACACCGTTTGTTCCTTCCGTCGAACCCGACACGGGTAAGCGCGTCGCCGTGGTCGGCGGCGGCCCCGGCGGGCTTACTGCGGCCTATTTCCTGCGCCGTCAGGGGCATGCGGTTACCGTATTGGACGCGATGCCGAAAATGGGCGGGATGCTGCGCTACGGTATCCCCGAATACCGTCTGCCCAAAGCCCTCTTAGACCGAGAGATCGCGCAGATCGCCGCGCTCGGCGTGAAAATGCAAAATAACGTCCGTGTCGGCGAACAAGTGACGCTCCAAGATCTGCAAAACGAATATGATGCCGTGGTGCTCGCGGCGGGCGCATGGCGCTCAAGCGAGATGCGCGTACCCGGCGAGGACGCCTCCCGCGTGGTGGGCGGCATTGACTTCCTGCGCACCGTGGCGCTCGGCGAGCCGATGACAATCGGCGACCGCGTGGCGGTCGTCGGCGGCGGCAACACCGCTATGGACGCCTGCCGCACGGCGGTGCGTCTGGGCGCAAAGCACGTCTCCGTGCTCTATCGCCGTTCGCGTGAGGAAATGCCGGCGGAGGATATCGAGATCCGCGAAGCGACCGAAGAGGGCGTGGAATTCCGTTTCCTGACGACGCCGGTCGAATTTAAAGACTGCGGCGATACGGTGCAAGCGACCTTGCAGAAAATGCAGCTCGGCGCACCGGATTTAAGCGGCAGACGCCGCCCCGAACCGATCGAGGGCGCGGTGGAGACCGCAGAATTTGATACCGTGATCATGGCGATCGGCCAGCAGCCCGACCTTGCGGGCTTTGAATCGGTCGAGGCGACCAAGCGCAATACCGTTGCCGCCGATGAAGAGACCTTCCGTACCTCGCTTCCCAATGTATTCGCGGTGGGCGATATGACCAACCGCGGTGCGTCCATCGCCATCGCCGCCATCGGCGAAGCGCAGAAAGCCGCGCTTGTGATCGACCGCTTCTTAAACGGCGAGGAAGCGCGCTATAAAAAGCCGTTTTTGGTGGAACGCACGCTGCCCGTGGAATTTTTTGAAAAATTCCCCAAGGCGCCGCGCGTGGAAATGCCCGTGCGCCCGGCAAGCGAACGGCGAACCGACTTCGATGAGGTCGCGCTTGGGCTTTCCGAGGAAGCGGCGAAGAAAGAGGCCATGCGCTGTCTTGAATGCGGCTGCCACGATTATTTCGAGTGCAAGCTGATCGAATATGCCAACGAATATGACGTGAGACCTGAACGCTTTGCGGGCGAAAAGCATCACCGCAACGAGGAGGATCTCAATTCCCTCATCGCGCGCAACACCGATAAATGTATTTTGTGCGGGCTTTGCGTGCGCGTGTGTGACGAGGTCATGGGCAAAACCAATTTAGGGCTTCTGGGACGCGGCTTTGACACCGTCGTCAGCCCCGAATTTTCCCTGCCGCTGGAAAAGAGCAGCTGTATGTTCTGCGGGCAGTGCGTTACCGTCTGCCCGACCGGCGCGCTTCGCGAAAAACAGCCTGTCATAAAACGCGTGCCCGTAAAAGAAAACAGCGTAAAATCCGTCTGCAATTTCTGCGCGGCGCTGTGCGAAACCGATGTACGTTTCCTTGGAAAGACTGTGATGCGTTCGCTGCCCGTAGGGGAAAAAGGGCTTCTGTGCAAGGGCGGGCGCTTCGGCATTTTGGCGGCGAACACGCAAATGCCGCCCGCGACAGAAGAACAGATTGCAGCGTTCCGTGCGAAGATCGCTTCTTACGGCGACAGCGTGGCGGTCGTGCTCGGCCCTATGGCAACGCTCGAGGAAGCAGCGTTTGCCAAAGCGAATTTCCCGGCGGTTTATGCCGACGTAACGGAACAAAGCGCAAGCTTTGCGGGGCTTAACCTGCTCGGCATCCCGCCTGTTACCGACTATCAAGGCGAAAAGGCGGCGATTTTGCTCGACTGCAAAAAGCCGTCTGCCGTGACGGCGGAATATACCCTCGCGCTTTCCAACGCCTATACGGAAACCGCGACCGAGCAGTTGTTCACCGCGCCCTTTACGGCGCAGGACGGCACATACCTGCGCGCTGACGGTACGCGCGCCGTGCAGCATGCGGCGTTCACTTCTGCGCTCCCGACTGCTCTTGCCGCGCTCGCCGCGCTTTGCGGCGCACCTGTGCCGGATGGAAAAACGCTTTTGCAGGCGCTCGAAGCGCAGAACCCGACGCTTGCAAATGCAAAAGAATGTGGTACAATAGCAAAAGAAGTGATCCGCGGCGGCGGGCAGTATAACTGGAACGACAATGCGCCGGTGATCGCCGACTTCTGCGAGAACTTCTGATTTAAAATTTCAATTTTTGCTTACAGGTGCTTCGCGGCGTTGAACGCTTTGGGCGAAGTGAAAAGGGAACACGGTGTGAATCCGTGACAGCCCCCGCTACTGTAAACGGTATGGCGCTGCCATTTGCCACTGAAGCAAATGCTTTGGGAAGGCGGCGGCGTCGGAGGCCGTAAGCCAGGAGACCTGCCTGTAAGTGAAGGTGAGGAGCGCCGGAAATGCGGCACGCCTTGCCTTGAGCAAAATTCTTTCGGTGGGAGAGAAGTATGCGAATATAACGGCAAAGGCGCGCGGCGTCTTCCTTTTGTTCGCATCAGGCGGGGCTCTCACGAGCTCCGCTTTTTTGCGGAAAGGAGTCAAGCGACACTTAAATACGCTTTTGTACAACAAAAATACGCTTTTGTGCAACAAAACGAAAGGAAGACAACGCCATGAAAAAAGTATTTTCAATTCTTTTGTCTGTTCTTCTTGTGTGCGCGCTGTTCACGACGACCGTGTTTGCCGCGCCCGCCGATCCGCAGCGGGCGCTCACCGCATGGCTGCAAAACGCGGACAACACGCAGTTCGATTATACGGACACAAGCTACCCCGACAGCCTTATCGACTGGACGGCATTCACGCTCGCGCAGTCGGGCGCTGCGCCAGATGCGGCGTATGCCGATTATATCGACGAAGCTGTAAAGAACAGCTTTGATTCGCTTTATCCGAGCGACCTTGCACGCATCGTGTTGAGTACGACCGCCTGCGGACTGGATGCGCAAAATATCGGCGGGCACGACCTGCTCGCGGCGCTCGGTACGGTGGATTATACGTCACAGATTTATTTGAGCAGCCTTGCTTTCCCGCTGCTCGCGATGCATTTTAGCGCTTCTTTCGAATTTGCCGACAGCACAAAGCAGAGTGTCGTTACAACGCTTCTTGCCGCGCAGCAGGCGGACGGCGGGTTCCCCTATTGCAGCGTAGATGAAGGCTGGGGGATCTCTTCCGACTGCGACACGACCGCTATGGCGGTGCAGGCGCTCGCACCGTATTATGAAACGGACGAAGCCGTGCGCGAGGCGGTGGACAAGGCGCTCGTATATCTTAAAGCGCAGCAGTTTGATACCGGTGCGTTCGGAAGCGCGGTATTCGGCACCCAAAGCGGGGAGAGCACGGCGCAGGTGATTTTGGCGCTGTGCGCGCTCGGACTCGACCCGACCGCCGAAGGATACTGCAAAAACGGCGTGTCGCCTGTGGTGGCGCTGGAAAGCTTTATTTCCGAAAACGGCGGCGGCTTGAATTACGCCAACGCCGAAGACCCCTTGACGACCTATCAGCTTTTGCAGGCGTATGAAGCCTATGCGCGCTTCCAAAACGGCGAACCGACCCTGTTCACCTATACGGCGCGCGCTTCCGAGCCTACAACAGAGCCGGCGACCGATACGACTGCGCCGGGAAGCGAATCCGAACCGCCTGCCGAAACGGTGGACATTCCCAATACGGGTGCCGCCGTTCCCGCGGCTGCTGCTTTGGCGGTGCTTGCTGCTGCAGCCGTGCTGGTAACACGGAAAAAACATGTGTAACGCGGTGAGTAAAAGACGTATTTTGCGCGGGGTAGCCGCTTTACTTGTCTTTGTGCTGCTCCTGTGTGCGTGCGGCAAAGCGGAGAATGCCGCTGCCCCGACGACCGCAGCCGAGCAGACTGTAACGAGCGCTGAAACGCAGATCACTGCCGCCGGCACGACCGAAGCGCAGAATGTACAGACGCAGGCAGCCGAAGCGGGTGGTAAGCAGGGCACGCCGAGCAACGCACAGGATAACGGCGCGGGGCAAAGCGGTACGGGCAATGTGACGGTGTCCGTACCGACGACTGCCGCACAGCAGCCCGCAGTACCCGCCAATACCGTCACCTTGACGGTCAGCTTCCAAACGGCGGTGGATTACGGCATCTTAAACGATCCCGCTTTTGCGGGCGTTTTGCCTGCCAGCGGATATTTTCTGCAAAACGCCGCCGTTGAGATCAAAGCGGGGGAGTCCGCCTTAGACGTGCTCAAACGCACGCTGCGGGAGAATGACATCGTTTTTTCGATTGCTTCGTCAAGCGGCTATGTGCGCAGCATCGGCGGCCTTTCGGAACGAGACTGCGGCGCGCAAAGCGGCTGGCTTTACCGCATCAACGGCGAATTCATGAACTATTCAAGTAAATACTGCAAGCTGCAGGCGGGCGATGTTTTGGAATTTCTATACACCTGCTCGCCCGGCGATGTGGGAAACATCCCATTCTGACTGCATAAAAAGCGTATCCGTTTCGGATGCGCTTTTCCTTTGCTTTTCAGCGTACCGTATAACTCGACATTTCCAAACGGATTGTTAACAAACTGTAAATTCCGATGTCCGCAATATGAAAAAATATCCGTTTTCCTTGTTCTTCGCGGCAAGTTGTGCTATGATACATGGTGCAATTGATGGATTTTCGGCGTTTTTCGCGAGGAAAACGCGGTTTGGACGGTAGAGTATGGATCTGATGGAAAAATTTCGCAGCAAGCAGCTTGTCGTCTCGTTTGAGGTGTTCCCGCCGAAAAACGACGCGGCGTATGCGCCGGTCGAAGCGGCAGTGGATGCGCTTGCTTCCTTTTCGCCGGACTTTATCAGCGTGACCTACGGCGCAGGCGGCGGTACCTCCGTCAACACGCCGAAGATCGCGGCGCATATCGAAAACGATCTGCACATCCCCGCCATGGCGCATCTGACCTGTGCCTCCAGCGACAAGCAGACCGTGCATAATGTGCTTTCGGATCTCAAGGCGCGCGGCGTGCGCAATGTTTTGGCGCTGCGCGGAGATCTGCCGGAAAATTTTGCGCCGGACGACGACCATTACCGCTACGCTTCCGAGCTCGTTTCGGCAGTACGCAAATTCGGCGGGTTTACCGTCGGTGCCGCGTGCTACCCGGAAGGGCACGTAGAGGCTTTGAGCCCCGAGCAAGACCTTGAAAACCTCAAACGCAAGGTGGACTGCGGCGTGGACTTCCTTGTGACGCAGATGTTTTTTGACAATTCCGTGCTGTACAGCTTCCTGTACCGCGCGCTGAAAAAGGGGATCGATATTCCCGTTTGCGCGGGGATCATGCCTGTGATGAATCCCAAGCAGATCGCACGTTCCTGCAAGCTGTCGGGCACTACGCTGCCCGCACGGCTGAAAACGGTCGTCGACAAATTCGCAGACGATCCCGAAGCGATGCAGCAGGCGGGCATTGCCTACGCCACCGAACAGATCATTGAGCTTATCGCCAACGGCGTTTCGGGCATCCATATCTATACCATGAACCGTCCCGAGGTCGCGGGCGCGATCATGCGCAATCTCTCGTCCATCCTGTAAGGGAGGGAGCAGCTTGTTCGGGTATGTGCGCACCTTCAAGCCGGAGCTCAAAGTGCGTGAATACGAGGAGTACAAGGCGGTCTACTGCACGCTTTGCAAAACGCTCGGTAAGGAATACGGGATCACGTCCCGTCTTCTTTTGAGCTACGATGCAACATTTTATATTTTGCTTCGCGACTGTGCGGCGGACAGTACCCCGCAGTACAAAAAAGGCCGCTGTCCGTTCAATCCCGCGAAGGTGTGCAACTATCAGACCGACTGCACGGAAAGCTACCGCGCCGCTGCAGCGCTGACGGTGATCCTTGCGTATCATAAAGCGCGCGACGACCGCCGCGATTCCAAAGGACTAAAAAAGGCAGCGGTCGCGCTTGTTTGCATAGCGTTACGGGCAAGCTATAAAAAAGCGGCAAAACGCTATCCGCATTTTGCAGAGATCGCCGCATCTTCCATGGAAAAACAGCAGGCCCTTGAAGCGGCACAGTGTGACAGTGCCGACCGCGCCGCCGATCCGAGCGCTTCGGCGCTTGCCGCGCTTTGTACGGCGCATATGCCCGAGGGTGAGCAGCGCCGCGTGACGGAGCGCATTGCCTATTGCGTTGGGCGCTGGGTGTATCTCATGGACGCTTTCGACGATATGGAAAAAGATTTAAAAAACGGCGGCTACAATCCGTTTTTGCTGCAATACGGCGTGACTTCTTTTGAAGAATTGCGGCAGAATGATGTGCAGCAGGGCGTGCTTCGTTCGCTTTATATGACCGAAAACGAAGCTGCCACGACCCTTGCGCTGCTTTCGGGCAGTGTGCGGCGTTCGATCCTGGAAAATATTTTATGCGACGGCTTAAATGCGAAAACCGCCGAGATTCGGGAAAAATATCAGGACACACACGCGAAATGACCGCCTAAAACGGCTTTTTGTGACCGATACCAAAGAGGTGAAGACCACATGGCAGATCCGTATGCCGTTTTGGGCATACCGCGTAACGCGACCGACGAACAGCTCAAGGACGCATACCGTGCACTTGCCCGCAAATATCAGGAGGATTCTCTTGCTTCCGGTCCGCTTGCGGACGTAGCACGTCGCAAAATGGAAGAGCTCGACCGCGCCTATGATGCGATCGTTGCCGAACGGCGCGGGCAGACCGCATATACAAACGGTCAGTCCTCTTATACGAATGCGGGAAACGGCGGTTATAACGCCTACGGCGGCAACGCTTACAGCGGTTCGCAGTTTGCCGATGTGCGCGCGCAGATCAACAGCGGGCGCATCGATGACGCCGAGATGATCTTAGACGGCATCCCGATCAGCTCGCGTACGGCGGAGTGGTATTTCCTGAAAGGGCAGATCCAGCAGCGGCGCGGCTGGTTCGACGAAGCATATAAAAATTATTCCGCCGCCTGCCAACGCGACCCGGGCAATACCGAGTACGCGGCGGCGTTCAATTCGCTGAACAACAATTCGCGCGGCGGTTATCGCCAGACCCGCGGCGGCGGGTGCGACGCCTGCGACATCTGTTCATCGCTTTTGTGTGCGGACTGCTGCTGCGAGTGCATGGGCGGCGATCTGATCCCGGGCTGCTGATATGGGAAAGGATAGCTTTCAAAACACCTCCAAAACCGCGCTCGGCGGTATCGTAGCGGCGCTTTCGGTCGTGACGATGTTCCTTACGGCAGTGATCCCGACACTGACCTATGCGCTGCCTGCGGTGGCGGGCGTGCTTTTGGTGGTCATGGTCATCGACGTCGGCAAAAAATGGGCGTTCGGCGTATATGCGGCGGTGAGCCTGCTTTCTTTGCTGGTGCTTCCCGACAAGGAAGCCGCCGTGATGTATGTGTTCTTTTTCGGACACTACCCCATCTTTAAGGCAATTTTGGAGGGAAGGCTGCACGGCGTATGGCTGTGGGTGCTGAAATTCCTGCTTTTCAATGTGTCGGTGGTGGCGGCGTACCTTGTGATCATTTATGTGTTCCGGATTCCGTTTGACGATATGGAGGACTACGGCAAATGGGCGGTCTGGGCGCTTTTGGGGCTGGGCAACGTCGTGTTTGTGATCTATGATATCGCGATCTCCCGCCTTGTCACGCTGTATATGCTCAAATGGCGGAAATCCGTTCGTAAGCTGCTTAAGTTCAAATGAATATGTAAAGCGGTTGACTTGACTGCTGTAAACACGGAGCGCTTTTGCACTCCGTGTTTTGTGTTTTCGAAAGAGCTTTCTTTTCATACACCCCTTTTCAAAACGGATCAGATATGCTAAAATACAAGCAACAATGTCAAAAAGGAGCTTTAGCCATGCTTACGCAAGAGAGAGTGACCGAAATTTTAAAAGAGGCGGGCGTGCTTTTGGAAGGGCATTTCCTGCTGACCTCCGGCCGGCATTCCGATAAATATTTACAATGCGCCAAGATCTTCCGCAACACCAAATACAGCGAGGAGCTTTGCGCGGCGCTGGCGGAAAAATACAAGGATGCAGGCGTGCAGGTCGTGATAGGCCCCGCTATGGGCGCGGTGCAAATGGCATATGAGGTCAGCCGGGCGCTCGGCTGTGAGAATTTCTTTACCGAGCGCGGCGAGGACGGTAAAATGACGCTGCGCCGCGGCTTTGCGGTTACCCCCGGTGAAAAAGTGCTGATCGTTGAGGATGTCGTGACCACGGGCGGCTCCGTGAAAGAGGTCATCGACCTTGTGCGTGAGGCGGGCGGCGACATTGTCGGTGTCGGTTCCATTGTGGACCGTACCGGCGGCAAGATCGATTTCGGCGTGCCCTTTAAGGCAGTGTATTCCGCGCCGGTGACTTCTTGGGAAGCATCGGAATGTCCGCTTTGCAAGGCGGGCGAGATCGAGCTTGTAAAGCCCGGCAGCCGTAAGATCAAATAATCCGCGATGGCAGAAAAGCAGACTGCGCCGCTGCACGGCGGGCACCGCGCGCGGCTCAAAGCGCGCTTTGTCCGCGAGGGCTTAGATGCGTTTGAAGATCACAACGCGCTGGAGCTGTTGCTGTTTTACGCGATCCCGCAGCGCGATACCAACGAGCTTGCGCACCGCCTCATTGACGAGTTCGGCTCGCTTTCCGGTGTGTTTGATGCGAGCGTCGAGGCGCTGATGCACGTGCCGGGCGTTGGTGAGAATACGGCGGTTCTCATTCGCCTGATGTCGTCCCTGTTCGCGAAATATGAGCAGGACAAGGTCAAATCCGGCTCGCTCGTGCTCAACACCGCGCAGGCGGCGGGTGAATATTTCGTTTCGCAGTTCATCGGCAAAACCACCGAGCAGCTTTTGGCTGTGTGCATGACGCACAAATGCCGTGTGGTGAATACGGTCGTGATCTCCGAGGGCACGCCGGACAGTACGCGTATCAATCTGCGCAAGATCGCCGAGGCGGCGATCCAAAACGGCGCGTCCGATATCCTGCTTGCGCACAACCATCCCGCAGGCGTCGCAGCGCCGTCGGCTGCGGACATCGATGCCACGCGCAACATCGTTTTAACGCTGCGCGCGCTGGGTATCCGCGTGAACGACCACTTCATTATCGCCGGCAAGGATTGGTTTTCCATGAAAACCAGCCCGAAGTTCAAATACCTGTTTTAAATCATCTCGCGCAAGCCAATGCTAAAAGCGTGTCGGGGCGTCCCGCCGCGCTTTTCTGTTGCCGTAAAAACAGTTGACAAAGCCTGAAAAACAGGGTATGATAGGAAAGAACAAATGTTCTTTTTGATTTTGTGACCGCTACGGAGAACCCTATGGAAGAACAAAAATTCAAATTGAAAGCGCCTTATGCCCCTACGGGCGACCAGCCCGAGGCGATCGCAGCGCTGACCGCGGGTGTAAATAAAGGCTATATGGAGCAGACGCTTTTGGGCGTGACGGGTTCCGGCAAGACCTTTACAATGGCGAATATCATCGCCAACCTCAACCGCCCGACGCTGGTGCTCGCGCACAACAAGACCCTTGCGGCGCAGCTTTGCTCGGAGTTCAAGGAATTTTTCCCTGAAAATGCCGTGGAATACTTCGTGTCCTATTACGATTATTACCAGCCTGAGGCGTATATCCCTTCAACGGATACGTATATCGAAAAGGATTCCGCCATCAACGATGAGATCGACAAGCTGCGTCACTCCGCGACGTCGGCGCTTTCCGAGCGCCGCGATGTCATCATCGTCGCCAGCGTCTCCTGCATTTATACCCTCGGCGACCCCATCGACTACCGCAATATGGTCATCTCCCTGCGGCAGGGGATGCAGAAAAACCGCGACGAGCTGCTGCAAAAGCTCGTGGAGATCCAATACGAGCGCAATGACATCAACTTTATCCGTAACAAATTCCGCGTGCGCGGGGATGTGGTGGAGATTTTTCCGGCTTATGCCAGCGATACTGCCATTCGCGTGGAGTTCTTCGGCGATGAGATCGACCGCATCAGCGAGATCAACCCCATAACGGGGCAGGTCAAAAATGTGGTCTCCCACGCCGCGATCTATCCCGCGTCGCATTATGTCGTTTCGCCCGATAAGCTCGAAACTGCGATCGAAGAGATCCTTGCCGAAATGGAGGCACGCGTCAAGGAATTCGAAAAAGAAGGCAAGCTGCTTGAAGCGCAGCGCATCCGCCAGCGCACCGAATACGACATGGAAATGCTGCGTGAAACGGGCTTCTGCAAGGGGATCGAAAACTATTCCCGCGTGATGTCCGGGCGTGCACCCGGCTCCGCGCCGTTTACGCTGCTCAATTACTTCCCGGACGATTTTCTGCTGTTCGTTGACGAGTCTCATGTCACGCTCCCGCAGGTGCGCGGCATGTACGGCGGCGACCGTTCCCGCAAGGAATCCTTAGTGGAATTCGGCTTCCGCCTGCCCTCGGCGTTTGATAACCGGCCGTTGACCTTTGACGAATTCTACGAGCGCGTCGGGCAGAAAATTTTCGTGAGTGCCACGCCCGGTGACTTCGAGCGTGAAAAAAGCGCGCAGATCGTCGAACAGGTCATCCGACCCACGGGGCTTTTGGATCCCGAGATCTTCGTGCGCCCGACCGAGGGGCAGATCGAGGATCTGATCTCTGAAATTCGTCTGCGCACCGACCGTGGCGAGCGCGTGCTCGTCACGACGCTGACCAAAAAAATGGCGGAAAATCTGACCGACTTCCTCGACACGCACGGCATTAAGGTCAAATATATGCATTACGACATCGACACCATCGAGCGTATGGAGATCATCCGCGATCTGCGTCTGGGCGAATTTGACGTGCTCGTCGGCATCAACCTCCTGCGCGAGGGTCTGGACATTCCCGAGGTGTCGCTCGTCGCGATCCTCGATGCGGATAAAGAGGGCTTTTTGCGCTCGGAAACGTCGCTGGTGCAGACCGTCGGGCGCGCGGCGCGCAACGCACACGGCGAGGTCATTATGTATGCCGACAGCGTTACGCCCTCCATGGAACGCGCCATTGCCGAGACGGTGCGCCGCCGCGAAAAACAGATGCGCTATAACGAAGCACACGGAATCACACCGCGCACCATTCAAAAGGATGTGCGCGATATTCTCGAAATCTCCACGCATGCCGAGGACGGCAAGAAGCCGCGCAAGCGCCTGAGTGAACGCGAACGGCAGGCGATGATCGCCAAATTGACCGCCGAGATGCGCGCGGCGGCAAAGCTGCTGGAATTCGAGCACGCGGCCATGCTGCGCGATAAAATTCAGGAACTCAAAGGGGAAAAACGCTGATGGCAAGCAAACACATTGTGGTAAAGGGTGCGCGTGAGCACAACCTGAAAAATATAGATGTCGAGATCCCGCGCGACAAGCTCGTGGTGCTTACAGGTCTTTCGGGCTCGGGTAAATCGTCGCTCGCGTTTGACACCATTTATGCCGAGGGGCAGCGGCGGTATGTAGAGTCGCTGTCCTCCTATGCGCGTATGTTCCTCGGGCAGATGGAAAAGCCGAACGTCGATTCGATCGACGGGCTTTCTCCCGCCATTTCCATCGACCAGAAGACCACGTCCAAAAATCCGCGTTCCACCGTGGGCACGGTGACGGAAATTTACGACTACCTGCGGCTTTTGTATGCGCGCGTGGGCGTGCCGCACTGCCCCGTGTGCGGACGTGAGATCGTGCGGCAGTCGGTGGATACCATCGTAGACCGCGTTATGGAATTGGAACCGGGCGCAAAGATCCAGGTCATGGCGCCCGTGGTGCGCGGCAGAAAAGGCGAGCACCAAAAAGAGCTCGACGCCGCGCGGCGTTCGGGCTTTGTGCGCGTGCGCGTGGACGGCAATCTGTACGACCTTTCCGAAGAGATCAAGCTCGAAAAGAACTTCAAGCACAGCATCGAGATCGTGGTGGACCGGCTCGTGATCTCACCCGACATCCGCAGCCGCCTTGCGGACTCCATTGAAACGGCGACGTCGCTTTCGGGCGGCACGGTGCTCATCAACCTTATCGGCGGGGAGGATCTGCTGTTTTCGCAGAACTACGCCTGCCCCGAGCACGGCGCTTCAGTGGACGAACTGACGCCGCGCATGTTTTCCTTTAACAATCCGTTCGGCGCTTGCGAGACCTGTACGGGGCTTGGGACGTTTTTAAAGGTCGATCCCGATCTCATCATCCCGAACAAGAAGCTGTCTATCCGCGACGGCGCCATTCGTGCCAGCGGCTGGACAAATGCCGAGGGCGGCACCATCGCGCAGATGTATTACGAGGCGCTCGGCAAAAAATACGGCTTTACGCTCGACACGCCCATTTGTGACCTTTCCAAAAAGGCGCTCGATGCTTTGCTGTACGGTACAAAAGGTGAAAAGCTGAGCATGCAGCGCACCAATGTCTACGGCACGGGCAGCTATACCGCTGCATTCGAAGGCATTGTCAACAACCTCGAGCGGCGGTATAAGGAATCTACAAGCGATTGGGCGCGCTGGGAGATCGAGCAGGTTATGAAAGCCTGTGACTGCCCCGACTGCCACGGTGCGCGTCTGAAGCCCATCACCTTAGGCGTGACGGTGGGCGGCATCAATATTTATGAATTCACCAAAATGTCCGTGACGGCGGCGCTCAAGTTTTTGGATGGTCTGAATTTGAGCGACCGCGACCGCATGATTGCCGACCAGATTTTGCGCGAGATCCGCAGTCGACTTGAATTCCTGTCGAGCGTCGGGCTCGAATATTTAACGCTTGCGCGCTCGTCGGGCACGCTGTCGGGCGGCGAAAGCCAGCGCATCCGTTTGGCGACGCAGATCGGCTCGTCTTTAATGGGCGTGCTGTATATCCTCGACGAGCCGAGCATCGGACTGCATCAGCGTGACAACGACAAGCTGCTCGCTACCCTCAAGCATCTGCGCGACCTCGGCAACACGCTGCTGGTCGTCGAGCATGACGAGGACACCATGTATGCCGCAGATTACATCGTGGACATCGGCCCCGGGGCGGGTGTGCACGGCGGCGAGGTGGTCTGCGCGGGCACGGTGGAGGATATCAAAAACTGCCCTGCGTCCATCACCGGACAGTATTTGAGCGGCAAGCGCAAAATCCCCGTGCCCGAAACGCGCCGCAAGGGGAACGGCAAGTTTTTAACTGTGCGCGGCGCGGCGGAAAACAACCTCAAAAACATCAACGTAAAATTCCCCTTGGGCAAATTCATCGCCGTGACCGGCGTGTCGGGGTCGGGTAAATCTTCGCTGGTCAATGAAATTTTGTACAAGCGCCTTGCTAATGAGCTCAACGGCGCGAAAAAGCCCGTGGGCAAGCATAGGGATATTTTAGGTCTTGAAAATCTCGATAAGGTCGTGGATATCGACCAGTCGCCCATCGGCAGAACGCCGCGTTCCAATCCCGCCACCTATACGGGCGTATTCACAGATATCCGCAACCTGTTTGCCCAAACGCAGGATGCGAAGGTGCGCGGCTTTACGCCGAGCCGTTTCTCTTTTAACGTCAAGGGCGGACGCTGCGAAGCGTGCCAGGGCGACGGCATTGTGAAGATCGAAATGCACTTTTTGGCGGATATTTATGTTCCCTGCGACGTGTGCAAGGGCGCGCGTTTCAACCGCGAAACGCTGGAGGTCAAATATAAGGGCAAATCCATTTATGATGTGCTGGAAATGACGGTGGAAGAGGCGCTCGGCTTCTTTTCGAGCATCCCCAAGATCAGCCGCAAGCTCCAAACAATCTACGACGTGGGGCTTGGCTACGTCAAGCTCGGGCAGCCCGCCACCACACTTTCCGGCGGCGAGGCGCAGCGCGTGAAGCTTGCAACGGAGCTTTCCCGCCGCCCGACGGGCAGGACGATCTATATTTTGGACGAGCCCACCACAGGTCTGCATACTGCGGATGTGCACCGCCTTATTGACGTTTTGCAGAAGCTCGCGGACGGCGGCAATACGGTCGTTGTCATCGAGCATAATCTGGACGTCATCAAGGTCGCGGACCATATCATCGACCTCGGCCCCGAGGGCGGGGACAACGGCGGCACCGTTGTCGTCGAGGGCACGCCCGAAGAAGTCGCACGCTGTGAACAGTCCTATACGGGGCAGTATCTCAAGCCGCTGCTTGAAAAACAGGCGGGCAAATAACCAAAACGTAAAATCCGAAAAGCGCGCAGCCCGAACAGACTCGTTCGGGCTGCGCGCTTTCTGCAAACAGGTATAAAAATCCCCGCCCGACCGCGCACGGCTAATAATAACCTGCAAAAAGCAGGTGGGCGCCTATCCTCGGTTTTAGTGCTCCCAACGTCCGCCAAAGGGCGGGAGGTCTGCACACCGCCTCGGAATTCCGACTCCCGTTTAAAAACGTGTTGGGTTAATATTGAACCGTGCGGTTCTCGCATCGGGCAGGTTGATGTTTTTTATTCTTCCGTGATATCGAACATATCTGCGAGCCGTTCCTCAAATGCAGCGCCGATCCGGTTGAATTCGTCGTCATCCTCAATGGGCTCGAGGTACGTTTCACCGTCCTCCTCAATCACTCTGAGAATGATCAGCTCGCCGTCGTCGTCCAGGATCTCTTCCGCCTCATCGTAAACGGGAAGCAGCGCTACATAGCGCGCGTCATCCGTTTCAATGCGGTCAAGCTCTTCAAAGATATGTTCCGTACCGTCCTCGTCCACGACGCTGACGATGTCGGGGTTGTATGCTTCGTCCATGCGTTCCTCCGTTGGTAGCTTCATTCTGTTTACATTTTACCCCGAAACGGGCGTATAGTCAACGGTAAAAATTGCCCACCCTGCATTTTGCGCGTTTTGCGCTACGGTAGACAGGGAAAAACACCGATTTTCGGCAAGATGGACAATCAATATAAAAAAATATAAAAAATTTAAAAAAAACTATTGACTTTTCCGAATTCGGTGCTATAATAAAGATGAACAAAGGGAGAAACCAAAGCAAACCCCAAAACGGTTCAAGGCGTGGTAAGGCTTTTGGATCTCCGCAGATATAAGAGCCGAAAGGAAAGTACTCCGGCAGCATGTAAGGCTCGAATCCGTTTGAAAGGATTTGCCGTTAAGCACGGCGAAACGAGATTCGGTAAAACAGGGTCGGGGGAGCGGACGCAGATCAGACGTTCGCGGCGCTCTTCGGTTGCAGGTCGGCAGTGTGACGCAGGGGCAAAAACCCCAAGGTCCGAAGAAAGACCGATCGGTACGAAAATGCGGAGTTCAAAATGTGCTTTGAATCACGAGACTTCTCAAAAGGCAATCGTTCTGCCGATTGCGATAGGTCTCGGCGGGTGGTTTCTGAAAAGCCTTTTGTTACAAAACGAAGGGAGGCGAATCCAATGTACGGTGTAGGGACTGAAGAACCGCAGACATTCGGTTCGCTGTCCGCTGCGGTCAAATTTGACAGATAAGATGTAAGTTGTAAGAGTTTTATCGTATCTCCAAGAACAAATTTGACTACGTTCGCTGTAAGAAGTGCGTTAAAGAACTACAAAAACAAAACGATTTTCGTGAAGTCTGACGCCGCAGCGGGCAGCTTGGATAAAACTGAATAACGATATAAATAGAGGCTCCGAGACCGTCCGTTTCGGAGCTTTTGCTTTGCCTGTTTGCAGCGCTCCTATACAAAAATCCCCGCTTGAATGGAAAGCGGGGATTTTTATATGTATCATTGTTTTTTGCGCTTAATTTGCCATATCCAACCCACCGGGGAACAAGGCATCGTCAATGATGTAGGGCTCGTAATTCTCATTTTGCCAAACTTTGACGTAATCCACATAAAAGGCGGTGTCGCCCTCGTGCTGAAACTGCCCGATCTTCTGTCCGTGCGGCCCCCAGCCGTCGCCCGCGTCGATCTCCACGGTCAGGCGCAAAAACTCCTTGACCTTGGAAACACCGCCGCCCGATGTTGCCCAGGTCGGCTTGCCGTCGATGTAAAATACATAATATTCCGGCGTCCACTTCAGCGCAAAGGTGTGGTAGCCGTCGTAAAGATCCTGTTCTAATGTATTGATGATCGTGTCTGAATCCGCAAATTCCCCGTAGCCGTTCCACAACAGTGCATGCCCCATGCGGCTTTGGCGGTTGCGGCGGAACGCGCTTTCAAACACGTCGATTTCCGTACCGTCCACACCCTCGCTCGCGACCTTGCGCATGTTGGAGGATTGCAGCCAAAACGCCGACCAAAGCCCGTCGGCATCGGGCAACTTCACGCGCACCTCAAAGTAGCCGAACGCCTGTGCGAACAAAAGCTCGTCGCTCGACCCCTTGTTGTTGTCGCTGTCGCCGACTATGCGGCGCGTCTCAATGCCGCCCGTAAACCGTCCTGCGGCGGGGCAGTCGCCGGAGCACGTGTGGTCGTCCTCATACCGCGCATGGATGACGGCGTTGCCGTCGCGTACTTCCACTAACTCCGGGCACCACCAGCAGGCATATTCCGGGTGCTGGTCGTCGTTCGATTCCCAGCGCACGGCGTGCGGCGAGGTCGTCCAGATCTCATGGCTGCCCGTGTAGTGGTCGCCGAAGCGGATATTCTGGTTGAGCGCATCGCCCTCAAAATCATCCTCAAACACCATGTACCAGCCGTCCTCCCCGAGCGTGGGGATCGAGAGGTCATAGCCCTTTTCCCGCCAGCTTTCGTCATTTTTCGGGCGGGTGGTCACGCCCACCACAATGGCAATGATCCCCGCCACGACCAGAACTGCGCCCACAATCAAAATGATCATGCGTTTCACGTTTCTCCCTCCGAACATAGGATGATTTTATAGTATCGGATTCCCAAAGTAATGTCAACGAAAAAGGGATAAAATGCGCCTAATCGTTCGGATTTGCGATGCCGGATTGCAACAGAACGAAAACTGTGGTAAAATACGAAGAAATTTGGTTTTTCACAATGTGAAAAAATCCTGCGAAAAGGGGAATCGGAATGCGGATCTTAGCGTTGGAAAGCTCCTGTGATGAGACGGCCGCCGCCGTTGTGGAGAATGGGCGGCAGATCCTTTCCAATGTGGTCGCCACGCAGATTGAGCGCCATAAAATCTTCGGTGGCGTCGTGCCGGAAATAGCTTCCCGCCTGCATGCGGAATCGATCAGTACCGTGACCGCCGAAGCCCTCCGCGAGGCGGATATGACGCTTGATATGATCGATGCGATCGCCGTGACTTATGCGCCGGGGCTCATCGGCGCATTGCTCGTGGGCGTGAATTATGCGAAAGGGCTCGCATTGGGCAGCGGCAAGCCGCTTGTTCCCGTGCACCACCTGCGCGCGCATATCGCTGCGAATTATATCACGCACCGGGATCTTGAACCGCCGTTTTTATGCCTGGTCGTCTCGGGCGGGAACACAATGCTTGTGCAGGTGAAAGATTATACGGAATTTCAGGTGCTCGGCAGAACGCGCGACGATGCGGCGGGCGAGGCGCTTGACAAGGCGGCGCGCGCTATGGGCTTGCCGTATCCGGGCGGGGTGCATTTGGATGAAGCGTCCAAGGGCGGCGACCCGCATGCCTTTTCTTTCCCGCATCCGAATGTAGAGGGCAGCCCGCTGGATTTCAGCTTTTCGGGCCTCAAGACCGCCGTGCTCAACCGCCTGCATAACGCCGCGCAAAAAGGGGAGACTATCGAAAAAGCAGATCTCGGTGCGTCTTTCCAAAGCGCGGTGACAGATGCCCTGTTGCGCAACACCGATCTTGCGCTGGAGATGTATCCCGAAACCGATAAACTCGTGCTCGCGGGCGGGGTTTCGGCAAACTCCGTTTTGCGTGAACGCGTCGCGCTTCTTGCAAAGCGGCGTGGGGTGCGGCTGTATCTGCCGGAGCTTCGCCTTTGCGGTGACAACGCGGCGATGGTTGGCGCGCAGGGCTTTTACGAGTGGCGCGCAGGGAGACGTGCGGATATGTCGCTCAATGCCGCCGCGACAATGCCGATCGAGGAAAACGGGCGGTAATTCGCCGATTTTTGGGACAGCAAAACGCCCTTTTGTGGATTGTTCATCAAAAAGCGGCACAGAATTGACATTTTATTAACATTTTCCATGTTGCTTTTTTTGGTGGGCTATATTATAATGCTACTCGAATGGCGCTTTTTTCCATTCTGCATTTTTGTAATGCCAATCATGCAAAATTATCTCGGCGCAAGCCGAAGTTTTGGAGAAGGAGAATCAATATGGCATCACTCACACAAAATCAATCCGTGCTTTCGTGGATCGACGATAAGGCTGAGCTTGTCAAGCCCGACAAGATCGTCTGGATCGACGGCTCCGAAGAGCAGATCGAAGCGCTTCGCGCTGAGGCGTGCTCGACGGGCGAGCTCATCAAGCTCAACGAAGAGCTTCTGCCGGACTGCTATTACCACAGAACGGCGGTCAACGACGTGGCGCGCGTGGAGGACAGAACCCTTATCTGCACGAAAAAGGAAGAGGATGCAGGCCCCACGAACCACTGGATGGATCCCGAAAAAGCATACAAAATGCTGTATGACATCGCCCGCGACAGCTACAAGGGCAGAACCATGTATGTCATCCCCTACTCCATGGGCCCTGTCGGCTCGCCGCTTGCGAAGATCGGTATCGAGCTGACCGACTCCATCTACGTTGTGCTCAACATGTGCATCATGACGCGCGTCGGCAAGAAAGTGCTTGACGTCCTCGGCGACAGCAACGACTGGGTGCGCGGCCTTCACTGCAAGTGCGCCATCGACGCCGAAAACCGCTGGATCTGCCAGTTCCCGGAGGACAACACCATCATCTCCGTGAACTCCGGCTACGGCGGGAACGTGCTGCTGGGCAAAAAGTGCTTTGCGCTGCGCATCGCGTCCTATCAGGGCAAGAACGAGGGCTGGCAGGCGGAGCATATGCTCATTCTCGGCATTGAAAATCCGCAGGGCGAGGTCAAATATATCTGCGCGGCGTTCCCGTCCGCATGCGGCAAAACCAACCTTGCTATGCTCATCCCGCCCGAGGGCTATCGCAAGAAGGGCTATAAGGTCTGGTGCGTCGGCGATGACATTTCCTGGATCCGCAAGGGCGAGGACGGCAGACTGTATGCCATCAACCCCGAAAACGGCTTCTTCGGCGTAGCGCCCGGTACGAACGACCACTCCAACCCCAACGCGCTCGCTTCCACGAAGAAGGGCACCATTTTCACCAATGTGGCGCGCAATTTGGACGACAACACCGTTTGGTGGGAAGGGCTTGACAAGAACCCGCCTGTCAATGCGGAAGAGTGGACCGGCAACAAGGTCAACGGTCCCGAATGGAAAGCCGAGGGCAAAAACCTTGCCCATCCGAACAGCCGTTTCACCGCACCCGCGGTCAACTGCCCGTGCATCAGCTCCGAGTTTGAAAACCCGCAGGGCGTGCCGATCTCCGCGTTCGTGTTCGGCGGCAGACGCGCAAAGCTTGCGCCGCTGGTGTATCAGTCCCGCGACTGGAACCACGGCGTGTTCGTAGGCTCCATCATGGCGTCCGAGACCACCGCTGCGGCGGCAGGTGCGGTCGGCGTGGTGCGCCGCGACCCGATGGCGATGCTGCCCTTCTGCGGCTACAACATGGGCGACTATTGGAAGCACTGGATCGACATCGGCAAGACGCTCGATCCCGACAAGGCGCCCAAGATCTTCAACGTCAACTGGTTCCGCAAGGACGACGAGGGCAACTTCCTGTGGCCGGGCTTCGGCGACAACCTTCGTGTGCTCGAATGGATCCTCAAGCGCTGCGACGGCGAAGTGGATGCCAAAGAGACCGCGATCGGCTATGTGCCCTATGCAAAGGACATCAACATCGAAGGGCTTGAGGGCGAGGTCAGCCTCGACTCCCTGGAGAGCATCCTTGACGTTGACAAGTCCCTGTGGGAAACCGAAGCGGACGGCATTGCCGAGTTCTACAGCAAGTTCGGCGACAAGCTGCCCAAAGAGCTTTCCGAAGAGCTTGAAACGCTCAAAGCAAATCTTAAATAAGCGATTCTCCTTTATACAAAGCTGCCCGTCGGTATTCGCATTGCGCGAATGCCGGCGGGCTTTTGTTTTTTGCATAGGCAATGTTATTTAATGGATTCTTTCACTATATTATTGTAGTAAGCATAACGCACATATACTATGTAATAAACGGGTGAGTTTACACGACGACCGATAACAAAATCGAATCAAACAGCAAACACCCGGCGGTGTTTCAAAAACTCGAAATAAATTCAAATTTTTTTGAAAATAGGTGTTGACTTTTGTCGTAGGTTTTGCTATTATATCAAAGCTGTCGCGCGGGGCACGAGTTCCGAACGAGAGCAACGGACCTTGAAAATTAAACAACGACGAAGAAAAAGGAACCCGAGATTCCGACGTTCAAAAGAACGTTG
>CALWVN010000006.1 GCA_944384995.1 uncultured Clostridia bacterium | reverse complement strand
AAGCCGTCGTATTCGTAGTTGTAGCAGTTGCCGCAGACCTGCTTGTTCAGCTCCTGCGCCGCCTTGACCTCTGCAAAGTATTCCTTGAATCTTCCTACCAGCGGCAGGGTGCGCATACTGGATTTGGTTTTTGCCGACTCCTGCTCGATGATCTGCGTTTTCCCGCCGACATTGACGGAGGTCACCGTCCGTTTGATGGTCATCGTTCCCCGTTCAAAGTCGATGGCGTCCCATTTAAGCCCCAGCACCTCGCCACGGCGCAAGCCGTAAAAGGCGGCGACTAAAACGGGAAGTTCCAGCTTTGTACCCTTAACCACTTCAAATAAGTGCTGGAGCTCCGCCGCATCCAGAAACACTGGCTGGAAATCATTCTTCTTTGGGCGGTCTACCTTCATCGCCACATTTTGCGGTACAAGGTCGGTTTTCATGGCGTATTTCAGCGCCTGATGGATCACGGCGTGATAGTGGATGACGGAATTAGGCTTGACCGTCCGCAGCTTTTCGGAATAAAACTGCTGGATGTGCCTTGCTTCCAAGTCCTTTAGGGTAATCAGCTTATTCCGAAAATACGGCTCAATGGTCTGCTTCACCATGCTCTCATAGGAGCCGAAGGTGGTGGGCTTCACCCTGACCTTGACGATTTCCAGCCATTCGAGAAGATAATCTGCAAACGGCATATTTGAAGCAAGCTCGCCGACTTCCTGCGGGGGCACGAATTCACTTCTGATTCGCACAAGCTCAGCTTCGGCTTTTCGTTTGTTGCCCTTTTCGGGCAGTCCCGTGGAAAAGTATTTCACACGGCGTTTTCCGTTGTTGTTATAGTAGCTCAGCACTACATAATAAAAACCTTTTTTAACTTGTAGGTGTCCTGATACCATTGTTTTTAACTCCTTTCATTATACATCACAGGAAAGACCTACACCGACAAGCCTATTATAGCTTGCCGGCATAGTTCTTTCCATTCTGCAAAAGTCACTCGCTGTACACTTTGGTTCGAATTAACGGGCGTCTCTGTTGCGTTCTCGTTGGCGTTTCAGAAGCTCCAAGCCTTTTAGAATATCCCGTTTGATTTGCTCATCGCTGTAATTTTGCGGAAAGTATTTGCGAAGCTCATCACGAGGCAGTTTGATTTGTTCCTTTTGATTTGGTTTTTCTTCTGATAAAACAGCATATACAGCATCTGCGGTAAGCAAGCCGTCCTGTGACATTTTCTTCAGCCTGATACTCTGTGCGTGTGACGGCGTGCAGTCATTCATATTGATTGCGTCAAGCAAAGTGAGCTGTTCATCACGGTCAAGGTAGGAGATTTCAACCGCAGGGTTGAAAGCGATTTTATTGTCATCTACCATTGAAAGCAGTTCGGGAATTAAGTAAGTTAAGCGGATATAGCGTTGGATTTGTCGCTCACTATCATTGCTGTCTTTGCTCACTTGTGTTACACTCAGCAACTTCTCGCCAACTTGGCGAGAAGTAACACCCTGATGTTTTATCGCTTCCAGCTTCATCTTATAGGCGAACGCTTTTTCGCTGGGTAAAATCGTTTCCCTTTGCAAATTTGCGTCCACCATTGCAATCACCGCTTCGTCGTCGGACACCTCACGGACGATAACCGGCATAGTTTCAATTCCGAGTACCTGACACGCCGCAAGCCTTCTGTGCCCTGAGATAAGCTCGTAGCCGCCGTCGGGCAGAGGTCTAGCAAGTGCCGGAGTTATCGTTCCGACCTTGCGTATACTTTCAATCATTCGCTCCATTTCTTCGTTGTTCAATATCTTAAATGGGTGATTCTTAAAAGGGTGAAGTTCGTCAAGAGGTATGTTCTTTACACGCTCAAGCTTTGCGTCGTCACGCTCCGCCTGCGTTGTAAATAGGTCATCCAGAGTCGGTAAAGTAAAATCTGATTTTCGTTTTGTCATCGTTCGTATCCTCTCTTTCTTGATTTATTAAATCCGAAATATCGGCTTCGCATATTCTCCTCAATGAGAATATTTTCTTTGATTTTGGGGTTATCTTCTATAATTCTTGCCGCTGTTTTTCTGTCCTTTCGTAGCTGAGCCAGAGCCTTTGTGCAGTCATCTCGCTTGGCAACAAGCTTTGCTTTTTCGTCGGGATTGTGGCAAGAATCAATATCTCGGTAGAGCATTTTGCGGTAATCCGATATGAGCTTTATTTCTGAGTCTGTGTTTTTTATAAATACTTCCACAGAAGAAATATCGGTTAAGTGATTGTCGCAAATGAGCTGTACCTGTGCGGTGTGGCGGTCAAGCCAACGGCAAGCCTCACGCATTTCGGGCGATAACGGCTTATGCTTTTTATTCTTCGGAAGCACGCCGAGCAGATACAAATATCTGAAATACAACGCTTTAAGACCCGTAATCTTTTTGGCGGTTTTTAAGTTGCCTTTAACAAAATGCGCCTTTTGAATTGTTACACCGAAGCTCTTTTTTTCGGTAAACTCATAGTATAAGCGGTAAGCTTCCTGCGGGTTGTTTCGCAGAGTATCTTTCATTCGGTCATAGATTGCGTCACGGTCATAGGCTTCTCCCAAGCGGTACAAACGAGTCACTTTTTTGCTGTTGACAGAGCGAATGGTGGCGTACTTATGATATGGGTTAAGGTCGATTACATATCCGAGCTGTTTCATAACATAGGTAAAAGCTTTGGGATTTGTACTCATCGTAAGCGCTTTATCTATCGCCTCTCGCATTAAATTGTATCGGGTAGGCTCGCCGTTCTTTTCCGCAAAGTACAGCTTGCGTGGAGTCTTTCCTTTAGGATTTTTAATGACCGTCAAACCATTTTCTTTGCAAAGCTCATCGGAAATACTACGCAGTTTCCAGTATGCTCCCTCGTTGCAGTTAAACTTCTTACCGTTCCACATATTCACCGAATTGATGATCAAATGATTGTGATATGTGCCGGTGTTAAAGTGCGTAGCTACCAGCACTTGGTACTGATCGCCCCACATTCTTTTTGCAAGCTCTACGCCCAGCTTGTGTGCAAGCTGAGGTGTAACTTCGCCTGTTTTGAAACTCTGATATGCGTGATACGCCACATTGCCTACCGTCTTATCGAAGCGTTCTTGTACCGCTTTCATCTCGGCAAAAGCTGTTTCTGCGGTGCAGTTTACGCCTGTCACATACATTGCTTTTTCTTCACCGATTACGGTTTTTCGCTCGTCGCTTGCGTAGTGAAGTGCCTTGCAAATATCGCTGTAAATCGTCTTGTCCGGGTTCGCAGCATAGCTCAAAACACGGCTGACACTGTCGGTTATAGCCCATATCTTTGTTACTGCCACGGCGAATCACTTGCGCTTTCCGGCTCGCCGATTGAGTGGTAAGCCTTCAATAATTTGCTCACAACATCGTTGAAGTTTGCATTTACATTGGCTTCGGAAAGCGACTTCCAATTGTCACGAAGTGAGGTCAAACCTCGGTAAGCTTCGTAAAATTCCTGTGGCAAAGTTGCCTGAACTTCCTTACCCAAGCCAAGCTTTCGAAGGTAAGCAGAGAGCGAAAGTCCGCATTTTTTAGCGGCAGTTTCCATTTTTCTTTTTTCTCCCTCAGTCACTCGGATATTGATTGCAGTTGTTCTTTGTCTCATATATTTTCATTCCTTTCTCCTAAAAATCGGGGTTACAGGGGCGGCAAGCCCATTTCGGCAATTTGCCGCCGGTTTTGTGGATTTCAAAGGCAACACAAAACCTATGCTCGCTATCCTTACGGATTGGCATTACCTGTATAGCCTTATATCCACTTTCTCAAAAAGTGACGATAGTGACGGCTGTGACGGCTTTTCCTATATAGCGGATTTATTGTCATCGCCGTCATTGCCGTCATTCTTTTTTAAGTAAATCAGTCGGCTTGTACCGGTGCGTTTTGTTTTGTATTCGATGCCTTGCGGCTGAAAAACTTCCGAAGAAAATCGGGCAAGCATTTTGGTCACGACATTCGGTGTAACCTCGGTTTCGTTCATCTGCGTTATAAGTTGGGTTGCAGTGCCTCGCCATTCTTTTACTTCCGAAATATAATCAACCAGCCGGAAAATAAACTTCGGAATTTCTTCACGGTGAATATCCTCCATATCCTTTCGCTCGACCAATTCCCACAAGTGACTGCGGTTGTCAAACTTCAAGGTCAGCTCCTGATATGCAATATCTCGACCTGTGGCAAGCAGAGTTCCGGTTTCATTGGCACGGCTGCGCTTCAAAACAAAATTCGTATCTGCCGCACCCGTGATACCTGTGGAGCCTGATACCTCGTTGAATGGGTCGCTGATATCCTTCAGCTTCCTGACGTGATGAACAACCACAACAGCGATGCCGTACTTGTCCGAAATATTTTTCAGCGCCGATACATCGTCGTAGTCTCCTGCATACATTCCGTTTTTTCCGCCGGTGCTTTTAGAATCTCGCACCTTTTGAAAGGTGTCGATAATGACAAGCTTTGTTTTCGGAAAGTCGGAAAGATACTGTTCGATTTGCTGTTCCAAACCGTTGCCAATTTGAAAACTCGTTGTGGCAATTCGAAGTTCGGGCGGTGCTTCGTCTGTGATTTGATACAGGCGGCTTTGTATTCGTGCGTAGGTATCCTCCAAGCAGAGATAAAGCACATCGTTCTTGTGGGTTTCAAATTCCCACACGTGCTGTCCTCTCGCCACTTGAATACCGAGCCAAAGCATAAGCCAGCTCTTGCCGATTTTACTTGAACCCGAAAGCACACTTAGTCCTTGCGGTATCAAGCCGTCAACCACAAATAAGGTTTTTCTCATCGGCGTTGACAGCAGCGTGTCCGCATCAATCGTTTTCAGCTTTTCAACTTGCATTCTTCACACCTTCTTCCATAACATAATTGATGACATTGACCTTCGGAATCTTAAAAGCGTTTCCGATTTTAACGCCGGAGATATATCCGTTGTTAACCAGGTCGTATGCCAAGTGTCGGCTTACGCCGAGCATTTGTTGAAGCTGAGCTACTGTAACAATGTCCGGATAGTCCGGGAACATCATCTTGTAAAGCTCTTTCAATTCTGTTTTTCTCATCTTCTTAACCTCCTTTGTGAGAAAAAAGCTGCACAGTCTGTACAGCTATGTAAGAGGCAACAGTCGAAAGGAGGACTCTTGCTGTCGCCTTTTGCCGTTCTGCCCGAATGTCGTTTTTGTTATCCCTGCCCCATCTCAGCGGCGTTGCCTTGCTCGTATCATCGCAAAGTCATATCCCATTCGGACGGTCATTAAATTTTAGAAAATCAAACATCGCACAATCTTGATTTGCAAATTTATTATAGCTGTGTATTGACACAAAGGCAATACTTTTGTATAATGTTATTTGTAGTGATATAGATTTGCTAATTGTTCAAAAATTCTCATTTTCTAAAACGGAGGTCTTAGCAATGAGCGAAAACATACTCCAAACAGAAGATAAATATAGTGCCGTGTCCTTTGGATTTGTTCCAAACAGATGGCACGTAACGAACGACGAAAAATCTTGTGTACTTTCCGTAAACGACGAATACAACTATTCAAAACTTCTTGAGTTGTATAACGCTATCGAAGTTGATAAACGAGAAGTGATTACTTGGGCTGTTACCGGCAAAAAAGAATTTATTTTATCGGACGGTGAACTTGCTCAAATTAAGCAGGATACTGCCGATACGCTTGCTCGTTTGCGAGCTGTTACGCAAAAAATAAACTCTGCATTTGACTTTCTTCCTATGGGCGACAGCAGAGCTTATATCTCACCGATGAACACCGCTTCTGTCTTTTTTTCACCGGGCGAAGGAATTTGGAATTTTCTCTATGCTGATTTTGACTCGGCGTATAATGAATGCCTGAATCGCACAAAAAAAGACCTGCCTGATGAGACAAGTCTTGATATTTCTTTACTGACCGAAAAAGAAAAGAAATTGTATTATTATTTGGCTTTAACCGAAACGCAAAAACGATTTAAGCCATTGATAGAAGCTTCGCTGTTTACAGCGGAATTTCCGCCGATTCTGCTTCATTGCTCAAAGCATGAGTTGACGGACTATTACCAGCACCTTAAAAAAATGCAAAATAATCTATTGCATTTAATCGAGGCGACATTTGACGAGAATTTTTGCGACGGATTTTTCAATCGCCTAACCCACAAAACGAGATTTGCAGGCTACTGCCGTAAGCACGGATTGCCGACAGAGCAAAAGCGAACGATTGTGCATAGCATCAGCATTGTTGACGCAGAACATCAGGTAGAAAATGTACTTGACGGCTGTGTAGAAAGTGATTTTGATTTGGATATAAAAATGGCTGCTGCTTCGGAAGTTTCTCCGAGCGTTCAAAAGAATTTGGATAAGCTCGGTTTTACTATGCCGGAAATGATTGCCTTGTCTGCAATGCAAGCCGACGAGTACGAAACCTGTATTTGCGAAAGTATTGAACAGCAAATTGAGTTTGAACTGATACAGTTGTTGAAGTCCGATATCGGAATGCGTAAATGCAAACGCTGCGGTAAATATTTTATTATGAAGGGCAATTACGATACTAATTACTGCGACCGCATTTCCGAAGGCGAAACCCGCAACTGCCAGGACTTAGCCGCACAAGAAAACTATAAAAAGAAAATGGCGGACAATGCCGCCATTCCGTTATATCAAAAGTATTATAAGCGCTATGCCGCCCGTGTGCGTGTAAGGCAGATTAAAGAGCCCGATTTTAAGAAATGGAAATATCAAGCGATGACAAAGCGCGACGAATGCTCCGACGGCAAAATCACCCTTGCGGAGTTTGAAGAATGGCTTGAGGGCAGCTTTCCGAATAGGAAAAAGAAGCAATGATCGTTCTTTGCCAATAAACAACCAATTTTCCCGAGCGGAACTGTGACAAAAGCAGTTCCGCTTTTATAATATTTTCCCGCCTTTCCTTTATAAATCCTCAATAATCCTTGATTTTAAACTTAAAATATGCTATACTAAAATTGTATAAATATATCTACCCGAAAGTGAGGATAATTTAATGGATTCCAACATCGAACGCTGGTACTCAATGAAAGAAATTTGCGAATACCTCGGTGTCAGCCGTGACACCGTACTCGCTTGGATAGAAAAAAGAAATATGCCCGCCGCAAAAATTGGTCGCCTTTGGAAATTCAAGGTCAGCGAAGTAGACGCTTGGATGAAATCCGGTATTGCGGCGGATAAGTAAGTTTCGGAGATGTACAATATGGGTTTTATTGAATCGTATAAACATCTTGAAAAATTATGCGGCGAAGTATTAAATGACGATAGGCGTATATCCGCTTATATTGATGAAATGATAAATACTCCCCGTGGTTCTTGTCTTGTAAGAGGTTGGGATGACGACTTAAAACAACTGAAACACTACCGTTGGGTTAGAAACCAAATAGCACATGAACCTGATTGCACCGAGCAAAATATGTGCGAACCGAGTGATACTGAGTGGCTTGACGATTTTTATTCGCGCATAATGAATCAAACCGATCCTCTCGCTTTGTATTCAAAAGCCACCAAACCTCGCCCGGCTCAAAAACTAGTACAAAATCATAAGCCGAAATCCCCTACATACACATATTCTCAGCCGACTGCTAATCATAAGAAATCATCCCCACAGGTTGCCGGTTGCATGACATTTTTAGTAGGTATTTTAATTATTGTCGTTGCAATCGTTTTAATATCAAAAATATTATAATTGATTTGGGGGTGCGATATGGCACTTGAAAATAAATTAGGGTTGACAAGCTCCGCCGACCTTGCCCGTGAGGAAGAACGAATCAGCAAGAAAAAGGCTGTTGACCTTTTTGAAAAGGGTGTTTTATATAATCTCCCCGCCGGCAAGTTTTCTACATTGCAAGCAACTCATAAGTACCTCTTTGAGGACATTTACGACTTTGCAGGCAAACTCAGAACAGTCAATATTGCAAAGGGCAATTTTCGCTTTGCGCCTTTAATGTATTTGCAAGCGGCTCTTGATAACATTGACAAAATGCCGCAGTCAAACTTTGACGAGATAGTAGAAAAGTATGTTGAGATGAACATTGCCCACCCTTTCCGTGAGGGCAACGGTCGCAGCACCCGCATTTGGCTCGACCATATCTTGAAAAACGAAATCGGCAAGGTTGTCGATTGGAGCAAAATTGACAAAGAAGATTGTCTGCTCGCTATGGAGCGCAGTCCGATTAAAGATGTGGAAATCAAAGTGTTGCTGAAAAGTGCGCTTACAGACGAAATAAACAGTCGTGAGGTCTATATGAAAGGCATCGACCACAGCTACTACTATGAGGGTTATACAACCTTTAAGACGGAAGAATTATGATAACGAAATGAGGTACAAATATGCCCGACAAGAAATGGCAATTTGAACTTGAAGAATATATAAAGCAGGGCGAGCCTGAAAGAGCCGAAAAAAGTGAAGCGTGGCAAACTGCTATCGGTCTGCAGGCAGTTGACGGGCTGAAAACCTCCGAATATTTGCTGGATACTGCAAAGGATCACATCGAGGGCAAAATCACCATTGACGAGGCTCAGAAGCGTATTCACAGCTATTACGAGCAGAGAACCACCAGCACCGAAACGGAAAACGAAACAAAGGAAGCCGACATCGTTTCCGCAAGAATCACAAAGCTTTTAGGCGAAAAAGCATTCCAGTTTTCCCCTGCCGAGTGGATTACCATTCACCGCAGATTGTTTGAGGGCGTATTTGACCACGCCGGACAAATCCGAAAGTACAACATTTCCAAAAAGGAATGGATACTGAACGGCGAAACAGTTATCTATGCAGATTTTAACAGTATAAAAGATACTTTGGATTATGATTTTGCCACCGAAAAGCAGTTTTCCTATGAGGGACTGTCGGTTGAAGCGTCGGTAAAGCATCTTGCAAAATTTGCGTCGGACATTTGGCAGATTCACCCCTTCGGCGAGGGCAACACAAGAGCCACCGCCGTGTTTATGATTAAGTATATGAAAACCTTTGGGTTCCGTGTCAATAACGATGCGTTCCGTGAGAACTCTTGGTACTTCCGCAACGCACTGGTTCGAGCAAACTATAATGATTTGCAAAAAGGTATTCATTCCACCACAAAGTTTTTGGAATTGTTTTTCTCAAACCTTCTGCTCGGTACAAATTACGAATTAAAGAATCGCTATATGCACGTTGATTTTGTGGATGAAACCGCTTCCAAAAGTGCCACCACTGAAACTCCAAAGTGTCAATTTGGCACTTTGGACTGCACTTTGGAAGAAGTGGCACTTTTAGAACTGATTGCAAAAAATCCATCTGCTAAACAACAAGAATTGGCAGATGCATCAGGTAAATCGATTAGAACAATTAAGCGTATTATGAAATCCCTGCAGGATAAAAACTATATCCGCCGTGAAAGCGGCAAACGTTACGGCAAATGGGAAGTTTTGGTTTAATAAAGCTCATATAAAGCATCTACCACAGCTACCATTAAGAAGGATATACAACCTTCAATACGGAAGAATTGTAAACCATTGGAGAAGGATTATGTTTGAAAAAATATTTGATCTTATAAAAAACAACTTCAAAAACCCAAAATTATACGTTTTTCTACTAGTTGTATTGTTAACGGTCTTAGTTCTATTCCCTTATATTGATGCCAATTTCTTTTATTATAATCGAGTAAATGACCGTATTGACATTTTAACAAAAGTTTCAGAAATCAATGTTGAACAAATACAAGAAAATGAAATCTTGTACAAAGAATACAATAGCATTCTCACTGAAATTGAAAAGCAGTCTTCTGGAAATATAGGCAGCGTTTTCATAAAAGAAGCAGATAATACTGTTAATCTGATCAAGTTTATAACCGGCGGAGTTCTTGTATGGCTTATAGCCCTGTTATGTCTTTTTATCAAGGGATTTAAAAATTTGGGACATCGTATATTGGGGTTCGTATTTTTTGCAGGACTTGGTTGTGTGTTTGGTCTTGCGGCTAAAGCAATACCTACCATTGCAAATCCTATGGTAAATTATATTGGATTCCCGGTTTTACTCATAATTGTAATTGCGTTACTTGCTACAGGTGGAAAGAATAAGAAAAATGTTTAGGAGTTAAGTTATGATTGTTGATGTGTTAATAGAGCTATTCTCAGGAATAATATCTTCCTTAACCGGATTTAGTGATAGTTTTATTGAACTCTTTTTTAGAAAGAAGCAAATATTAAAGGATGAAAAAAAGTCAAAGGAAGCATTATCAAAGAAGCTCGAAAAATTAACTAGCAATCTCCACGAAACCTCTATGTTAATGGCTGAAATCGAATCCGAATTTCAGCAACAGAAAGAATTAGCCGAGAAGTGGAGCAAAGAGGCTCAAACATCCCAGATTATAGCATCTTTGAGTGAAAAAGAAGTTGAAGCCGTTACCAAACTTTTCGGTGGTGTACTCAAAGAAGATGAGAAAAAATCCAGCAAAAAATCGTGGTGGTGGAATCTGTTTTTCTGTTTACTGGGCATATTAGGTGGTTATTTAGTGTCGAAGTATTTATTGTAATCTGCAAATGTCCCTTTGATGTTATTTAAACATTACATATTATCCCACATATATCTTTTCCTCAAGCCCATATTCATCGGTGCCATTGGTGCGAAATTTGTAGATATGTGTGAGAATATAAAACATTGATTAGTGGAGGAACAGTATGTTCTATAAAATGATAGAGAACAAGTGCAAAGAGTGGTATGCTTCCGAGCAATGCACTGTTCATAATTTAATTGAATATATAGAGAAAACCGGGCAAATGAGAGATGCTCAGATCGAAGCTATCAAGGTTTATCTGTTCCTCAAAATCGGTTGTGAATGTAAGCCATTGGAGTTTCTTTTTAGATATGGGTGCTTTAATTCTATCAATCTGAACAACATAGAGTTATCTACCGCAACCCGTGAATACTTAGAGGAAAACCCTGCGGCAACGGCATTGTTCGAGTATTCTCGCTTAACCAATGATAAAGGCGAACAGGTTTCTGAAAAACTCGAAAAGCAAATCAAGAAAGATCCGTCAAGCATTGACTATGACGCTTTCTTCCGTACTGCCTTTTACGGAGTTTCCTATACTGATTATCTGTTCAGCCTTCCGATGGGTGCAGGTAAGACATACTTGATGGCAGCTTTTATCTATCTTGATTTATATTTTGCTCTGAACGAGCCTACCAATCCTGCTTTCGCCCACAACTTTATCATTTTTGCACCATCGGGTTTGAAATCCTCTGTTGTGCCGAGCCTTAAGACAATTCAAAACTTTAACCCTGCGTGGATCATTCCCGAACCTGCGGCAACGGATATCAAGCGTATGATTTCCTTTGAGGTGCTTGATCAAGGAAAAACTGCAAATAAATCAAATAAAACCAAGAACCCGAATGTTCAGAAAATTGCTAATCATCAGCCGCTTTCCGAACTTTTCGGATTGGTTTCAGTAACTAACGCCGAAAAGGTAATTCTTGACCGTATCCAAGAGAAGAGCGGACAAATCAATATGTTTGAAGAAAGTGACGATGAAAAAGACAGACAGGCTAACGAGCTCCGCAATCTTATCGGTAAGTTGCCATCGCTCTCTATCTTCATTGACGAGGTGCATCACGCTGTTAGCGATGAAATAAAGCTTCGTGCCGTCGTAACCAAATGGGCACAGAATAACACCGTCAACTCCGTTATCGGTTTTTCCGGCACACCTTATCTTGAAAAAGCAGAGAAGTTCAAGGTTGTAGATTCTCTTTCTGTTGGTACTGCTGAGATCACAAACATTGTTTACTACTATCCTCTTATTGATGGCGTAGGCAACTTCTTAAAACGTCCTATCGTTAAAATTGCAGATATCGCCGACAGTAGTTTGATTATCGAAAAAGGTGTCAGAGAGTTCCTTGATACATACAAGGACACTGTCTATGCCGATGGACTGACTGCCAAACTTGGTATCTACTGCGGTACTATCGAAAAATTAGAGGAAGTTGTCTATCCGTTGGTATCACGTATTGTTGCAGAATACGGTCTTGGAACGGATGTAATCCTCAAATCCCACAAGGGCAATAAGCAGTACAAAATGCCTGCCGACAGTCAAATGCAGTTTGACATTTTGGACAAGTCTATTTCCAAGATTCGCATTATTCTTCTTGTGCAGATCGGTAAAGAAGGCTGGGACTGCCGCAGTCTTACAGGTATCATTCTTTCTCAAGAGGGCGACTGCCCCACAAATATGGTTCTGCAAACCTCTTGCCGCTGCTTGCGCCAGGTGATTAAAGGTAACCCCGAAACAGCGCTCATTTATTTGAATGAAAGTAACGCCGACAAGCTGAATATGCAGCTTGAACAACAGCACCATATCTCCCTCAAAGAGTTTTCGTCTGCTGATAATAGCAAAACACCGCTGAAGCGTTATAACCGTACAGCACATTTGAAACTTCCCAAAGTTGATTTTTATCAGCTTAAAATCAATTATGATACCCTTACCGTCGAAAAGGCTGATCCTGCAAACACGATTGCGGCTTCGGCTGATTCAGCACGCCTTGCAGACAGCATTATCAAAACTACCGATCTTTCAATGGATGAAAGCAAGACCAGTATCACCGTTGACGATACAGAATATGGCACCGAACCTGCCACCTTTAATTCTTGGATATACGGGATTATGAAAGGCGGTTTTGGCTCACCCACAGTTGCAGAGATGATGCAATATGCAGAACAGTTGAAAGCTGTGTATCAAAAAATCACTTTTGAAAAAGACGGCTCTCATTATTACAGTTCCAAATATAATCGCAAGTTGGTAGAAGCAAATATCCGCAAAGCATTCTGCGATAAGTTTGACTTTAACACCACTGACGAACTGATACCCGAAGAAGCCAATCTCTTGAATATTGCAAACTTCACTCCTGAAGTTTATACCGACAAGCCACAGAACTACTATCCTGATGTGCAAATGGTCGATAGAATCATATTGGATGATACCGGGAAATTAAAGGCTGATTCCAAAACACAACAGATGATTAATCTGGCAGAAGAAATGGGCGATACAAAAATTGTAGAAATGCTCAGATCGAAAATTACATCTCATCCTCGAAAAGATCATTCCTTCCACTATTTGCCCTATCGTACCGATAGCGGATTCGAACAGACATTCTTAAAAGAAGTGTTGTCCTTTGACGAGATCGAAAATCTTGGCTTGGAGGTTTACTACAACGGCGACCGTGCTATGACCGAGTTTAAGATCAAGTGTTATAAGAAGAACGGAAGTAAGTGGAGTTATGTTGGCATCTACACACCCGACTTTCTGATTATCAAGCGTAAAGACGGTAAAATTCATAAGATTATCGTTGTTGAAACCAAAGGCGAAATTTACGCTAAAGATCCCACATTCAAGGAAAAGAAAACCTTTATGGAAACTGAGTTTTCAAAGCAGAATAACACAGCATTCGGCTACGAACGCTTTGACTATCTGTATTTAGAAGATAGACTACCCGAAAAGGATAGAATGACACTGACTCGCCGGAAGATCTGTGAGTTTTTCAAGGAGGAATCGTAATGAATGGAATTAGACCTACTGTAGAGATCGAGTTTGATGACAAATACACAAATGCAAAAAGCAAACTGATTGAGTTGGTCAAGGCATTAGATGGGCTAACCGATGCGCAAAGAGTGCAGTTGGCACAAGAATACATAACATCGTATAGTATGGCAACCTCATTAGAGCAATTTGTAAACTATATGAAAAACGGAGGTCAAGCATAATGCCGATTAAATATGTACCATTTATACCGGAGCCGGTGGAAGGACAAGCTGTGCTCGGTAACTTTAACAGAATACTGAAATACAAAGGCGCTGACGATGTTTCAATGACGATCCAGCGTGGTATGCCCTTGTATGAAATGGAGAAGCAGGAAACCGTGGGCGAAAATGCCGACGGCAATATGGTCATTCGAGGAGAATGTGTGTCTGCTTGTGCCTATCTCAAAGAACAAGGCATTCAAGTTGACCTTGTTTATATTGATCCTCCTTTTGCCAGTGGAGCTGATTATGCTAAGAAAGTATATATCCGCCGTAATCCCAAGGTGGCAGAAGCTATCGCCCAAGCTGAACAGGAGCTTGATATTGACGAGCTGAAAGCTTTCGAGGAAAAGATGTACGGTGATGTTTGGGATAAAGAAAAGTATCTCAACTGGATTTACGAAAACCTTATGGCAATCAAAAGCGTGATGAGTGAGACTGCATCTATTTATGTTCATTTGGATTGGCATATAGGACATTATGTGAAAATTCTAATGGACGAGATTTTTGGTGAAAATCGTTTTCGTAATGAAGTTATTTGGTGCTATAGCGGTGGAGGCATACCTAAGCATGAGATGCCGCACAAACACGACACTATTTTTTGGTATTCTATGGGCTCTGGAGATGAGGAGTGGAATGATCAATGGGTGTTTAATACAGAATACCGTGCATATTCAGAGGGGACAATACAACGTGGTAGAACGCAAGTAAAAGGGGAAAATGCTGAACTGAGAGAAGAAGGGACGCCTATTAATGATTGGTGGACAGATGTTCCTAAAATCACAAGTCCAACTGACCCCGAAAAGTTGGATTATTCAACGCAAAAATCAGAGGCGTTACTATCCAGGATTATTAAAATGTGCTCTAACGCTGGAATGCTTGTCGCAGACTTTTTCGGCGGTAGTGGTGTTACTGCTGCTGTAGCAAACAAACTTGGACGCAAGTTTATTCATTGCGACATCGGACTGAATTCTATTCAAACAACCCGTGACCGTCTTGTTGCTGATGGTGCTGAATTTGATGTACTTGAAATTAAAGATGGCGTTCAACTCTACCGCAATCCCGTGCAGACAATGGATAAAATCAAATCGCTGATTCCCGGACTTAAAAACGAGGATTCGCTTGATTCCTTCTGGGAGGGTGCAATTTCCGACAGCAAACTTGGTACCGTTCCTGTATATGTGCCGAACCTGATGGACAGCGCATCAAAACTTCTTGATAAAGTGACCATGAACCGTATTATTCATCAGGCTATACCCGATTTGGATAGCAACATCAAAAAAGTAATCGTCTATTACATAGATATTACCAATGAAGCCGAGATTCAAAAGTTTATAAAAGATGATGACAGCACAAATATTGAAATTGAGCTGAGAGATCTAAAAACAATTCTTGATGATGTCATAATCGGAGATTATGCGGAATTTCACACCGAAGAAACCCACGATGATTTATTTGGCGGATATGCTGTTACCATTGATAAATTTATCAGCGACCGTGTGCTTTCAAAAATAGCTGAGTTCAACGAAAAGGCGTTCCTCAATTCTTCCGCAAAGAAACCTTATAAACCAATAGAAATCAGCGAGGACGGTTTGGAACTAATTGAGTTCTTGAGCATTGATTGCACTGCTGCTGAAGGAGAGTGGCATTCCGACAGCGAAATCAAGATTGACAAAAACGGTTTTGTCGTTGTAAACGGAAATAAAACAAAGGTCTTCTGGGACGGAAAAATCCGCTGCGAACAAAAACCGCTTCGCCTGAAAATTCGCAACATCTGCGGCGACGAAACGGTTTGGGCGCTTTAATAAACGCAAAAGATATTAAGATTCAAGGGATTAGATAAAATGGATGTAACATACAGACAAGAGACAAAAAACACTGTTAGGCACGCTGTTATACGACGAGCCGTAGAAATGCTGACAGCAGAACGCTCACAAGCCTGCTGTGTCCGCCACTCATACGTCCGGGATTTATATGATTATTTTAATGACCTGGCAGAATCTCACGAACAAGAAGAAGCCCGCAAGATTGACGTATCGTACATACAGGAATGGGAAAGTATGCACGCAAACAATCTAGGTGTTAAACGTCCGGAAGAATTGTCTGTATGTTATCTTTCCGGTCCTGAACCGGAAAACGATTTTGCGGAGTTTGTTTCTATGGGTATCAAGCCTCAAAATATTTGGGCCTTTGAATGTGAAAGGAATACATATTTACAGGCACTGACATCAATCGATAGTACAAACTTTATGCAGCCAAAACTGATAAAAACATCCATAGAGCGATTCTTTGAAGCATCACCTAAAACCTTTGATATTGTATATATTGATGCTTGCGCTTCTTTAATTTCCGATCAGCACGCACTAAGATGTATTGCCTCAATGTTCAAACATCATCGGCTGAGTTCTCCCGGTATATTGATATCTAATTTTGCTTATTTGGATGAAACTGTAGGTGTGGAAAAGCAACAATACATTGATATCATTTCTAGGTACAATTTTATTAGAGATAACCGGAACGCTTGTTTATTGGATCATCAAGGTACAGTAGTATTTAATGACGGTTATGAAGCGGGAAAGAAAAGAGTTGAAGAAAATCTTGAGGAAGCCTATGGTGATTTTGTAAGTGCTATGATTTGTAACACAGCATCCATATCAATTCCCACAGTAAGATTCTGCAATTCCAATTATTTGCGCTCCTTATCAAATACGCAGCCTGTTCCAATAAGTTCACTTCAATTTCAAGATGTGAACACGATAAAAGACAACACCTTATATAAGTACTTGGCTATGAATTGTTTTTTAAAGCAAACCTCATCAAGGTTTGAAGGTATTTCAAAGGTGGACAAACTTATAAGTGAAATATCAGCACCGACTAGTGGATATGACCTTTTATCCTCGTCTAAGAAATTGTATGAAATAAAGTCAAAAGGTGTTGATATCTCTCCAGCTCTAAAAGACACTTTGGTGTTTTTCGACAAAGAGCAATCTATGTATCAGTTTTTGGATAAACCAAATCGACTTCTGTTTTATGACGCTGTTATTAGCCAATTATCTCATCCAATGCATTATGTTAGCGATAAGGCACTTAGGTTAACATATGTAGCAAAGCAAAAAAGAATGTTTACGGATTTGATGTTATTTGATGAGTGCCGTTACCTGTACGATTGGTTACCAGCGATTCATCAGATTCCTAACGCCTTTTCTAATCCGAGTTGGCAATACACATTTAGATTTGCATTAGATGGACTCATTAAGCAGCGTATGAATTATAATAATGAATTTTTCTTCCAAGGTTCTGTAGTTCAAAAAACAGTGAATGGTTTTGAGGCAAAAAAAATTCCAACAAGAATAAAAATTAATTAGGAGATAAAATTATGAGTATTCAACTTGATTGTTCTGATATTATCGAAATATTTAAAACCCATTTGAAAATAGAAAATTCAGTAAAATCTATCTCTCATACTTTCTTAAATGCGAGATATGCCAATCGTATTGATTATTCTCCTTATTTCCAGAGAAAGTATGTTTGGGATAATGAAAAGGCTTCATACTTTATTGAAAGTATTTTGCTTGGAACTGAAATCCCGCCTATAGTATTGTTTGATGATGGAAAAAAGAATGAAGTAATTGATGGTCGTCAAAGATATGAAACGATTAAACGATTTCTTGAAGACAAGCTTCCATTGGATGCGAATGGGTTAAAGTCTTTGACATCCTTAGAAGGAAAGTATTATTCCGAACTTCCTGATGCAATCAAGGGTAGTTTTAATAACACAAAAATTCGAATTCTTCAATTTAGTATAGTTAACGAACCTTCACTAACACCAGAACAGGAAGATAAAGTCAAAAAAGAAATATTTACTCGATATAATTCCGGTATAATAGCATTAAAGCCGCAGGAAATTGAAAGAGCCGCATATATTAACGATCTTTTAGTTCGTGACTTAAAAACAAAGTTAGAACAAGATGGCGAATTTTTGAAAAAATGCCAGCTTGTATTAATGCCAAAAAGAAAGCAGACATTAAAAGAACGAGATAAAATTAATTATATCCTTTCTCGTACTAGAAATGTTTTGTCGATGCAATACATACCTATTCAAAGCTATGCGGGAGCAAGTTCAAAATCTGATGTAATACGCAATTACTTACTTCTTAAAGTGGAGAAAGAACCAATTGATAATACTATTAGTACATTTGAATTGATTATCAATAAGCTATTCCAACTTAGAGGCGAATTGGCTAAGATTAACTCAGTAATAGCAGAAAATAATCTTTTCTTCGAAGCAATGTATTGGGGCTTATCCGTTGTTCGAGAGCAAGCACCTGATAAATTTGAAAATTTAGATATGGCAGCAATAGCTACAGATGTAGATGATTGTTCCAACAAAGATGTTTTTTGGGAGGGAATACTTGTAGAGAAAAAAGACTTTGATATGGTATTCTTTGCTACGGGTAGCCATTATTATAAGTCCATTATCAACAGATATCTTTTTGTATCAAACTACCTTTCGAACACCACCAACATAAGCTTTGATGCTCATATTAAGAACAAGAGTGAATTTGATGTAATAATGGCACAAAATCCTTCTATAGATCAATTCAAGGATTTTAAATTATCAAAAACTGATCCTGTTTCTGCGACTGTTTATGATATTTTGACTGATGTTAAATCAACGCAATTTATAATAAGACCAGATTATCAACGATCAGAAGTGTCAAATAGCATTCAAAAGGCTTCGTACTTGCTTGAAAGTATTATGCTTGGAATTCGAATTCCTCCAATATTTATTTACAGAAGAGATGATAATGTAAGTGAAGTTATTGATGGACAGCAGCGTCTGCTTTCAATACTAGGTTTTCTACAAGAAAAATATAAAGATGAAAATGGCAAAGATCAGTTATCCAACAAACATGGATTTAAGCTTTCAAAACTTCGCTTTCTCAAAGAATTAAACGGAAGAAATATCGATGGAGTTGAAGAATATGACGCTTCGCTAAAGGATCGTATTCTTGATTTCCAAATTGATATCGTTGAAATCAACCAAGCACAAAACCCCAATTTTAGTCCCATTGACTTGTTCTTACGTTTGAATTCTAAACCTTTTCCGATTGAAGCAAATACATTCGAAATGTGGAATGCGTTTGTTTCAAGGCAGTTTGTTGAAACGATAAAACTGTATGCTGAGCAATATGCAGGAAAGCTTTTCAAACCTGTTGATACTCGAATGAAAAACGAAGAGCTAATAACGATGTTAGCATATCTAGCGTATATCCAAAGAAAAGACTCTATTAAACCGGGAGACTATTTGAATATATTTGTGAGAAATCAACGTTTGAATGCCCGAATTAATACAAAAAGCAATATAACAAATCGTCTCACAGAAATATCTAGCAATAACGATCCAGTGTTTGCAGATGCACTTCTAGATGTAAAAGATTTCATAGATAAACTTCAACATTTATGTGGAGATGAATTTGAAAACTTCAATAGAATGATTTGCCATACTAAGAAAAACACTCAAAGCAGAACAAATCAGAATTTCTATTTATTATGGATTGCGCTTGGTAATATCAGCTTAGAACGTATCAAGCAAGAAAAAGATACTATTTTTAAAAGTATCCAATCCTTATTCTTGATTAGCCAAGAGATTAACGAAGAAGATTTTGACGTTAAGGATTATATTAACAAGTTATCGAGCATCTAAAAAATCACCGCCACGATTATTATATTCAGTGGCGGTGATTTTCTTTATTGTGTAATAATTTCTTTTTCGATATATTCATTGATTGACCATTGAATATTATTTATACTCTGCACCCACTTCATTTGGTCTGTTGCTTTGAGGTTTTCAGTAATACCTGCTTTTTCGGCGTGTTCTTTTACGAGCCGAGAAAAAAGATCCTGTGCTTGTTCTTCGACGTCTGCGAGGTGGGAATGGAGTTTGCCGGAAGTGAGTAAATTGTAGTACAGCACCTTATGATGTTGTTTCAAATATCGTTTTCGCCTTGATGCCCACACGCCGATATTACCCGTTTCTTTTTCCGCCGGTAATGACAAGTCCGGCAAGAGATAGTCACCAATCTGTGTATAAGTACCGCCGAGTTGTTCAAATAATGTGTCAGTCATAGTAAAAACCTCCTTTGCACCTTATTGTACAAAGGAGGCTATCAAAAGTCGAATGTGCGATTTATGAATTTGCAAATTTTGCCCGTGCCAAAAATTACGACGAATATCTCCATTCCTGTGCCACTTTTTACAGCGAACATAGCGAATATTCAGTGAAAATTCAGCGCATATTCACTCATTTGTTTTCAATCCTCGTATCACTTGCCAACGAGGAAATTCCTGAAGCACACAAATATGCCAATCGGATTTTCGGGTAATAGTGCGAAAGTATTTTGAGCAGCAAAATTCTATTAAATAGACTTTAGGAATATGATTCATATTGTTCCTCTTAAACGCTTTAATATGTCCTTTTCTACACCAATCATTTATTGACGTCGTGCCGTAACCGATTACTTTTGATATTTCGGTCGCAGTCAGCACATCTGGGTATTGCGCAAAAAGTTCCGTATAATACAGCTTCATATTTTCAAGAACCAGTTTGGGTACTTCGGCACTCATTTTGACGGTATAATTTCCCTTGTACCGACCTGCCGGTGCGGAATAGGATTCGGGAAATACTTTTCTTTTTTCAAGATATGTAATAACATCGGCCTTTTTGATTTTGTAACAGCGAGTTTTCTTGCCCGTATACTCGCACGGTATCTTTCCGCTGCGAAGCAGATACAAAGCCGTTGATTTACTGATGTGGCAGATTTTATAAAGTTGGTCTTTTGTAATAATATCGGGAATCGAATCCCAGTTGATTGCGGTTTCATTCATAGCAATACACCTCGTAAATATTTTAGTCGGTGCGGGTCTTTCCTGTGTATTGCCGTTGTTGATGTGTTTACTCTGTTCTTTCCGCAGTTCTTTCCAAAATAGTGCCTGTTCTTTCCAAAAACAGCGAAAATGCCGTTATTCGAACTTTCCTTATTTATCGGGATTTCTGCGACGCAACCGCCAAAAAAGCCTTTAATATCAAGCATTTTCGGCGAATACGAAGTATCCCGAAACCACCTTCAAAAATCGCTAAACTGCCATTATCCTATAAAACTCGAAATCAGGTAGTCCTCACGGGCTCGTGGGTTCGAATCCCACCTGCTCCGCCAAGGGGCAATACCGGCCCAGCTGTGGGCTGGTGTTGCCCCTTTGGCGTGCAGCCGCGAAAGCAAGAGCGGCGTGATTGTGTGCAAAAAGTTCAGGCAGGAAATCCACACTTTTATCACAGCAGCCAGCAGGACTTGACTTTGCGCGGCTATACAAATACAATAGGGATAAATCAACAGCAGTTGCACAATTTCGACTTTTGCGGTATATAAAAACAGAACGGGGCGTTGAAAAATGATTTTTTATCTTACCAAGCTGACACTCGAACGATACAAGCTGAAGCTCCCGCACGAAATGGCGCCGCCAACCAATCAAATTGTAGAAAGCCTGATGGCAAAAGAACGTGGAAATGAATTGCTGGAATGGGGCGGTAAGATCTTTTATTTCGACCGGCGGAAATGCGTGCAGCTTGCGAATTTTGCAAGCAAATTCACGCTGTTTTTAATGGATCTGAAAGTTGCCGATATGAACGAAATCGGAAATATCGTCGCGCAGTATCTCTTAGAACTTTACAAGGAGGATGCTGAGATGTGCGGCTGTTTGGAGCGTATGTTTTCCGAGGCGCCCTATTGCACGGTAGATCGTTTGACGAATCGCAGCATTATCGCGACACTCAATCATACGCAGCGATCCTTTGCCTGGGACGGCTATCGTTTTTATGATTATATGCAAGACAACATTCTGCATACGATACAGATCAACCGGGATGTCAATTTTGATTGGGTCTTTTCCCGCAAGACGGATGCGGGAACGGAATATTTTCCCAGCGGCGAGCTGTTTCGGGAATTGGTGACGACAAGGTATGGCAGCTGCCCTGCTGCGGCTGCGCCGATCGATCATATATATCCGTTCTCTTAAAACATACGGCAACAAGCCCCCGCTGGTGAAATGAACTGAACCAATAAAACCAGACGATAAACACCCTCTGATGTAGGATGATAACTACATCAGGGGAAATTCATATGAGCAAACGCAGATACACGAATATGTTGGTCTTACTTCCGGTAATAGAGCAGATGCAGGAGACCGAAATGAGTCACAGCAAATCGTAGAGAAACTGGGTTTGGAAGGAGATCGTCCGGTGTACAACTTTCTTAAGCAACAATGCAGGATGCCCTCTAAGGGATTGCCAAAGGTTCGTGGCCGCAAACAGACCAAGACTTTGCAGGAATCCAAGTATGAGAACAAGCGGTTAAGGATAGAAGTGGAGTTGTTGCAGGATTTTCTACAATTCGCAGAAAGAATGTGAGTTCGAAAGTCAAGTATGCTGTTATCTGTCGTCACCGGAAGGAGTATCCGCTATCTGTCATGTGTACGTCCTTTGCTGTGTCCTGAAGCGATTATTATAACTTCATGAAGTGCAAGGGGAAGCCCGAGGCGGATGCGAGATTGGCAAAGAAGATAGAAAAAAGTCAGAGTAATACAGACAAGACTTACGGCTACAGGCAGGGTGGAAGTGGCTCAAAGGCGGAAAGATTGAAGAAAGCCGAAAACAGTACTTAGAATGATGAAAAAGCATGGCCTTCTGTCGGAAATCCGCTGCCGCAGGAAGTGGATAAACCTAAGTCAGCAGATACATAAATACCAGAATCTACTTGCCCGGCAATTCCATGCGGATAGACTAAACGAAAAGTAGGTTACAGATATCTCTTACATTCACATGAAAGAAGCTGTACTGTATTTGTCCATTATCCGGGATCTGTATTACAACAGCATTGTAGCTTACAAGGCATCCACATGGCAGACCGTGAATCTTGTATTGGACACGATCCGACCTGCAATGCAGAAAGAGAAAAAGAGAGTCGCTGCGGAGTTGCAGCTCCACAGCGACCAAGACTTTCAATATACATCACAAGCTAATTTTAAGCTAACTCAATCTTACGACATTACATCGTCAATGTCAAGTAAGGGTAATCCTTATGACTACGTACTGGCAGAGAAGTTCTTCTCTATATTGGAAACGGAGTGTATCTACTGGCATAAGCCGAAGACATTCCAAGAAGCCAATGATCTAATCGATAGATACATTCACTTTTATAACCATGCGCGCATTTAGATTAAAACCGAAGTGGTGCCGCTGACGCTTCGCCACCACTCCACTTAAAACTTTTTATTCCCTACATAGAGGGCTTTTTGTACTGTCAGCACAATCTGGAGTAGTTCAGATTTTGGGCTGGGTTTTTGTAACGCAAAAAGCTGCATATTTTACAATGGCAAAACATGCAGCCTTTTATTACGCGGTGAAATATTACTTGACAAGCTTTCTCAAAACTCGATACACCAAAAAAAGCTTGCTGTCGATCATTTGATAATGGTGGTAGGTTTTTTCAAACCCCTTATCTTTCAGGGAAGCAATCACCTTCTTGGAAAAGGGATTATTCGGAGACGGGCGCCCAAGAGGTTGATTATGCGCAACCGCCCAGGAAAGTTCCGCTCCGTGGGCGGTGATATTTTCTTTTATGCTTTCAAAAAGCACATTCCCTTTTTCTGAATTGACCAAAACAAGGGACGTGCCGTCAACGTTGTAGGCTTGCGGACAATGCTGATCGATACCCCAAAAATCACCAATGGTTAAATCTCCGGGGCGAGAGGTGTTGGCGTATTGACACGTTGTGCAGGAAGCCATCAGCAACGCGTTGCTGCCGTAAAGCTTTCCAAAAGAAGAGGTGCGGTACGGCTCGGTGTGCGACTGACCGTTTGAAAAAGCAATTCGCAATTCCGGTTCAGCCTTCCCCTTGGTTTTGTGCCGAAAATCCAGAGCAGTGGTTTTACCTTTGTATTTTTTCTCCATCATATCCAAATATGATTGCAGAGAAATCGGTGCATTAAAGCCGTGGCAAACTATATCCACTGTAAACAGGTTTTCATACTCTTTTCCCAAATAGGAATAAAGTCCCATAATTTGACACGGCGTGCCGGAAAAAAGCACTTTATGTCCTTCTTTTAAAAGATGTTCAGCCTGCGGATAAGAGGCATCCGTGCTGCTGAATACATATTTGCTTTTCCGAAACGCTTGGCATTCCTCTGCAGTGGAAGCGGAGAACAGCTTTACGGAAAAATCCTGCGTATAGCCAGCACCAAACACGACACCGCCGTCTGCAATAAACTGTTCTGCAAGGGCAAAAAAGACGCCGCCGGAGGTACTGTTCGGAAGTTCGTTTTCGTCTTTATGCCAAGCGGAATAGGTCTTTATCACTGTGCGTTCTTTACGTCTGTCCTGATTTTCATCCGTATATTGACAAACCTTTTCGCAAAGCTTGCAATTTATGCAACGGGGTTCATCAATTATCGGATAAAAAAAGCCATCTTTTTCCTTCAAGGAAATACACTGCTGCGGGCATTTTTGCACACAGGCTCGGCAACCGCAGCAAAAGTGTGTATCCCCGTTTTGCAAATAAGACATCATTTTACTATCCCCTCTTAAAATGAAACATAGACTGCAACATATGCAAAGCTTCCACAATCAAATCTTTGATTACGCGGACATTTACAAGGCACAGCGCCGCAAACAAAAGCGTGCCCCATACAATCCAGTACTTTGGAGAAAAGGTAACGACAACCGCTATTGCAGTTGTCAAAATAAGGTTGACAACAATAGATTTCGCCTGATACTGTATTTTAACCAAATGGCGGGTATCGACCAAACGAAAGAGCCAAAACACCAGATAGCTGATAGCAAGGGACAAGGCCGCACCCATGACGCCTAATCTCGGAAGCAGCACAACATTGCCGACAATGTTGACGATCGCCGTTACTAAATTGGTGACAAAAGCCATGACGGTTTTTTTGCTGGCCGTATAAAGTGCACCTAAGAACTGCGCAAAGGTATAAAAACAGATGCCAACCATCATGGGCGGGATATATTCCCACGCATCGTAATAAGAGCTATCTAAAATTCTAACCAGTAATTTGCTGATCAAAATTAAAAAGGAAGACAGCAGAAATGTTAAGACTTGCAAAATATGAAAAATTTGGCTGTTGTATTCGTTAAAATCTTTGCTTTCGCATTCCGTGTTCGCGGAAATTTGCCATGCTTGTAAAAATATACCGACTAAAATCGTCACAATCGTCGGCACCTTGAAGGCCACGGCGAACAAGCCGTTTGCGTCTGCCCCGAGATATGCCGTAACCATGAGACGGCCAATCATGGTAGTCAGCCACCAACAAACCGCATTCGGGATCAACGGGACGCTGAACCGGCACATGGTTGAAAACAGCCCTTTGCCGATACCTTTGTATTTTATATCGCGCCAAAGCCTCTGAACGAAAAACACGAAAAAGAAAGAACAGAAATTGCCGACAATATAACCTAAAATATACCCTTCAATCCCCCAATGGAACACGACCAGAAACAAGATATTGCATAGCAATATCATCAGGGTTTGGAACATATTGTCTATGGTGAACAGTTTCACCTTCCCGATCGCGCGAATGTACTGGGAAGTAACAGAACGGTACATCTGCGCAATCGTATATAGGATGATCAGCCAAATATAGCTTCTGTACCCAAAGAACAACGGTAAAACTGCGCCGCACAGCAGTAGCACGATTGTCCCTGCGGACACCGTCAGCATGCCCACGGAAAATGCATCTTCTTTTTTGGTTGCACCGTCCATGGCAAAGCGGAAAACCGCGTCATAAATAGTCAAAGACAATATAGGCAACAGCAGCGTGCTGATGCTTTGCAAAACATCTACGGTGCCGTATTGCTCACTGGAAAGCACGCGTGTATAAAACGGCAGCAACAGGAATTGAAGCATTTTAGAGCCGACATTTCCTATGGCAAATATGAAGATGTTTTTTACCAAACTTTTGTTTCTATCCATCTTTGCTTATTCACCTCTAGGGGAAAAGACAGAGTCCAGATATTGCTGTGAGGCTGCTTTCAGTTCATCGAGCTCTTTAAAAGCCGTTTCATAATCAATAACACGGTCTAAGACGATGTTGTCATCTGCGGAAACAACAAGCCGTTCCCCCAAGCCCAGCTTTTGCAACAGTTCCACCATACGCGTCGGGTTTTTTTGATTTGGCACACAAAGAAATTGTTTCCGGAAAAGGACGGAGAATACAGTACCGTGGAAAGAGTTTGTAATCACATATTTTGCGTCTTTAACATAAGAAATAAACTCAAACGGGTCTGCAGTGTTTTTTGAAATGGCTTTACAGTCATATCGGTTTTTGATATCGAAAAACAGAACCGGAAGATTTTTTTCTTTCGCTATGGAAGAGACCAAAGCGCTCAGCTCCGGGTTGATTTCCAACACATAGACCAGAATATAATCTCCTCGCACGTTAGTCTTTTTGCAATGCTTTTTCCATGTTTCAGGTGTCAAAAGCAGCGTAGGGTCCACACAAACTGAAATCGGTCGATTTGTAATTTCGGAAAGCCATTGTGCGGATGCCGCTTCGCGCACAGAAACAGCGTTTAAATTTTCAAGCTGTTTTTGAATTTCAGCTTTTTCTTCCGCAGTAGGCTCCTTCGTTCCGGTGCTTGCCGCATAAGATGCTTTTACGGTTTCATTGGGACAGAACGCTCCGAAATATACAGGATCCACACCTTTTGTAATAGCAGGGTTCCAAATTTGATCACTGCCGAAGAAATAATAGGAATACGGTAAGTTTTTTGCATCGGCGCGAAGCTCGGAGATATCGGAATAAGTTTCGTCAGACAAAGAATAACTCTTTTGTCTAAATCGTAAAAACTTATTTTCGCGAAGTACGCGCCACGGCAAATGCAGTAATGCAGAAATCCAAAATTTCACAAATGCAACGGGATTTTTGCAGGCATCGCGGAGCTGATTTTTGATAATGATGCCGAAATCATCTTCAATTGCCGCCGGACGATAATCGACGATATCCGCAGGATGCCCCAGTTCCGTCAGCTTGGTTTGCAAAGCAAACGCCTGAAGACCCGCCCCGTAATTTGTGGCGTTGTGGAAGGTCAGAATCCCAACGGGATTCTGAGAATCCTCCTTTTGTGTCAAGCTTTTAATAAGACAACCCAGACCGAACCAGAAGAACACGGCGTTCGCGGTGTTGATAAACAAAATTTCCGAATAAAACATCGCAGAAACGGCAATCGGCAGTATGGTACAGATCAAAAACAGATTGTCTGCATATTCCTTGTCATTTTTCCGAAACAGATATTTGAAAATCGTGATAAACACAGTAACGATAAAGCCAAGAAATAGAACAAAGCCCACCGCACCCTGACTGACAAGAACATCCATAAACACATTGTGCATGCTGGCAAACGAAGTAAAGTCATTGTTAACAATATACGTATCCGGCAAGTTTTCTTCCGCGTAATTTACAATATGGCGAAATGTTACACCAAAGACGGGTTTCGTGGAAAACACTTCCAGCGCGCTTTGCCAAATGGCAAAGCGCCTGTTGCTGATATCGTTGTTCATATCCGCCTCTTGGCGGCCGATCATCAAGCTGTCATCATCCTCGTCTTCTCCGGGCAGTTCCGAGCCATAGTTACTCTGGATAGCTTTTAACGTGTAAGAACCGGCAACAGCTGTTGTTTGAACGACTATATAAGGAAGAACAAAAGCAACAATTGTTAATAAAACTGTCAGACACGCCCGAACGATTTTCTTCTGATGCTTCTGTTTTTCATAGCGTAGGAAAAAGAGAAATGCACCGACGCCGGAAGTAAGCATAAACGCAACCAACGCCGTTCTTGAATCGGAAAAAGCAATGTAGGCGACCTGAAATACGGCTATCACAACATAAAGCGTTTTCTGCCATTTCTTTTTGGTGTGAAGAAAGTAGTAAAAGCAAAGTATAAGAGAAATAACCCCAAAAACCGCACCGTAATTCGGATCAGAGTAAAGCCCCCAAAGGCGATTCCACAAAAATCCGATGATAATTGTTTTGCCTTCATAAATCCCGTAATAGTGGTAATTCATGAAGAGCAGAACCGTCCCGATAATTGCCATTAAAAAAGTGTATGTGAGAAAGACGTGAGAAAAAATCTTAAATTCCTTTTTGGTTTGCTCTTTTGACGCTTCGGCATCATAGGCATAAAGCAAAAAGAACTGGAACAGCATCCAAATCATCGCTTTTGCGTTTTCCGTGATGCCGTATTTTATGTTCAAAACCGAAGAAATCAGATAGGAAACAATAAAAAGTAAAAGAAATATGATTCCCTTGCTTGACCGATAGCGATTAAAATGAAGCGCTCGGTATACGAGGTAAATCCCGCCGACCAAAGTCAGAAAATAGGAAAAATAAGTCAAGACAGGTCGATTGCTGCACAGACTATTAAAGGATAATAAAGCCAGTATCAAATACAGTATTTTGAATAATAACCCGTTTTTTACAAAAAATGTCAATTGTTTTCCAATCGTTCTCATAACTTACCCTTCTTCCCCTAACAAAAATGATACGGATTGTTTTTTCAGGCTGTATCCTGCTTTTTCTGCCAACACACAGGCATCCTGCCGAATTGATTTGTGCCCCATTTTTTCAATTTGCTTTGCCCACTCCGAAACACTGTTTTCTTGATCAATTTCTAAGAAAGCACAGTTATCCGTAAAGGCCACTTCCTTCGGAACATGATTTGAAAAAATACAGTTGAGCCCACTCACCTGCGCTTCAATACCCACGATTCCAAAGCCTTCAAAATTGGACGGAAGCACAAAAATATCCATTGCCTGCAAGAGATCGGGAACATCTCGCCTTTGGCCCAAAAACAGTACTGCTTCTTGCAAACCAAGCGCATTTACCTGCCGGACGATCTCCGGATATAAGACGCCGTCTCCCACAAGCAGCAAAACCGCCTTTGCATTGCGCGCATAGACTTGCTGAAATACTTTAAGCAAAAATGCATGATTTTTTGCATAACCGAACAAACCGACATGCCCTATCACAAGCTTGTCCTCCAAACCAAGCGCTTTTCGGACGGTCTCACGCTTGGTCGGAGAATACATATAAGCCTTTGTGTCTACGGCATTTTTAATGACTTGAAAGCGGCTGCTTCGGACGATTTTTTCCGGAAAAAGCCATAGCCCCGCAAGCTCGGAGCAGGCGCAAAAATCTGTTCCCTGCCGATATAAAAACGTTTTTGCGATAAGGTTGTTCAAGAAACTTAAAACCGTTCTTTTCAGCCGATCGTTCTCATCTATACCACAAGCGTGGGAATGAATAATCCTTTTCTTTACCCCGCATTTTTTTGCCGCCGCCGCACCAATGCAATTCAAAGCGGTGGAAATGTTAAAATAAGCAACATCGTACGCATTATTCTTGAAAACAGACACCATTTGCTTGTACTGCCGGATAGGATGTTTGAGCGTTTCGACCTCATATATATGAGAATGATATTTTGCAACAGCAAGTTGCAGCTCCTCGGTGATCCGATTGGTCAGAAAATCAATTTGTACCGTATTGTCATCAAAGGGAATCGACTCCATAAGATTCATCAAATATTTATCGATTCCACCGGAATGACCATCGATCAGATAGCCAATCAGTATTTTTTTCATGTTATATCCCATTTCATTTTATAAAGATTTTTTTACGTTCCAAAGGACTGTTTAAAATGCTTTTGCTTAACGCTTCTGCTTCAGTTGTACAAAAACAGATCGCATCTGGTTTTGTACGAAAAAAATCACCCGCCCGACCAAAAGGGACAGTGAGACGGATTTTTTTTGCAATATGTGAAGTAAAACCTTCATGGCCGCACCGTTAGGCTGCGCCGAAGGAATCAGCTCTATAAAAAGGCTGTCGGCAAAAACCGACTGAATCCACTGTTTTCGTTTTGCATGGTTCATATTAGCCCGTTTATCACAATTTCGGCTGAGTGCGGACAAAATGTATCTTGCATAAAGTCTTGCCAAAATGGACTTTTCATGCTCCCCGAAATGATCCCAGCTTTTTTGCTGTTCACAGAGCAGAGAAATACGTTCTCTGTGCACGGCATAATATTCCGGAACGAATTTAGAGGTAATACTATTCGTACCTCTTTTGGCATAGTGATAAGGCCCTGATTCTAAAACATTCAGCGTTTTGGCAAAATTGAAAAATCTTACGTTGAAATCAATATCTTCAATCAAAACCACATTGCGGTATGTGAGATTGTTTTCTCGAATAAGATTCGTTTTGTAAAATTTGTTCCAAGCATACCCGTAAAAACTTTCAACCTCCAGTTCCAAAACCTTGTCGTGAACTTCAGCCTGGTTTTTGCAGAAAGCTCTTTTCGGCTTTAAAACAAAAGACTTGGTCAATTCACCCCGACTGTTGTAATAATCTTCCGTGCAGCCGAAAACGACCGCATCCGCCTCGTTTTCGGTAAGGGAATCATACACACTTTGAAATAAGTCCGGCTCAATGGAATCATCGGAATCCATAAAGGTAACATAATCCCCGCGAACATATTGAAGTCCGGTATTTCTCGCCCCACTGAGCCCTTTGTTTTCGGGATGATGCACGACCCGGATATTATCATATTGCTCTGCATAAGCGTCACAAATCGCCGGGCAACCATCCGGAGAAGCGTCATCCACCAAAACAATCTCAAAATTCGGATAACTCTGCCGCAGGACACTGGAAACGGCATCTTCCAAAAAAGGTTCCACATTGTATATCGGCATTACGACCGAAAACAAAATGTTCTTTTCCATAATGGCTCCTTTGTAACTGTACCTTTCAATTTATAAACAAACTGTTTGCTTTGCGCTTGTTCAATTCGGGGAACAGCATGAAATCGGATACAGCCATATTCTTTCAAAATCAGATCCATATATAAGCTATATTTTCACGAATGCTATTATAGCAACTACCACTCTTATTGTCAACCAAAGACGGCTTTTGTCAAAAGTGTAGGATTAACACATATCGGACCGTAGAGGGGGAAAAGCGAATGCAGCAGAAGGGCATAGTCTTTAGAGGGTATATATAGTTAAGCAACGCAAACAGATTCTTAAAGGAGATTCTGTCCTGTATACGTGACCGTATGAAAACAGGCAATGGTATATTGCAATTACCGATGGGGCATGCAGAAAAATATTGTATATCTTGTCTGCCGTAAACTTCCCCGCAAACAGCAAGCCGAGCAGTTTTGCCGCAACCCTTAATTCGCATCATCGGATATAGCCTTTTCGATTTTTACATTCCGCATGCATGCTTGACTTTGCCCGGCTAAGCGCGTACAATCGAGGTGAAGAATTTACGCAAAAAGATCCCGGCCGCGCATGCGGGCGGACATCACGTGAGGTGTTTTATGAAGCTGAAAAAATGGAACGCGGTTTTGGGGCTCGGCATTGTCGCTGCGCTGTTGTGCCATGCGGGCACAATGGTCTGTTCCCTGCTGACCGGCTGGTATGATCTGGCGCTGTGCAAGGGCTTTGCCCACATCGCAGTCCTGCTGCTGGTGCTGCATGTATTGACGACCCTTTGTATCTTCTTTTTTAAACACGACGGCGCCGGCGCGCGTTATGCCCGCCAAAACGCGCGCACATGGGTGCAGCGGGCAACGGCGCTGCTGATCCTGATCTTCATCCATATGCACACCACAGCTTACGCACATATGGCGACGGGAGAAACGCTTACGCACGGGGCATCCATTTTTCACGGCATCACGGAAAGCATCTATCTTCTTGCCGTATGCACCCACACGGCGGTGTCGTTCGGCAAAGCGTTTGTTACGCTCGGATGGATCTCCTCTTCAAAAGCGGCAAAACGGCTGGACGCGGTCGCTTATACAGTATGCGGCATTGTCGCGGCAGCGGCACTGTTTGCAGTGCTCCGCTTCTTTTTGGGAGGGCTTGCATGAAACGGGTACTGATCATCGGCAGCGGCATTTCGGGGCTGACCTGCGCCGTGGAAACGGCTATGGCGGGAAATTGTGCCGTGCTCGTTTCCCCCTACCCTTCTGAGCGCGCACAGTCCGTCATGGCGGCGGGCGGCATCAACGCCGTTGTGCCGAACGGGAATAACGGGGACAGCATCGACCTTCATATCCGCGAAACGCTTGACGGCGGCTGCCGCATTGCGGGCGAGCAAACTGTCACAGGGCTTTGCACCGACGCGCCGCACATCCTAACGTGGCTGGAGGGCCTTGGCGTTGTGTTCGCAAGAAACCCGGACGGCAGCCTTGCAAGGCGGGCATTCGGCGGGCAGTCGCGCAAACGCACAGCATATGCGGGCGCTTCCACCGGCAAGCAGATCGTGACCGCCCTTGTGCAGGAGGCGCGAAAATGGGAGTGCGCGGGCAAGATCACCCGCCGGCTCGGACTGCAGTTCCATTCCGCCCTGATCGAAGACGGCGTTTGCAGCGGCGCCTTGTTTTACGATGAGACGGCAAAGCGGCTCGAACCGCTGTATGCCGACGCGGTCGTGTTTGCTACGGGCGGGCAGAACCGCCTGTTCGGAAAAACGACGGGTTCGGCGCTGTGCGACGGCTATGCGGCAGGGCAGCTGTTTTTGCAGGGCGCGAAGCTCAAAAACCTTGAATTCATCCAATACCATCCCACCACCATCGAAACACCGCAAAAACGCATGCTCATCACCGAGGGCGCGCGCGGCGACGGCGGGCGACTGTATTATATGGAAAACGGCAAACGCGTCTATTTCATGGAGGAAAAATACGGGGAAAAAGGCAACCTGATGCCGCGCGACATCGTTTCCAAATGTATCTATGACGCGCCTAGTCAGGTGTATTTGGACATTGCGTTTTTAGGCGAACAGAAAATCAAGGGAAACCTGCGGGAGGTCTACGACCTGTGCCGGGAATACCTCGGGCTGGACGTGACGAAGAAAAGCATCCCGGTCGCACCGTCCGTGCATTTCTTTATGGGCGGGCTTGCGGTAGATGCAAAGCACCGCACGAACATCCGCAATCTGTATGCCGTCGGGGAGTGCGCGTCGATCTATCACGGCGCGAACCGTTTGGGCGGCAATTCTCTGCTTGCCGCCGTATACAGCGGACGTGTGGCAGCGCGGGATATTGCGCAAGTTTCCCCAACGCCTTCCCATGCGAACTTTGAAAGCTACATCCGCGAACAGGACGAAAAACTTTCCGAGCGCGCAGCGGCGAAAAGCCGGTTTTCCGCCGTATACATACAAAACGATCTTGCCAAGATCATGAATGAAGACCTCGGCATCGTGCGCACCGAAGAAAAATTGCATGACGGCATACAGAATCTGCAATTCTATCTTTCCGTTGTGGAAAAGCTCAAATATGACAGTGAGATCTCGCCGTACCAGGCATACAGCCTGCGTCCGATGCTCTGTTTGGGGCTTGCCGTGCTCACCTGTGCCGCCGAGCGCCGGGAAACGCGCGGCGCGCATATTCGCACGGACTTTCCGCAGCGTGCGGAAAGTATGGCGACCTGCACTCTGATCGACTATAACAACGGGGCATTCGACGTGACCTACAGAAATGAGGATGAGCTATGCTGGTAAAGATCAAACGGCAGAAAGACGCCGAAAGTGCGCCGTATTGGCAGACCTTTTCGGTCGACACAGACCCCGACATGACCGTCAGCGCCCTGCTCGACCGGCTCAATTACACGGACGACCTTTATGACGCAGAGGGCGTCGCGGCACCCCGCATCCGCTGGGAGTGCAGCTGCTCGCAAAAGATGTGCGGCGCGTGTGCTATGGTGATCAACGGCGTCCCGAAGCTTGCGTGCGCGGCGTTCCTGCGCGACGAAAAAGGCGACGTTCTGACGCTCGAGCCGCTTTCCAAGTTCCCCGTGGTAGCGGACCTGATTGTGGACAGAAGCATCATTTCGGAAAACCTGCAAAAAGCACAGGCGTATTTGGGGACGTACCGCCCGCTGCGGAAAAAGGATTTCGAACAGATGTATGCGGCGGCAAAATGCCTGAAATGCGGGCTGTGTTTGGAGGTCTGCCCGAATTACAATAAAGGGGAGCATTTTTTCGGCGCGCTGTTTGCCAATGAGGCGGCGCTGCTCGCCCTGCAAAGCGAAGACCGTACCAAACCGCTTCGCAAGGCCTATGCCGAGCACTTCGCCGCGGGCTGCTCCAAGGCGCTTTCCTGCGTCAGCGTCTGCCCGATGGAGATCGACACGCTTGCCTCAATGGCGCGGATGAACCGGTTTGGGAAATAAAGCGTTTCCCACATCTGTACGTTTGCACAAGCATTCAAACAGCGAGGGTACTTTTTGTATGCCCTCGCTGTTTCGATTATGCCTTATTATTTTGTTACGGTTCACTGCACAGCCGCCGTTATAGATAGGGCTCGGAGAAATGCCCGTTTATGTGCGAAAACCGTTGCGGTCGAGCCACGCGACGGACTGCCGCAGGGCTTCGACGGTTTTGGTCTCCAGCACGACGCGGCAGTTGTGCGCACAGGCAAGCGTCAGGTATTTCGGAAGATCGAGTTCGCCCGTGCCGAGCGTAAGATGGTTCTTTCTGCCGAGTGCGTCGTGGCAGTGGACATGGTGCAGACGCTCGACGCGCTCCATCAGGATCGGCTCATCCGCGCCGCTGACGCCGTGGTTGTGCCCGATATCAAAGGTCAATCCGAACGCGGGGCTTTGCAGCAAGAGGTCGAGCGCCTCCACCTGGAAATCCGTAAAGCCGTCGCTGTTTTCCACACAAATTTGAAGGTTTGCGCCGCCGATCTCGGTATCACACGCATCGCGGAAATCCCGCATGCTTTGGAGGTAATGCGCTTTGTGCGCCGCAAAAAGGTAGACCTTTTTTGCAGGCAGTGTGAAATATACGCCGCGCGCCAGATGCATATTGAGCACGGGCGCGTGCAGTTCTTTCGCAAGGCGTATCGTCTCGCGCACGGTGCGGCGGTACGCCTCGGCAACATAGGGGTTAAAGTCGCTGACATTTAAGTTCTCGTCGAGATGGATGGTGTAATACACGCCGTATTCGTGCGCGATGGCTTGCAGCTGCGCAATATCCAGCGCGTTCGGCTGGTACTGCGGCAGGTTCATGTTCAGTTCTATGAATTGCAGCCGCAGCTCACGGCAAAGCGCGGCGGTCTCTTCCAAAGTCTGCAATTCCAAAAGCGTCGGCACACCGAAGTCGGTCATGTAATCCACCCCATAAAAATCTGTTTTTCGGATGCACGGAAAGCGGCATATAAAATCTCCCTATGCAGACGACTGCCCCGTTTTTGCGGAGCGATCGGTTCAGCCTGTCAAAGAAGTCTTTTTTCCTCCCTCTGACGAGGGAGGTGGCACGCGCTTCGCGCGTGACGGAGGGAGAGAAACCTTGAAATATCAAGGTTTTTGACTACCCCTCAGTCTCGCTTCGCTCGCCAGCTCCCCTGACAAGGGGAGCAAAAGACAATTTTTGACACACTCAGACGACCGTCCCGTTTTTGCGGAGCGGTCGATTCGTTATGTGTAATTTTCAGCGGGAAGCCGATTTGCGGCCGCGGCGATTGCGGATCCTCGCCGCCACCAGCAGCGCTGCCGCGCAAACGGGCAGGATCGCCGCAATGGTGTAAATGCCGTCTGACAGCTCTGCGTTCGTTGCGGGAATTTCGGGTGCCCCGGTCACGGGCGGTTGTACATCATCGGACGTGTCGTCGGGCATTTCCGGTGTCACAGGCGTCGTGGGGGTCTCTTCCTCGCCTGTTCCGGTCTGCGGCGTGCCGCGCATAAAGCGGATGCGGCCGCTGCCCGACTCGTTTGCATATTCTTCACCGATCACGCCGCCGAGCGTTTCGGTGATGTAGCGAATCAGCGCCTCGTAGTCCACCATGGTCTCGTCTTTGATAAGCTCGCAGCCCTGGAACATGGAAAAGCCGTCGCCGCCGTTTTTCAGGCAGTAGTTATGTGAAGCGAGCGTATAGGTCTTATTAAGCTCCAGCGGCTCGCCGTTTATCTGAACATTCTGCACGCGATAGGTACCGTCCACGCGCACAAACATGCCGTTCTGGTCGAGCACCACGCCCGAGGGGATGTCACCGTACAGATCGAACGTGATCCCCGACACCTGCTGGAAGCCGCCCGTGATATCGGGATAGGCGCGCGCACCCATTTCAAGCGCATCCAGAATCTGCTGCCCGGTCGCTTCCACCACGCAAAGCAGGTTACCGAAGGGGTGCGCTTCGAGGATGTCGCCGTAGGTGACGTCGCCCGCATAGATATTGGCACGGATGCCGCCGCCGTTGACGATCGCAACGTCCGCGTCCATCATCACGCGGTATGCATCGGCGCAAAGATCTCCGAGGTTTGTCTCCCCGCTGCGGACAAGCCACGCCGTACCCTCCCGATTGTGGGCAAGCAGATCGACCTCGCTTTTCGCGACAACCGTATTTAACAGCGCACTGAAATCCCCCTGCAATGCGGAAACATACGCCTGCATATTGTCATATGCCGCGCGCACGGTCTCGCTTGCGTCTTCGGCGGGCACATAATTTTCAACCAATTCCGTTGCAATAGTGCCGTCTGTGCGGATAGTCAGTTTCCCGATAGAGAAGAGCTTCGTGCCCGAAGAGGTCAGCGGCACGGTGTTGCCGTCTTTATCGGTGCAGTCCTGCTGTGGGATCACACTGTGGGAATGCCCGTCGATCACCGCATCAAAGCCCGAAGTATTTGCAATGACTTCGGTAGACATCCACGGTGAGCAGGAAGGCTCTATGCCGAGGTGTGCAAGCCCGATAACGTAATCCGCACCGGCGGCCTTGGCCTCGTCGATGCTCGCCTGCACCACCGTATACAGCGCCTGCCCATCGCCGCCGCGGCAGAAATCGTAAATGAATTCGCCGTTTTCATCCTGAAAATACGCCGGCGTGGAGCTGGTGATGGTTTTGGGCGTACAAATGCCCACAAGTGCAACCTGCGTATCACCGAAGGTGAGCATCACATAGGGGTCAAAAACGGTCTCCCCTGTGCGCAGATCCGTAAAATTCGCGGAAACATACGAGAACTGTGCTTCAGTTTCCGCGATCTCCAAAAAGCGGTCCATGCCGTAGTCAAACTCATGGTTGCCGGGCACCGCCGCCGCATATCCGAGGCGGTTCATCAGGTCGACCATGTATTCGCCCTCGGTCAGCGCGCCGATCGCGTCGCCCTGTATCGCGTCGCCCGCGTCTACGAGCGCAACATCGCTGCCGTCTTCGAGCATCTGCTGCTTATATGCCGCAAGACCCGCAAGCGAAACACCGTCCTCGTTCTCCACAGCACAGTGCATATCGTTGGTGTAAAGAATCACAATGTCCCGATCCTGCGCTGCATAGACGCTCACAAACGAGCAAAGCGCCAAACACAGCGTCAAAAGCAGGGCTACGCATTTTTTCATGCAGGGATCCCCTTTCTCAGTTTCATTTACCGTAATATTGTAGCACGGTTTTTGCGGGCTTTCAAGCACGTTCCCCGTCCGGCGGTGAATTGACAAAGCGCCGCGCGGCGGCTATTATATACAGGACAAGGCGTACAGCTTTGTCAAGGCGTCTTTTGTAAGGCTGTTCGACTTGTCAAGGAAGGGAGACATCGCAATGCTCTGCAACACCTGCCCGCGGCAGTGCGGCGCAACCCGCACGGAAAATACACCCTCGGCGGGCTTTTGCAAAATGCCCTATAACGCCGTGATCGCACGCGCTGCGCTGCATTTCTGGGAGGAGCCGCCTTTGAGCGCGCACGGCGGCGCGGGGGCGATCTTTTTTTCGGGCTGCACGCTGCGCTGTGTCTATTGTCAAAATTTTGAGATCAGCCACAAAAATTTCGGGAAGTGCGTTTCGGTTGATCGCTTTGTCGAAATCATGCAGGAGCTGGAAGCGGCGGGCGCGCAGAACATCGACCTTGTGAACCCTACGCATTTCGCGCCGTTTTTACGCGATGCACTGACAAAATACAAGCCGCATGTGCCCGTGGTCTATAATTCCGGCGGGTATGATTCGGTCGAGACGCTAAAAAGCCTTTCGGGGCTTGTAGATATATATCTGCCCGACTTCAAATATATGTCTGAAGCTACCGCGCGGCTTTACTCCGCCGCGCCCGATTACCCGGAACGCGCCAAAGCGGCGATCCTCGAAATGCGCCGCCAGACAAAAGACCGTTTCGCGCCGGACGGACGGATGCTTTCGGGGCTTATTGTGCGGCATCTGGTACTTCCGCAGGGAACAAAGGATTCTGCGGAAATTCTGCGGTGGATCGCAGGCTCCCTTTCCAAAGACACCTATGTAAGCCTCATGCGGCAATACTCGCCCTGCGGCAGAACATACCCTTACAAGGCGCTCAACCGCCGGCTTACCACAGCGGAATATGACCGCGTGCTGCGCACGTTTTTCGACCTCGGCCTGCGCAACGGCTTTATGCAGGAGGGCGCTTCCGCGAACGACCGCTTCATCCCTGCCTTTGATCTGACAGGGGTTTGATTTTATAAAAAATTGTGCTATACTGTGGGAAAGCATGCGGGAGGCGCGCCATGGCAAGAAAAGCTGCGGACGATATGAAAAAGCTGCGTAAAAAAGGCGGGCGCTTTTTCGGAGAATTCAGAACCTTTATTGCACGCGGGAATGTCATCGACCTTGCCGTCGGCGTGATCATCGGCGGCGCATTTCAAAAGATCGTAAATTCCTTGGTCAACGACATCGTCATGCCGCTTATCAGCCTTTTAACGGGCGGCGTGGATTTCAACAACTGGTTTTTGGCGCTCGGCGAGGGTGATTTCGCCACTGTGGAGGAAGCACAGGCGGCGGGCGTCGCCACGCTGAACTTCGGCACGTTTTTGAGCACGGCGCTCGACTTTTTGATCATGGCGTTTGTGATCTTCCTGTTCATCAAGGGGATCAACGCCCTTTCCGAAAAGCTCAAGCGCGAAAAGCAGACGGAAAGTGCACCGCCTGCCGTCAAGAAGTGTCCGTACTGCCTTTCGGAGATCGACATCGCGGCAACGCGGTGCCCGCATTGTACTTCACATATCCCCGTAGATACACAAGTAAAGGAATGAGACTATGAAAATCGGATTCATCGGCGCGGGCAACATGGCAAGCGCCATCCTGCGCGGCATGGTGCGTTCGGGTGCGTTTGACCCGACAGAGCTTTCGGCATTTGACACGCAGGCGCAAAAGACGACATTACTTAGGGAAGAACTCGGCATCGGTACATCACAAAGCGCCGGCGCGCTTGTCGAAGCCTGCGACACGGTGGTTTTGGCCGTCAAGCCGAATGTTTTTCCCGTGCTTCTGCCGGAACTTCGCGAAGCGCTAAAAACGCGTGACGCGCTGGTTATTTCCATTGCCGCAGGCAAGACGATCGACTACATCGAAGGCCTTTTGGGCTATGACGCGGCGGTAATCCGCATAATGCCCAACATCAATGCCACCGTCGGCGCCGCCATGAGCGCCTATTGCTGCAATGCGCGCGTGACGGATGAGCAGCGTGCGCTTGCCGAAGCCATGTGCGGGTCGTTCGGCGAGGTGATGCCGCTTGCGGAAAGCATGTTCCCGCTGTTCGGGGTCCTTGCGGGCTGTGCGCCGGCTTACAGCTATATGTTCATCGATGCGCTCGCGCGCGCCGGCGTAAAAAACGGCATGGCAAAGGCGGATGCACTGCACATCGCGGCACAGACGGTCTTGGGCAGCGCCAAACAAATTCTGGAGAGCGACACGCATCCGTGGGAGCTCATTGACCGTGTCTGCTCGCCGGGCGGTACGACCATAGAAGGCGTTGCCTCTTTGCAGGCGGACGCATTGGATGCGGCAATCTCGCGCGCCGTGGACGCGGCGCTGGAGAAAGACAGCCGCGTTTAAGAGAAAACAGCTTTATCTTATCAAAGAAAAAGCACAGGGCGTTCTTTGCAAAACGCCCTGTGCTTTTTATGTGCTTTCACGGCGTGTCGCCCGCCCGTAAAACGCGAAACGCCGCGGACCACTACGGTCTGCGGCATTTATCCTGCAATAAAAGTCTTGTTACGCCTTGTTGAGCTTCGTAACGAGGGCGGACTTTTTGCGGGCGGCGTTGTTCTTGTGCAGAAGCCCCTTCGCGGCAGCCTGATCGATCTTTTTCACGGCGGCGGTCACGAGCGCCTCTTTGTCGGCAGCGCCGCTTTCGATCGCGACGTTCGCCTTTTTAATAGCGGTCTTGAGCGCAGAATTCATAGACTTATTGCGCTGTGCACGCTTATTGTTCACGATCACGCGCTTTTTTGCGGACTTAATGTTCGGCATCGGTCACACCTCCCTTACAATAGCGGACTATATATTACCATTGTTTTCGGAAAAAAGCAAGTTTTTTTTCAAATTCCACGATAGTTTTTCAAAGATGCGCCCATACTAAAAGACATAATACGCTTTTAGGAGGCGGTTTTATGCAGATTCGTACGGATCTGGCGCTCGAACAGCGCGAGCTTATGGCAGGAAAAGCAACGGACAACGTGCAGGTGCGCAAACGCAGGCACGGTGCGGCGGAAATCACGGAAATTGAAGTTTGCAACGCGGCGGGGGAAAAGGAACTCGGCAAGCCGCAGGGGAAATATATCACGGTAGAGATCCCGGAATTCGCGCATGACAGTGAGCTTTTGGACGGCAGGCTTACGGCGATGACCGAAACGCTTTGTTCGCTTCTGCCGAAAGACGGCGCGGTGCTGGTGGCGGGGCTCGGGAACCCGGACATCACACCTGATGCGCTCGGGCCGCGCACCGCACGAGGCGTGTTCGCCACACGCCACATTGACAAGACCTTTGCGCAAAGCTTGGGCTTTTCAGAGCTTCGGGAGGTCTGCGCGGTTTGTTTCGGCGTGCTTGGGCAGACGGGTATGGAGACCGCCGAGGCCCTGCGCGGGATGGTCGGCACCGTGCACCCTTGTGCCGTCATCACCGTGGACGCGCTCGCCTCTCGCAGCCTGTCGCGCTTGGGGAAAACCGTACAGCTGACCGACACCGGCATTACCCCGGGGTCAGGCGTTGGCAACAGCCGCGCGCGCATCGACCGCGAAACGCTGGGCGTACCCGTAATTGCCGTGGGCGTGCCGACCGTAGTGGATGCCGCCACACTCATTCATGATTTTACCGACGGACACGCACCGCACGAAGCATATGCAAAGGAAGCCGGCACCATGATGGTCACCCCGCGCGAGGTGGACACGCTCGTGCGGCGCGCGTCCCGGTTCTTGTCTCTCGCCATCAACTGCGCGCTGCAGCCTGCGCTTGAGCCGGAGCTGCTGCTCAATATCGTTTAACCCCTTCCCCGCTTCTATTTTCTGTTTTGGTCGCATATACTGCACCGAAAGGATACAGCAAGAGGGACAGCCTATGCCGCAAACGAACGCACAAAGAAGCCGTCGCAGAAAACCGAACCCGGTGGGGACTGCGCATCCCGCCGCCTTATTGTTGCTTCTCGTCACTTTGACTGCCGCGACCTTCTATATGGGCACGCGGTTTGCCGCGCCCGTCTCCAAGGTCGCCATGTTCAGCGCCTCGCTCGCCATGCCGCAGGGCACAGCCGAGACGATCCGGGAAGAACTGACAGCCGAAGAAACGACGGAACCTGCCACGCAAGCACCCGCCGAAGTCTCCGCCGCGCCCGCCGAAGAGACCGCGGCGCAAACGGTACTGACCGACACGCCCGAGGACATCCTTGCCATGATGGCATCCGCTGAGGCCGCTTCCGTAAACGCCACGAAAAAGGGCGCGATCATCGAAAAGCAATACGGTGCGGGAAATGCGACGGACACCTGGGAAAACATCACGGTGCGCAACACAACCGCTTCGCACAGCGTCGACATCGCCGCGAGCGTGGCAAAATCCGCTTCGCTTTCCATAGAAAATATTGCGGAGCCCTTAGTGCTCATCTTCCACACGCACACCACAGAGTGCTATGAGCTTTTGGATCGGAATTGGTACGCAACCGATTACATCACGCGCATTGACGACCCGGCGCGCAACATGGTGCGTGTAGGCGATGCGATCTGCGAACAGCTGGAAGCGGCGGGGATCGGCGTGATCCACGATACGGAGATCCATGACGCAAAATACACGGGCGCATACGACCGTTCGCGCGAAAGCATTGAAGCGATTATGGCAGAGTACCCCTCCATACAGGTCGTGATCGACGTGCACCGCGACGCCATCCAGCAGCAGGACGGCACGCGCATCAAGCCCGTGGCAACGATCGACGGCAAAAAGTCGGCACAGATCATGATCATTGCCGGCTGCGAGGACGGCAAGGTGACGAATTTCCCGACATGGGAACAGAACCTGACCTTTGCACTGCAATTGCAACAGACCGCCGAAACCAAATATCCCGGTCTGATGCGCCCGATCCTGTTTTCCGCACGCAAATACAACATGGACATCACGCCCTGCTCGGTGCTGTTGGAAATGGGGAGCGATTCGAACACGCTGGAGGAAGCGGTGTATGCAGGCAGACTCATCGGCACGGCGCTCGCGGAGCTGTTGCTGCGTTACGCGCCGTAATTCTACAAGGAAGTGTAAGCATGAGACGAAAAAGCGTATTTTCGCGGTATTTGATGGTATTAAGTGTTCTTCTTTTGGCGTTTGGGCTGGTATTCGGCCTTACACGCGCGCAGGAGAATTCCCAGAAAATGCGCACGGGCGGCGAGACGAAAATAGTCGATGCGCAGGATGTGCGCGAATTTGCCGTGCAGGCGATCGAAGAACTGCGGGAAATGCTTTGAAAAACGCCGGGGCGAGAGCCTCGGCGGTTTTCAGCTTTCGATGTTGGATTTTTAATGTGCCGGAACAGTTTAAATGTCCAGCAGCTCTGCAAGAACGGCGTTGGAAACGAGAAAACCCGTGCGCGTCAGACGAATTCCGCCGTCGTCCGCCAGCAGCAGCCCGTGTGCGGCAAGCGTTGCTGCGCGCGAACGCATTTCCTGCGGAATGCCGTGTCCGAAACGGTTTTGCACCTTTTCCTCCGAAAGCCCCTCGCAAAGCCGAAGTGCGAGCATGGCATATTCCGTAAAATCCCCGCCTGTGCCATCGGGCACGGGCAGCTTGCCGTCTAAGAAGCCCTGCAGGTCGCGCGGGTAATAAAACCGTCTGCCTTCTAAAAACGAATGGGCGGCGGGGCCGAGCCCTAAATATTCCTCGCAGTGCCAATACTTCAGATTATGGCGGCTTTCAAAACCCGGGCGCGCGAAATTGGAGATCTCGTACTGCAAAATGCCGTTTTGCGTAAGCGTTTCACACAGCTGCAAATACAAGTCCGCCGTTTGGTCGTCGTCGGGAAGCGCGAGCGCATCACGGCGTTTTTCAAACGGCGTGCCGGCTTCGATCTTCAAAATGTAAGCGCTCAAATGCGGCACCCCGAGCGACAAACAGAAATCCAGTGTTTCGGCGAGTGTTTGCGTGGTTTGGTGCGGGATACCCAGCATCACGTCCAGTGAAATGTTTAAAATCCCCGCCTTTTGTGCCGAGAGCACTGCCGTGCGCACGGTGTCCGCATCCGAAAGTCTCCCTAAAGCACGGCGTTCGCTGTCCACGGCGGATTGCAGCCCCAGTGAAATGCGGTTCACGCCCGCTTCGGCAAGGATCGCAAAGAAAGCCGGCGGAAGCCCATACGGATTACACTCTACGGTGATTTCCGCATCTTCGGTCATAAAGTCGGTTTTGGCTTGAATTACAAGGGCTTTCAGGCAGTCTGCGCCCAGCACGGAAGGCGTTCCGCCGCCAATGTAAAGCGTATCCGCTTTACGTTGCAAGGTTTCAGCACTTTCCGAAATTTTTCGACGCAGAGCTGTCACATAGGCGTCGGTTTGCGCCGCATCCGCACGCATGGAATAAAAATCGCAGTACGGGCACTTGGAACGGCAAAACGGAACATGCAGATAAAGCCCGATCGGTGCGTTCATACCCGAATGAACCGTACTGTATGCCCCGTGCTTTCAATATAACGCAGGACATCGGCAAACGGGAGGAACACCGTCGCGGTGTTGTCGTTTGGATGAAAGCCAAGACGCGGCGCATTTTGCAGATCCTCGTCAAAATACACCTCGACTGCACCTTGGGTGTCGTTGATCAGCCCAAACGGCGACACCGAGCCTTTTTTTACGTCCAGATGCTTTTCCAGCCGTTCATCAGAGGCAAAGCTCAGCTTGGAGGACTCGACCTCCGACTGTATGAGCCGCAGGTCGGCATGCTTACTGCCCTTTAAGACCACAAGCATATGCCGCTTGCCCTTATAATCGCGCAAAAACAGGTTTTTGCAGATCTCATCGTCGGGGTTAAAGCCGAGAGCGTTGTATTCCTCCATCGTGAACGCGGGCGCGTGCTCGATCAATTCATAGGAAATACCGAGCGTCCGCAGTCTTTCAAAAATATTTTCTCTGCTATTCATCTAACTTCAGCACCGCCATGAACGCCTCCTGCGGGACTTCGACTGTCCCGAAGCGGCGCATACGCTTTTTTCCTTCCTTCTGTTTTTCCAAAAGCTTCTTCTTTCTCGTGATATCGCCGCCATAGCACTTGGCAAGCACGTCCTTGCGCATCGCCTTGACCGTCTCGCGCGCGATCACCTTGCCGCCGATGGCAATTTGAATAGGAATCTCAAACATCTGGCGCGGGATATGCTCCTTGAGCTTTTCGGCGATCTTGCGGGCACGCGCATAGGCTTTGTCCGCATGGATGATAAACGAGAGCGCATCCACGGCGTCACCGTTTAAGAGCACGTCCAGCTTCACGAGCTGCGAGCGATCATAGCCCCGGATCTCATAGTCGAACGATGCATAGCCGCGTGTGCGGGATTTGAGCGCGTCGAAGAAATCGTAAATGATTTCATTAAGCGGCAGCAGATATTTGATGTCCACGCGGTCCTCGGCGAGATAGGTCATTTCCTTATAGGTGCCGCGGCGGTCCTGGCAAAGGTCCATGATCTGCCCGACGTATTCGGGCGGGGAAAAGATATGCGCTTCGACGATGGGTTCCTCGGCATAGTCGATCGTGGCGGGGTCGGGATAGTTGCAGGGGTTGTCGATCTCGACGACGGACTTGTCGGTCAAGTGAATTTTATACACGACGCTCGGAATGGTGGTGACAAGATCGAGATCATATTCGCGCTCGAGGCGCTCCTGTATGATCTCAAGGTGTAAAAGCCCCAGAAAGCCGCAGCGGAAACCGAAGCCCAGCGCGCCGGAGGTCTCCGGCTCAAAGGAGAGCGCCGCATCGTTCAAGCGCAGCTTTTCGAGCGCCTCGCGTAAATTTTCGTAATCCGCGCCGTCTGCCGGATATACCCCGCAGAACACCATGGGGTTGACCTTGCGATAGCCGGGCAGGGGCTCTGCGGCGGGTGCAGAGGCAAGCGTCACGGTATCGCCCACGCGCGCATCGGATACGGTTTTGATCGAAGCTGTGATATAGCCGACCTCGCCGGAGGAAAGCCCGTCGGTCGGCTCCATGCGCGTGGCGCGCATATAGCCCGTTTCCACCACGGTAAATTCCGCGCCCGTCGCCATCATGCGCATGGTATCGCCCGGATGGATGGCGCCGTCCATGACGCGGACATAGACGATCACGCCGCGGTAGCTGTCATAAACCGAATCGAAGATCAGCGCGCGCAGCGGTGCGTCATCGTGATTTTCGGGGGCAGGCACGAGCTTGACGATCTCTTCAAGCACCTGCTCGACATTCTCGCCCGTTTTGGCGGAGACACGCGGCGCGTCCATGCAGGGGATACCGATAACATCCTCCACCTCTTGCGCCACACGCTCCGGGTCGGCGGCGGGCAGATCGATCTTATTGATGACGGGAACGATCTCTAAATCGTGATCAAGCGCAAGGTAGGTGTTCGCGAGCGTCTGCGCCTCGATGCCCTGCGACGCGTCCACAATGAGCACCGCGCCCTCGCAGGCGGCAAGCGACCGCGAAACCTCGTAATTGAAGTCCACGTGGCCGGGCGTGTCAATGAGGTTCAGCGCATATGTAGCCCCGTCTTTCGCCTTGTAATCGAGCCGCACGGCGTGCGCTTTGATGGTGATGCCGCGCTCGCGCTCTAAGTCCATGTTGTCTAAAAGCTGCTCCTCCATATCGCGCTTCTGGACGGAATCGGTCAGCTCCAGAAGGCGGTCGGCCAGCGTGCTTTTGCCGTGGTCGATGTGCGCCACGATGGAAAAATTGCGAATGTACTCTTTTTTCTGCATGGATTACCTCGTAAATTGGGATATTAACGATCTGAATTTGCGTTTTCGTCTTTCTCGTTTTGTTTGTTCTGTTCGGCATTCTGCTTTTGCTTTTTTCGAAACGGCAAGCTTCTGTAAAACAGAAGCAAGCCCGCCGCGATCATCAGAAGCGGGATGAGAAGCGCAAAGTGGAACGACGCCGCATAATAGCGCACGATACCGACCGGCGAATAAGAATTGGAGATCATGGCAAGCGCGCCGTAGCTTATACCGATCAGGAAAAGTCCGATCACAGTACCGACCCAATCGACCGCCGCCCATTTGGAAGGCGCGCGCCGGGCAGCCTGTTTGCCGCCCTTTTTCTTCTTTCGTTTCGGCAGAAAGGGCAGGAAAAACGGAAGCGAACAAAACATGAAAAACAGCCCGATAAAAATAAGATGATTTTCGGATTGATTCGGCCCGCCGATCACGGACTCGGCGGGATTTTCCGGATTATACAGGATCTCCGTTTCACTGCCGCGCGACGGAACAAAGGACGTGCTGTAAGACGTAACGAGCGTATACGCCTGCCCGTCCACATTATAGCGGTAAACCAGCCTGTATGTATCCGCCGTTTCGGTTCTCCGCTGCGAATCGTAACCGCCTGCTTCCTGCAGCGTGTAATCGATCAAATAGCCGGTCACTTCGCGATAGCCGCGCTTGCTGTTTGCGACCGCGTCGCGGATCCCGAGAGAAAACAGCAAAAGGCCAACCAGCAGGCAAAGGACCGGCAAAAAGAGGAAAGCGACCGTCATCCCGCCGTTACTGTTTTTCCTGACACGCATATGCTCTTCCCCTTTCCAAAGTATTCTGTGGAGCAGGATTTTCTCGTTTTATGTAAAATCCTTGATAAAAAAGAGCTCGCCCGCTTCATTCGGTAACAGGAGCACGCCGGCATCCCGATACCCCAAGTGCCGATAAAAATGCTGTGCCTGTTCATCGGATTGCGAGGATGTCAGCACAAACCTGTAGCCCTGTTCACGCATTTGCTGCTCCCAAAAGGCGACGAGTTGTTTTCCGAAGCCCTGCCGCCTGTAACGCTCCAAAACATACAGCATGTTCATAAACGGGGTGTTGTCCCAAAACAGGTTCCACCGCAGCCACGCGGCAATCTCGCCGTCTTGTTTCAGGACATAGATTCGCCCGCGCAAAAGGGCATATTCCAACTCTTCTTCGGAAATATGCCTGTCATGGTCTTTCAAAAACGCCAGATCCTGTTTGGCAGCGATCTCAATTTGCATGGTTTCTGCGTCTCCTAAAGAAATCCGTCGCTTTGGCGCGCGTCTTAGCTCTCTGCTTATACCGCCGTGCGGCTCTTGAACCCTTCGCCGAGGATATCGGAAATCTCGGATATCACGATAAACGCGCTTTCGTCGATCGCGCGGATCGCTTTCGTCAGCCTTACTGCGTCGCCTGCGCGCACGGCGCAAAACAGCATTTGGCGCTTCTCCCCGGTGTAGCCGCCGCGCACATCCAGCACGCTCACGCCGCGGTCCAGCGTTTCGACGATCGCGCGCGTAGCGCGCTCGCCCTTATCGGTTACGATAAACAGCAGCTTGTCGTGCGAAAGCCCCGTCTGCGTAAGGTCCACCGCCTGCGCGCTGACATAAATGACTACCAGCGAATACAGCACCGTTTCGAGACTTCGGTATACGGCAAAGGACAAAAGCACGACCGCAAGATCCAAAAGCAGGATCACACGCCCCATGGACATATGCGGCCGCCGCCTTTGCAGCAGCTTCGAAAGGATGTCCGTGCCGCCGGTCGTCGCCCCGCGCAGGAACACAAGGCCGAGTCCCGCGCCGCTCAAAATGCCGCCAAACAGTGAAGAAAGCAAGCGGTCGCCCGCATACACGGGCAAAAACAGCGCGGTCACATCGATGAGTACGGAGGAAAAAAAGGTGGCGATGACCGTCCGTATAATAAAGGAAAAACCGAATTTGAAATACGCGATCAGAAACAGCGGCACATTCAGCAGAAACACCACCGTGCCGATGGGCGTGCCAAGCAGGTGGTTGAGCACCGTGGCGACACCCGTAAAACCGCCGAGCAGGATTTCATTCGGCGCCAAAAACACGTTGACCGCCGCCGCATACAAAAAAGCGCCGGCAAAATACAGCAGCAAGTCTGCCGCCGTTTTGCGTGCCGTGTGCCTATTTCGTTTCGCCTTTTTGCGCACCGTTCTCCGCCCCAATCTGCCAGATCTTATCAAACAGCGCACGAAGGCGGGTCTCATCTTTGTTCAGGTAAAGCCAGCCGAACAATGCTTCTAAACCCGTGGCGCTGTGATAGTCACCCTCCGACTGGTGTTTCGGGGTATGCCCCGGGTGCGCGTTGCGCCCGCGTTTGTAAACGGCAAGCTCCGTTTCGGTAAGCTCGGGCAGCAGATTTTTTACAGCCCTTGCCTGCGCCGCGGCGTTGACAAGTCCCGTCGAAAGGGTATGTAGCTGACCGGCGGGGCGGTTTGCCTGCAAAAGCAGGTGTTCCCGGACAAGCAGCCCGTATACCGCGTCGCCTAAGAAAGCAAGCGCAAGGGGGCTGTACATATTGGTATTGTTCTCCATGGTTCCCCCGTTTATCCGTTTTGTGCTGCCGAATTACGGCACATAGTCGAATTCAAAGTCGTAAATGCTGACGGTGTCGCCTTCCCCGATCCCTTTTTCCCGCAGGGCGTCCAAAATACCGCTTGTTTGCAGGACATTCTGGAAATATTGCAGGGATTCGTAGTCATCCATATCGGTTTTCAGAAGAATTTTATAGAGCCACTCGGCTTCCACAATATACACCCCGTCGCGCACGGTGACCGTAAAGCCGTTTTTCTTATCTTTTTCGAGCAGCTCCATCGGGATCTCCTCAGGCTCGTAGTGCTTGACGGGCGGAAGTGTGGCGAGCTTTGCCGCCACGGCGTTGATGAGCTCCTGCGTGCCGTAGCGGATCGGTGCAACGATCTCGAAATACGGCAAGCCCTGCTTTTCGATATACGCCTTGAAGCGTTCGCGCTGCTCGTCCTCGGCAAGATCGATCTTGTTGCCCGCAACGATCTGCGGGCATTGACTGAGCTCGGGATTGAATTTGCGCAGTTCTTCGTTGATCTTCTCAAAATCCTCGATCGGATCGCGCCCCTCGCTGCCTGCGACGTCCACCAAATGCACAAGCATACGGCAGCGCTCCACATGGCGCAGAAACGCGTGCCCGAGCCCCACGCCCTCGGCGGCGCCTTCGATAAGGCCGGGAATATCCGCCATGACAAAGCTCTGCCCTTCGCCCATGCGCACCACGCCGAGCACGGGGGTGATCGTTGTAAAGTGATAATCGCCGATGATGGGCTTGGCTTCGCTGACGACCGAGAGAAGCGAAGATTTGCCGACATTCGGAAAGCCTAAAAGCCCCACGTCGGCGATCAGTTTCAGCTCCAGAGAGACCTCCCACGATTCACCCGGCGCGCCGCTTTTCGCAAAACGCGGGGTCTGGCGCGTGGGCGTGGCAAAATGGCGGTTGCCAAATCCCCCTTTGCCGCCCTTTGCGGCGATGAACGGTTCGTCTGTGGACATATCGGCGAGCACCGCGCCGCTTTGCACCTCACGGATAACGGTGCCGCGCGGGACGCGGATGACCAGATCCTGCCCTTTTTTGCCGTTGCAGTGCGCGCCGCGCCCGTTCTGCCCGTTTTCCGCCGTATATTTGCGCTTATAGCGGAAGTCCGCAAGCGTGGAAAGGCTGTCATCCGCGACGAACACGATGTTGCCGCCGCGCCCGCCGTCGCCGCCGTCAGGACCGCCGGACGCCACATATTTTTCACGGTGGAATGCGACGGCGCCATCGCCGCCGTCGCCCGCCTTGATCTTGATTTTTGCAATATCTACAAACATAGTTTCTTTCCTCATACTGTCTTTGCTGCGAATGAATCGTTGTTATTATAGCAAAATCCGCTGAAAAGATAAATAGACGAGTGGGAAAAAAGCAAAAATTTCTGTTTTTCTGTTTGGCTTGCATAAATTGTGCTTTTCATCTTGACTAACACTATATATTGTGGTAATATAAGCGCAGAAAGGAAAAACTTTCTATAGAATTTATTTAAAGTCCAATTTTTTGGACTTTTGTGTCAAAAAAATCGAACATTTGTCTTGACAAACAAAATAACCCTGCTATAATAAGGGTGTAACGAGACAGAACAAATGTTCCGAACGGAGGTTTGAGACAGATGACAGCCGCACTTGCTATTCGTTCCGCCCTGGAACTTGCATTTATCCTGTTGCTGATTTACGGGTTTATCAAAGAAGACAAGCTGATCGCGTTTGAGCAGAAAGTGCGCCGCATCATTGTTGTCAATTACCGCCGCTATAAGCGTAAAAAGCGGTATGAAAGAATGCAGAAAGAGCGTGCGTTCCGCGTGTATGAGGGCGGCAAATCCAAAAAGCCCTCCGGCGGCAGCATACATGTAGCCTGATTGATATTGCCTACTTCTATTCTTCCTTTTTTCACACAACACCGACGGCGGGGCGAACTGTTCACCAGTCCGCCCCGCCGTCGGTCTACACGGAGATACTTATGGAAAATTGGTTTACAACGGATCGCATAGACCCGGACACGTTTGCGATCAGCGAATACCGCCACTGGGAGGAAACGCACTGCTATCTGTTAAACGGCACGAAACGGAGTTTGCTCATTGATACGGGACTCGGTATCTGCGACATCCGCAACGCCGTAACGCCGCTGACAGACAAGCCGATCACCGCCGTTGCCACCCACATCCATTGGGATCATATCGGCGGGCATCGGTATTACCCCGATTTCTATGCGCACGCCTTGCAGCTCGCCTGGCTGCAGGGCGGCTTTCCGCAGCCTATCGAGACCATTCGGGGCTATGTAACGGAGCGCTGCCGCCTGCCGGAGGGCTATGACGTAAATACCTATGTCTTTTTTCAGGGGACACCGACAAAAGTGCTGCACGGCGGTGAACAGATCGACCTCGGTGATCGGCAGATCACGGTCTTGCACACACCGGGACATTCGCCCGGACACATGTGCTTTTGGGAAGCGGCACGCGGATATCTGTTTACGGGAGACCTCGCATACAAGGGCGAGCTGACCGCATATTTCCCCTCCACCGACCCGCAGGCATATCTGCGCTCGCTCGAAACGGTAGCTGCCCTGCCCGTAAAAAGAGTCTTTCCCGCACACCACGATTTAAGCATGCAGCCGGAGATTCTTGCGCGCATGCGGGACGCGTTTCGGGATCTTGCACGGTGCGGGAAGCTTGCGCACGGCAGCGGAAAATTCGACTACGGCGACTGGTCGGTTCGGCTTTAAAGCGCCCAAAAACAAACAAGCGGTATGCCTCTTCGGAAGCATACCGCTTTTCTGTAAGTTATTGTTTCACTGTATTCCGTTATCCGGCAGTGTATGCGCGCACGCGCAGCGGGATACCCATTTCGTCCGCGCGTTTTTGACAGGCGGCAATGTCCTCTTTGGAAATAACATCCACCACCGTAAATTTGACATTTACACCGGTTTCTTTACATTCGCGGGCAAATTTCAAAATCGCGTTAAACGCCGCTTCCCCAAACGAGGGCGCGCAAAGGTCGTTGTATTTTTCGGCGGTCGGGGCGTTGAGCGAAACAGAGACCGTATCAAAATATTTGCAGATCTCCTTTGCCGTCGGCTTTTTATTGATGAGGTCGGAAAGCCCATTGGTATTCAAGCGCAGCCTTAAGCCCTTTTCCTTTAAATAAGCCGCCGTTTTCAACAGGTTTTCGTAAGCGCAGGTCGGTTCGCCGTAGCCGCAGAATACGACTTCCTGCGTGTAGCCCGTAAAATTCCACGCGTCGATCGCTGCTTTGATCTCTTCAAAAGTCGGCGTGTGTGCTTTAAACCACAGCGTCTGCGCCTCGCCTACGGCGTCGCCGTTTTGCCGAATGCAGAATTTACAGCGGCACGGGCAGGCGTTGGTGAGATTCAAGTAGACCTTATTTTCAAAAGTATACAAAATATCCGCCATGTTGCCATCTCCTTAAAAATTGTGATAGATTCTTTTCTTTATATCGGCTTTGTCCAGCGCTGCTGCGGCGGCATAATAGATTGCCGCGCTGCCGACCGCCTGCACGATGCTGAACGGTACGGAGGTGAGCGCCGTCGGGAAACTGTACAAAAGCCCTTCCGTGAGAAAATAACCGAAGACCGTGATAAGCCCCGAAACGAGCGGCATGAACGCCGTCGTTTTGTTGAGCATCCGTGTCGGCGGATGCTTGCGGCGGAAATATACGAGCGCAAACGGCAGCGTGTTGCACGCTTTAATGATCGCGGTGAAAGGCGCCCAGACCGCACTGCCAGCAAGCACATCTGCGACCGCACCGCCCACGGCGGCGGCAGCGGCGGCATACGGCAACGGCAGAATGCACGAGGCGAGGTAGATCATACTGTCGCCGAAGTGCAGATAGCCGTTGTTGATGCCTGTGTTGAACTTAATATACGCGGTCATCACGACGATGAGCGCCGCAAAAAGCGCGCTTAAAATCAAATTATATAACGCCCCAAGCGCTTTATTTTTTTTCATAGCAGCATCTCCAAGTGGTTTTGAAAATTCACACCGTCGTTTCGATTCGTGCCCGCGCGATAGCTTTCTTCAATGGAAGCCTCTAAAAAGCGTACCGCTTTGCGCACGGCCGTTTCGGCATTTGTCCCGCGCACGAGTTCCCCTGTGAGCACGGCGGAAAACAGATCGCCCGTGCCCGAATAGCTACCACCGAAGCGTTTGCCCGTGACGACCGTTTCACCTTCACGCGTGACCAGCACACAGGAAATCTCATCACCGTGGCGCACGCCGGTGATTACGACGGTGTGCAGGGTTTCAGACAACAGCGCCTTTGCAAGCGCCGCGATCTCGGAAAAGCCCTTGCCCTGTGTGCAAGTTTCCGAAAGCGCATGGTAGTCTGCACCGCAGAGCAGGCTAAGCTCCGACAGGTTCGGCGTGATCACATTGGCGCGCTTGGAGAGCCGCGCGACAGCGGCGCAAAGGGCTTCGTCATAGGTATCATACACCCTGCCGTCATCCGCCATGACGGGGTCACAGACAAACAGCGTATCCGGCGTTTGAAAGGCATCCAAAAACGCTTCGATCCGCTTTGCCTGCGCCTCGCTTGCAAGGTAGCCTGTCAATATACCGTCGAAGCGCACGCCGAGCTTTTGCCACTCGGCAAGGTAATCGTCGAGCCGGTCGGTGAAATCATCGCAGAAAAAGCTGTCGTAGCCCGTTTGATTGGAGAGAATCGCCGTGGGCAGCGGGCAGCACTCCGTGCCGAGCACGGACAACACCGGAAGCGCCGCCGTGAGCGAACAGCGCCCCAATCCCGAAAGGTCGTTGACGACCGCGATGCGCTTCATGAAACCACCTGCCTTTTCCCCTTGCATGATTTTCAAATTTTCTATATAATAGAACAAAGCTGTCATTATGGAAATACACAAAAATGATTATTTTTTAGGGGACAGATCATATGGAAACCAAAGCTGAGTTTTCACCGCTGCTGGATACGGACACGCCGCTGTATATGCAGGTATACAATTATTATAAGTCACTGATCGTCAGCGGCAAGCTGCTGCCCAACGCCAAGCTCCCCTCCCTGCGGCACTGTGCCGAAACGCTCGGGGTCAGCCGTACGACGGCAGAAGGCGCCTATTTGCAGCTTTGCGCAGACGGCTACATCCTTTCCAAACCGAAAAGCGGCTACTTCGTGACCGACCTGTATTTTCACGCCCCGCGCCCGGCACTTGCACCACAGGCGGAAAAAACCGCCGCGCCGCTGTATGATTTCGCATCGCTTTCCGTAGACCGCGAGAGCTTTGACTTCAACCTGTGGCGGCGCTATTTAAAAAGCGCACTGCGGCAGGATGAGCGTCTGCTTTCTTACGGTGAGGTACAGGGCGAACGGGATCTGCGCGAGGCGCTGGCACAGTACCTTGCCGAAAAGCGCAATGTCGTCTGCCGTGCGGATTCCATTGTCATCGGCGCGGGCGTGCAGAGTCTATTACATATTTTGTGTGCTGTGCTGCATGACAAAAAAACCGTTGCGTTTTGCGACCCGGCGTTTTTACAGGGGCGCGCTGTATTTCAGGATTACGGCTTCACGATTCGCGAGCGCGAGGCGGACGCACAGATTTTTTATATTTCCCCCTCCCACATGAACCGCCGCGGCGACGTGATGCCGACCGACGCGCGCATTGCGCTGCTCAAGCGCATCTCGGCGCGCGGGACGCTGCTCATTGAAGACGACTACGATAATGAATTCTGCTATTTTGACCGCCCCGCCCCCGCGCTGCAGGGGCTCGACGGCGGGCGGCACGTGGTGTATATCGGAACCTTTTCGCGCCTGCTGCTGCCCTCCATTCGCATCAGCTTTCTCGTCCTGCCGGATTCCCTCGCGGCGCGCTACCGCGAGATTGCGCCGCTTTACAACCAAACGGCCTCCAAAGCCGAGCAGATCGCCCTGTGTCAATTCATCCGTGACGGGCACTTGGCAGGACAGATTCGAAAAGTCCGAAAGCTTTACACCCAGAAAGCGCGGCTTTTGGAAACCGCGGTGCACGCGGCGTTCGGCGAAGCTGCGGAGGTGCGTTTGCGCGAGACAGGTTTTATCGTACAGGTACGTCTGCGCACGCCGCTTGCCGCAGGCGATCTGGAGCTGCGGGCGCGAAAAACGGGCATTTCGCTGCGTGCGGAAAATGACGCAAACGGCGCTTGCACGCTGTTCCTCGCCTGCTCGGGTGTGCGCGCTTCGGATTTTCCCAATGCGGCGGCACAGCTCGCTGCGGTCTGTTTGCCGCAGAATATGGAAGCTTCAACTTATTAAATGTCTCATTTGATACAATTTTAAGGTGAGCTATAGTGCTCATATTGGATATGTAAAAACATACAAATCAGTAAGAAAATACTGATAAACTTTTTGTAAAAAATGATAGATTTTTAACATTCTTTCTGCTATAATGGATGTGTATACGCGAAAGTTGTGTGGCCGAACGCACAAACTGTGCGCGGCACGTGGCTTTTGCAAAGGAGGAAAGTCAAGAATGCTCAAAAAAATCAGTACGATCCCGTTTCGCGGCACACCCGAACAGGCCCAGCGGCTGCAAGCGGTGATCGAGGCGTGCAAGGATGACAAAAGCCAGCTGATGCACGTCATGCAGGAGGCGCAGGAGATCTACGGCTACCTGCCCTATGAGGTACAGGTGATGATCGCCGAGGGGATGGACATCCCGCTGGAAAAGGTGTACGGCGTTTCCACCTTTTACGCACAGTTCTCCCTGTCGCCCAAAGGCGAGACCAACATTTCGGTATGCCTGGGCACGGCGTGCTATGTCAAAGGTTCCCAGCAGATCCTCGACAAGCTCTCGGAGCTTTTAGGCATCGGCGCGGGCGAATGCACGCCGGACGGTGCGTTTTCGCTGGAGGCATGCCGCTGCATCGGCGCGTGCGGGCTTGCGCCCGTTCTGACCGTCAATGACGAAGTGTACGGCAAGATCACCGAGGACGATGTCGCAGGCATCCTCGCGAAATACAGAAGCTGATGCGCGAGCTTTCGCTCAACGTGCTGGACATCGCACAGAATTCCATTGCCGCGGGTGCCGCGTGCATCCGAATCGAGGTGCTCGAGGACACGAAAGCGCACACGCTCGTGCTCGGCATTTACGACGACGGCTGCGGCATGACCGACGAGCAGGTACAGCGCGTGCTCGATCCGTTTTACACAACGCGCACCACGCGCAAGGTCGGCATGGGCATCCCGCTGTTCCGTCTTGCGGCGCAGCAGACGGGCGGCGATCTGGAGATTTCGTCGAAGGTCGGGATCGGTACCTCGGTGCGCGCCACATTCCATACGGACAATGTGGACTGCACGCCGCTTGGGGATATGGCGTCCACGATGTGCACGCTCATCACGATGAACACGGACCGGCAGTTTTTATACCGGCACCGCGTGGACGGACGGGAATTTGTGCTCGATACGGCAGAGCTTGCCGCGCTGTTAGAGGGCGTACCGCTCTCCGACCCTGCCGTAGCACAGTGGCTGCGGGATTTCATACGGGAAAATACGGAAAGCCTGTATAAAGGAGAAACATATGAAAACGATTGAAGAATTGATGGCGATTCGCGACAACGCGAAGAAAAAAATGACCGTCCGTGAGGACACGGGCGACGACTGCACGCGCGTGGTCGTGGGCATGGCGACCTGCGGCATAGCGGCGGGCGCGCGGCCGGTGCTCAATGCCTTTGTGGATGAGATCGCAAAGCGCGGGCTCAAGGGTGTTACAGTCTCACAGACCGGCTGCATCGGCATGTGCCAATACGAGCCGATCGTAGAGGTCATGGAGCCCGGCAAGGAAAAGATCACCTATGTCAAAATGACCCCCGAAAAGGCGGTCAAGGTCGTCAACGAGCATCTTGTGAACGGCAACCCGATCGTGGATTTCACCGTCGGCGCCGCAACAAAGTAAGGAGGAGCCCCTATGTATCGTTCCCACGTTCTGGTTTGCGGCGGTACCGGCTGCACCTCCTCCAACAGCCCTGCGATCATCGAGGCGCTGGAAAAGGAGATCGCCGACCGCGGTCTTCAGGAGGAGATCAAGGTCGTACGCACGGGCTGCTTCGGTCTTTGCGCGCTCGGCCCGATTATGATCGTCTACCCGGAAGGCTGCTTTTACAGCCAGGTCAAGGTCTCGGACGTACCCGAGATCGTCGAAGAGCATCTGCTCAAAGGCCGCATCGTCAAGCGTCTGCTTTACGATGAGACCGTCACGATGGACGACGTGAAGTCCTTGCAGGAAACGGACTTTTATAAAAAACAGCACCGCGTCGCGCTGCGCAACTGCGGCGTGATCGACCCCGAAAACATCGAGGAATACATCGCATATGACGGCTATATGGCGCTTGCCAAATGTTTAAAGGAATATACGCCCCAAGAGGTCATTCAGATCGTCTCGGATTCCGGGCTTCGCGGGCGCGGGGGCGGCGGGTTCCCGACCGGCAAAAAATGGAGCTTTACCGCAGCGAACGAAGCCGACCAGAAATATGTCGTCTGCAACGCGGACGAGGGCGACCCCGGTGCTTTCATGGACCGTTCCGTTTTGGAGGGCGACCCGCACTGCATCATCGAGGCGATGGCAATCTGCGGCTATGCCACGGGCGCGAGCGAGGGCTATGTGTATGTCCGTGCGGAATACCCCATTGCCGTAAAGCGGTTGCAGATCGCGATCAAGCAGGCGCGTGAATACGGGCTTTTGGGCAAAAATATCTTTGATTCCGGATTTGACTTTGATCTGCATGTGCGTCTGGGCGCCGGCGCCTTTGTCTGCGGCGAGGAAACCGCGCTGATGACCTCCATCGAGGGCAATCGCGGCGAACCGCGTCCGCGTCCGCCGTACCCGGCGGTTAAGGGCCTTTTCGGCAAGCCCACCACGGAAAACAACGTGGAGACCTTTGCGAACATCCCGCAGATCATCTTAAACGGCGCGGACTGGTTTGCCTCCATGGGTACGGAAAGATCCAAGGGCACAAAGGTCTTCGCCCTCGGCGGCAAGATCCGCAACACGGGTCTTGTGGAGATCCCGATGGGCACAACACTGCGCGAGATCATCGAAGAGATCGGCGGCGGCATCCCGAACGGCAAAAAGTTCAAAGCGGCGCAGACGGGCGGTCCCTCCGGCGGCTGCATCCCCGCTTCGCTCATGGATACGCCCATCGACTACGACAACCTCACCGCCATCGGCTGTATGATGGGCTCGGGCGGCTTGATCGTCATGGACGAGGACAACTGCATGGTGGACATCGCGAAGTTCTTCTTGAACTTCACGGTGGATGAATCCTGCGGCAAGTGCACACCCTGCCGCGTCGGCACCAAACGGCTTTTGGAAATGCTCGACAAGATCACCGCGGGCAAGGCGACCATGGAGGACCTTGACAAATTGGAGGACCTTTGCAACTACATCAAGGCAAACTCCCTGTGCGGCCTTGGGCAGACCGCGCCCAACCCCGTGCTCGCCACGCTCAAATTCTTCCGTGAGGAATATGTGGCGCACATCCAAGACCGGCACTGCCCGGCGGGCGTGTGCAAGGCGCTGACGGTATATTCCATTGACGCGGACAAGTGCCGCGGCTGCACCGCCTGTGCGCGCAAGTGCCCCGCCGACGCCATTTCCGGCAAGGTCAAGGAAGTCCATACCATTGATACGGACAAGTGCATCAAGTGCGGCGTTTGCATGGAGACATGCAAATTCGGCGCGGTTACAAAGAGATAAGGAGTGTGCCCCATGGAAACCGTAAACATTAAAATCAACGGCATGCCCTTAAGCGTGCCGAAAGGTATTTCGATTTTGGAGGCGGCGCGTTTCGCCGGCATCGAGATCCCGACGCTCTGCTATTTGAAAGACATGAACGAGATCGGCGCGTGCCGCATCTGCATGGTGGAGGTAAAGGGCGCAAGGAACCTTGTGACCGCGTGCGTGTACCCGGTGAACGAGGGCATGGAGGTGTATACCAACACCGAGCGTGTGCGCCACTCACGCAAGACGACGCTGGAACTGATCCTTTCCACCCACGACAAAAAGTGCCTTTCCTGCGTGCGCAGCGGCAACTGCGAATTACAGGCGCTTTGCAAGGAATTCGGCGTGGATGACGAAAACGCCTTTGCGGGCGAGACCATTCACTACGATTTCGACGATTCCGCCGCGCACATGGTGCGCGACAACAACAAGTGCATCCTCTGCCGCCGCTGTGTCGCCGCCTGCGACGCGCAGGGCATTTCGGTCATCGGCGCGAATGCGCGCGGCTTTGACACGCACATCAGCTCCGCATTCGACAAGGATTTGGCAGAGGTCTCGTGCATTTCCTGCGGGCAGTGCATTGTCAACTGCCCGACGGGTGCTATTGTGGAAAAAGACGACACCGACAAGGTGCTCGCCGCCATCAACGACCCCGACAAGTTCGTCATCGTCAACACCGCGCCCTCCATCCGCGCGACGCTCGGCGAGGCGTTCGGGATGCACATCGGCACCAACGTCGAGGGCAAAATGGTCGCGGCGCTGCGCCGGCTCGGCTTTGACCGCGTATTTGATACGGACTTTGCCGCCGACCTTACGATCATGGAGGAAGCAAACGAATTCTTAGACCGTGTGCAGAACGGCGGCGTGCTGCCGATGATCACCTCCTGCTCGCCCGGCTGGATCAAATACTGCGAGCACTATTACCCGGAGCTGATCCCGCATCTGTCCACCTGCAAATCTCCGCAGCAGATGTTCGGCGCGACGATGAAGACCTATTATGCGCAGAAAATGGGCATAGATCCGAAAGATATGGTCGTGGTGGGCGTGATGCCCTGCACCGCCAAAAAGTTCGAGACCAAGCGTCCCGACCAGGCGGCATCCGGCTATCCGGATGTGGACATCGCCATCACTACCCGCGAGCTTGCGCGCATGATTGAGAGCGCAGGCATCTTCTTCAAGCACCTGCCCGATGAGAGCTTTGACATCCCGTTCGGTGAATCCACGGGCGCTGCCACCATTTTCGGCGCAACGGGCGGCGTTATGGAAGCGGCGCTGCGTACTGCGGTCGAGACTCTGACCGGCAAGGAGCTGCCGAGCGTCGATTTCAAAGAGGTTCGCGGCATGAAGGCGATCAAGGAAGCCGAGTACGATGTGGACGGCACAAAGATCAAGGTCGCCGTGGCAAGCGGCACGAAGAACGCCAAGGTGCTGCTTGACAAGATCAAGGACGGCACGGCGGACTACCAGTTCATTGAGATCATGGGCTGCCCCGGCGGCTGCATCAACGGCGGCGGCCAGCCGATCCAGCACGCGGTCGTGCGCAACTTTGTAGATCTGAAAGCCCGGCGTGCCGCGGCGCTGTATGATGCGGATTCCAAAAACAAGAAGCGCAAATCGCACGAAAACGAAACCATCCAAAAGCTGTATCAAGAGTTCCTCGGCGAGCCCGGCAGCCACAAGGCACACGAGATCTTGCACACTTCTTATGTAGCGCGCAAAAAGTATAATTAAGCAGGTTCTGAAAGCGCGCCCGTTTTGGGGCGCGCTTTTTGGTTTCTGTGCAAAGTACATTCCAAACGTACATAGGAGGATACATATGAACGGCAAACCGGAAGTCCCGCTTTACTGCCTGTTTCAGGGGTGCTACAACCCCGCTTACGAAGCGGAGATCCGCAAAGCAAAGGACAAATGCCACAAATATAATCAGCTCAATCCCAACAACTACGAAGCGCAGGCGGAAATTTTACGCACCCTGCTCGGCAAAATGGGGAAAGAAGTCGTGTTCACCCCGCCGTTTTGGTGCGATTACGGCTACAACATTTCCGTCGGGGACTGGTTTTATGCGAACCATAACCTTGTCATTACCGACGGCGCGAAAGTCACCTTCGGCGACCACGTATTTATCGCGCCGAACTGCTGCTTTACCACCGCCGAGCACCCCACCGACCCCGAGCAGCGCAAGGCGGGCTTAGAGATCGCAAAGCCCATCACCGTCGGAAATAATGTCTGGATCGGCGCGGGCTCGACCGTGCTTGCGGGCGTGACGATCGGGGACAACGCGGTCATCGGGGCGGGCAGCGTAGTGACAAAGGACATCCCCGCAAACGTCGTCGCCGTGGGCGTCCCCTGCCGCGTGCTGCGCGAGATCACACAGGCGGATAAAGACCGCTACCCGATGTTTGACCCCGAAACAGAATAATCAAGCAACCGCTAAGGAGTTCTTTTTATGCCCCCGCTTTCTTTGATGATCAAGCCTGCCTCGTCGCTTTGCAATTTAAGCTGTGAATACTGCTTTTACCGCGATGTCGCCGAACATCGCGAGCACCTCGGCTTCGGCATTATGACGCCTGAAACAGCAACGCTCTTGATTGAAAAGGCGCTGATCTTTGCCGACGGCAAAACCGTCTCGTTCGCCTTTCAGGGCGGCGAGCCGACACTCGCGGGGCTTCCGTATTTTGAGCATTTTGTGCGCACGGTGCGGGAGAAAAATACAAAAAACAGCCCCGTGTATTACAGCATCCAGACCAACGGCACACAAATCAATGCCGCATGGGCGCGTTTTCTTGCTAAGCACAATTTTCTGACGGGGCTGAGCTTGGACGGCGATTTCGACGGCAACAAATTCCGTAAAACACCCTCGGGTCAAAACACGTTTCATCAAATTCAAAACGCCGCCGCCGTTTTAAAAAAGCATGGTGCGGAATTCAACATCCTTACGGTGCTCACAGGTTATTGTGCCGAAAACGGCGAACGTATCTACCGCTTTTTCCGCAAAAAGGGCTTTCGGTATTTGCAGTTTATCCCCTGCCTGCGCCCGTTCGGCTCCGACGAGGAAAGCGAGCTTTACATGACGAGCGCGCAGTACGCCGATTTTTTGATCCGTGTGTTCAAGCTGTATACCGAAGACTATATGCGCGGACAATATATCAGTGTGCGGCAATTTGACAACCTCGTGCGTATGTACCTCGGGCAGAATCCCGAGCAATGCGGCATGGCAGGGCATTGCGCGCACCAATTTGTTTCGGAAAGCAACGGCAACATCTACCCCTGTGATTTTTACTGCACGGATGAATACCTGCTCGGCAACATTGCCGATACGGACTTTGCCGCTATGGCGCAAAGCGAAACTGCCGCGCGCTTTATCAAAGAGAGCCTGCCTGTGCCCGAACGCTGCCGCAGCTGCAAATTCTTCCCGCTGTGCCGCGCCGGCGGCTGCAAGCGCACCAAAGAGAGCGCCGATTACTGCGAGGCATACAAAGCGTTTTTCTCCGCCTGCCTGCCTCTGTTTCGCGTGTTCGCCGAGGAAGCGCAGTGCCGGCCGCTCGCACCGAACGGGTAAGAGAAAAATGCAGCTGCGTTTTTGCGATTTGGTTACATTTTTCGTCTCAAAGTTGCAAATTGCACGATAATCTGATAGAATAGCGTATATCTTTCAGATTGGAGCATATCATGAAATTGCAATATAAATCCATTTTATGCCTGTTTTTGGCGTGCATGCTGCTGGTGCTCACGGCGTGCGGTTCGGGGGACGGCGACACGACGACCTCAGAGGACAGCCCTTACGGTACAACGAGATACAGCGGCGGCGTCTATGCCGACGGCACCGACGCGCCCGAAACGCAAAGCGTTCGGCAATCCGACCTCATTTCCGTCACCGTGCCCGAGGGTTACACCCTTGTGCGCATTTCGTGGCTTTTGGAGGAAAAGGGCATTTGCACAAGCGACGCTTTTTTGGAGGCGGCGCAAAATTACGACCTTTCTTCGAACCCCCTGCTTTCCGATGTGCGTGCGGCAGAAAATGTCTGCTTCCCCCTGGAAGGGTATCTGTTCCCCGCGACCTATGAATTTGAAAAGAATACAGAGCCCAAAGCCGTCATTGATGAAATGCTGGCCGCGTCCGCCGCGCGCATCACGGACAGCATGAAAGCAAAGGCGCAGTCCATGGGGTATTCCATCCACGAGATTTTGACGATGGCTTCTATCATTGAGAAAGAGGCATACACCGCCGAGCAGCGCACGCTGATCGCTTCGACGCTTTACAATCGGTTGGACGACGGCATGAAGCTGCAATGCGATGTGACCGTAAAATACTGCACGGGCGTCATCGAGCTGCAATATCCCGATCAGATCGACCACTACAAATACTATTACAACACCTACCGCTGCGGCGGCCTGCCGGCAGGCCCCATCTGCAATCCGGGGCTTTCCTCCATCAACGCGGCGCTGAACCCCGATGATACGGATTATCTGTATTTCGTCATCGATACGGAACCGCCTTATGAATCGCGCTTTTCTGCGACATATGAGGAGCACCAGAAAAACTGCGAGGAAATGGGCTATTAAAGCCGCAACCGCGCACAGCAACCGACGGTTGCAGGGAAATTTCCCGCTGCAAACCGAAATCGGTGGCAAACCTAAGTGGATTATATTATAATTCTGCCAAACAACCGCTTGAAGGGAGAACACTATGAATATTGAAATTGCGAACCGCTTAGTCGCGCTGCGCAAGGCGAACGGTCTTTCGCAGGAGGCGCTTGCCGAAAAGCTCGGCATCAGCCGTCAGGCGATCTCCAAATGGGAGCGCGCAGAGGCCTCGCCCGATACCGACAATCTTATGGCGTTGGCGCAGCTGTACGGCATGACGCTTGACGCGCTTTTGAACACTGAAAACGACGCGTATGTGCTCGACGGCGCCGATGCAGAACAGTCCGAGGAGGAAGCGCCAAAAAAGCTTCCCAAAACACCCGTACAGAAAAAAGCGGACAGCCTGCTGAAATTCCCTTTCCCGCTGGTGGTTGTCATCGTATATCTGATTTTCGGCTTTGCAGGTGATATTTGGCATCCGTCGTGGCTTGTTTTCTTGCTCCTCCCGATCTATTATCATTTGGCCGGCGCACTGGAGATCCGCAGCAGGAAAGCGCGGCTGCTGGCTATGCCTGTACCCGAGGTCATTTTGCTTGTGTATTTGCTGCTCGGCTTCCTCGGCGGGCTCTGGAATCCAAGCTGGGTCATCTTTCTGCTTATTCCGCTGTATTATTGGATCGTTGCATGCTTCTATAAGCCCGATCAGGGAAAAAATGACGCGTCCGACGAGCAAAAATAACGACTTTTTCATGAAAAAAACGGCAAAGCACAGCGCTTTGCCGTTTTTCCGCGCCTATGGAATTTTCCATAGCTTTTCCTATCAAAATATGATACAATACTGTTCGATTGGGGACTTCCCAAAACGCAAACGGAGGAATCACAGTTATGTATTGCACACGCAAAATTACAGAGAATATTTCCTATATCGGCGGCAGCGACCGCAGACTTTCGCTGTTTGAAAACATGTATCCCGTGCCGAACGGCGTTTCCTACAACGCCTATTTTTTGGATGATGAAAAAATTGCCGTTCTTGACACGGTGGACAAGTCGATCATGGAACAGTATTTGGAAAATATCGATTTTCTGTTGAACGGCAGGACGCCGGATTATATCATCGTCAACCACATGGAGCCGGACCACTGTGCTGCGCTCGGTACGCTTTGCGCGAAATATCCGTCGTTGCAGATCGTCTGCACCGCAAAAGCAGCGGCGCTTATCGGGCAGTTTTACAACGCCGAGCTTGCCGCGCGCTGCTTGCAGGTCAAAGAGGGCGACACCCTCTCTTTAGGGCGGCACACGCTGGCGTTTTACACCGCGCCTATGGTGCACTGGCCCGAAGTCATGGTCACCTACGATCAAACCGAGCACATTCTGTTTTCGGCGGATGCGTTCGGGACGTTCGGTGCGCTCGGCGGCAGCATTTTTGCCGATGAAACCGGCTTTGATTTCGCAGAAGCACGGCGGTATTATGCAAATATTGTGGGCAAATACGGTCCGCAGGTGCTTGCGCTGCTCAAAAAAGCGGCGGGACTTGCCATAGACTGCATCTGCCCGCTGCACGGTCCTATCTGGCGTCGGGACTTTGACACGTTCGTAGAAAAATATCAGAAGTGGGCTTCTTACACGCCGGAGGAGAAAGCGGTGCTGATCGCCTATGGCTCGATTTACGGCGGCACGCAGAACGCGGCGGAGATCCTGGCGGCAAAGCTCGCCGACAAGGGCGTTACAAACCTTGCGGTCTACGATGTTTCCTGCATACACCCGTCCTACCTCGTCAGCGAGGCGTTCCGGTGCAGCCACCTTGTATTTGCTTCTTCGACCTACAACAACGGCATCTTCACCAATATGGAAACACTGCTTTTGGACTTGAAAGCGCATGCACTGAAAAACCGCACGGTCGCCACCATGGAAAACGGCTCATGGGCGCCGCAAAGCGGCAAGCTCATGCGTGAGCTGCTGTCGTCCATGCCGGGGATCACGCTGCTGGAGGAGACGGTCTCGCTGCGTTCCACTGTAAAGCCGGACAACCTGACAGAAATAGACGCGCTGGCAAGCACACTCGCGGCGGATCTTCAGTAATACGCCCTGAGATAAAGCGGAGAAAATGGGGTTGCTTAATTTGAAATTGGAAAAAATCAAACGTTTTTGCAGGCAAAACCGAAAAGCGCTGGGGATCGCAGCGGGCGCACTTGCGCTCGTTCTGATTTGCACAGCAGTCACGGTTTTTGCCGTGCGGCGGCACCGGGCTGCTTTGGAAGCAGAAGCGGCAGCACGGGTTGAAACGGCGACGACGGCTGCGACGACGACCGAGACAACAACAATTCTTGAAACCACAACCGCAGTGCCGACGACGACCGAACCGCCGAAGCCCGTCGGCACGACACAGCCTGTCGCACCGGAAGAGACCAAGCCGCCGAAACGCGAGCCGCCGAAGCAAACAGCATCGGTTTGCTTGAATGTACCGTACATCAACCAACGGGCGAAGTATCCGACCGGCTGCGAGAGCGTTTCCGCAGTGATGGTGATGCGGTACTGGGGCATGAACATCTCGCCGGAATATTTCATTAACAATCTGCTTGATAAAGGCAGTGTACCCGTGCGTGACAGCAACGGCACTTATTTCGGCGACGACCCCCGTAAGGTCTTTTTGGGCAACCCGTACAGCGAATTGGGCTGGGGCTGCTATGCGCCTGTCATTGTCAACGCGATCAACAAGTATATCGACCATGACAAATTCACCGTTGACGCGGTTTACGGGCTCTCGCCCGATACGCTCTGCGAGCGCTATATCGACAACGGCATCCCGGTTCTTTTTTGGGCGACGGCGGACATGGAAAAAGCTGAAAACGGTAAAACGTGGTATATCAACGGTACTTCGGAGACCTTTACCTGGAAACGTCCGATGCACTGTCTGGTGCTCGTCGGGTATAACGACAGCGGCTATTTCTTCAATGACCCGCTGCAGAGCAAAAACTTTTACTATTCGAAAAGTTCTGTAACGGCAGCCTACAACGCGCTTGGGCGGCAAGCCGTTATTTTGCAAAAGGCTGCGCCGAAGCCGACCGAACCGTCCACCGTGCCAACCACTGCGCCGACCACTGCGCCGGCTACTGCACCCGAAACGACGCTGCCCGAAACTACGGGCAGTACGACTTCGAATTCCACTGCCGTTTCGTAAGAAAAAACGCTTCCCTTGTGGGAAGCGTTTTGCTGCACGATACCGCACGCGCTGCTTTCTATTCCAAAAAGCCGAAATGTTCGGCGATTTTTCGATACTGCGGCGTGGGCACGCCGTATCGTTTCCCCAGCCGCACAGGCTCAAACAGCAGACCATCGATCTCCGAAGGCTTTCCCGCGCGCAGATCCCGTTGCATGGAGGTCGAGGCGTTGGGACTAAGCGCATCAAGAATGGCAAGGTTGCTCTTTACAATATCCACATCAAACGGGGTGCCCATCGCTTCGGCAAGCGCATCGATCTCCCGCATTAAGGAAACAAACAATGCGCGTTCCTCCCCCTCTTTTTGAAACCGCTCGGCATCCGCGTCAAAATACAGTCCTGCCGCCGCCATCGGCGAGGTGTAGGCGTATTTTTTGAGCGTGTCGCGGCGGATATTTTCGGACAGCACGGGTGTGATCCCCGCGTGTTTGAGGTCTTCGGCGACCGCTTGCAAAGCGGGGCGCATCTGTGCGCGTTCGCGCACGCCGTACACCACGCGGAAAATGTCTCCCTGCATGGTCACCGTCCCCGGCTGCGGTGAAGAGGCAGCGATATAAATACAGCCGTCCGTCACCAAAGGCTTCGGCAGTTTTTCCTGAAGCGCCGCGCCTGTGCCGTATATGTTGAGCAGCGGGATGACCACGGTGTTTTCCGTGCATACGCGAGAAAGCATCGGGACAATACTTTCAAGGGAATACCCCTTGACCGCGACAAAGATCACATCGGGGCGTTCGTTATAATGTGCACTGTCGCAGACACGTGTGCACGGTACGGTCTGCGATTCACCGTTTTTTTGTAAGCTTATCCCCTGATTTTTAAGGATTTCCATGGTTTTGCCGCGGGCGATAATGTCGCACGTAAGGCCCGCGCGCAGCAGAAATGCCGCGAGCGCCCCGCCGACCGCGCCCGCGCCGATCACACAATATCGCATTTTAAGCCTTCTTCCCTTTTGTGCTGTTGTCTATTGTAACACAGATTATCCTTTTACAACAGCCCTGCCTTTGCGGCAAGCTCTCAGAAAGGACTTGACTTGTACCTATGCAGCCGAAAGCCAAAGAAAACCTGCTGCTCATCCTAAAAATCGTCGCTGCGGCGGCGGTCTTTGTTACCATACTGTTGTATTACGATACGCTTGTAAGCCTGGATGTGCGCGCGCTTGCAGCGGCCGCGCCCTCGGTTTTGGCTGCGGCAGGGCTCGTACTGTGCGTGTATGTGCTGAAAGGGCTTGTTTTCGTCATTCCCGCCGCGCTTTTGTATATCCCCGTAGGCATGGCGTTCTCCCCCGCCGTCGCACTCGCGATCAATTTGGCGGGTGTCGCATTGGAGGTAACGGTCTCCTACCTTTTCGGGCGTTTTTTGGGCGGTGAAAAGATCCGGGAAATGCTCTCGAAAAAGAAGGGCGGGCGCAAGATCCTCGAATGGCAGGCGGGAAAGGCAGGAAGCGCTTCCGTATTCGGCATGCGGCTGCTGCCCGTGTTCCCCATTGATTTTGTCAGCCTGTTTTTGGGCGCGAGCCGCTTCGGCTTTTGGCGGTATCTGCCGCTTTCGGTCATCGGCATAGCCCCGCGCGTTATCCTGTTCACGCTTTTAGGGGATGCGGCATACGACTATATTCCGATGCGCTTGATCCTGATTCTTATTCTGATCGCCGTGCCGGCAGCAGCGATAGGCATCGTTGCCAAGGCGCTGTATGACCGCCGCAAATCGCGGGAAAACCCCTAAAGGAGGAAAAACATGCAGCAATCCGAAGACGCGCTTTTGTGCAGGCGCTTTACAGAGCTTGCCGAGCGCGCACAAGTAAGCGGTAAAGTCATTTGCTCGGACTTTTTGAACCTGCATGAACAAAATTTGCTGCGCATGGTGCACTGCGCCGTACCCGTGACGCTGTTCGGCGGCTTTGACGAGGCGGAGCGCAAGGCCGCCTGCTTCGGCGCGGCAAACACGCAGGAAGCGGCAGACGCGGCAGATTTTCGTATATTGAACATCGCGCCCGCCAACCCGAAATTTGCCGATGCCCTTTCGCACCGTGATTTTTTGGGCAGTATTTTGAGTCTCGGTTTGCGGCGCGAAAAGCTCGGGGATATTTTGATCGCGGACAACTGTGCGTATGCAGTTTGCACGGCGCGGGCGGGAGAATTCTTGGCAGAAAACCTGGAACGCGTGCGCCATACGACCATGCGCTGCTCGTTTGTGGACACGCTGCCCGCAGGGACTTTACCGATTTTAGAGTCGCGCGAGGCGGTGATCGCTTCCGAACGGCTTGACGCGCTGGTGGCAGCCGTTTACCACCTGTCTCGCAGCGAGGCGCAAAAGCTCATTGCCGCCGAGCGGGTGTTCGTGGACAGCGCCGCCGTGCTGCGTGCGGACGCGCTTCCGAAATCCGGACAGCTTGTTTCCGTGCGTGGGTACGGGCGGTTTCGCTACAACGGTGTTTTGCGCGAGACGAAAAAGGGCAAGCTGCGCGCTGCGGTCGGTATATATATCTGATCACATCTTCTGTGAAGTTGTATTCCTTTACATAAAACAATAGCCGGCAGACCTGTTTTCGGTCTGCCGGCTGCTGTTTTTTCTGCTGTAAAACGGAACTCAGTGCTCGTCACGCAGCACCGCTTCGGCGCATTTGATGCCGTCCACGGCGGCGGAGACGATGCCGCCCGCGTAGCCTGCACCCTCGCCGCACGGGAACAGTCCGTTCGCCTTGCTTTGGAAGAACTCGTCGCGTACAATGCGCACGGGCGAAGAGGAGCGCGTTTCGGGCGCGGTCAGCACCGCTTCAGGGCACGCGAAGCCCTGCAGCATGGCATCCATTTTCACGATCGCTTCCCGCATGGTCTGTGTCACACGGTCGGGCAGAAGATCATACAGATTGGAAAGCCGGACGCCCGTTGGGCAGGTCGGCGTGACGGAACCGAGTGTTTGCGAGGACGGTGCGCCGCGCAGAAAATCGCCCACGAGCATGGCGGGCGCAGTGTAGTCTCCCCCGCCGAGCAAAAACGCCTTTTGCTCGATCTGCCACTGGAAATACATACCGTCAAGCGGATGGTCACCCGGGAACTGTGCGGGCTCAATACCTACAAGCAGTGCGGCGTTCGCATTTTCGCCGTCTCGTGCATACGGGCTCATGCCGTTGGTCACGACCGTCCCCGCTTCGCTTGCAGCGCATACCACCGTGCCGCCGGGACACATGCAGAAGGTATACGCACCCCTGCCGCCGTAGGGGTGGCAGGCAAGCTTATAATCCGCCGCGTGCAGCTTCGGGTGGCCCGCAAGCGCACCGTATTGCGCGCGGTCGATCATTTCCTGCTTATGCTCGATGCGCGCCCCGATGGAAAACGCCTTTTGCTCTATCGGCACGCCGCGGCGATAGAGCATTTCGACCGTGTCGCGTGCGGAATGCCCGATGGCGAGCACCACCGCATCGGTCTCTATATCCGTTTCCCTGCCGTTTTTGTCCGTCGTGCGCACACCCTGCACTGCACCGTTGTTGAGGAACAGATCGGTCAACCGTGTCTCAAAGCGGACTTCGCCGCCTAAAGAGATGATCTCCTCGCGAAATGCGCGCACCACCGCCGGGAGCTTGTCCGTGCCGATGTGGGGCTTGGCGCTATACAGGATCTCCGGCGGCGCACCGTGCTCTACAAACTGCCGCAGTACCTCGCGCTGGCGGACATCCTTTGTTCCCGTATTGAGCTTGCCGTCGGAAAACGTCCCCGCACCGCCTTCCCCAAACTGCACATTCGTGTTTGGATCAAGCACTCGTTGTTCCCAAAAGTCATGCACGCTTTTCTGCCGTTCCTCCACGCATTTGCCGCGTTCGAGCACAATAGGGCGCAGCCCTGCGCGCGCCAATATCAACGCGGCGAACATGCCCGCAGGGCCAAAGCCGGCCACGACGGGGCGCAAGTCCGTCCTGCGGCGGTTTTCGGGGGTGGTATAGGTATAAATTTGTGCTTTCTGCACACGGTTCGTATGTAACCGCGAAAGCAGGCGATCCTCGTCGCCGTCTATTTCCACATCCACGGCATAAATGAATTTGATTTCCTCTTTTTTACGGCAATCGAGCGATTTGCGGAAAATTGAAAGCCCGCGGAGGTTCCGCTCGTCGATGCGCAGCGCTTTCGCAGCAAGGCGCGGCAAAATCTGCTCGTCTTCCGCAAGCGGGATCTTCAATTCCTGGATTCGCAGCACGCGTCTTCCCCCTTTTTCGCCTTTTGTCGGGCGGCGATCGCTTCACCTGCGGCACGGCCTGAGCTCCATGCCCATTGCAGATTGAAACCGCCGCAGTCACCGTCCACGTTGAGCGTCTCGCCGCAGACATATAAGCTTTCATACCGCTTTGCGCTCATGGTGTCGGCGCAAAACGCCGCGCAGTCTGCGCCGCCTGCCGTGACCTGCGCAAAATCAAAGCCGCGTGGGTGATCCACCTCCGTGCAGAAATCCTGTACTGTGTCGGCAAAGCGCTCAAGCCGCGTTTCGGTGAGCGCACCGACGGGTTCATCCTTTCGGATGCCGCTTTGCAAAAGCAGATAATTCCCGAGTGCGCGCGGCACTAAGCCTTCCGCTAACAACTCTGCACTTTTTTGCGGCGTTTTGCGCACAGCGGCGCGCAGGAAATCGAGCAGCGCTGCGCGCGAAACGGCAGGCACGCAATTCAAATGCACAAAAACCGGCTGTGCGCTTTTAGACACATGGCGCGACAGCGAAAAGATCGGGATGCCGGACAACCCGTATTCCGTAAACTGCACCTCGCCCGTGCACGCGGCAAGCGTATCTTTTTGTGTGCGCAGCGTGACCGCACAATCGCAGCGCACGCCCTTGAGGTTCTTCGGGAAGCGTTTACAAACAAGCGCCGTCAAAGCGGGTGCAGGCGGGATGACACAAAGCCCCAGCTGCCCGAGCAGGCGAAACGCGCCGCCGTCCGTCCCATGCTGCGGTGCGGCGCTGCCGCCTGCGCAAAGCACCAGAATATCACAAGAATAGGCGTCATTCAGCAAAAAGCCGCGGTCAAGTGCACGCACTTTCGTGATCTCACAGTCTGTGACGATATGCACCGAAAGCCGCCGCGCTTCCTCCAACAGCACGTCGCGCACGGACGCTGCCTGCCCCGACAGCGGGTACACGCGCCCTTCGTCCTCCGTTTTTGTGCAAAGCCCCATGGAGCGGAAAAAGGACAGCGTGCTTTGCGCCGGGAAGCGTGCCAGCGTGTTTTCGGCAAAAGCTGTATCCCCGCGATAGTGCGAAGCATCGGCATGCAGATTGGTCAGATTGCAGCGCCCGTTGCCCGTAGCCAGCAGTTTTTTCAAAGGCTTTGACAGCCGTTCATACACGGTGACGGAAAAGCCCCCGGCGCGCGCAACGGTGATCGCCGCTGCAAAGCCGGACGCCCCGCCGCCGACAATAGCGACTTTCTGCATACGGGCACCTCCTGATTTTGTATTTCCGCGCAAAGCTATGGACAGGACAATATAGGCTATTGTACCTTTTTCGCCCCGCTGTGTCAACCGTCGCGCAGGGCATAAAAAAGCGGTCGGGAGTTTGTGCCTTCCCGACCGTTTTGTCTATTTGTCCACTTATTGCTCTTTTTTGAAGGAATTGCAGGAGGCGATGGTTTTGCGCACCTTTCTCTTGTCCTTTTCGCTTAAAATGCGGTATTCCCCGATGAGCTCACGTTCTTCCTTGCTGAGCTTGGAAACCAGCGAACAATCGTCGTTGTTCGCCTCATACGCCTCCACCTCGTCGCACAGCGTGTCAATATTCTGCGTGTCGATGTGCAGAATAAAGTCGATATCTACGGAAAAGATCTTGGCGAACGCGTCGAGCAGCATGATGTCCGGCGTGTTCTTAGAGATCTCATAGGACGTGTATGTTGTGCGGTCAATATTCAAAATATCTGCGATTTGCTGTTGGGTATAATGGTTCACGGTACGCAGCGCACGCATTTGCCGCGCGAGCTCGGGATTTTTCATCATAGTTCTTCACCCTCGAAATTTACTTAATGACATTATACCCTGTCGCCGAACGCGCAAGTGTGAGGCAGGCATGATACAATGTTCTCCGACACTCTTGAAAGCTTTGCTTTCTTTAGAGTGTCGTGAGGTTATTATAACATGTCCGCGAGCGCGTAAGTGCGAAGCGGGTATGTTGCAATGTTCTCCGAAGCTCTTGGAAGCTTGCTTCCTTTTAGAGCTTCGTGAGGCTATTATAATAGATATTTTCGTCATTATGTAAATTTGTGTGAAATAATCACAGAAATTTTTGATTTTTTCGTCAAGGTGCGCGCAAAAGCTGTACGGCAAATGCAAAAACACGGTACTGCGTACCTGTTACTCCGAAAGCATATGGATAAACAGCCCGCTTAACAGCTTCGGTTCGAACCAGGTGGATTTCGGCGGCATGATCTTACCGGCGTCGGCGATTGCCAAAAGCTCCGAAAGCGAAGTCGGGAACATGGCGAAAGCCGCCGCTTCGCCCGCGTCTACACGTTTTTCCAATTCGGAAAGTCCTCGGATGCCGCCCACAAAGTCGATACGATCGCTTCGGCGCGGGTCGTCAATGCCTAAGATTGGCGCAATGACGCGCGCCTGCAGCAGGGAGACGTCCAGACTCGCGACCGGGTCGCTCTCGTCCGCTACGCCCGGTTTTACAGAGAGTGCATACCATTTTCCGCCCAAATACAGCCCGAAGGTATGCCGTTTTTCGGGGCGGTAGGGCGAGACGGGCGCCGGCTCGACTGTAAAATCCGTCCGAAGCCTTTGCAGGAACTCGGTTTCCGTCAGCCCGTTCAGATCCTTGACCACGCGGTTGTAATCGAGGATCTCCAGCTCTTCCGCGGGGAACAGCACGGACAAAAAGTAGTTGAATTCCTCGCTGCCGTCGTAATCGGGATGTGCCGCGCGGCGAAGCTCAGCCACTTTTACGGCGGAAGCCGCGCGGTGATGCCCGTCCGCGATATACAGCGCGGGGATCGCGGCAAAGCACGTACAAAGCGTTGCGATGGTCGCCGCGTCGTCCATAACCCAGACCTGCTGGCGTACGTCGTCTGCCGTAAAATCGTACACTGCCTTATGCGTCTGCTTCCAATTCTCCAGCAGATCGGAGACCGCTGCTTCGCCGCGGTACGTCAGGAAGATCGGCCCCGTGTTCGCGTCGAGCGTATCGACATGGCGGATACGGTCCTGTTCCTTGTCCGCGCGTGTCAGCTCATGCTTTTTGATGACATTTTGCAGATAGTCATCCACCGACGCACAGCCGACGAGCCCCGTCTGCACCCGTCCGAGACGGGTTTGAGCGTAGATATATAAACAGGGCGTTTCATCCTGCCGCAGGACGTCTGCGGAAATGAGCTTGCGCAGGTTCTGCGCCGCCGTCTCATAAACACGGTCATCATAAATATTGACCGATTTCGGCAGGTCTATTTCCGCCTTATCCACGCGCAAAAAGGAATACGGATTTCCGAACGCGGCGCGGCGCGCCTCGTCCGAATTCATTACGTCATAGGGCAATGCGGCGACCTTGTCGGCATAGCCCGCCGCCGGGCGGTATGCCCGGAATGCTTTGAGAACCGCCATGTTTTTTCCTCACTTTTTCAACGTTCTTTTTTGTATATACAGCCAAAGCCGATACAGCGCAGCTGCAAGCAGGATGCCCGCAGCTGCACCGGCAGCATCTATAAACACATCGCGCAGCAGGCAGGCGCGCCCAGCCGAAAAAAACTGATGGATCTCATCCGTCGCCGCATACAGTGCCGCCGAGAGCAGAGAAAGCGCAGGCTGCGGGCTGCGAAACGATTGCAGATAAGCGTTGTAAAGCAGCAGCGCAAAGCCGCAGTATTCCAGCATATGCGCCGCCTTACGGATGATATGCGAGGACAGCGAAAGCCCTAACCGTTCAAACAGGAACGCGAGCAGACCGTCGCTGCGCGCCGAGGACTGTGTTGCATTGTCGGCGGACAGCAGGAAGATGACCGCCGCGCACACTACGACTGCCGCCCACGAGCCGAACAGGATCCAAAAACGCCCGCTGTGCAGAATTTTTTTATTTTTTGAGCGCATTGATAAAGTAGACATAATCCTCTGAAGAATAGAAATAGATGCCCGCAGTGTCTGCGGAGGTTACAAAACAGCTTTGGAGATAGCACACCGGCAGCAGGATCGCATGCTGTAAAAGATAGTCCTCTGCCGCAGCACAGGCGGCTTGCAGCTCGGAAAAGTTCCCCGCGTTTTCATGCACGGTACCAAGCAGTGCCGAATAAGCCGTATCTGTAAAGCCGAAGAAGTTGTCCGAACCGAGGCTTTCCAAAAAACCTGCCGTAGAAGCAGAGTTGGCAGTGGTCGGATACAGCACAACGGTAAAGTTACCGTCGGCGATGCTCGCCTCAAGCACCGAGTCGCTCACGGCGCGGACCGTCGCAACAAATTTCACCCCGAGCGCATGCTGCCAGCCCTGTACGGTCTGGCGTGCAAACTCGGCGTAGGATTCCGCACACAAAATCTCGATTTCCACCGATGAGACGCCCAATTCCAAAAGCGCCTCCTCAAAATATGCGCTTGCGGCGTTTTCATCATACGCCAAAGCAGAAGCGGCACCGCGTGCAGCACGGTAGCTGTTTTCTCCGATGGTGCAATATGGCGGCACAAGCCCCTCGGCAGACACGGTGCCCTCTCCTAAGGCCGAAACGCAATCCGGGGAGAACGCGGTGACAAGCGCGCGGCGCAGGTTTTCATTTGTAAGCGAACCGGAGCTTTGGTTGAACAGAAATGACAGCGTGATGTTGTCGATGCTCTGCGTCACAAGGTCGGAGGTGTCCTCCAGCGCGTCCACCTGCGCCTGTGTCAAAAACGCGGCATCATAAGAACCGGACGCCATGCGTTCGGGGATCTCCTGTGCGTTTTCTACATAAGACAGTGTAAGGGAAGTGGGCTTTACATCCCGTGCCCCCCGATAGTCGTCATTGCGCGACAGGCGGATCGAGGTCTCCTCTGTCCAACGGGACACATGCAGCGGCCCGTTGCACAAGGTAAGTCCCGGTTCCAGCCCGTACCTGCCGTTTGTCAGCACAAAAAATTCCTCATCGCACGGCATGGCACCCGGCGCAGTCAGCGCATACAGCAAATTATCGTCCGTATAGTCAAGCGTGATGCGCACCGTAAACGCATCGAGCGCCTCTACACCAAGCGTGGCGACGGCGGCTCTGCCCGCCATGATGTCGCGCGCGCCGGAAATCGCCGAAAACAGGTAGGCGTCCGACGAGCCGGTCTGCGGATCCACGGCTCGGCGCAGCCCGAACACGAAATCCTCGGCATAGACCGTACTGTCAAACGTCTCCGTATAATTTTCGCCGAGCAGATCCTTGTGCCCGGAAAACAGAGCCCAGTGCGCGTCCTGCCGCAGCGTAAAGGTATAGACAAGCCCGTCTTCGGAGACGGTGTAGCTTTCGGCAACGCCGGGCAGCAGCACGCCGTTTTCATCCGCAGCCATAAGCCCCTCGTAGCAATTCGCCGCCGCAAGACGCTCGGCGTTGGAATCGGCGATCTGCGGATCAAGGCTGTCCGGCTCATCCGTAACCGGTATGGAAAACGCCTCATCCTCCTGCATCCTGCCGAAGCACCCCGAAAGCGGCAGCGTAGCGCACAGCAGCACCAAAAACACGGCAAGTATCTTTTTGCGCACCGAAGCGCCTCCTTTCCGAAAAATCCAGGATTTGTTATATTGTAGCATAGTTGTCCCGGAAAATCCACCGCATTCTACCCTTGTGCGCAAAAAATCCGACAAAAAAGGACGCCCGCGTTATGGGGCGTCCTGCATAGGTGTTATCGGTTCGATCAAGCCGCGACCGGCGGCGATGTATTCTCCTCCGCCGGCGTGGTGGTGGTCGGCGGTTCGGTGGACTCAGGTTCCGTCTGGGGCGGGTCGGTGATCGCTTCGTCCGGATCCGTTGTCGGCGGCGTATCCGGCTCTGTCGTCGGTGCTGCCGTCGTAGTCGGAGCTGTGTGTCTACGCGTTGTCGTTTCGTTGCGATCCGCATCATCGTCGTCCGACGAGGACGAATTGCCGCTGCTGCTGCCCGAGCCGCCGCTGTTGTTCAAATCGACAGAGGTCACAGACTCGTCCACCTCGCCGTAAATGAACATATGCAGGCGCTCGGTCGCGGCAGCCAGATCGTACCGCCACACCCACGCGCCGTCGTAGTTGCCGCCGATGGCGTTATCCTCGTCACCGGGGATGACGATAGATTGGATATTCAAGTCCTGCGTGATCATCGGCGCATAGGACATGATCTCGGAGAACGAAAGCGAGGTCTCGCAAAGTGACAGCATGGTGCGCAGTACCTCGGCATAGCGCGTGGGGCTGATCTGCCGCGCCTTGACAAGCAGTGCGTCAAGCACCTTGCGCTGGCGTTCGGAACGCGCCACATCCGAATCGATATGGCGGATGCGCGCGTACACCACGGCCTGCTTGCCGTTGAGGTGCACCATCCCCGCCTCTTCAATATACGGGAAATCGGGATCGTCATCGTCGCCGATATTGTTGACCTCTTCGCGTTCCCGTTCGGTGATCTCAACATCCACGCCGCCGAGAACATCGATCGCTTCCGCAAGCTTCGCAAAGTTCACCGTGACGTAATCTGTGATGTTCATGCCGAAATTCTGGTTCAGCGTTTTGATGGCGAGCTCCGCGCCGCCGAACATATAGGCATGCGTGATCTTCTGGTTCTTGTGTCCTTTGATCGCGACATAGCTGTCGCGCAGGATGGAGGACAATTTTACGGTGTTGTTCGCCCGGTCAACGCTGACGATAATGATCGTGTCGGATCTGCCGGAGAACGAATTCTCGTCACGCGTATCCACACCGAACAGCGCCACGTTGAAAATCCCGGTATCGCCGTATTTGTCCTCAATGTCGGTCGTGATGCCGAGGTTGTCCTCGTTGATGTTGCTGCGGAAGCTGTTATAAATGCCGTATACCACGCCGAACAAAAGCAATCCCAAAAGCAGGATCGCGAGCACGACATACACCACGATGCGCTTCCACTTTTTCATGCCGAACCATTTTTTGCCGAATTTGCTGTTGCGGAATTTGCTGTTTTTCCGCTTTTCGGCGCGGATGCGTTCCTTGCGCCGCTTTTTGCGGGCTTTTGCCTGCTCCTGCTTATATTTTTTATTTACCTTTTCGTCCAATTTGCGGCTCAATTCCACTTTCCGTTCTTCGGAACGACGATTTTCGTTAGCCATAGCACACCTCGAGGATAGTATTCCTGTACGGATACAAACCATGTATTCTCGCAACGGGCACCGCCCGTCTCTTGTCGTATCTACCAAATGGTCGCCTTATTATACTGTATTCGACGAAATCTGTCAAACCCTATCTATAAGCTGCCGAGAACCGAACCCGATATGCCGAAAACGCGCCGGCACGGCGGTCTTTCCCTTTTTCACCCTTGGCAGGCGGCAGCCTGCCTGCGTGCTCAAAACGAAAATCCCATCCCTGCCGACATCGTTTTCGCGCGTAGCAGTTTTCAGCGTGAGGATTTTTGCGCGGGCAAGGCACAAAAGCGCCGGAATACTGCCGTATTTCAAGCCCTTTCGCGCAGCCCGCGCGGGAAGCGTCCGCTGAAAACCATATTGTGTTCGACTCCAGGCAGCTTACCGCCGCTTCACCGAAATGGTCAAAATCTGTACGGCGAAACGGCGGAATCTCGGCGTTTTTGCGGCGAAAATATGTTGATAAATATGCCTTTGGGTGATAAAATAAACAAAAATGGGAATATCTTCTTTCCCTGAAGAAAGGTGATGATCGTTTTGCAGATGACGTTCCGCTGGTTCGGCAAGGAAAAGGACACCGTAACGCTTGAGCAGATCCGCCAGGTCCCCGGTGTGACGGGCGTTGTGCCGGCGCTGCACTATCTGCCCGCAGGGGAAGCGTGGCCGCTTGACGACATATTAAAAATGAAAGCCCAGATCGAAGAAGCGGGCCTTACGATGGAATGCATCGAAAGCGTCAATGTGCACGAAGACATCAAGATCGGCCTGCCCACGCGCGATCGGTATATTGAAAATTACAAGGAAAGCATCCGCAACCTTGCAAAAGCAGGCGTAAAGGTGATCTGCTACAACTTCATGCCCGTGTTCGACTGGACGCGCACGGATCTTTCCCTGCGCACTGCGGACAGTTCGACCTGCCTTGCCTATGACGGGACGCAGATCGAAGGCAAATCCCCCGAAGAGATGTTCCGCGAGATCGACGACAATTCCAACGGCTACGCCATGCCCGGCTGGGAAACCGAGCGCATGCCCGAGATCAAGGAATTGTTCGAGAAATATAAAGGTGTGGACGAGGAGACGCTTTGGCGCAACCTCATTTACTTCTTAGAGCAGATCATGCCGGTCTGCGAAGAATGCGACGTCAAAATGGCGATCCACCCGGACGATCCGCCATGGGGCATTTTCGGGCTGCCGCGCATCATTACGGATATCGACGCGCTCAAAAGGCTGCTGGCGGCGGTGCCGAGCAAGTATAACGGGCTGACTTTCTGCACGGGGTCTTTGGGCGCGAGCCTTCAAAACGATCTGCCTGCGATGATCCGGGAGGTGGGCGACCGCATTTATTTCGCGCATCTGCGCAATGTCAAGGTCGAGGGTCGGCATTTCAACGAGACCGCACATGAAAGCGACGCGGGCTCGCTCGATATGTACGAGATCGTAAAAGCGCTGCAGGACGTCGGGTTTGACGGGTACATCCGTCCCGACCACGGCAGAATGATCTGGGGCGAGGTCGCGCGCCCCGGCTACGGTCTTTATGACCGCGCGCTCGGCGCGACCTATCTCAACGGGCTTTGGGAAGCCGTAGAAAAACAGAAAGCGGGGAAATGATATGACACATGAGAATTTAAAAGGCCGTGTCGCCGTTGTCACGGGCGGCGGCGGCGTACTGTGCGGTGATTTTGCAAAGGCGCTGGCACGCCAGGGCGTGAAAGTCGCCGTGCTTGATTTGAACGAAGCAGCGGCGCAGAAGGTTGCCGACGAGATCACCGCCGCAGGCGGCGAAGCGATCGCCGTCCCCTGCAATGTGCTCGAACCCGAGAGCATGGAAGCCGCACGCAAGGTCGTCAACGAGCGCCTTGGCACCTGCGACATCCTCTTGAACGGCGCGGGCGGCAACAATCCGAAGGGCACGACCACCAAGGAAACGCTGGAAGCGGTCGATCTGGTGGAAAAGGACGAGAATGTCAAGACATTCTTTGATCTTGACCCGCAGGGCATTTCCTTTGTGTTTAACTTAAACTTCCTCGGCACGCTCATCCCCACGCAGGTCTTTGCGCGCGACATGGCGGCAAAAGACAACACCTGCATCGTGATGGTCACGTCGATGAACGCGTTCCGTCCGCTGACGAAGATCCCTGCCTATTCCGCGGCGAAAGCGGCGGTTAAGAACTTCACCGAATTCATGGCGGTTCATTTCGCCGAGGTGGGCATCCGCGTCAACAGCATTGCGCCAGGCTTTTTCTCGACCAACCAGAACAAAACGCTTCTTTGGAACGAGGACGGTACGCCCACCGCGCGCACGGGCAAGATCCTTGCCGCTACGCCGATGAAACGCTTCGGCGAACCCGAAGAGTTGGAAGGCGCGCTGTTGTTTTTGTGTGATGAAAGCTATTCGAGCTTCATCACGGGCACGACCATCGCGGTAGACGGCGGCTTCAATGCCTATTCGGGCGTATAACGGACACAAAACAAACGGAGTGGATTTTTATGGACTTACAGTTAAAAGCGCCGGGCACCTATACGTATGACATGATCTCCTTGGGTGAGATCATGCTGCGGCTTGACCCCGGTGAGGGGCGCATCAAAAACGCACGCAGCTTTCGCGCGTGGGAAGGCGGCGGCGAATACAACGTCGCGCGCGGTCTGCGGCGCTGCTTCGGGTTGAAAACTGCGGCGGTCACGGCTTTGGCAGACAACGAAGTCGGGCGGCTTGTAGAAGATTTTATGCTTCAGGGCGGCGTAGACACCGCGCTGATCCGCTGGGTGCCGTATGACGGCATCGGCAGGACGGTGCGTAACGGGCTCAACTTCACCGAGCGCGGCTACGGTATCCGCGGGGCGGTCGGCGTTTCCGACCGCGGCAACACGGCGACGGCACAGTTAAATGCCGGCGACATCGACTGGGAATATATTTTCGGTACGCTCGGCGTGCGCTGGCTGCACACAGGCGGCATTTTCGCTGCGCTGTCCGACACGACGGCGGATGTGGTGATCGAAGCGGTCAAGACCGCGAAAAAGTACGGCACGATCGTTTCTTATGACTTAAACTACCGTCCCTCTTTGTGGAAGGACATCGGCGGCAAGGAAAAGGCACAGGAAGTCAACCGCGAGATCGCGCCCTACATTGACGTCATGATCGGCAACGAAGAGGACTTCACCGCCTGCCTCGGCTTTGAAGTTGAGGGCAACGACGAAAATCTCAAATCCTTAAACATCGAGGGCTACTATAAAATGCTCGGCGAAGTGGTCAAGGTCTATCCGAACTTCAAGGTCATTGCCACGACGCTGCGCACCGTTAAAACCGCGACGATCAACGATTGGAGTGCCATCTGCTATGCGGACGGCAAGGTCTACAACGGCATGTCTCTGCCGAACCTTGAAATTTTCGACCGCGTGGGCGGCGGCGATTCGTTCGCTTCGGGGCTCATTTACGGGCTGATGACCACGGGCGACCCGCAAAAGGCGGTCAACTACGGCGTGGCGCACGGCGCTTTGGCGATGACGACGCCCGGCGACACCTCCATGGCGTCTTTGAAAGAAGTCGAAAACATCGTGAACGGCGCAGGCGCCAGGGTGCAGAGATAAAAATGACCGCACTGGTTTTGGTACGGTACTTTTAATCGTAGGGACAGCCCTTGCGGCTGTCCGAACCGATTATGCTGCGAATTTGCTCTGTATCCTATGACAAGTCGTTTAACGCTAGAGGCAACAAGATGTCACTACCGCAAAGAAAATCTCAAAGGCTTTCAAATTTCGACTATCGCCGCGGCGCTTATTTCATAACAATTTGCACGAAAAACGCCCGACCGATTTTATCCGAAATCCGTTATGCGCAAAATCCAAATCGTCGGGACAGCGCTTGTGGCTTTTCAATGCTAAAATTGACCGTGCTCGGTAAAATTTGTGAAAATACGCTTCACGAGGTTGAACACAAATACCAAGTTCGTATTCCGACATATATCATTATGCCGAACCATATTCATATGATTTTATTTATGCCGGAAACCAACTTGCGGACAGCCACAAGGGCTGTCCCTACGGTAAGTTCTGTAATTGGCGCTTATAAGTCTATGGTTACGGTTCAACGGTCAAAAATTGGCTCTGCAAGGGACTGCAGAACAGGCACTTTGTGGGAACGCAGTTTTTATGACCACATTATTCGAGACGATGAGGATTTGTATTGCAAACAAAGGTATATCGAAGAAAACCCGATTCGATGGTGCATCAAGCACGGTTTGGTTGAACCAACCTCTGATTGAAAGCAACAATTCACTCGCGATTTTTTGACCCAAATATCCAAATCATATAGGAGATGCAAGTATGGATAAAGAACAGATTTTACAACGAATCCAGGACTGCGGCATTGTCGCCGTCGTCCGTGCGGAGTCGGTAGACGAGGCAATGCGCATCACCGACGCGTGCATCGAGGGCGGCGTGGCGGCCATTGAGCTAACCTTTACCGTGCCGCATGCGGACAAGGTCATTGAAGAACTCACAAAGCGCTACACGCCCGAGGAGATCATCCTCGGCGCGGGGACGGTGCTTGACGCGACGACCGCGCGCATTGCGATGCTTTCGGGCGCGGAATATATTGTGAGCCCCGCTTTGGATCTGGACACCCTGCACCTGTGCAACCGCTACCGCGTACCGATGATGCCCGGCATCATGAGCGTGCGCGAGGGGCTTCTTGCCATGGAAAACGGCGCGGACATCCTCAAAGTATTCCCTGCCGACCTGTTCGGGCCGAAGATCATCAAGGATATTCGCGGGCCGATCCCCTACGCTAAGATGATGCCGACGGGCGGCGTGACCGCAGACAACGTCGGTGAATGGATCAAGGCGGGCGCGGTCGCCGTGGGCGCGGGCTCATCTTTGACGGCGGGCGCGAAGACCGGCGACTACAAAAAGATCACCGAGACAGGCAAGCGCTTTGTAGAGAACATCCGCGCGGCGCGCGCCGAGCTTGCAGGCAAATAAAACAAACAAATTTCTAAGGGAGAAGGATTACAAATGGAAAAGACTGTTTTGGTAGAGACCTCCGCACGTCACGTGCATGTCACCAAGGAGACGCTGGAAACGCTGTTCGGCGCGGGATACACCTTGACCAAGAAAAAGGACCTTTCGCAGCCCGGGCAGTTTTCGTGCGAGGAGCGCGTGCAGGTCATCGGTCCCAAGGGCAGCTTCCCGGCGGTTTCGATCTTAGGCCCCGAGCGTTCGGCGGATCAGGTGGAGCTTTCCGCCTCCGACGCGCGCAAGATCGGTATCACCGCGCCTGTGCGCGAGTCCGGCGATGTAAAGGGCAGCGGTGCATGCAAGCTCGTAGGCCCTAAGGGCGAAGTAGAGCTTTCCGAGGGTGTGATCATCGCCAAGCGCCATATCCACATGACGCCCGAGGACGCGGAAAAATATGGAATGCGTGACAAGCAGGTCGTTTCCGTGGAGATCAAATCCGCTGAACGCTCTTTGATCTTCGGTGACACGGTCGTGCGTGTCAGCCCCAATTACGCGCTCGCCATGCACATTGATACTGACGAAGCCAACGCTGTTTTAGCGCCTGCAGGCGTGCTCGGCGTGATCTTAGACTGAGAGGTTTGCATGCAGCAGCAAAAAGCCTCCAAATCGGTATACACGCTTTCGGGTGTGCGCGCGGTCGTGGTTGTGGGCGTGTTCGCCGCCGTTACCGCCGTGCTTTCACAGCTTTCCGTGCCCATCGGCCCCGTGCCGATCTCCTGCTCGCTGATCGCGGTCTATCTCACGGGGCTTCTGCTCCCTGTAAAACCCGCGTTTTTAAGCCAGCTTGTGTATTTGCTGTTAGGCGTGGTGGGCGTGCCCGTCTTTGCGGGCTTTCAGGCAGGCGCGGCGCGCCTTGCAGGGCCGACGGGCGGGTATCTGCTCGTGTACCCCGTTATGGCGATTCTGATTGCCGCACTGATGCGCGTCTTTGACAAGCGGCTTGCCGGCAAGTCCCTTGCGCTGCGCGCGGCAGGGCTTTCGGGCATTCTGCTCTTTTCCCTGCTCGTTTGCTACGTGGGCGGCACGGCATGGTTCACCGTTTTTTCCGGCGGGCGTTTTGAAGAAGCCATCACCCTTACCGTCCTCCCCTTCATTGCCGGGGACATTGCCAAAATCGTATTGTGCGTGGTATTCACGCTTGCTGCACGTGAAAGGCTCAAAAAGGTGCTGCGCGGCAGAACGGCGCAGTGAGTTATTGTTACAAAACATAGAAATCCCCCAAGGCTGCCTTTGCAAGCCTTGGGGGATTTTGTATCATGTGTATAAGGCAAATCCGCTTTACAGCGAATTGCCCGCGTTTTGGAATTTGATTTTGGTTTCCTCAATTTGCAGCTGCCGGGCGGGTGCGGGGGTGTACCAGCCGCGCTTTTCCATTTCGGTAAACACGGCGGACTGCAAATTGTGCTCCTCGCGCAGGATGTTCATCATATCGCTTTCGAGCGCGGCGTTTTTACATTCACTCGCGAAAGTATTGTAAAGCGTCCCTATGTGCTTTTGGGACGCGAGCAGATCGTCTAAGATCTCACGGTCGGAAAGCGGCTGCGGCATATATATCGTCTCCTTTTTCTCGGGCTGTGCGCTTGTCTTTGCAGTTCGGCGCGCCCGTATTTTCCCATTTGGATTTAAGAAAGGTTCCCCAAAAGTGTATCGTAATGGTGCTTGTGCTGCGCGGCGAGCTGTTCACATAAGCCCCGCACGGTCGGGTCGGCGGTCATTTGCGCATAATTGCGGTATTTCAAGATCAGCAGCTTTTCGGCGTTGAGCCCGTCTTCGATCCCCTTGAGTTCTGCGGCGGTCAGATTTGCCATATGCAAACTCCTTTCGTATCGTTTGTCTGTTATAGGATACGCCGCCGAACGCAAATTATGCTTTTCCGTTTTGGCAAAAAAGAGCACCGCCGACGGGCAGTGCTCTTATCTTTTGCTTTACGGGGACATCACTCTGCGCCGAGTCCGAAGCTGACGGAAAGCGCGTGGTCAACCCGTTCCATTTCCGCCTGCGGCAGATTGCCCATGCGCTCTTTCAGACGCTTTTTGTCGATCGTGCGCACCTGTTCGAGCAGGACGATCGAATCCTTTTGCAGCCCGCAGTTTTCCGCATGCACGCGGATGTGCGTAGGCAGCTGTGTTTTGTACTTTTGGCTGGTGATCGCCGCGGCTATGACGGTTGGGCTGTATTTGTTGCCGACGTCATTCTGGACGATCAGGACCGGGCGCGTTCCGCCCTGCTCCGAGCCAACGACGGGACTTAAGTCCGCATAATAGATGTCCCCGCGTTTGATCGTCATCTTGCATCACGCTCCAAGGAAGATTTGATGTACAACCATAGTTTTGCCACCAATCTTTCCGCATAAACATATTTTTCCGAAAAACGTGGGGAGCAGTACAGTATATGCCCGTTTTCGGACAGCTGTTCGAAGCAGACAGGACTTGTCTTTTCCGAAAAGCGTGATACAATAGCGTACAGAAACTTAAAATTTTTTCAAGGATGCATCAATATGGAAATCATCATGGAAACCGAACGTCTGCTTTTACGTAAGATGACCGACGCAGACTTTCCCGCGCTTTGCCGCATGTTGCAGGACGAGGAGGTCATGTACGCCTATGCGCACGCTTTTTCGGACGAAGAAGCGCACGATTGGCTTTCCCGCCAGCAAGCACGCTACCAACAATACGGCTTCGGGCTTTGGGCGGCGATCCTGAAGAAAAGCGGCGAAATGATCGGGCAGTGCGGCGTGACCGTACAGGACTGTAACGGCAGGGAGGTCTTAGAGGTCGGCTACCTGTTCTGCAAGGACTTTTGGGGACAGGGCTACGCCACCGAGGCGGCGAAAGCGTGCCGCGATTACGCATTTACGCAATTCCACGCCGACGAGGTATTTTCGATCATCCGCGACAACAATTTCCCGTCGCAGCGTGTGGCAAAGCGCAATGGGATGCAGCCGCGCGGCGGCTTTACAAAACACTACTACGGCATCGACATGCCGCATATCGTCTATTCCATACAGCGCGAAGAGTGGGAACAGGAACAAAAGAAATAAAAATCGCCGCATGCGTTCCGAAAGAACGCACGCGGCGGTTATTTTTTAATATTCAGTTTTTCGCGTTTTCCCCTGCTTGCTCGGAAAGCAGCATACGGTCATTGTCGAGCACCTTGCCCGCCTTTTCGCGGTACAGCTCCAAAAGCGCGGGCAGGGTCATTTTCTCACGTTCCTCGCCCTGTAAATCGAGCACGATGCGGCCGTCGCTTAACATGATGGTACGCGTGCCCGTGTGTAACGCCTGCTCGATGTTGTGGGTGATCATCATCGTGGTGATTTGGTTTTTTTTGACGATCTCTTTTGTGATGTCCATGACCTTTTGCGCCGTAACGGGGTCGAGCGCAGCAGTGTGCTCGTCCAAAAGCAGCAGCTTCGGGGTGACCATGGTGCTCATCAAAAGCGTGACCGCCTGACGCTGCCCGCCCGAAAGCTGACCGACCTTCGTGCGCATACGGTCCTCAAGCCCCATGTGCAGCCGTTCGAGCTGTTCGCGGAAATACGCTGTATCTTTTTTGCGGTGTGCCGGCGAGAGGATGCGGCGCGTCGCCTTGGAATACGCAAGCGCCAGATTTTCCTCTACCGTAAGATCCGGCGCGGTGCCCTTCATGGGGTCCTGGAAGATCCGCCCGATCTGCCGCGCGCGCAGATGCTCCCTTTTATAGGTAATGTCTTTCCCATCAAGCACGATCTCGCCGCTGTCACACAGAAAGCTGCCTGCCACGGCGTTGAACAGCGTCGATTTGCCTGCGCCGTTTGAGCCGATGACCGTAACGAATTCACCGGGCGCCAAATGCAGCGAAAAATCCCGCAGCGCCGTGTGTTCATTGGGCGTGCCTTTCAAAAAGGTTTTAGAGATATGTCGGACTTCAAGCACGGCGCTTCGCCCCCTTTCGTGCGCGGTACCGCGAGACGGCGGCACGCATGGCAGGGACGGCAAGCGTGATGCCGACGATCACTGCGGAAATCAGTTTAAGCGCGTTTGCCGAGAACACATTGCTTTCAAGCGCAAGCGCAATGATCAAACGGTACACGACCGAGCCGACCACAGCGGAAATGAGGCCGAGTGTAAGCGAACGCTTGCCGAATATGACTTCGCCGATGATCACGGAGGCAAGCCCCACGACGATCATGCCGCTGCCGCCGTTGACATCTGCATAGCCGCCCGTCTGCGCGATCAGCGCGCCGGAAAGCCCGACGAGTGCGTTTGCCATGCAAAGCGCGGTGATTTTCGTCGCATTGGTATTGATGGAGGACGCGCGCACCATATCTTCGTTATTGCCCGTGGCGCGGATGCAAAGCCCGAACACCGTGCGGAAAAACAAGATCAGAAGCGCAGTCACCGCGACGCACAGCACCGCGACGGTGAGGATCTCGGGAACGTCCCTGCCCGCATTCGGCAAAAGGGCGTCCATGAAATCATAAAAACGGGGCTTGCCGATGAGTGAAACGTTCGGCGCGCCCATGATCGTGATGTTGACGGTATACAGCCCGCTCATGGTCAAAATACCCGCCAAAATCGGATGGATGCCCGCTTTCGTCTGTAAAAAGCCCGTGACACCGCCCGCGAGCGCGCCGCAGACCAGCGCCGCCAAAAGCCCCAGAAACGGATGTCCCGACACGCTGAGCACTGCTGAGACCGCCGCGCCCAGTGTAAAGCTGCCGTCCACGGTCAGGTCGGGGATATTCAGCACCCGGAAGGTGATGTAAACGCCGAGCGCCAGCATGGCGTATTGCAGCCCCAAAAGCAGGGCGCTCCATACAATATCCAAACGCACTCTCTCCTAACTTACATAATCGTTCGGGCAGCCGCACGGCTGCCCGAACTGTTCGTTTATGCGAGCTGCAAATCAGCCAATGACCTGATAGTTGTCCCCTTCGGGCACGGTGATACCGAGCGTTTCTGCAGCTGCACGGCTGATGACGTACTGGTATTCATCGAGCGCCTCGGCAGGCACCGAGGAGACCGCCGCGCCGCGCAAAATTTCATCCGCCATTTCCGCGCTGCGTTCGCCGAGCTGGGTATTGCTGACGCTCACACAGGCAAGCGCGCCGGACTGCACCATAACGGGGTCACTGCCGTAAACGGGGATCTTTGCGGCATTCGCCGCCTCAACGACCTGCGCCATAGCGGTCTGCACGGTGGAATCGATCGGGATATAAATGGCATCCACATCTGATGCGAGCGACTGCGCCGCCTGCTGCACCTCAGAGGAATTCGCAACGGTTACTTCGCGATAGGTAAAGCCGTTTTCGGACAGATACGCCTTTGCTTTTTCGGCAGTCTGGACGGCGTTCTGTTCGCCGGAGCAATAGAGGATGCCGATGTTCTGCACGGAGGGGGTCAGTTGCTTTGCAAGGGTAAAAATCTGATCGACGGGGACGATATTGGACGTACCCGTTGCGTTTTTATCGGGCGCTTCCATCGTGGTGAGGATTCCCGACGCGACGGGATCCGTTACGGAGATGAACACCACGGGGCACTCCGGCTCGCCGTTGACGACAGAAATGGTCGCGGGCGTGACGATGGGCACGATCAAATCATAATCGCCGTTGCAGACCGTTTGGGTGATGCTCGCAAGCATGGACTGGTCGCCCTGCGCGTTTTGGATGTCGAAGCTCATCATCGCTTCGTCATAGCCGAGCGCGCGCATGCGGGAAATGAACGCCTCGCGCATTTCCTGGAATGCGGCGTTGTCGGCATACTGCACAATGGCGACCTTGTAGGTGTTGTCGGTATCGCGCGGCGTGGTCTCGCCGGTCGTACCGGTCTCGCCGCCGCACGCGGTGCATACACCTAAAACCAACAGGAGCACCATGAGGATGGATACAAGCTTTTTCATTTTGGGTTCCTCCCTGAAATTTTTTCGTCCGACGGCGGCAGCGGGAAAATAAAAACGCCTGCCCTTGCATATACAAGGACAGGCGAAAATTATACCTGCGGTACCACCTTGCTTGACGGCAGAAAGCCGCCCACTCGAACAGGATACGGACATATCCCTCTCTCTGTAACGGGAAAGCCCCGTCGCATCTTTTCAATGCGCCCTCAACGGACCATTTGTCTGCCGCGTTTGCTGCGGGGCTCTCAGCGCCGCCCACTCTCTGTAAGCGCGTCGTGCAGTTTTACTTCCGTTTCATCGGTTTAGCTTATTTAAGCACAAATCAACACATTTGTCAACACTTTCTTTTTTGAAAAATTATGCTACAATAAAAAAGAGGTGAACAAAAATGGTACGTCATATTTTGTTTTGGCGCTTTTCGCAGGCAGTAACACCCGAGAACCGCGCCGATGTGTTTGAACTGCTGCATCGTTCCGTTAAGACGCTCGAAGCCATCGACGGCGTTGTGCGCTGTGAGATCGGCGAAGCGCTCCCCTCGAGCGACTGCGATTTTGTATTTTATTCGGAATTCACGTCCGAAGAAGCGCTGCGTGCGTTTCAAGTACACCCCCTGCACGAGGCACACAAGCAGCGTATGGCGCCGTATGTGCAAAAACGCCTTTGCGCAGATTACCGCTTCTGAAATGCACAGCTGCCGAAAAAAGCAGATTTTTGCCGAATCCCTAAAAACATATTGAAATGTTTGGAAAAATATTGTATAGTATTACTGAATTTCAGAACGGTCGCGGCGGAGCTTACGCACAGGCAGGCAAGAACGTGAATCTACCTGGCTAAGCGGTAAGGCCGCGCATCCGAACGGCTTGGAGTGGTTTTGTGTACTGGGTGTTGTTGGGTGTCGGCATCGCTGCGACGGCGGTGTTTCTGTTTTTGCGCGTCAAGTACGGCGGCATCGCCGCATTGTACGCAAAAGCGGTTGCAAGCCTTTGCTTTATCGGTACGGCGGTGGCGGCAACCAACGCCAACCGTGGGTTTTACGAATTCGGCTCTTTGATGATCTTCGGGCTTGTGTGCGGGCTCTTAGGCGATGTTTGGCTTGACCTGAAATGGATCTATTTGCAGGATAAGGATTCATACCTTTACTCCGGCTTCATCTTCTTTTTGCTCGGGCATGTCTGCTTTGTCGCCGCTATCTTAGTCGCTTCTCCCTTTACGACGGCAAGCATCCTTATTTCCGCTGCCGCGGCGCTGGTCATTGCCGTGATCGCACTGCTGCTTGAAAAGCCGCTTAAAATGCGGTACGGCAAATTCAAATGGATCGTATTTCTCTATTCGTTCATGCTCTCATGGACGATGACAAACTCCATGGTGACTGCATATATCACCGATTTCCAAAAAATGTGGGTTGTCATGTCCATCGGCGGACTTTTGTTCCTGCTGTCCGACCTGGTGCTTTCCGGCATGTACTTCGGCGAGGGCAAAAACACCAAAGGCAATATCATTCTCAACCACACTCTGTATTATGCCGCGCAGTTCACCATGGCGGCAACCATACTCTGCGCTACATAAAGGACCCCTTTTGCTATGGATACCCTACACGCGATTCTGAATTATTCCGTCGGCAACTTTACCGTGGGCAAAATTTTGTCCGCGGTTTTGGTGTTTGTAATCTGTTACGTCATCCAGCGGCTGCTGTGCCGGCTGCTCGACCGTTTGCTTTCCCGCATATCCATGGACGCGACATTGCGCAAGATCCTGCGGTTTGCGGTCAAGCTTGTGCTGTGGTTCATCACGGCGATGATCGTCATAGAGACGCTCGGCGTTTCGGTCACCTCCATGCTCGCGGCGTTTTCCGTCGTGGGGCTGGCTGCTTCGCTTGCCGTACAGGACAGTCTTGCCAATCTCGCAAGTGGTATCATGCTGCTCATCTCAAAGCCCTTTAAGATCGGCGACTATGTAGAGATCGACGATGTGAGTGGCACGGTCAGCATCATCAGCCTCATCCACACCAAGCTCAAAACGGTAGACAACAAGATTATTTATGTGCCCAACAGCAAGGTCATCGATACAAAGATCATCAACTACACGGAGCAGGAAAAACGGCTGGTAGATTTGAATATTGATGTTTCCTATGACGCACCTATTGAGGAGGTGCGCCGTTCGCTGCTCGCTTCCGTCGAGGCAGTCGGCATGTTTACGGATGAACCCGACCCGCCTTTTGCCGCGATACAGAAGTTTGACGAAAGCAGCATTTCCTATGTACTGCGCGCCTGGGTCAAAACAGCAGATTACTGGTCGGCACGCTATCGCCTTTTGGAACAGATCAAAACCGATTTTGATGCGCGGGGGATCGAAATGACCTACCCGCACATAAATATACACATTTCCGAAGCGGCGACGCTTCAAAAAGGAGGTACTGAAAAATGATTTTGGACAGTGTTGAGAATTTCCTGAAATACGCCCATAAAAATCAAAACTCCATTTTGGCGTATGATTTTATTATGAACGACAGGAAAAACCCGATGCCGCCCGGACGTTATGCGCTCGACGGAGACCGCTGCTTTGCAACGGTGCAGACCTACGACACGGGTTTTTCGTCGGAAAAGGATTATGAAGCGCACCGTGTTTATGCCGATGTGCAGTATATTGCCGAGGGCGAGGAGCAGATGTTCTGGGCGCCTTCGGAAGCGCTGGAAAACACCGTCCCCTACTCTTCCGAAAAGGATGTTGCCTTTTTTACGGGCAACGATGCAAATTCCCGCAGCTTTGCGGTCCGCGCGGGAGAATTCGCTGTGTTTTATCCGCAGGATGCGCACAAGCCCGGCTGCTGTGTGGACGGCAAGCCCGCCGCAGTGCGCAAAATCGTGATCAAAATTATGTTGGATTAAACAAAATGCCTGCGCGCAAAAATTTGCACGGCAGGGGTCTCCCCCCCTGCCGTGCATTTTCTTTCTATAAGCCTTTTCGTTTCAGGCCGCTTCACTTATAGTAAGCGATCTTATAGAAGTTCGGATACACACTGACGAACGAGGACAGCGTGGTACGCGAATTCGAGCCCGGATCGTTGACGGTGAAATTCGCCGCCGAAAGCGTGCCGCCCGTAAAGCCGGTCACAACGACCCAATGCTGGCTGCCGTTCGACTTTTTCATGCCGAGGATTACGGGCTTGCCCTGTGAAAGCAGGTTATAGACCGTTTGCAGATAGTTCGTACCGTTGGTGCTCGTCACGTAGTTGGACGGCCAGTACAGCCAGCCCGCAGGCGCATAGGTGAGTTTTTTCGCCATATCCGCAGGCGTGAGCGTCGTACCCGTGCGGAAAGACTCGGTCATGGCCAGCGCCGTGGTGGTACAGCCGGACTGTGCAATGGTCTCGCCCGAGGAACCGAGCAGCACGTTTGCCCAGCGGGAATCTGTCTGCTTAAAGCTCGGCACGGAAAGCCGCACCGCTGCGTAGCCGCCGGTTGTGCCGGACGATACCGACGCCAGATACGACGCACTGACATACCCGGTGCTTCTGCCGTTGTAGACGATCTTCGCCCAGCCGCCGGACTGTGAGAGCACGACGATGACTTTACCGTTCGGGAGCGACGCTTTTACGGAATAATTCGTACCCGCGCCGGAACGGACATTCAAATTGCCGCTTGTGGTCTTAACACGGTATGCACGGCTGCCGGAAACTTCGGCAATATAGCTTGCAGAAGCATAACCGCTTTTGCCGTCCGCGTATTCCACGCGCCACCAGTTCCCTTCTTTGGAAAGCAGCGTGACGGTCGCATTCTTGGACAGCGACGCGATCACGCTCGACGAAGTCGAGGGCGCCGAACGGACATTCAGGCTGCCCGAGGTGATGCGCACCGTGCCCGCGCGGCTGTTGGCGTCTGCGGCGAACGACGGCACGGCCAATGCCAATATCGCCGCAAGAACGAGCAGTACACTGCAGAGCTTCTTCATGGTATTTTTCATGTTGTATACCTCCTTCTCCGATGCGTCCTTCGCATCGTGTGGCCTCAGTATAGCGCAACTTTCCCGCATTTGCACGCTCCAAATACCGGCGGCAAAGGAAGCCTTCGACGCGGCAGGCAACCGCTGGGTGAGAAACAAACATTCTGCCTAAAAAGCACTTTGCATAAAGCACTTCGTTTTGTAGATCACGACAAATCGTGCAAAAATTTTCTTCTTTTCGTTGACAAATCGAAACAGCTTGCTATAATGGTAGCATAAACGCAGGGCAACGACGTCTTACGATAAGGCGTCGTTGCCCTCTTTTAGTTGAAAGGAGAAAAGCAAAATGGGTTACACAAAAGAAGATGTTTTGCGCATTGCAAAGGAACAGGATGTCAAATTCATCCGTTTGCAGTTCACCGACATTTTCGGTCAGCTCAAAAATGTCGCCATCACCGAAAGCCAGTTGGAAAAAGCGCTCGACAACGAGTGTATGTTTGACGGTTCTTCGATTGAGGGCTTTGTGCGCATCGACGAATCCGATATGTACCTGCGCCCGGATTACGATTCCTTTGTACTGCTGCCGTGGAAAGACCGCGTCGCGCGTTTGATCTGCGATGTCTACTGCGCGGACGGCACGACGCCGTTTTTGGGCGATCCGAGAAACGTGCTGAAAAAAGTCATCAAGGAAGCCGCCGACATGGGCTACACCTTCAACGTCGGCCCCGAATGTGAATTTTTCCTGTTCCAGCTTGATGAAGACGGCAACCCCACCACCAAGACCGGTGACGTAGCAGGCTACTTTGACATGGGGCCCTCCGACCAGGGCGAGCAGTGCCGCCGCGAGATCTGTCTGGCGCTCGAGGATATGGGCTTTGAGATCGAAGCATCGCACCATGAGGTCGCCGCAGGCCAGCATGAGATCGACTTCCGTTTTGACGAAGTTTTGAAAACAGCGGACAACGTGATGACCTTTAAGCATGTGGTCAAGACCTATGCCCGCCGTCACGGGCTGCATGCGACATTCATGCCCAAGCCCGTATTCGGCATAAACGGTTCGGGCATGCACACCAACATGTCGCTGATGAAGGACGGCAAAAATGCTTTCTACGATCCCGAGACGGAACTGGGACTTAGCGACACCGCTATGTACTTCATCGCGGGGCTTCTCAAGCATGTCAAGGGCATTGCTGCGGTCTCTAACCCCCTGGTCAACTCCTATAAGCGCTTGGTGCCCGGCTATGAAGCACCCGTATACCTTTCCTGGTCCGCTTCTAACCGTTCGGCGCTCATCCGTGTGCCTGCCGCGCGCGGCATGGGTACGCGCGTAGAGCTGCGCTGCCCCGATCCGTCCTGCAACCCCTACCTTGAAATGGCGCTCTGCCTCGCTGCGGGGCTCGACGGCATCAAAAACAAGCTCACCCCGCCCGCAGGCACAAACAAAAATATCTTTGCCATGTCGCCCGAGGAGCTTGCTGCGGACGGCATCGACAGCCTGCCCGGTTCTCTGGAAGAAGCACTGGTCGAATTCCAAAAGGACCCCTTCATTAAAGAGGCGCTCGGCGAGCACATCTATACAAAGTATCTCGAGGGCAAAGAACACGAGTGGGACAGATACCGCACCAGCGTCAGCGATTGGGAGATCGGCAACTATCTGACCAAATATTGATATACCGAGCGGAAAACGGCGCCATTTCGCACCGTTCTCTATAAATACCTCATTTTTTCTCCTGTGGCGCCGGCGCGGCTTCCCTTCCGCGTCGGCGCATCCCTTTTGTATGGGTGCAGTTCGCCGCAAAAACGCACGAAAAAGCCGTCCGAGGGGACTCGGGCGGCTTTTTCGCTTTTGTAAAAAAAAGAAAGGGGGAGAAATGAAAAAGTTCTGCCAAACAGAAGGGGGAACTCTGTTTGCGTCTCCTCAAGAGTGGGGTCTCTCTTGATTTGATGGTTTGAGTATACAGGCAAATTATGGCGGCACAATAAAATAGCCTTGAACGTTTTGTAAACGTTCTTTTTTGCAGGTTGATTCATCGCAAAGGAAAAACCGCCCGAGGGGGAGCCCGGGCGGTTTTCCTCTTTTTGTAAAAAAGAAAGGGGGAGAAATGAAAAAGTTCTGCCAAACAGAAGGGGGAATTCTGTTTGCGTCTCCTCAAGAGTGGGGTCTCTCTTGATTCGATGGTCTCAGTATACAGACAAAATATGGCGATACAA
>CALWVN010000005.1 GCA_944384995.1 uncultured Clostridia bacterium | reverse complement strand
TATATCCGGGCAGTTACCCTGAACCGGCTTGTGTTTCGGCATATTCAGGGCGTGTTGTCCTATATCCAGCAGTTTGAGGCGTCCTTTGTCAAAAAGGAAATGGAAAAAGCCAATGCAGAACGAAAATTATCCGTTGAAAAGGCACAGGTTGACATTGTGACGCTGAAGCGCCGTGATGAAGACTTGGACACGCTTTTCAAGCGGATTTATGAGGATATGGTGTCGGGCAGGCTGTCGGCGGAACGGTTTGACAAGCTTTCTTCCGAGTACGAAACAGAGCAGAAGGATGTCAAAGCGGCGATTCTTGATTTGCAGGAGCTGATTGACAGCGGCGAACAGGAACAGCACGACCTTCAGCGGTTTCTGAAGAATGTTCGCAAATATACCGATCCAGAGGAACTTACAGCGGAAATCCTGAATGATCTGGTTGACAAGATTGTGGTACACGCTCCGGACAAAAGCAGCGGCCACAGAAAGCAGAAGATTGAGATTTACTACAAGGCTGCGGGTATTATCAACATTGCCGATGAGGACTGCGTTGCTCTCGACGGCAGACAGGAACGCTGGCAAAAGGCAACAGCCTGACAACGCAAAGCGGCGGCACAGCCTTTCGGCTGCACCGCCGCCCTACATATTTCCTTCGTTATCGCACCTCGGCTTAAGGTCTCCCGCTTTTTGCTTGTTATGCATGATTGGTTCAGTCTTCCTTGAAGACGCCGTCGAACAGCGGCAGCTTGGACATCTTCATCACGGCGCTGAACAGTCTGCCGCCGAGGACCGGCATCATGCGCCCGAAGTAGTTCATAAACGCGGCGTCCTTGCCGAACACCATGAGCTCATGCTGTTTGCCGATGCCGTTCATAATGAGCTTGACCATCTTGTCGCAGGAAGTGCTGACCATGTTGAGCATCTTCTGCGCCTTTTCGTCGGAGGAGCCCTGATTGCGGAAAATATCGGTCTTTGTAAAGCCCGGGCAGACGATGCCGACATAGCACTTGCCGCGCAGCTCCTCGCGCATGGATTCGGTCAGCGCCTTGAGCGCCGATTTGCTGGCGGAATACACCGACGTACCCGCAAGGGACATGAGAGCCGCGGAGGAGTCGACATTGATGATCGCCGCCGAGGGGGATTTTAACAGCAGCGGCAGCAGGGTGTGCATGGAATACACCGCCGAATAGAAGTTGATGTTCATGGCGCTTTCGATCTCTTCGATCGTGTAGTGCTGGAACTTATCGAATTTCGGCAAAATACCCGCGTTGTTGATGAGAATGTCGGGCTTGATATGGTTGTCCTCGAGATATTGGCGGAAATCCACCCAATTTTCAAGCGACGAAACGTCAAAAAGCTGATAGGAGAAGCGGTCGGCATATTCGCCGAGCTCCTCGACGAAGGTCTTCATCTTCTTTTCGCTTCTGGCGATACCGATGACGTTGCACCCATGCACCTTGATGAGCTTTTCGGCAATGCCCTTGCCCATGCCGCTGGAAGCGCCCGTGACGATAACGGTTTTGAAATTCAGCCAATTCTTATCCATGGAACTCTCTCCTTATTTTTCCGATTTTCAATGCTTATTGTAGCGCAATTTCGGGGGTTTTTCAAGCCCTTTTTATGTTTGAGACGAACGGTTCTTTTTTCGCACACGCTCTTGACATTTGCGCGGTGCGGGTGCTATGCTCTTTCATGATAAACGACGCATTCGCCAAAACGGCACCCTGCCTTTTTCGGGAGATACCATGCAATATAAACTCCTTTACAGCCGGCGCAAAACGCTTTCCCTCTCCGTTGACGACGACGGCGTACCGCTTGTAAAAGCGCCCATAGGGCTGCCGAAAGCGGAGATCGAACGCTTTTTGGAGCGACACGGGGCGTGGCTCGCCGCTGCTGCAGAACGGCAGGCAAAGCGGCGCGCGCTGGACGAAGCACTGGATTCTGCGCGCATTGCCGCGCTTCGTGCGCGCGCCAAGCGCGAGATCCCGCCGCGCGTGGCGCATTTTGCGGCGATCATGGGTGTACAGCCTGCCGGGATACGCATCACCTCAGCCAAAAAACGGTTCGGCTCGTGCAGCGGGACAAACCATCTTTGCTTTTCGTGGCGGCTGATGCTCTATCCGAACGAGGCGGTGGACTATGTGGTGGTGCACGAGCTTGCGCACATCCGCGAAAAGAACCATTCCCCCGCCTTTTATAAAGTGGTTGCTGACGTGCTGCCCGACTATAAGCGGCGCGCGGCGCTGTTAAGAGATATACCTTCACAAGGAGGAACCCCAAATGACACCTGAAGAAGCACGCAGACGGATGGACGAAGGACGCATCTACCCGCCGGACGATGAGGATCTGATGCGCGAGCAGCTTGCCTGTCTGGAGCTTTTATACGATTACAACGCCACACGCCCAAACGAGCAGGGAAAACGGCAGGCGCTGCTGCAAAAGATGTTTGCCGAGATCGGCGAGGGCTGCTATTTTGAGCCGCCGCTGCATACAAACTGGGGCGGCAGACACGTGCATGCCGGGAACGGCGTTTACGGCAATTTCAATTTGACGCTGGTAGACGACGGCGACATTTACATCGGCGATCGCTGCATGTTCGGGCCGAACGTCACCGTCGCCACCGCAGGGCACCCCGTAGAGCCGAAGCTGCGCAGCCGTGGCTTGCAGTTCAACCTGCCCGTGCATATCGGCAAAAACGTTTGGGTCGGCGCGGGCGCGGTGATTCTGCCGGGCGTGACGATCGGCGACAACAGCGTCATCGGCGCGGGCAGCGTGGTCACGAAGGACATCCCCGCAAACTGTGTGGCGGTCGGGAATCCCTGCCGCGTGCTGCGCGAGATCGGCGAACACGACCGCATCTATTACTACAAGGATCGCAAGATCGATTTGGAGTGACCGCGTTTTTCACCGCAAGGGAGTCGTTACATGGAGCTTGCTGCATTTTTTCCGATGCTCGGGAACCTGCCCGAAGCCGAACGCACAAAGCTTGCCGATGCCGCCGTGTGCCGCCGCGTACCGGCCGGGACGGTGCTGCATGACGGAGCCGCCGGCTGCACGGGGCTTCTGCTTGTAGCCTCGGGGCAGCTGCGCGCTTATATCGTCTCCCCGGAGGGGCGCGAGATCACGCTGTATCGCCTGTTTGAGCGGGATGTGTGCCTGCTTTCCGCATCGTGTATGATCCAAAGCCTGCAATTCGATATCACGGTAGAGGCGGAAAAAGCGTCGGAGGTGTGGGTCATCCCTGCAAAGGTCTATCAAAACGCTGCCGAAAGCTGCGCCGCGCTTGCCAATTACACCAACCAGATCATGGCAAGCCGCTTTTCCGAGGTCATGTGGCGGGTAGAACAGCTTTTGTGGAAAAGCATGGACAAACGCCTGGCGGGCTTTTTGCTGGAGGAAGCCGCGCTCGAGGGCAGCGGCACGCTGCATATCACGCACGAAAAGATCGCCAATCATCTGGGCACCGCACGCGAGGTCGTGACACGCGTTTTGCGGGATATGCAAAACGAGGGGCTGATCCGCCTGTCGCGCGGGACGGTAGAGCTCACAGACGAAAAGCGGCTGCGGGCGCTTAGCGCACAGTAGACAAAACCAAAGAAACGGCGCGGGAAGTCAAATGCTTCCCGCGCCGTTTGTATGCTGTTCGGCAGAGTCTGCCTTTACTTTTCCATACCGCAAAGCGTCGCTTCTGCGGCGGCTTCGCGTTCGGTCACGGTAGCCGCATACTGCCGGTACCCGCCCGAAAGATTGAAGCAAGCAAAGCCGTTTTGCGACAGGATGCGGCAGGCGACGTAGCTGCGCAGTCCGCTTTGGCAATGGACATAGACCGGTTTTCCTTTGGGCAGCTCCGCAAGTCGGTCCCGCAGTGCGTCAAGCTCGATATTTCGGAAGCCCTCGATATGCCCGCGGGCATATTCGCCCGGTGTGCGCACATCCAAAAGCGTCACGCTGCCGTCACGCGGCAGGGCTTCGACCTCATCCCAGAAAAACTGTTGCAGCTTACCTGACGCTATATTGTCCGCGATATAGCCGACTAAGTTTACAGGGTCTTTGGCGGAAGCATACGGCGGCGCATAGGCGAGATCCAAATCTTTGAGCTGCCGCACGGTCAGCCCCGCCTGCATGGCGGTCGCGAGCACGTCGATACGCTTATCCACGCCGTCAAAGCCCACAATCTGCGCGCCAAGCAGACGGTAGGTCCCTTTTTCGAACAGGACCTTCATGCTCATGACCTTGCCGCCGGGATAATAAGAGGCATGGTTCATAGGCGCGAGATAAATGCGGTCATAGTGAATACCCGCAGCCTTTGCTGCGCGGGCATTGAGCCCCGTAGACGCGGCGGTCATATCAAAAATCTGCACCACGCTGGAACCGAACGAACCGCGATACACGCTGTCCCCGCCGCAGATGTTGTCCGCCGCGATGCGCCCCTGCCGATTGGCAGGTCCCGCCAGCGGGATACATGCCGCCTCGCCCGTCACGCCGTTTTGCACCTGCACCGCGTCGCCGACGGCATAAATGTCAGGCTCGCTTGTACGCATATGGTCATCTACAACGATGCTCCCCTTTTCGCCGAGCGCAAGTCCCGCTTCGGCGGCAAGGTTTGTATCCGGTACAACGCCGACGGCAATCACCGCCATGTCCGCCGAAAGCGCGGGGGCGTTATCCGACAGCACGCGAACACCGGTTTCGCTCGGTTGCACATCCCGCACCGCATGCCCGAAGAGAAGGCGAACGCCTGCACGGCGCATACGCGCGTGCACAAATGCCGCCATATCCGCATCCAACGGTGTCAAAAGCTGATGCCCGCGCTGCACAAGCGTCACTTGAAGTCCTTGCCGCTTCAGGTTCTCTGCAAGCTCCAGACCAATATATCCGCCGCCCGCGATCACCACGGAGCCCGGAGCATTTTTTCGTACATACTCGTAGACACGCAGTGTATCCTCTACGGTGCGAAGCGTAAATACCCGCTGGGGCAACGGATCCGGCAGCCCCAGCCGGACGGGTCTCGCCCCGGGGGAAAGCACCAGCTTGTCGTAGGTTTCCGTAAACGTTTGGTCCGTTTCCAAGTTGCGCACGGTCACAGACTTGCCCTTCGGGTCGATCCCCGTCACCTCGTGGTGCACACGCACATCCACATTGAAGCGTGCCCGGAAGCTCTCCGGCGTTTGCAGGGTCAGTTCCGCTTCATCCTCGATCACGCCGCCGACATAATAGGGCAGCCCGCAGTTCGCATACGAAACAAAGCCCGTGCGCTCAAACACAATGATCTGTGCCGCTTCATCCAAGCGCCGCAGCCGCGCGGCAGCGGTTGCGCCGCCCGCGACGCCGCCGACAATGACAACCTTCATACGTTCACCTCTCCGAATTTCCCGAAAGCCGAGCCCGCCGGAATAAACGTTTCGCTTATTCCAGCATTTCCAAAATCTGCGCTTTGGGCAGTGCGCCCACCGATTGCCGGACAATCTTGCCGTCTTTCACGGCCATCAGCGTCGGGATACTCATGATACCGAAGGCGGATGCAAGCTCGGCCTGCTCGTCGACGTTGACCTTGCAGACCTTGATATCGGGCCGTTCTTCGGCGATCTCGTCCAGCACGGGCGCCACCATGCGGCAAGGGCCGCACCAGGACGCCCAGAAATCCAACAGCACGGGTTTTTCGCTGTGCAAAACCTCTGTTTCAAAATTCTCTGCTTCGATATGCAAAACTGACATTTTTGTTTCCTCCTGTACGGTAAAAGAATAACAAAAGCAAAATTCCGCTTTCGATATTCACAGTATACCGCAAAGCCGCCGAAATTTCCGTGACAAAATCACAGTTGTGCATATCGGATGAAAAATACAGGCACCCGCAGGGTATGCGGATGCCTGATGCCGGCGGAAAGCCCGCCTTATTCGCCTTTCATTTCCAAAAGCTTGACCTTGCCGTTGTAGGCGTCCTCGCTGACCTTGATCGAATCAAAGATCGCCGCACGGATATCGTCCTCGGTCGCGCCGAGCTCGATCGCGTCTTTCTGCTCGGTGAACAGGTTGACGTCCATGATATAGGGCAGGTACAGCGGATCCATACCGCTGTCGATACCGCGTTCCTTGTAGTCCTTGACGACCTTGCCCATGCCCATCTTCATCATCCAGGGCGCAACGCCGATGACCTTTCTGCCCTTCATGCCGCGGGCTTCATAGACGATAGCAAGGAACTCCTGCCAGGTAAGGTTGTACATACCGATCTTCCAAGCGCGGAATCCGCCGACATGCTTTTCGGCAGCGCCTGCGATGACCTGACCGACCTGATGGACGGTGAGCATCGTCGTGCCGCCCTTCGGGTACAGGGTAAAGGGCCACTTATCCATAAAGGCGATCTGTTCAATGAGGATAACCCACACGGGACGTCTGCCGGGCTGCGTACCGAATATGTAGGGAAGCTCCAAAACAGACACATCAAAGTTCTCATCCGCAAAGCTCTCGCAGACCTTTTCCTGCTCAAGACGGCTACGGATGTAGGGGTTCTTTTCAGCAATCGGCATATCCGGGCGCTCTTTGGCAAGCCAGCTGAAATACGAGCCGAGCACGACCGCGCGCTTGAGACCCATTTCCTTGCACAGCGGCAGGATGCGCTCTAAGGGCGCGATGTTGAACTTGTAATATGCGTCATACACGGGCGCGGGGAATTCCACACGCTCGTCCACGCCGGCGGCGAAAATGAAGGTGTCGCAGCCTTTCAGCATCTCCTTGATCTCGTCATCGGACTTTTTGTTGATGTCGCCGAAAATGATCTCCATCTCCTGCGGGATGGGCGCCCCTTCGGGCAGCGGCGGCAGAGCGACGCTCTTGACTTCATGCCCCTTTTCGATCAGGATCTTGGCAGCTTCGCAGCCCAAAAGCCCCGTGCCGCCGATCATAAAGACTTTCATACACATACCTCCGAATTTTGGCAGAAAAAACGGTACGGTAATGCCGAATCGCTTCTGCGGGATTGTGAATAGTATAGCACAAGTTTTTGGGAATTTCAACCGAAAATGTTACACTTTGTTCACAGCTTGTCAAAATGTCTGACCGCCGCGCGAACGACGGCAGTGCCTTCGCACAGCGCTTGACATTTTGCCGCAGGGCGGGTACTATGTAAACAGAACCCCTTTCGGAGATGATCGTTTGAAGGTCAATTATCAAAAGGAAATGGAAGCGGTGATCGCGGCGCTGCCCGAAAAAACACGGCCTTCGCTTTTGCTGCAATGCTGCTGCGCGCCGTGCTCGAGCGCGGTGCTCGAAGTCTTATGCGCGCATTTTGACGTTTCCATATATTTTTACAACCCGAACATCCACCCGCGCGCGGAATACGAAAAGCGTTTAAGCCAATTTGACAAACTTTTACCCGCCGCGCCGTTTGCAAAAGGCGTGCAGCAGATCCGCGCCGACTACGACCCCGCCGAATTCTTTGATGCGGTCAGGGGCTTGGAAGCAGAGCCCGAGGGCGGCGCGCGCTGTGCGGAATGCTTTCGGCTTCGCCTGCGCGCCACGGCCGAAAAAGCGCGCGCGCTCGGATTCGACTTTTTTACGACGACGTTGACCGTAAGCCCCCACAAGAATGCGGCGATCCTCAACGAATTGGGGAAAGCGATCGGCGAAGCGGTCGGCGTGCGGTTTTTGCCCTCGGATTTCAAGAAAAAAGAGGGCTACAAGCGTTCCATTGCACTTTCCAAAGCCTACGATCTGTATCGGCAGACGGACTGCGGGTGCATTTTCTCGAAGCGGGAGGAGAGCGAGGATGAGAATTTTCCCGCATCCGCTGATATTGGGGGCGTCGATCTAACCGTTACGTACCCAACCGCAAACGAATCCTGCGTAAAATGATTTGCTTTTAAAAAAATCATGCAAAAATTTGTTGACATTTGTTTCGTTCGGTGGTATTATATTCGGGCGGTTAAAAGCAATAGCTTGAACCCGCATTTGCGCTGCTAGCTCAGTTGGATAGAGTGTTTGGCTACGAACCAAAAGGTCGGGGGTTCGAATCCCTCGCAGCGCGCCAGACCTGCGGTCAGCAATTTGCGACCGCAGGTTTTTTATTTTGAAGTTTTTGCAGTGGGTATTTTTTCAGCGCGCCAAGCGGCAAGCGCCGCTTTCGAGAACGCACCTCGTTTTTGCGGGGTGCGTTTTTTGTTTTCCATGCGGCGACCTGCACAATCGAAAGCATAAACCGCCGGAAGCGCCGTGCTAAACAGCCGCTGTTTGCAAAGAACTCCGTAAGCGGTCGAATTTTGTCAAATACCGTATGGTTGCAAAGAAGCATGGTTTGTGCTATGCCATGTTATGAAACGGGAGGGCGGAGCATGAAAGAAAAGTTTTTGCAGTTCTTTACGGGGAAATTGAGTAAGTCCATTTACATTGCCGTGGCTTCGGCGGTCGTGTGCGGGGTTGCCGTTATAACAACGGTCGTGATCGTACACAACAATAACCAAAAGCTGGATACGGCTTTAGAGAGTCTAAACGAACAGACCGCCACGCTGACGCAGACGGAGAGCGCCACAGAGGGCGTTTCCGTTACGGAGGGGAACGATACCACCGCACCTGTTCAAGCCGCAAATAACGAACCTGCAGGAGACCGTGCGCTGGAATATCTCGCCGAGTATAATCGAATCACGGAGGAATATGAAGCAAAGAGGGAAGAATTAAACGCTCAAATTCCAACATTGGTTGATATATATCTTTCACCAGAACCCGGAGAGCCAGTTCTACCAGTAGGAGCCAGTCCAGATGACCGGAAAAAAGCACTTGCAGAATACGAACAGTATCTTGCTGAATGGGAAAGCGAAAGTGTTCGGTATGAACAACAAGTACAGAAGAACGCAGAAGCGGAAAAACTATCACAGGAATTGCAAAAACAGATTGATAATTTGGATGCGCAGTATGAAAAAGATATAGCTGCGTTAAAAGCACAATATGGAATCAGTTGAGAAAAAGAGGCGGTTTTATCCGCCTCTTTTTATTATGGTTCTATAGCCGCAATCTGCTGGTTGGATTTATACAGCCTGTGCTCCAAAAGACACGGTCGCAGCACCGTTTTCATCCGTACCGAATGTGAACGTCACAAGGAGCTGCGAACCGCCCGACCCCGTGCACTGCACAGAAAAGCCGTTTTCAGTCGGTTCGGGCTGCAAGCCGAAGTCCGTATAGAAGTTTTGGAAATCCTCTTGCGTTCCGACCGCAAGATACGTAGAGCCCGGCTGCGCGTCGCCGAACGCGATATGCTGGATCAGCCCAAGTTCTTCCGATGTGAACAGGTGCAGCGGGCAGAGGAAATTCTCCGAGACGTCGCCGACCCTGCAGCCGCTTTTCAGCTGATAAAATCGGATACTTTTGCTGCCGTCCGTTTCGCATTCTCCCTCCGTGAGCCCATTCGGGAATACGTAATCGGGAATTTCCTCCCCGGGCCCCGCCGTTTCGCCGATCTGCTCGACTTTTAGCATACACGTGTGCCCGCCGTATCGGTCAGCAAACAGCGGTCATCGAGGATTTTTTGGAACGTGACGTCGGGATTTTCGGCTTTTAGCGCCGCAACGATCTCGGAAAAAGGCTCCGTGGACATAAACTCGCCGTTCCTGCCGTATTGCTCGGAATATGACGGCGAACGCTCAGTGCGGATATTCCACGGCACCGAAACGCTGATAAAGGCTTTCGTATTTTCGGAATACGTCAGAAAGATCTGCGCGTCATACGGCCGCACGCAGCCGGTGAACAGTGTGATCGTGCAGGCTGCCAAAAGAGCAACAACCGCAAAAATTCGCTTTTTACCCATAGTCTTCTCCCCAAAAATGCGTCATTTTATGGTTTGGATATTTTCATGACCCATTGGCATCCCCTCATCAGTATAGCAAACGGTAAAAATTATAGCAATCCCCTAAATTTTATAAATTTTCATTTGTTTTTCAGCGTATAGATACAAGTCTGTTGGCGGATTCGGCGCGTTGCGTTCACTCCATCGAAAAGGAATACGGTAAGAGCTCGGCTAACGTGTGCACCTCACATTCACCCGTATCGTCACCGAAGATGATCCTAAAATCCGGCGCGCAGAATTCCGAAAGCGCCTGTCGGCACACGCCGCACGGCGTGCAGAAATGCTTGTAAGCCCCGTTTTTGTCGCGCCCGACCACGGCGATCGCTTCAAAATCCGTTTCGCCCTCGCTGACCGCCTTAAACAGTGCCACGCGCTCGGCGCAGACGGTCGGGGAAAAGCTCTTGTTTTCAATATTACAGCCGAGATAGACCCTGCCCCCGCGTGTTAAAAGCGCCGCGCCCACCTGAAAGCCCGAATACGGCGCGTAGGCGTGTGCTTGCGCGTCCAGCGCGCAGACGACCAATTCCTGCGGCGTCATCTGTATCACTCCCTCAGATTTAAAATTGCCTTCAAACCCATTGTATCGAAAGCCAATCGAAAAATCAACCTGTCCGCGGTCTTTTTTCCCGCACGCCGCCATATATAAAAAAAGGAAACCAATGGAACTTTCGGAGGTATGCATATGGAGACCTTGCGGTACGGCAGCCGCGGCACGATGGTGCTGTATTTGCAGCTCGCCCTGCGGCGCGCGGGTTACACGGCGCTCACATTAGACGGTATTTTCGGCGCGCGCACGCTCGACGCGGTGCGCGACTTTCAGCAAAAAAACGGTCTTTCCGCCGACGGTGTGGTCGGAAGAGCTACATGGGCGCTGCTCATCCCGTATTTGAAAGGTTACACGACGCACAAAATCCGGCCGGGCGACACATTTTTTTCGCTTGCGCAGCAATACAACACGAGCCTGCGGCGCATCATGCTTGCAAACCCTACGCTTGACCCGCGCAATTTGCAGGTTGGCACGGTCGTGTATGTGCCGTTTGACTATTCGCTCGTGCCCACGACCATCCCCTATTCGTCGGTTTTGAATGCCTTTATCATCGAGGGGCTGACCGTGCGCTATCCGTTTTTGGAAAGCTCTACGGTCGGGCGCAGCGTCATGGGAAAGCCGCTTTATGTCCTGCGCTTCGGGCGCGGCCCCAAGGAGATCTTTTACAATGCCGCGCACCATGCGAACGAGTGGCTAACAACGCCCGTACTTTTGCAATTCGCGGAAGAGTACGCCGAAAGCTACGCTTCGGGCGGCGAGATCGGCGGTGCGGTAGCGGCGCAGCTGTTCAATTCGTATTCGCTGTATCTGCTGCCGATGGTCGATCCAGACGGCGTGGATCTGGTCACGGGCGTACTGCACGCAGGCGGCTATTACAACAACGCACTGCGCATCGCACAGAACTTCCCGCAGATCCCGTTCCCCGACGGGTGGAAAGCGAATATCGCCGGCGTCGATTTGAATCTGCAATATCCCGCGAATTGGGAGGAAGCCAAGCGCATCAAATACGAGCAGGGCTTCACCTCCCCCGCCCCACGGGATTTCGTGGGCAGTGCGCCTCTCGTTGCGCCCGAAAGCTACGCGGTCTACAACTTCACGCGGCGGCACAACTTTTTGCTGACGCTCTCCTACCACAGCCAAGGGCAGATCATCTATTGGAAATACCTCGACTACGAGCCGCCGCGCTCGCGGCAGATTGCGGAACACTTCGGCGAGGTAAGCGGCTATTCGGTGGAGGAAACGCCGTTTGCTTCGGGCTTAGCGGGCTACAAGGACTGGTTCATTGAGACCTACAACCGCCCGGGCTACACGATCGAGATCGGTATCGGGCAGAACCCGCTGCCCGTGTCGCAATTCCCGGAGATTTACCGGGATAACCTCGGCATTTTGGTCGGCGGCATGACGCAGATCTAAACGCAAATACAGAAAAGCCCGAGAAATTCTCGGGCTTTTTGTGTTTGAAGCAGAAAATTTTTGCAAGCAGGCATGGAAGTCTGCCGCTGCGCGTTTGATCGGACTTTTGGTTTCACACAAACCTCCCTGCCCCACGTCTAACATCTAAAACGGCCCGCCGCAAGGGCTGCCCTACGGTTGCGGTCATTTAACGATACTGCGCAAGAGCTTTCGGCTCTATAACGCCCTTTTCCGTAATGAACGCGGTGATGAGGTCTGCGCTTGTTACATCGAACGCGGGGTTGAGCGCGCGCACGCCGTCGGGCAGCATCTTTTTCTGATACCAGAGCGTGCCGATCTCCCGGTCATCGCGCAGCTCAATAGGGATATCCACACCGCTTGCACAGGAAAAATCGATCGTGGAAAACGGCGCGCAAACATAAAACGGTATGCCGTAATGCTGCGCGAGCACGGCTACGCCGCTTGTGCCGACCTTATTCGCCGTATCGCCGTTTGCCGCCACGCGGTCACAGCCGACCAGCACCGCCTGCACTTTTCCGCTGCCGAGCACATAAGATGCGGCGCTGTCGCAGAGGACGGTGACGTCAATACCGGCCTCGTGCAATTCGTAGGCGGTAAGCCGCGCGCCCTGCAAAAGCGGGCGCGTCTCATCGGCATAGACGGCGATGCTGTGTCCCTGTTCCTTTGCCATGTAAATGGGCGCGAGCGCCGTGCCGTATTTGACGGCGGCAAGGCGGCCCGCATTGCAATGCGTGAGCACCGCACGGCAGTTTTTCAAAAGCGGCGCACCGTTTTCGCCGATCCTGCGGCAAACCTCTATATCCGCCGCGTGCAGCTCCAGCGCGCGCGAAGTGAACGCAGCTTTCAGTTTCTCTACGGTTTGCGCGCCGCTTTCGAGTACCTTTTCCATTTCGCCGAGCGCCCACGGGAGGTTGACCGCCGTGGGACGGGCGGCTTTCAGATACGCGGCGTTTTCACGCACCTCGGCGCAAAATGCGGGCACCTCGGTTTGGCGACTCTCGTTTGCAAACACGGCAAGCCCGATCGCCGCCGCCACGCCGATGGCAGGTGCGCCGCGCACGCGAAGGCTTTGGATGGCTTCAAACAGTTCTTCGCGCGTTTGCAGCGCCAAAACTACCGTTTTTTGCGGCAGCTTGGTCTGATCGAGCGCCAAAAGACGGTTGTGTTCGACATCAAAATGAACGGTCTCGCCGTGCAGGTCGTACATAGGGTCTCCTTTTGTGTGTAAAGTTATATGTCTTTACAGATTCCGCAAGATTTCCACGATCAGGCGCTGCATTTCCACGCCCTTTTGCCTGCCCGCTTCGAGCACTTCTTCTTCCGTAAGCGGCTGCCGCAAAATGCCCGCCGCCATATTGGAGATCAGGGAAAACGCCAAAACCCGCATCCCGCAGTGGTTCGCGGCAATGATCTCCGGCACGGTGGACATGCCTACCGCGTCCGCACCGAGCGTTCGAAACGCGCGGATCTCCGCCGGCGTCTCATAGCTCGGGCCTGAACAGGCAAGGTAAACGCCTTTACAAAGTTGCGTGCCGATTTCCCCTGCACAGCGTTCCGCGAGGGCGCGAAGTTCCGGCGCATAGGCAAAGCTCATGTCAGGAAAACGGCAGCCGAGCGTCTCGTCGTTCGCGCCGACCAGCGGATTTTTGCCCATGAAGTTGATATGATCTTCGATCAGCATAATATCCCCGACGGAAAAGGACGTATTGATGCCGCCCGCCGCATTGGTGGCGATCAGGGTCTTCGCGCCGAGCATGCGCATGACGCGCACGGGCAGGATGACATCCGCCATGCTGTGCCCTTCGTAATAATGCAGCCGCCCCTGCATGCAAACGACCGCCTTGCCGCCGAGCGTGCCGAGCAGGAAACGACCCTTATGCCCCGGCGCGGTGGAGACGGGAAAGCCGGGCAGCGTACCGTAATCGACAGCAACCGCGTTTTCGATTTGTTCGCCGAGCTCCCCGAGTCCTGAGCCGAGGATGATCGCAGCTTCAGGGACGAACGGACACTTTTCGCGAATCAACGCGGCGTAGCCTTGGGGTGTATCACGCATTTTGTGCCACCTCCGCTTGGATGCGCGCGGCGCGCTTTTCCGTTTCATATTTCACTTTTTCAATATCCATGGTCAAAAATGCACCGTCCCGATACAGCACTTTGCCGTCCACCATGGTCAACAGGACGTCCGAGCCGCTTGCGGCATAGACCAGATTGTTGACCGTATCGTGGTGCGGCGTCATGTGCACGGTGTCGATGTCCACAACCTGTAAATCGGCGCGGCATCCCGCCTCCACGCGTCCGCAGTCGTCGCGCCCCTGCGCCATATAGCCGTTGACGGTCGCCATTTTCAGCACATCGCGCTCTGTCACGATGTCGGGACGGCGGTAAAAGCCCTTGGGCAGCAGCGCGCAAAGGTACATTTCCTTGAACATATCCAGGTTATTGTTCGATGCGACGGAGTCCGTACCGATGGCGACGTTTACACCGTTTTGTAAGAGCTTATAGGTGTTGCACACGCCGCTGCCGAGCTTCAGATTGCTGGCAGGGTTGGTCGCCACCGTCACGCCCTTTTCGCGGAAGATCTCAATATCCTTGTCCTCCGCCCAGACACAGTGCGCCGCCGTGGTCGGTACGCGAAATACCCCGCAGGCGTTGAACAACTCGGCGGGCGTCATCCCGCCGTGGCGCTGTTTGCATTCCTCGTGCTCCTTTTCGGTCTCGGACAGGTGGATGTGCGCGCGCACGCCGTGCGATACCGCAGCATCTGCAAATTGCTCGATGATCGTGCGGCGGTTGGTATATTCGGCGTGCAGGCTCATGTCGATCTTCAGCCTGCCGTCAAAGGCGTTATGCCACTCGCCTAAGATTTTTTCGCTCTCCTGAAAGCTCGCAATATCATGGATATCGCCGTCCTGAAAGCTCGTGATGGCACGGCTGAAATTGCATTTCACGCCGCTTTCCTCCACCGCACGGATGACGTCCTCCGAAAAAAAATACATGTCGGAAAACGAGGTCGTTCCGGTACGGATCATTTCGGCGATCGCAAGCAGGGCGGCATAATAGGCGTCCTCGCCGTGAATTTGATCTTCAAACGGGAATACGCGCTCGTTGAGCCACCGATCCAGCGGCAGATTCTCGGCATAGCCGCGCAGAAGCGTCATGGGCGTGTGGGTGTGGGCATTGACAAAGCCACTCATCAAAAGCTTTCCCGCACCGTTATAGCTTTCGCCGAAATCCTCCTGCGGACGCTGCGCGCCGACATAGGCAATATGTGTGTCCTTGACGGCGACATATTGGTGCTCGGAAACGGTAAAATCGCGGTTCAACACGGCAATGTTTTCAAAAAGCATACTTTCCTCCGCAAAGCGGTCGGGCGTTCGCCCGTCGCACATATTCAGCCTTGATACGGTTCGATCGTAACGGACTCCATTACCACATCGTGCATGGGCTTATTCATAAAAAAATCTACCGGGACTTCGGCGATCTTATCCACCACATCCATCCCCTCGAACACCTGCCCGAACACGGTGTGCTTATAATCGAGCCACGGCGTACCGCCGCGTTCTTCATAGGCGCGCACGCATTCGGTCGGGAAGGCTTCCTCCGAGGCAGCTTCGAGCTGATCGAGCATGTCGGAGGAGACCTCCTTCGCCTGCACGATAAAGAATTGGCTGCCGTTGGTGTTCGGCCCTGCGTTCGCCATAGAGAGCGCGCCGCGCAGGTTGTGCAGCTCCGGGGTAAATTCATCCTCGAAGCTCTCGCCCCAGATGCTCTCGCCGCCCATGCCGGAACCCGTCGGGTCGCCGCCTTGGATCATAAAATCGTTAATAACGCGATGAAAGGTAAGCCCGTTGTAATAGCCGTTTTTCGCGTGGGTCTTGAAGTTTTCCACGGCCTTCGGCGCGTGCTCAGGGAACAGGCGGAGTTTGATTGCACCCATATTGGTTTTCATGACGGCGATCTCTTCGCCGCGCTTGGGGGATTCGGTTTGGAACATGATGATTCTCCTTTATGAAATGGAATTGTAAAAGTTACAAGGGTAGTTTCGGCAATTCGGCACAGAGCCGTTCGATCAGTTCCCCGGTCGCTTCGGGCTTGTCGCCGAACGGGAAAGAAATTTTTAAGGCTTCATACTTTTCCGCGCACAGCTTCATAAACGGCAGCAGCTCGATTTTTCGAACGCGCGGAAACAGTTTTGCGATCTCACCGAGCGCGTGTACGTCCTCGGGTGTGTCGTTGACGCCGGGTACGATGACCTGCCGCAGGATGATGTGCTTTTGAAGCTTGTCCGCTTCGCGCAGGAAGTCGAGGATCTGCACCAAAGGGATACCGATATACTTTCTGTATTTTGCATCGTCGGAAAATTTGATATCCAACAGCACGATGTCCGTCACATCCAAAAGCCGCCGCACCGTGTTATCCAGCCGCACGCCTGACGTATCGAGCGCGGTGGAAATGCCCGCTTCGCGGCAAAGCGTGAACAGCTCGGTCACGAATTCCGCCTGCAAAAGCGGCTCGCCGCCCGAGACGGTCACACCGCCCTTTTTGCCGAAATAGGCGCGGTAGCGGCAGATCTTTTGGAATATATCCTGCGCCGTCACTTCTTCACCGCCGTGCATGTCCCACGTGTCGGGATTGTGGCAGTACGGGCAGCGAAGACCGCAGCCCTGCACAAACACGACGCTGCGCACGCCGGGGCCGTCTACCGTGCCGAGACTTTGGAACGAATGCACTCTGCCGCGCATAGCGCCGCCTCCTTTATGATTTACCCTATCAGTATACAGGATTTTGGGTGCACTTGCAAGCGAAAGACAAAAGCTCGGCGCGCCAAGGAACCTTGACGCGCCGCAGCTTAAATGCACGTTCAGTCGCCGCAGGGGCAGAACGGACCTGCCGTATTGCAGCAGCTGCTGCCGGCTTCGTTGGGCGGGAAGAACGCATCCACGGGGAAGTTGATCTTGCGGAACGCTTCACACGGGTCGTCGGTGTCACAGCTGCATTCCTTTTGCGGGATGCAGAAGTCGTATGCGGGGATGAGCATCTGCACATCGCGCTCGAGCTGGACGATCGTAAAAATACCGATGGTCACGGCAACGACCTTTTCCGCATTGCGCGACGCACCGAAATCCGCAGGGAATTCTTCGGAGAACGCACGGCGCACACACTTGGGGATGGGCATACAGCTGTCACTGAGGTTGTTGCAGCAGTCGCACGGACGGCACAGCTTCGCGTCGAGACAAATCGGATCGGCGACCTGGATCTTGGCGCGCGGATTCGTATTGGTCGGGATGAGCTGGTTGTCGTCGGCATCGGCGCGGTATTCGGACGAATAGACGTGCACATTGCCGTCGCTGCCGTACAGGATGCACTTTTTCGAGAAGGTCGCAAAACCGCAAAGCGTTGTGGGCGGTGCGGACGCCACGGAGTATGCCTCCACCGTCACCTTGAAGAAAAAGGTGATGTCCACGCTGTAGCAGCCGCGGTTGAACGGCACTTTTTCCACATCCATAAACACGTTAAGTATCTCGGTGCCGCGGCAGCGCACATTGGTGGCGCGCTCCACGATTTCCTGACACTGCGGCGGGAAGTACACGCGCAGGTCGGCAAGGCAATCCTTATCGGCGCATGAATCATACACGCGGTTCGTATCGATGCAGACCGCCTCGCGGATCTTCGGAAGCCCTTTGTCGTTTGGACAGCAGGCCCTGTTTTCTGCCATACAGATTCCTCCTGAAAGCTGCACCGGGCGAACCCGATGCGGATATTGTAAGTTTGACAACTTCACTATCATAGTATGAGCGTCTGCGTTTTATGTGACGGATCGTTTTCAAAAGCAGCATAAAAAGGCGGCGCACAGCATTTGCTGTGCGCCGCGAAATACGTTTGTTGTCAGTCCTTCGGTTCGCTTGGATCCTGCGCGCCGTCATCCCGGTGCTTATCTTCCTCCGAGCGGTCAAATAAAACATGCAGCGCGTCCTTGTAGCGCTTCATGGTGAATTTCGGATAGGCGTTTTTTAGCCGTTCCACCGGAGAGAACCTGCCGCGCGCCGTCTGTGCCAAACGCGCAAGGTTGGGGTTTGTACGGATACGCTCGGCAAGGGCGTTCATATATTCATCGGTCGTGTCCACGCCCTTTTGCACATGCTCGCCGATGATCTCCTGCAAATTTTTCAAAAGCGCCACTGTGTTTTTAAGCCCCGCCACCGTTGTGGCAAGATCCAAAAGGAAAACGGAGTACAGCACCAGCGCTACGGAATATACTACCGCATCCGAAAGCCCGGCGGTAAATCCCATCACATACGGCTGGAACACACGCACGATGAGCACGATGCCCACACCGAACAGCAGGCTGTTGCGCAGGCAGATGCGCCCTTGGATATTGAAGCGTCGTTCGGAATAATCCCACCAGGTAGCGTGGAACAGCTTTTCGAGCACCAGATGCGTCACAAATTCAAGCACTGTGCAGACTGCCGAACCTGCCAAAAACAGCAGGAAGATATTTTCAATACGCCCGTAAAAAAGGACGGTGCTCAAAACGGCGCCTACACCGTAGATCGGGCACAAGGGACCGAACAGGAAACCGCGCTTGACGACCTTTTTTTGCACAATGATATAAAGCAGCGTTTCCATGATCCAGCCGCAAACGCTGTAAAGCAGGAACCAGAGAAACCCTTCAGCAAGGATCCGCAGGACGTGCATACCGTTTCATCTCCGTTTCTATGCAGGTGTAAACGGGTTCAAATCGTTTGGAAAGGCGCAGGAAATCACGCACCGCACCGACTTTATCGGCAAACGTGAGCGCCATGCCTTCGCGCGAACGCGGCGGCATAAGGTGCAGCGGCCACATGTGGCTCAAGATCATGTCGCGCTGCATGGGTGTAAGCGGACCGAAATAGTATTCGGCGTTTTTGGCCGCTTCTTTCGGGTGGTACCACGCGTGTCCTTCCTCGTGCTTATCGACATACCAATTATATAGGTAAAAGTCGTGCAGCAATGCGGCGCGCGTCGCTTCGCGCGCGCGCCAGTGCATCGCTGTGCAAATACGATAGGTCAAAAACGACACATATACGCTGTGATACAGTGTATCCACAGGCTTATGGTGCGGGTACCGGCGCATCTGCTGCACCTTTTCGTGTGTGAGCAGGTCGCCTACGGCTTCGCAATACCCTTGCACCCACTGTGCCTGTTTTTCACTCTGCATGGAATAGTTCTCCTCGCTGTTATGCTTGCACCGCGGACATACTGCGCACCAAATCAAATTGCGCCAAATCGAAGCCGTCGATCACGGTGTCGCCGTTGAGGTCGGCTGCAAGGCTGTATACGCCTTCCGCTATAGCGGAAGGATTGAACATGGCTTTCGCGACTGCGCTGTAGTCGGCTTGCGTGACCGCGCCGTCGCCGTCCACGTCACCCATGAGCAGCACTGTAACGCTTTCGTACACGGTTTGCGGGTCCGCTACGGACACGCACTGCACAACACAGCCTGTACCGACCAGTTCGTCGTCCGAAAGCTCGACGCCGTTACGCAATACGCGGATCTGCGTTTCCTCGTTTTGGAGCTGTGCGCGCAGGGCGTCTACGGTGGTGTCCGCCGTCATGCCGGTAAGATACGCCGTTGTGCCGGAGCGATCCACTGTAATAGTGGTGGAGCCGTCGTCTTTCGGCACGATCAGCTTCAGCTCTTCTTTTTCGATATGCACCGCGTACACGGGGCTCTCATAGCTTTCCTTGCCCGCAGCGTTGACCGCCTTGAAGCGGTATTCGGCCTGCGTTTCCTCGGTCAGCGTGAGCGTGTTGCCCTCCAGACGCACCCAGCCGTCGCCGCAGTTGTAGTAATAGGTCACGTCGGACAAGCAGTTGGGCGTGTACAGCGTAAAGGTGATCGGGTCCTCGGTCTTTGTGCCGACTGCACCGTCCACACCGACTTGCAGGATCGGGGTTTCGCTGTCAATTTGCACCGTAAATTCTTCGGATATTTCGCTTTCCAGCGTGGCGTTGGAGACCGCCTTGAACGCATAGGTGTGCGTGCCGTCCGCAGTCACCGTCAGCGTGTTGCCCGAAAGGGGCTGCCAATCGCCGCCATCCACACGGTACAGGTACCCGGAAATGCCGGAGAACGCGGAGCTCTCTACCGTCAGCGTTACGCTGCCGTTTGCCCATTCGCCGTCTTCATAGACCGCGTCGCCGTTCATTGCCGTGACGGTAGGCACAGTGGGCGCGACCGTATCCACGGTGACGCCTTCAGAAACGTACACCTCGGAGACAAGGCCCGTGGTGTCGAACGCCTGCGCTTCCACGTAGCCCTTAAAGCCGGTGGTAAGCTGCGGCTTTTGCGTCTCGTCATACACGAGCCAATCGGTTGTCGGTGTGCCGTCCGCGTCCAGCAGGCGATAGCGGATCGCTTCGATCTCGCCCGCGCCTGTATTGTTGACGTTGATCGTCACGACGGCGTCTTCTTTGTAATAACTGCCGAATTCGGAATCGTCCTCTGCGGCAACACCGCCGGAAACACTTTGGGCGATATCAATGTCTGAGATCTCCAGAACCGGGTCATAGAAATTATCAATGACTAAAAGGACTGTTTTTTGCAGCCCGTTGCCGCCGGTCACAGTGAACAGATAATTGCCGTTCTCGGCAACCGTCACAGCCGACTGCCCTGTGATGTCCGCACCGTCCATTTCAAGCGATTCTATACCCGATTCGCCCGTCACAGTCTCGATCTTGACCGCATACGGGACGCAGGTCGGATCCGTAACGGTAGGTGTGAGTATCACGTCCGGCTCAGTAGTATCGATCATCACGCGGTAGCTGTCAGACACGATGCTTTCCGTGCCCGCGCCGTTGACCGCCTTAAAGGCGTAGACGGCGTTGGTGTTTTCCTCCAGATGTAGGTCGGCGCCGTCAAACGCATACCAGCCGGTGCCGTCGGAATAGTAATAGGTGATGCCGGAAAGGCTCTCTGCTTCTGTCGAAAAGCTGAAGTGCGCACCGTCGGCGGTCCAGCGCCCGAAGGTGCCGTCAAATTCGACACGGATGACCGGCTGCTGGCGGTCGATGCAGACCGTCAGCGACGCGACGGGGCTTTCCAGCGCTGCGTTGCTGATTGCCTTGAACTCGTAAAGGTGCGTGCCTTCCTCTGTTGCGGCTATGGTGTTGCCCGTGATCGACTGCCAATCGCCGCCGTCGATGCGGTACTGGTATTCGTAAATGCCGGAGAACGCCGTGCTTTCGAGCGTGATCTCCACGTCGTCCGCGACCCAGGTGCTGTCCGCATAAATTTCGTCATCGAATAAGGCGGTCACCTGCAGATCGGTCGGTGCAGTACCGTCGACCACATAGCCGTCGGAGGTATATACTGCCGACACGTTGCCTGCGCGGTCATAGGCGCGCACCACGGCATAGCCGCGGAAATCAGGCAGCTGCGTGGGCTTACTCGCGTCATCGTAGACCTGCCACTCGGAATAGGTCTCGGTTTCGTCGTTATAGAAGCGGTATTCAATACGGTCAAGTCCCGCCACGCCCGTGTCTTCGGCTGCGGCGGTCAGCTCCACCTCTTCGTTGAAGAACAGCCCGAAGGTCAGGTCGTTAAGGAAACGCGCAAAGCCGCCGCTGTTTTTATGCTCTACGGTGACCTCGGTAACGGTGGGAACTTCCTTATCGATATTCTCGACGGTAAGCGTCTGCGAAGAGGAAAGCCCGTTGTTCGCGGTCACAACGACCGTGTATTCGCCGTTTTGATCCACCCGGAAGGTGGCATAGGAATCCGTGACAGACTCGCCGTTGAGCGTAACGCTTTGGATGCCGGAGGGACCGACATTGACGTTTTCCACGCTGACAAGGTAGCTCATATTCGTAAGCTCCTGCACGGCGGGGGTGAGGGTGAACGACGGTGTGACGTCGTCGCGCTGCACGGTAATGGGCTCGGTGACCGCACTTTCCATGCCGACGGAGTTGACCGCCTTAAAGTAATAGGTATCGCTGCCGTTGGTGTTGATAACGAGCGCGTCGCCCTCGATTGTCCGCCAGGTGGGGTCGGAATCCGTATAGTAGGAATACGTTAAGCCGCCCATCGGGTGTGTGGCGGAAAGCGACAGGGTCACATCGCCCGTCGTCCAGCCGCCGGCATATTCGCCCGCGTCTACCGTGACGACCGGGTAGCCGTACACGATGACCGGGAAGTATGCCGTAGCAGAAAGCCCCGCGTGCGTATAGGTAACGGGGATTTGCTGCTCCACATCAAGGAGCGTCGGGTTAAAGGCGCTGTAATCCACTGTGTAGTCCGTGACCTGCTCGGAAGCGGCGTTGCTGTAATTTGCCGTGACAGTCAGCCCCTCCAAGTCAAGCTGATATTCGCCTTCGTTGTAGGGATAGCGCGGATTTTCAAGTGTGATGTCCGTCAGTTTTTTGGATTCGAGCGTGATGGTGAACACACCGCGGTAACTTTTGCCCGCGCGCGTGACAGTCACAAGGATATGCTGCTCGGTATCCAATATGCTCTGGTTGATCTCGCCGACCGTGTAATCCGTGACTTCCACGGTAAAATCGCTGTCCGACCAGCCGGTCGTATCGTAATATTGGCTGATCGTCTCGCGGCTGTAATTGAGCTCTACTTTCAGCCCTGTAAGGTCAAGCTCGGTCTCGCCCTCGACGTAATTCGTGCGCGTGGGTGCGGTGATCGTGATGCTTTCGGGTTCGAGCTCGACGACGGTGATGTCCTTGGTTGCTTCCGCATAAGAACCGTCCACAGAGGTCAGGCCCTCATGGGCAAAGTACCACACCGTTGTGCTGCCCGCGGCAAGACCCGTAACCATGCCGTTGTTGTCCACGCTCGCTATGCTGTTCTGTTGATTACCGCTGGTGCTGTCCCAGTCGGGTTCCCACGGACGGGAGCCGTCGTCATACGAGACGCCCCAGTGCTGGTTATTTACGCTGATACGCGGCGGGGCAAAGGTCGCCGAATACGAGAGGGGAAAATCCTTGATGACATAATCATTGCCCGAAATAGAGGCAGCGACCAAATTTTCCACGCTCGCACCGCGGACGTTGAAGGTGATCGACGCGGACACGCCGCCAATGCTCGCCGTGATCGTAACGGATTTGCTGTGGTAAATGGTCAACCCGCCGGAGTTCATGCCAAACACACGACCGTTTTCATCCACAGTCGCGACACTCGGATCGGAACTGCTCCAAATCACGTTGTTCAAAAGATCGGAGTCATATTCCGCCGGTAGAATATTGGTGATATCCAATTGCCCGGATTTACCTTCCTCCAGGCAGCGCTCCATGTTGAAACCGATCAAAAGATCGACAAACCCCTTACCCATTTCGAGCGTAAAGCTTTCGATTGGCGTGCCTGCGCTGACGGTCATGCTCGTTTCCAGCACCGTTTCTCCCTGCGTGGCACGGGCGTGAATGGTCATAATACTGCTGGATTTGGGGGTCAGCGCGCCGTCGGCGGTCAGGGTAGCAACATTGGTATTCGCCGGTACGTCTGCCGTCGCCCAAACGACCTCGCCGGTCATCGGGTCAGTGATACCCCATTCGCGCTGCACATCGCTGCTGTTGTTCAAGCGGTCGGGGGTGATCTTCATCGTATAGTTCGTCGTGGTATTGTTCGGGATATTGGCATTGCCCACGATCTCCACGCCGGAAATGACCGCGTTGAGGATATTTTTATTGACCTGCACCTCCACAGAGCGGGAAACCCCGTCAATAGATGCGGTAATATTGGTTTTACGGTTCAGTTCAAACACACCGCTGCCGCCGTCCAGGCCCGTAACAAGACCGGTTTGGTCAACCACGGCTACGGTCGGATCGGAGCTTTCCCAAACAAGGTCGCCCGTATACGCGCCCGCAGGCAGCAGGTTATCGATGGAAAGCTGCGTGGTCTCGCCCTCGTCGATCGTGGTCTCGCCGACGATATCAAAGCTCTCGACCGGCAGTTCGAAGGGATCGACGACCGTAAAGGTGATGGTGTCGGTAAACGCAGCATACAGCGCGCTTTCCGGATTGAGCCGCACCGTCGTCTCACCCGGCGCGGTAAAGGTCACAAGGCCGTCTTCGGAGACATTCGCACGATCGTCCGAGGTGGTATCAAAAATCGTGGCGCCCATCGTCCATTTGATGCCCTGCTCGAGGCGTACGGGCGTGCACACGCCGTACAGCTGCACTGTTGCGCCGACGGCAACGGTAGTCGGTACGGAATTCTTATTCGTGATATGCACGCCCGTGGGCGCGATATCCGCGATCAGGCTCTTTGTGACAACGACCTCTATCGTATCGGTCGCAAGTACCGAGCCGTCCGCCGCATGCAGCGTGGCGGTGATCTCGACATTCATATTGTCAAGCGCCGCTTGCAGGCTGTCGGCAAGCGTATCGCCCGCCAATTCACGGACAATGAAAACGATCATGTCGTTGTTCAGATCCGCAAGATCCACGCCCATCTCCTCGCAGGTCGCTTCGATATCCGACATGATGGAATCCGCCAGAGAATCGCCGACAAGCGGCAGGGAACGGATGTTTTCGTCGATCCACTGGGTGATAATCGCTTCTTTCGAGTAATCATACCCCGTTACTTTGCCGTTTTCATCGACACCTGCAAGCAAGGGCAGATTACTTTCCCAGGTGACATACGCACCTTCGGGTACGTCGCCGGAGGTCGTATAACCCAGCTGTATGTCACGGTACTCCTGTACCTCCAGCCGTTCGGTGACCTCGGCACCGTCTTCATCCGTGATGACGAGCTGCGCGTCCGCCGCGGCTGCGACGAGCGCGGGCATCGCCATGGTCAGCATCAGCAGCGCGCAAAGCACGATGCTTAATGCCTTGTTTCCTCTCTTTTGCACTTGTTATCAGCTCCTGACGGGCAAAATGCCCGAATATGGTTTTATTGTAACAAATTCGCAAGCAGGATGCAACAAAAATATACACAGACAGCAATATTTTACTTTTCCTTAATATATTGTCGATGTATTTCGCCGGCGACCTGTCTTTTTGTTTGGTGAATTGTAATAAAATTTCGTCGTGCGGCGCCGCTTCTACGCCGAAGCGCCCGCAAAACTGTTGCATATTCCGCCGGAGTATAGTAAAATAATAAGGCTGTAAAATTTTTGAAGAAAAGGAAACTATCTGTATGCTGCAATATGAAGAGCTGCGCGGGCAGCTTTTGTCCCACAAAAATGCGCTCGACGAGCTGGCTGAGGCGCTGGGGCTGGAAAAGATGAAGGCGGAGATCGCAGATTTGGAAGCACAGGCCGCCCAAGACGGCTTTTGGGATGATCTGCAAAGATCCCAAGCCGTGCTCAAGCGCACAAGCACGCTGAAATCCAAGGTTTCGGCCTATGAAAAGCTGCGCGGCGACTATGACGACGCGCTGGTCATGATCGAGCTTGCCGATGAAGAAGAGGACGAATCGCTGCTTCCCGAATGTACTGAGAACGTGCGCAAATTTGAGCAGGACTTAGACACGATGACGCTCACCACCCTGCTGACGGGCGAATATGACAGCAAAAACGCCATCCTCACCTTTCACGCGGGTGCGGGCGGCACCGAGGCGCAGGATTGGGCACAGATGCTGTTTCGCATGTATACCCGCTGGGGCGAGCGCCACGGCTACAAGGTCTCGACGCTCGACTATCTTGACGGGGACGAGGCGGGGCTCAAGTCCGCAAGCATCCTCATTGAGGGCGAAAACGCCTACGGCTACTTAAAAAGCGAAACGGGCATCCACCGCCTGGTGCGCGTGTCCCCGTTTGATTCCGAAGGGCGGCGGCACACATCGTTCGCCTCCTTGGAGGTCATGCCCGAGATCGACGACACGATCGAGGTCGAGATCGCGCCCGAGGACATCAAAATGGACGTGTACCGTTCCAGCGGCGCGGGCGGGCAGAAGGTCAACAAGACCTCCTCCGCCGTGCGGCTGACGCACATCCCCACGGGGATCGTCGTCGCCTGCCAGGTGGAGCGCAGCCAGCACCAGAACCGCGAGGTCGCCATGCGCATGCTCAAGTCGAAGCTCGTGGAAATCAAGGAGCGCGAGCATCTGGAGAAGATCTCCGACATCAAGGGCGACCAAAAGGAGATCGCCTGGGGCAGCCAGATCCGTTCGTATGTGTTCATGCCCTATCAGCTCGTGAAGGATCACCGCACCAACTACGAAACGGGCAACATCAACGGCGTTATGGACGGAGACCTGGACGGCTTCATCCACGCTTATCTCAAAATGGAGTCGCAGAAAAATTTAGGGCAGGCATAAGCAGCAGACAAATCGTACAAAAAGGCAGGGCTTCGGCAAAAACCGAAGCCCTGTTTTATTGCATGAAGCTCAATAGACGAAATTGGTATACGACGCCGAAGTCGTCATGGCGCCCGTGCCTGTGATCGGAATGATCGAAGTAGTCAGCCCAAGCTCCTGCACATCGGCGCTGAACGAATAGCGCAGTTCTTGCAGTTCGCCGTTTTCGATGACCGCCGTAACACGGATATCGGAATACACAATATCCAGATTTGTCACGCTGACTAAGAATGCCAAACCGCCAAGCTGTTCCCGGAGCTCGGCGGAGATTTCCGCTTGCGTCAGGATGTCATCCGTCAAGCGGGAAAGCGCCGTATCTCCGTTCTTTTGCGGGGAATGGGCGTCAGGCAGGGTGAACGTATAGGTATTGCCATCCGCTTGCAGGTTCTGAATGTCCTCCGCGCGCAGCGCGGTCGCTTTCAGCCGATAGTTTTCGCCGTGATAGCCGATGGCGCTCGCCGCGTCCTGCCCTTTTCCAACCGTCGCGCGGTGCTCACCGACACCGATAAAGCCGCCGACCACGGAATCTATGCCGGCGTTGGGATCAATTCTTTTGATAATATCGTTGATCGCGCTCGTGTTTTCCCCGAGGTCAATGGGCTCGGTAATGTGGCTTTCACGCGTCCACGTGTAGCCCGCACCGCCGTTCACCGCCGATGCCGTAGCGCTGTTGATCGCCGCCGCGACTTCCGCCGCGGTGACGGGGCGAACGATCTCCAAATCGCGGATCTCGCTTGTCACCGTGTTATAAATACGCGCACCGCGCAGTCCTGCAGCAATTTGCAGCGCCCAGCGCGCATCCACCGCCGTAACGCCGTTTTGGCGGTCGATATCCAGCAAATTCGCCTGATTTGCATCGGCGGTGCGCAACCCCGCAGCGACCTGCAAGATATAGCGCGCGTCCGTAGCATCCACGCCGTCCGTGCCGAGGTCCCCTAAATACACCTCATTGACGCCGGGCGCATCCGTCGGTTCCGCGGCAGACACGGGCACGAGGCAAAACAGCACAAGCAGTGCAGCCAACAAAACAGATCGTTTCCTTTTCATAATTTATACTCCCTCTTTTGTTTTTTTGAATAAAAAATATCAATATTTCTTGTAAAAATTATATCATATTTCTATTCTTTGTCAACAAAAAGTGCAGTCTCGTCACATATTGCCGGCACAAGCCTTGGGGACAAAAAGGCAGGACCGCCCCGCTTAAAGCGGAACGGTCCAACCCTGTATAAGGTAAGGAGAGCCAAACCCCATATGCCGAAAATTCGGTTCTGCGGCGGCTTTTCCCTTTTTCGACGTTGACAGGCGGCAGCCTGCCTGCCGTCTCAAAAGAAAAAATCCATCCGCACTCCCGTCGTTTTCGGTGCACAGCAGTTTCAAACGGAAAGATTCCGTTTGAAACCATATCGGGTTCGACTCCCCTTACCTTAAAGGAAATATCATGAGGGGAGAATGTCAGGAATGATGTGGATCTGCCTGCGGCTTCCCTGCGTGGCACGCGCCCGACATCGGGCAGCCTGCACAGTTGCAGCCGCAGGAGGACTTTCCCTTTCGGCGGTTGCGCACAAGGTGGACGATCACAAGCGCCACCACGGCGAACAGCGCAAGCGAAATCAGGATCGTTGCGAGGTTTTGAGAAAGGAATGTGAGCACGGGAAAGCCTCCTTTACGGCAAATACAGGTTTTGTTTTGATGATTTTATTTGGTTGCAGCAGCGGCGGCCGCATGCAACCGGGCGCGTCTTTTCTTTTCGGGATCTGGACGGAACAGCATGAAGCAGATGAGCCCCAGCAGAATAAACGCGGCGATCGCGCCGACGACATGGCCCTGCCCTGTGAAGAGCATACCGAGCTGGTAGACAATGAGGGAGATCGCATATGCGAACACGCATTGATAGGCTATGGCGAAAGCCGTCCATTTGCCGTTGTTCATCTCACGCTTGATCGCGCCCATCGCCGCAAAGCACGGCGCGCAGAGCAGGTTGAAAATCAGGAAGGAATATGCGGACAAGGGCGTGTAGACCTGACGCATATTCGCCCAGATCTGCCAGCCGTTCTCGGCAACCTCGTCGAAGCCGCCGAACAGAACACCGAACGTACCGACTACATTTTCTTTGGCAATCAGACCCGTGATGGTCGCCACCGCGCTCTGCCAGTTGCCCCAGCCGAGTGGTGCGAAGATCCAAGCGATGCCGCTGCCGATCACGGCAAGCACGGAGTTGTTGAGGTCTTCAACCATGCCGAAGCTGCCGTTTTCAACGCCGAACGCCTGTAAGAACCACAGCACGATGGACGAAAGCAGGATGACCGTCCCCGCTTTTTTGATGAATGACCAGGCGCGTTCCCACATGGAGCGCAGCACATTGCCGACAGTCGGCCAGTGGTAAGCGGGCAGCTCCATAACGAACGGGGCAGGATCGCCCGAAAACAGCTTGGTCTTTTTGAGCATGATACCCGAGACGATGATCGCAGCCACGCCGATAAAATAGGCGCTCGGCGAGACCCACCACGCGCCGTCAAACAGCGCGCCGGCGATCAGTGCAATGATCGGGAGCTTTGCCCCGCAGGGGATAAAGGTGGTGGTCATAATGGTCATGCGGCGGTCGCGTTCGTTTTCAATGGTACGCGACGCCATGATACCGGGCACGCCGCAGCCCGTGCCGATGAGCATCGGGATGAAGGATTTGCCCGAAAGGCCGAATTTGCGGAAAATACGGTCCATGACGAACGCCACGCGCGCCATGTAGCCGCAGCTCTCCAAGAATGCCAGAAAGATGAACAGCACGAGCATCTGCGGCACGAAGCCGAGCACCGCGCCGACGCCGCCGACGATGCCGTCCAAGATCAGCCCCTGCAGCCAGTCGGCACAGTTTATTGCCGTCAAGCCCGATTCCACAAGCACCGGGATGCCGGGCACCCATACGCCGTAGTCGGCGGGGTCGGGCTCTTCGACCTGCGAGGCCTCGAGATATGTAGCGTAATCCACGGGGATCTCGTCGGTGACGTTGCCCTCGTCGTCATACAGCACGGCCGTTGCGGTGACGTTTTGGGCGATTTCGGGGATGAGCACGGTCTCCTCTTCGGTAGACGCGGCTTCATCCACAGCGCCGGCTTCGGCGGCAGCTTCCAAGAAGGCTTCTGTTTCGGCGCCGGGGATCACATAGTCCTCCGCGGCTTCTTCATATGCTGCGCCGCCCCAAAGGTGCCAGCCGTCGCCGAACACGCCGTCGTTCGCCCAGTCGGTCGCCCAGGTGCCGACCGTCGTGACCGAGACATAATACACGATGAACATGACCACGGCAAAGATCGGGAGCGCAAGCCACCGGTTGGTGACAACGCGGTCGATCTTGTCGGAGGTGGTGAGCTTTGCCTTGCTCTTTTTCTGATAGCAGGATTTGATGACGGATGCGATATACACATAGCGCTCATTGGTGATGATGCTTTCGGCGTCGTCGTCAAGCTCTTTTTCCGCATCCTGAATATCCTGCTCGATATGCGCCGCAACGTCGGCGGGAAGCTTTAATTTTTCGAGCACCTTTTCATCGCGCTCGAAAATTTTGATCGCATACCAGCGCTGCTGTTCGGCGGGCAGGTCGTGTACGGCGGCTTCTTCAATGTGTGCGAGCGCGTGCTCCACCGCGCCCGAAAAGCTGTGCTGCGGCACGGTCACCGCGCCCTTCGCCGCTTCGATCGCGGCTTCGGCAGCCTCTTTGACCCCTGTACCCTTGAGCGCCGAGATCTCCACGACCTTGCAGCCGAGCGCGGTTGAAAGCGCTTCAATATCGATGCGGTCGCCGTTTTTCTTGACGACGTCCATCATGTTGACCGCAACGACGACCGGGATCCCCAGTTCCGTGAGCTGCGTGGTCAGGTAGAGGTTGCGCTCGAGGTTCGTGCCGTCGATGATATTGAGGATCGCGTCGGGACGCTCCTCCAGCAGGAAGTTGCGCGCCACGACCTCTTCAAGCGTGTACGGCGACAGGGAGTAAATGCCGGGTAAGTCCACGATCTTAACATCGCTGTGCTTTTTGAGCTTTCCCTCTTTTTTCTCCACCGTAACGCCGGGCCAGTTGCCGACAAATTGGTTGGAACCGGTCAGGGCGTTGAACAGCGTCGTCTTGCCGCTGTTGGGGTTGCCCGCCAGCGCAATGCGAATTTCCATTTCCGTCTTCCTTTCTGTAGTTAGCATAGGCTAACGTATTGCCAAAAAATATACGCGAAAGCGAGAGAGGTCTGTTACTCGACCTCGATCATTTCCGCGTCCGCCTTGCGTAAAGACAGCTCATAGCCGCGCACCGTGACCTCCACGGGATCGCCGAACGGCGCGACCTTACGCACATGGATGTCCACGCCTTTGGTGATGCCCATATCCATAATGCGCCGTTTCACCGCGCCCTCGCCGTGCAGCTTGACGACCTTGCAGTCGCCGCCTATAGGCACTTCACGAAGTGTTTTCATATCGTTTCCCCTTTCGGTTGAATTAACTCAGCGTGTAAGTTTGTAACAGATCAAATATAAATTTTATTTGCCATTTCACGGCTGACAGCGATCCGGCAGCCTTTGACGCTGACAATCAGGTTCCCGCCGTTTGCGGAGACGACCGTCACACTGCCCCCCGGCACGAAGCCGAGATCGCAAAGGTGCTGCCGCACGTCGGTACTGCCGCCGACCTTGCGGATGATGTTTTCCTCGCCGTTTGCGGCAAAACTCAACGGCATCATGGGCGCATCGTTCCTTTCCTTGCCCTGTTCGACGGCAAAAGACGCACGTCGCAGCAGTTAGCATTCGCTAACCACTAATAGAATAGCGAATCGGTAGGAATTTGTCAAGTCCCATTTTGCATTTTTTCGGTTTTCGTCAATTTGGTTAAAAATTGGATTGCTGCAAAAAAGGCTTCGTAAAAAAGCGACAACTCGCCGGGCGGTTGCGTTTTACGAGAAAATATGATAGACTGTTTCGCAGCATCAAAAAAGGAGGGCATGCAGATGCAGTTACAGGAATCCGGCGAGATGTATTTGGAAACCATTCTGATCCTCTCGCGCCAAAAGCCCGCCGTGCGTGCCATTGACATTGTGGAATATATGCAGTTCAGCAAGCCCAGCGTCAGCCGCGCCATGGGGCTTCTCAAAAACGGCGGATTTATCACCGTGGACAAGGATGGGCACATTCGCTTAACGGACACGGGCCGCGAGGTCGCCGAAAAGATCTACACACGCCATACGGTGCTCACGAAAGTCCTCACGTCGCTCGGTGTGCCGGAGGACATCGCCGCTGCAGATGCGTGCAAAATGGAACACATCATCAGCGACGAGACCTTTGCCGCCTTGCAGGCGCACATCCATGCGCACGAGTAGGCTAAGCACTTTAAGATAAGCGCCCGCAGCAAAATGCTGCGGGCGCATTGTTTATAGGATCATTCGCCTTTGTGCCAGGTCGTGAGGTTCACGATCTTGGCATAGCTTTGGATAATCTTGCAGACTTTCACGGAAATGTTCGTGTCGGCGTAATCCTCCGCCATGACCGTTTCTTCTTTATTTTCATACATGGCGACCGCCAGGTCCATCGCCTGCCGCACATCCTCGCCGCGGATGCCGCCGATGACGACCGTGCCCTTATCAAGCACTTCAGGGCGCTCGGTGGAGGTGCGCACAAGCACGGCGGGGAACCCGAGCATCGCGGATTCCTCGGAAAGCGTGCCGCTGTCGGAAAGCACACAATAGGCGTTCTTTTGCAGCTTGTTGTAATCCATAAAGCCGAACGGCTTGAGGCTCTGCACCAGCGGGTGGAAACGGAAGCCGCGCTTTTCGATGATGTTGCGGCTGCGCGGGTGGGTGGAATAGATCACGGGCATTTTGTAGCTTTCGGCGATCTCGTTGACCGCGTTCATTAAAGAAAGGAAATGCGCTTCGTTGTCGATATTCTCCTCGCGGTGCGCCGAAAGCAGGATATATTTGCGCGGTTCGAGCCGAAGCGTTTCGAGCACGCGGCTTTGTTCGATCTTTTCGGCATGGTCGCGCAGCACTTCGCGCATGGGTGAGCCCGTAACGAACATGGTCTTGCCGTCGATGCCCTCGCTCAACAGATAGCGGCGGCTGTGCTCGGTATAGGGCAGGTTGATGTCGGAAATGTGGTCGACGATGGTGCGGTTCGTCATTTCGGGGACGTTCCAGTCCCAGCAGCGGTTGCCCGCCTCCATGTGGAAGATCGGGATTTTCAGCCGCTTCGCCGAGATCGCGGACAGCGCGGAATTCGTATCGCCCAGAATCAAAAGCGCATCGGGCTGTTCCTTCTGCAAGACCTCATAGGATTTTGCAAGGATATTGCCCATCGTCTGCCCGAGGTTGTCGCCGACGCTGTCCAGATAATAATCGGGCGCGCGAAGCTCGAGGTCGTTAAAAAACACCTCGTTGAGCGTGTAATCGTAATTCTGCCCCGTGTGCACGAGGATGTGATCGAAATATTTGTCCGCGCATTTGATGACCGCCGACAGGCGGATGATCTCCGGGCGTGTGCCGAGGATCGTCATCAGCTTCAATTTACCCATCGTTTATGCCTCTTTTCTTTGTCTTTTCGGCGGCGTACCGCATATATAACGCCGAACAGCAGCCAGCACAGCGCCGTCGCCGCAAGCGCGCCGCAGAGATCCAGCAGCACGTCCTGCACCCGCGGACCCCGGCCCGACAGGATTTGGATCGCTTCATCCGCAACGGCTATGCCGAGCGCCGTAGAAATCGTATTCCAAAGCGTCTGGATGTGCAGTCTTTTGTGCAGCAGATAAAACAGTACGGAAAGCTCCGCACCCAGCGCAAAAAATTCCACGGCGTGCGCCGCCTTTCGCACCAGCTGTACGAAATTCGTGCCGTCCTCTGCCGTATCCTGCACGGGGACGACCGCCGCGATTTGCTCCGCGACATTGGCGGACGCCTCTATGGAGTCGGGGACGGGCTGGGCGGAGTTATAAAAGATAAAGGCGACCGTCAGCAGTACGGCAAGCAGACAGGCCGCCCTTGCCACTTTCATTTTCACAAGCATTACACTTCCAAAGCGTAAGTGTCGGGGTGCGCAGGGTCAAAGCACTCGTTGCACCACATGAAGGTAACAAGATCGCTGTCACCTAAGTTTTCAATGCTGTGCGTATACCCTGTGGGGATATCCACGACCTCTAATTTCTCGCCTGAGACAAAGTAGGAATATACTTCTGTCTCCCCCGGCTTGCGAAAGCGGATGACACCCTTGCCGCTGACGACTAAGAACTTTTCGTTTTTGGTGTTGTGCCAATGCTGTCCTTTCGTGATGCCCGGCTTGGAAATATTGACCGAGAACTGCCCCTGGTTCGCGGTGCGCAGTATTTCCGTAAACGAGCCGCGCGCGTCCGTGTGCATCGTGAGCGGGTAGGAAAAACCGTCCGTAGGCAGATAGGAAAGGTACGTGCTGTATAGCTTCTTGGAAAAGCTGCCGTCGGTGAGGTCCGGTACCTGTAAAGTCTTTCGGCTTTCGCGGAATGCGTACAGCAGATCGACGATCGCGCCAAGCGTAGTCTTATGTTCTACGGGTACGCGGCAAAAATCGCCGTCGCGCGTAGGCTTCCCCGCCGCCGCCGAAATGAGCTCTTGCACCACGTCGTCGATGTACACAAGCGTCATCGCATGCGCGCGGTCGTTGACCGTGATAGGCAGGTCGCGGGCGATATTATAGCAAAAGGTCGCCACCGCGCTGTTGTAATTCGGGCGGCACCACTTGCCGAACACATTCGGGAATCGATATACAAGGACGTCGGCGCCCGTTTCCCGGCTGTAGGCGAAAAACAGGTCCTCACCCGCTTTTTTGCTTTTGCCGTAGGGGTTGTCCAACGCCGCCTGCGTGGAAGAGGAGAGCATCACCGGGCAGGTGTTTTTGTGCTTTTTCAGCGTGTCGAGCAGCGTAGAGGCAAAGCCGAAGTTGCCTTTCATAAAGTCCTCGGTGTTTTCGGGGCGGTTTACGCCGGCAAGATTGAATACCATATCACAATCCGCGCAATAGGTATCCAAAAGCGATGCATCCGAGTCTACGTCGTAAGCATAAATTTCCAGATCCGCTTTAAGCGGCGAGGTCTTGTCCTTGCCGTCGCGGATATTTCGGAGCTGCCAGGTCAGATTTCTGCCGACAAAGCCGTTTGCGCCGGTCACAAGGATCTTCATCTGCCTTCCTCCATCTCGTGCAAAGCGTTTTGGATGTAAGGCAGTGTTTTCAGCTTTTCCTTGACCTGATCCACGGTCATCAGCTCGGTGTTGTTGGAATCAAACTCTGTTAAGGGATTTCGCTTTATATCCCCGTCCTTGAAATATTTGTCATAGTTGAGATCGCGCTTGTCCGCAGGTACGCGGTAAAACGCGCCCATATCAATAGCGTGTGCGCACTCCTCGTTTGTCAAGAGCGTCTCATACATTTTTTCGCCGTGGCGGATGCCGATGGTGCGGATCTCCGCCTGCGGTGCAAAAAGCTCCCGCACCGCTTCGGCAAGCACGCCGATGGTGCATGCGGGCGCCTTTTGCACGAGAATATCGCCGCTCTCGCCGTGCTCGAAGGCGAACAGCACCAGCTCCACCGCTTCCTCAAGGCTCATGACAAAGCGCGTCATATCCGGTTCGGTCACAGTGATGGGGTTGCCCGCCTTGATCTGCTCGATCCACAGCGGCACGACCGACCCGCGCGAGCACAGCACGTTGCCGTAGCGTGTGCAGCAGATCTTGGTTTTTTCGGGGCTTACGGTGCGCGCCTTTGCGACGATGACCTTTTCCATCATCGCTTTGGAGGTCCCCATGGCGTTGACGGGGTACGCCGCCTTGTCGGTAGACAGACAGATGATGCTTTTTACGCCCGCGTCGATCGCGGCAGTCAGCACATTTTCCGTCCCGAGCACATTGGTCTTCACCGCTTCAATGGGGAAAAACTCACAGGAAGGCACCTGCTTGAGCGCTGCGGCATGGAAAATGAAGTCCACCCCGTGCATCGCGTTGCGCACCGAATCAATGTCGCGCACGTCTCCGATATAGAATTTCAGCTTGCCGCTCGTTTCGGGATGCCGCGCCTGAAAAGCATGGCGCATATCATCCTGCTTTTTTTCATCTCGTGAAAAAATACGGATCTCCCCGATGTCCGACATAATAAAGCGGTTGAGTACCGCATTGCCGAAAGAACCTGTGCCGCCGGTGATTAACAGCGTTTTGTTTGTAAACATAGACATCTCGCATCGTCTCCTTGTCCAAAAGCTTGAAAAACCGCCTCAAAGCGTTGCGGTCTTTTTTTATTTTACGACATATTTTTTAGCCCGAAAAACAAATTCTTTTTTCGCAATTCATTTATCCCGAACGCAAAGCATTCCGGCGGCGTCGGCTGCCTTTCGTGCCTTTATGCGCGCTTTTTGAGATGCAGGAAAACCAATATTTTTCGGCATATCCCCTGCACCATGTTTTTTTCCGAACGATTCATGCCGAACGTCAGCATACAAATACCGTAAGCCACAACCATAACGGCGCAGTTCACGATCAGGCCTAACCAACCGTACCGTTCCAAATTCAGCAGCTTGAGAGCAACACCTGCCCCGGCGGAAATCAGCAAAGACGGCAGAATGCCCTTGCACAATCCCTTATAATACTGTGTCAGACAAATCCCGATCTTGCTTTTAAACATAACGTTCATGCAAATAACATCGCCGACGGTAAGCGCGATCACCGTACCGACCACTGCGCCAATCAACGGATTCCATTTAATTAGAATCGCCGTAAGCAAGATATTGAGAACCGCTGAAATGATCTGAATCATCGCTTGCGTACGGTGTTTTTCCATTGCCCAAAGGATCTGGTTGCCGATCGTCTGCACAAGCTTGAACATGGTAGGCACCATAATCGCCACGGCAACTAAATACCCCTGCTCGTAATCCGCGCCTGCCCACAAGACCATAAAGTGCTTTCCGAACACGGCATAAACCGTAAAGATCAGGCCGAGCATCATGAATATGATCCTGCCGATACGCACCATTTCGTCCTGCAAGGCCTTTGTGCCCGCGCCGTTTTCGACCAGCCTTACAACGCCCGCCATCAGAACGCTGTTGAAATGGGTGCCGATCGTTTTAAAGTATTGTATGATCTGCGCGCCCACACCGTAAACGGCAATAATGACGGCGGCGTCCTTTGCCAGCATCCCCAAAAGCACGGAGTCCGTCATCGCGTTGATCTGCGTTGCCACCATCTGCAGAAGAACAAAGGAGGAATAAGAGACAACTTCCTTGATAAAGCCAAAATTGATGTTTTTGAATTTCGGCACCAATTTCAGTTTGAATAGAACATAGGCCACGTACGAAAAGCGTGTCAGCGCATTGGTGATCGTAAAAGACATCACCACGCCTACACTGCTCATACCGAGCTGCAGGGCGATTAAGGAAATCAGCACCTTGAGCAGGGTAAACACAATGGTCATGCCCTTTGAAAACGAAAAACGCTCATTTGCAACCAGTGTGTTTGCAAAGGCCGATGTGCCAAGCGTAATGGCGGCGGAAATCATAGTGATCGACAGCAGCCGCCTGCCGATCGCGATTTCTTCGACGCTCAAGCCCTTTGCAAAGGCGGTCGGAAAAATCACCAAAAGCACGACGCCGATAATTAAAACAATGATCGCTATAATAAAATAATAAATCGTTGCGATGCCGAGGAATTCCTCCTGCTTTTGCTTGTTGTTCTCCGTACGGAATTTCGCCATATAGCGGACGATTGCATTCCCGATACCGAGGTCGAGCAGAAGCAAATAAGAGGTGATCGAGGAAACCAGCTGATAAATGCCGTATTCCGAAGGGCCCAGCATCCGAATGATGTAGGGCGTAAACAGCGTTGCCGAAAACACCTCGACAAACATCAAAACATAAGAATAAATCACACCGATTTTTCTGTTCATATTGTGTCCTTCTTTGGATAATCTGCACTTGCGCGGGAAAATGTTTCGGGCATAACCGAGACGGCTGATTCACTTGCGTTTTCGGCGCGGACAATTGCCTGCCCGGTCATCCCGAAAGCCCATATTTTCAGTAGAAACGGCGCAGCACTTTCAGCTTTTGAGAGAGCAAAATAAAGAGCGCGGAAAACGCCAGCGTCAGCGCGAAAATAGAAACGAAATACAAAAGGGAATTCGTTACCCACACACTGTCCGACAAATATCGGTCAAACAGCGTTAAAAAGATCCGCTGGCTTAAGAACATAAGCAAGCTCAGCTTCCGTATCCAAACATAGGCTTCTGGGTGCGTATCGGGGAGCTGCAGGGACAAGACCCAAGCAAACAGGCAGATGCTCAGCGGAGCCAGCAAAAGCTTTGTATCCACCCCGTTTGTAGACCAGTGCAAAACCGTCTGTGCCACAGTCTCGCCTGCCATCAGGACAAAGAAGACCGCACTGAAAAGAAACGCGCGCCCCTGCCGAACAGGCTTGCGGGACTCGGTAAAAGCGGCGCCGAGCGCAACAAACAAAAAGCCGAACAACACACCGTTTTTGATGGTATCAAAAAAGGAAAAATAGGCGTGAAAAACCGCACGCAAAACGGGGATCTGTTCCGTAAGCCCATAATAAGAGCTGCCGAGACAAGCGAAAATATAAAACGGCAGGGCAACCAGAACTATGTTACGGAAGGAAAGCCTTTTGTGCACAAAATAAACCAAGGCCGACGCCGTAATCAGCGCGGGCAGAAACCAGATCGTCTCGTAACTGCCTTCAAAAAAGAATCGCTTGATATACTGCAAAACATCCATGACCGTACACCCGTTTCGCAGCCAGTCGGTCAGCACAAACGGGAAGTATACCGCCGACCAAAGCACATACATCAGCACAAGGCGGCCGATGTACCGCTTAAAATACGCGCTTCCCTCCTCAGCAGGCAGCCGGTTGAGCTTGACGAACAGCAAGAAGCCGCTTGCCATAAAAAAGAACGGAACCGCCACCACGGTTACGATATTGCGCAGCCCGTAATGCAAAACGGAGCTGTACGAGGACAGCGGGCCCGTGTGCAGGACAATGATCAGCACGGCGCTGATAAACTTTGCGAGATCCAGGCTATGGTACTGCTTACGAATCTCCGCCATGCAAAACCTCCTTGTATACCTCCACCATTTCCCGCGGATTGCGCTCGCGGTCGTGGCGTTCGTTTGCAAGCGCAATGGTGCGCTCGGAAAATGCCGATGCAAGCGCGTCGTCAGCAAACAGTTCCATAATCCGCAAGGCCAGCTGCGGATATTCCGGGAAATCGTATGTAAAGCCGTTTACCTTGTCGGTTAAAAGATCAGTCATTCCCCCGCGGTATGCGCAGATGGAGGGGGTGCCGATCATCATCGCCTCGCACAGCGTTGCGGAAGCGCCCTCTACAGCGGACGGTACAACACACACATTGGCCTTGCGCAGATGCGCGGCGACTTCATCGGGCGGCAGCTTGCCTGTAAAGGTTACGTTGCCCTCCAGCCCGTTTTCACGGATCAGCCGCTCGATGTACCGGATATAGCTTGGCGGGTTGACAATGCGCCCATTCTCCGCCCTGCCGCCGGGAATATACAAATGTACGTCCGGGTAACGCCGTTTGACAATCGCCAGCGCCCGAATCAAAATGTGCAGCCCTTTGAGCGAATACAGTGCCGCGCCTGTCATAATCGTGTGGCGCGTCATAGTCTCAGCCGACCACTTTTCGCTGCTGTAAAACGCGTCACGGAGGTTATAATTGCAGCGAAAATAGCGCAGCTCGGGATTGACGGCAAGCATCGTCGATTTGTCCCAATCCGTGCGGCCCGTCACATATTTTACGGTTTTGAGCACCTGTTCTTCGCGCTTGGCGTTGTGCTTATAAAGCATCTTGTAGAAAAGCGGCGTTTTGAGCTTGACCCAGTCGCGGAGCGTTGATATTTTCAGGATTTCTCCGAGCGACAACCCGCCGTAGTACTCTTCGACAATGCGCCGAATGATCCCCTGGATGGTCAGCAGGGTCGGAATGTTCGGGCAGGCCCGCAGCATTTCATAGCCCGGCGCATATTCCGTTCCATGGATATGGATGAGATCCGGCTCTACAAGCGCAACCGCCTTTTTGCAGTCTTCCGCAGTTTTGGGATTGTTGTAAAGCAGACGCTTGCCGCCGCCGGGGAACAGGAGATGCCGTATACCGTCCACCCGGATATCCTGAAACGACGAGCCGGAATAATACGTCATCACAGCCAGCTCCACCTCGGGGTCATCCGCAACGCCGCGCGCCAGATCCAACAGCCAGCCGCCGCTCGCGGAGGTTTGCAACCCGATTTTCGCCGCGACGGCGGGGAAAACCATATTGACGATCCATAAAACCTTCATCACATTACCTCTTCGGTCAAGTTTGCCAGAAAAACTGATATTCCGGGGATGTGCTGACGAAGAACGCCAGCATGACACAGACACCCGCTGCATAGACAAGCGGACGATATCGTTTCTGGATACACAGCACAAACTCGGGGATGATCAGCATGATGACCAGCGAATAGTATTGCTGGATACGCATAAAGCTTTGCTGCTGCACAACCAAAAGCGTTGCAAGCGTGGTCAGGAACAGCAGATTGTATAAAAAGCGGGTATCCGGCCTGTGCTTACGAATAAACGGATACAGAACAAAAGCCAGTATGCAAACGGCAAGCATCAGCACAACAAAGGTACCCGTCCCGCCGATGGTGTTTTCAAACAACTCATCCCCGAAGCCCAAAAGCCGAGCCGCCGGCGCATAAAGCCGTCTGCCGAGCACCGTGACTGCAGCAATCACGGCCGCAACGCACGAAACATACACGGGTTTGAGCTCAAAGTTCGCGATGAAATAATACGGTACGAACACAATGGAGGATTTGTGAATCATAAAGGCTAGAAAAGCTATGATCAGGAACCTGCCGAGTTTTCGCTCTTTCACATATTTATAGCCTATAAAAACGATCAGCGCCGTGGCGATGGTCTGCCGATGTCCCGTAACCGAAAAGAAGGAATAGAACAAGATGGAGTAGATGACAAAGCTTAAACACGGCATAGCGGAATTTCGATAAATCCAAACCGCCATCGCAATCATAAATACAGCCGCAACAAAAAACAGGAATACCCGGTAATCGTCGCACACATATTGAAAAAGTTTGACCAGCACCCCGTACCCGGGGTCCTTGACATCTGCGCCGTGGAATAGGTAATCCCAGCACAAATCCAGCTGGCTTCCCAAGCTCACGCTTTTAAAGCTGTTGAAGGAGCGCGCATAGTTTTCCGTATCCGCGCCGACGGTTTCCGCACGAAGGCCGGAGAGCAGGATCCACTGCAGTGCAGCGATCGCGCAAAACCATTTCCGCTTTCTTTGCGTAGGATTGACGCAGAGCAGGAAAAAGCCCCAAACAAGGAACAGCGCTATATTGAGCAGATAGATGGTCACCGCAGGACCTCCTTTCACAGTCTTTTTTCAGCGGCCCGGGCCTGCCGTTACTGCCGCAGGGACAGAAAATCCGTTTGCAGCATTTTCCCCATGACCGCCTTGTCGTGGTGCCGCTTTCCGCAAGCATACGCCCGCCTTGCGAGCTGGTCGAGCGCACCGGGATCACCCACGATCGCGTCGAGCCGCTGTGCGAGTGTCTCGGCATCTTTGGCAGTCACGGCGCAGTCGTTTTCCACAAGGTGCCGGATCGAGGCGACGTCGTGCGGACCAACCGCCAGAATCGGACGCGCGGCCCTGAAGTAATCCACCAGCTTTGTGGAAAAGGACTGCCGCACCAACAGGCGGTTTTTGAGATCGAACGCCTCGACATGCACAAGCATATCCGCATCGGCTTGGATCTTCGGGATCTCACTTGCGGGCGCGCTGCCCATCAAAAATGAGGTTTCGGGGATCTCCAGCGCCGCTTTCATTTGATCCGTCAGGAGCGTGCCGGTGTAAATACGCAGCTGCGCGCGCACACCGTTTTGGTTGACGGTTTGCAAGGCCTTTGCGATGATGGCAAGCGACTTCCAGCGGTTCGTGCCGATGTTGCCCGTAAAGATAAGCTGCAAGGGCGTGTTGTACTGCGTTTTCACGGGCGGCTCGCCCGAAAAATCCGCCGATTTGGTCAACACCTTGCAGGGCACACCGAACGCTTTTTCATAATCGTGCTTTTGCACGTCGGAGATCACATAGTTGATTGCCGCGCTCTTGACAGCCTTTCGCACGTGATGGCGCAGCCGAAAGCGATACAGCCAATACAACGGATTCAGAGAAAACTGCCGTAACGTATAGTTGTCGTCCACATGGAACAACACTACCTTTGCATCCGTCAGACGCCGGATATAGCTCAGAATTTTATACGGATATAGGCAGCAAAACGTCGGCATAAAAATAATATCCGGCTGTACCTCACGCAAATACGTGCGCAAATTCTCATTTTTCCATATGCCAGGCATCCATATGCATTCGCGTAAGATCGCCAGCAACATAGAATGTGTTTGCTTGGCAAGCGTATACATTTTTTTCTCCTGTGCAGCACGCACCTGTGTTTCTTCGCTTGCCTGTATGCATTTCGTTTCCCCGCCGATGCGTGACGGGTGCAGTAACTCGTGCAGAATCTGCTGTTCGGAAACGGCAAAATTGCGCTGCGCTATGGGGTTGTCGGGAAGCTGTTCTCGCATGGAAAAGCTGTAAAATGTGCAGTCCGACATGCCGGAAAACAGATCCGTCATCGTGTTACCGCTATTGTTATCGTTACGCCATGCTGAGCGCAAGATTACCAAAATCCGCATAAAACGCACCCTTCTACTCTATAAGCCTACTGTGAAGTAATGGTTTCGACTTTTAGCTTTTGTCTCGTCCTCTTTGTGCCATACCGCGCCTCACAAATTCTCTTTATACCAATCGATTGCAAGCTTGATGCCGTCCTGAAAGCTGTAATCGGGGTCATAGCCAAGGAGTTTGCGTGCCTTGGAGATGTCGGCATTCGAGTGCTTGATGTCGCCCTTGCGGTCGGGGCCGAAGTTCGGCTCGATATCGACGCCCAGCGCCTTTGTGAGCCCATAGTAAATGTCGATGAGGTATTCGCGCCCGCCGTAGGCGATGTTGAACGCCTCGCCCGCCGCTTCGTGCGGGGCAAGGCAGGCCTTGAGGTTCGCTTCAATGACGTTGTCGATATAGGTGAAATCGCGGCTCTGCTTCCCGTCGCCGTTGATGGTCGGCGTCTCGCCGTGCATCAGCTGCTTTAAGAATTTCGGAATGACCGCGGCATATGCGCCGTCCGGGTCCTGCCGACGGCCGAACACGTTGAAATACCGCATCCCGTAGGTGTCGAGCCCATAAAACCGGGTGTAGAGCTTAGCCCATTCCTCGTCGCAGCGCTTGGTCAGCGCATAGGGCGAGAGCAGATTGCCCTCGCGGCCCTCGGTTTTCGGGAGGTTCGGCTCGTCGCCGTAAACAGAAGAGCTCGAAGCGTACACAAACTTCTTCACGCCCTTCTGCCGCGCGGCTTCCAGCATATTCAAAGTGCCTTCGATATTGTTTTTGTTGTAAAAGAGCGGCATTTCGAGAGAGCGCGGCACGCTGCCCCACGCCGCCTGGTGCAGCACGTAATCGACGCCTTCGCACGCGTCCATGCACACCTGCGGGTCTTTGATGTCGCCCTTGATAAAGGTGTAATTCGGATCGTTCACAAACAGGTCCACGTTTTGCTGCTTGCCGGTGGAAAGGTCGTCAAGCGCTTTGACTTTACAGCCCTTTTGGAGCAGCGCCTCGCACAGATTCGAGCCGATAAAGCCCGCCGCGCCTGTGACCAGGAATGTTGTATTTTCCGGGAATTTTATCTCCTGATAACCCATTTTGATTGCCTCTGTCTTAACAATTTCAGTATATGCTGTGTGTCCCCGTGAAAAGCCGCGGCTTGTGTGTACGCCAAGCAAACGGCAGCTCGGATTTTCGGTACAGCGGTCAGTTCAGGATGACACGGAAATACCACTTGATACGGGGTGTATAGTATTTGATCGATTCGCGCAGATACGCCAGCGGAAACACCGCGCGGATGGAAGTCTTCAGCCTGCCACTGTGGCTGGCCTTGAACAGCACCAGGTCGCCGTTTCGTACCAGCTTTTTGAGCTGTCGGTTCATCGCCTTTTGATTTTCAAAAGTGTAGACCTGCAAGTCATCGCGCACCGCATTTTGTTCAAGCGCTCGGCGTAAGTTTTCCCCGCAGGTCAAAAGCGCAGCGAAGTCAGAGTTGTCAACGATCTCCACGAGCTCACGGTGCACCTCTTGCGTATACTCGCCGGTTTCTGCAATGTCTCCCAACACGGCGATCCGTTTGCAGCCGGAACGTACCGGGATTTTAGAGGCGGTTTCCACGGCGGCGCGGACCGATTTTGCGACCGCGTTAAAGCAGTCCGCATAGACAGTCGTCGCGCCGGACTTATAAATATTCTGCCGGATGCCCGACGTGCGGAACGCATTGAGCCCACAGACGATCTGCTCCGGCTCCATTCCCGAAGCAACGCCCGCCGCAAAAGCCAACAGCGCCGACGTGACGTTGTGCACGGCAAAAATATTGTGTAAGCGAACCGGGTATGCTTTACCGGTCGCCCGGACATGCACGGTAAAAGTAAGGCCCTGCGGATCCACCCGGACATCGTCGGCAAAATAATCTGCATCACGGTCTTTCTGCGAAACGAACTGCATGCGAACATCGGGCAGCAGATGTGCCGGATTCAACTCATCCCGGCTCATGATGCACACGCCGCCTTTGCGCAGATACCGCGCGGCTGTGGCGAATTCCTCGATGATGCGTTCCTGCGTACCGAACGCCTCGATGTGCGATTTGTCGATCGCGGTATACACCAGAATATCCGGCCGGACGATTTCGGTCATCAGCGCCAAAAGCCCCGGCGTGTCCTCCGAAAGCTCGGCAATATATTGCTGCACCGTATCCGGGATACGCTGGCAGACCGAACCGATGCTGTTGAGCAGATTATCGTTTTCGGGGTCGCAGAACGTGGTAAAGTCCTGTGCATAAACGGAATCGATCATCCGCTTGACCGTCGTTTTCCCAATGCTGCCGGTCACGGCTGTTCCCCGTGCAGGCGCCATATCCCGGTACACAGCGCACATGGCGGCATACGTCGCGGGCACATCTTTCACCACAAGGCAAGGCACATTTTCAATGTCGTGATCCGACATGCAGACCAGCGCGCCCGCCTGCATGGCTTTGCGCATCCGAAAATCCTCATCACCGTAGAGTTGCAGGCAAATGGCATTGCGGACCAGATACCCGCCGAATCGGGCGATTTGCGAAACGGGCTCATCCAACCGGCGTTGCACATCCTCGGCGAGCGCGTCCGTTGGAATACCGACCTTTTCGCAAAGCTGCAGCAAAGTCAGGACCTTTTCCGGCGTTTTTCGCAATTTCTTCGCAAAAGTCCGATTCGCAAACCAGCGGCTTATCCGCCAAAACCATTCCATGATTCGTAAGCGCATGTTCTTCCCATCTTTCTCTTCGTTCGTAGAATGACCGTGCGTCCGCCAAACGCTCACGCTTCAGCTTTTCCTCTGCAGAGCGCGCGCTGATACACGGCCAAATTGCCGATCCCGTCCGAAAGGTGCGCAGGGATCTGGTAATATTTGTATCCCGGCGTTGTATTGCCCTCGATCAAAATCGGACCTGACGGGGTCAGCGCCACATCCCAGCCGACATACCCGACTGTTGGCACACGCTGACTCGCACGCATAAGCAAAGCTATCGTTTCCTGCCAAAACGGAAGCTGGACGCCCAAAATTCTTTTGCCGGTCGTCGGATGGTTTACATATAGTTTGCTTCCGAAGGTTGCCGCCGGCTTATAAAGAATTCCGGTTTCAAGGTCGACGGGTGCAACGATAGAGGGCTGGCTGCCGTTTGCGATCTCCGAATGTAAGGAAAACGTGACGCCGCCGGTCAAGAAATCCGTTGTTTTCCCATCATAAACGGTTATAATCCGCAGGCAATTCACAGCATCCGGATAAATATCCGACAAAACACTGTGCTGTTCAATCCATTCTTCCAGCATAAAGCCGGAAACATATTTTTCCATAATTTCGGCATAGATGTTCGTAAGATCATCCTGTGCAATATGAAAGACCCGAATATCTGTGCCCTGCGAACCGCCTGTCGGCTTGCAGACAAACTTTTCCTTACCCTTGCAGAACACTTCAAAATCCTGAAACGTCATTTTAGAAGTATCTAAATACGCTCTGCCGAACATATCTTGAAACACTTCGGCGAATTTCAGCTTATTCTCAAAAACATCAATATCCTTCGGATTATTGAATTTCCGAATCATTTGCTGGCTCACACCGTATGTAACATACGTTGCACGCTGCGCTGCCGTCAAATTATAAAACTCAAATTTTAAATAATTATTCGGACTCGCTTTGTATTTGAAAAGGCAACGCAAAATATCCAATTCCAGCATCCAACGGTTTTTACCTGTTTTATCCGAAATTGCAGACGCGTTTTTTCGTGTTTCGGCATAAACACTTTTGATCTTGTTTACGACACGCATACTATCCCCCCTTAAAAAGGTAGTTTTGAAGAAACCGCCAGATACAGCCGCTCCAACTTTGCTCTGTTTTCCGTATGCTTAACATTCACCACTGAAACCCCACAATCTGCGACAAGCGGGTTCATTTTTCGCATAATATCTTTATGCAAATCATCCGCAACACGCTTTTGGACCGGTGCCGAAAGCATCAGCTGTAATAAGACACGGTTGTTGTATGGAATGACAATGTCATATGCAATCTGCTGTTCGCCGGTAATAACCAAACCGTTCCAGCTGCTCATGCGAAACTCCCAGAAGAACAAGTCCTCCCACGGAATTCGCTCGAAATCCTCCGGAACGTAATATTTCTGTAAAAACGCCGCAAAAACACGATCCGTTTCCCGGACCAGCTTTCGATCATGCAAGAATACTTTATAAAGCGACGTGGCATATCTCGGCGTCAAAGTCTTCGGGAACCGAGGATTGGCAAAGCGCTTACGATAGTAAGAACGAGCCACTTCCGACACCCAGGATTTTACTTCCACGTCGAAATCGTCCCGCTCCAGGAAAAAAGCTCGCTTGCGCACATCGTTCGCATTGCTTTTGCCAATATCCCCGCTGTTATGTGCCAGAATGCTTATCAGGGCCGGCAAATCCTTATAATCCGTGTCGGAATCGGAGATCTTATAAATTTTGTGCGGCAGATCCAACAGCTTGCAAATGTTCGAAGCTGCTTCAGCGTCCACTGCCTCGCTGTCCGAAGAAATATAGCTGAAATAGCTGTATTTATCATACACACCGTTCGTGCAAGCAAGGGTCGTTTTGCTGTCACATCCGCCTGTCAGCGAAATGGCACAGCGATCCCATTTTTTATAAATGATGTGCATACTTTTAGAAAGGATTTCGGCAGCATTATCCACCAAGCTGTCATACGGCAATGTGCTTAACGCATGATCCGCTGTCGGGAAAAAGCGTGAAACGGACCACGTCCCGTCTTGATACTGCGCAAAATGGTTGGGAATCAAGCGCTTAAAGTCTTTATATGGGGAAAGATCTCCGGGAAGAGATTTCCCGAACAACGAATAAAATGGATACTGGATCAGCCGCTCAATATAAGGGTCGAATTGCAGACCGCACACATCCCCCAGCAGAGCCGTATGGGACGCGCAATATAGCTTGCCGTCATGCATACCATAAAAAACGGTATACATCCCCGCGGCATCTCCGTAAATGCGCACTCCATTTGTATCGAAAACAAACAGAACAAACAAGCCGGTCCAACGATTTAAATATCCCGTAAAAGCGTCGGCACTCTGCGCAAAAGCAGCGGAGATTTGCTCCAAAAGCCGTTCTTCTTGGCTTTCCCCTTGCTCTGACACCGGATCAAAGGCATGCCCAATCAAAACAAACCCGTTGCTGCCGTCGTTTAGGGCAAACAAATTCTGTTTGGGATGAACATAAAATGTATATCCAAAGCATACGGTGCGCTTCCACGCGCCGTAAAACGGATAGGCCTGCGCTTCAATGTACGGATCGTTCGTCATCAGGAACCCTCTCGGAAACACAAGGGAGCGCAATTCCTGCCGGCGATCCAAAAGTTGTTCCAACTCGCCGTGCGTCATCGCTTACAGCCTCCAATATTTATAGCCCGCTGCCTCGTACTGCTTGCGGTCTAAAAGGCCTTTGATGTCCACAAGCACCTTCTGGCCGTTGTCTCCGGGCTTGAACATCTTGTCGAAATCCGCCTGCGAGAGGTTTTGGAATGCGTCGTGCGCCACGGCAAGCACCACAGCGTCACAGCCGGTAATGGATGCCATATCGGCAAATTCCACGCCGTAAAGCCGCTTTGCCTCGTCGCTGTCCGCCGTCGGGTCGGCGATAGCGGCTGTGATGCCGTATTCTTTCAGCTCTTTGTAGATATCGATAATCTTGGTGTTGCGCGTGTCGGGGCAATTCTCCTTAAAGGTAAAGCCCAAAATCGCGACTTTGGCGTTCTTGATGGAAACGTCCGCCGCGATCAGCTTTTTCACGACATTTTCGGCGACGTATTTGCCCATATCGTCGTTGATGCGCCGCCCGGAGAGGATGATCTGGCTATGGTAGCCGAGTTCTTCCGCCTTATAGGTCAAATAGTACGGATCAACGCCGATGCAGTGCCCGCCGACAAGGCCGGGATAGAATTTAAGGAAATTCCACTTGGTGCCCGCAGCCTTTAAGACGGACTGGGTATCGATGCCCATTTTGTTGAAGATAATGGACAGTTCGTTCATAAACGCAATGTTGATGTCGCGCTGGCTGTTTTCGATGACCTTGGCGGCCTCTGCGACCTTGATGCTCTCGGCGCGGTGGACGCCCGCTTCGACGACCAGCTCATAAACCTTGGCGACGGTGTCGAGCGTTTCCTCGTCCATGCCGCTGACGATCTTGGTGATCGTTTCCAAGCGATGGACCTTATCGCCGGGGTTGATGCGCTCGGGTGAATAGCCGACCTTGAAATCCACCCCGCACTTCAAGCCGGATTCGCGCTCCAGAATCGGCACGCAGATGTCCTCGGTCACGCCGGGATATACGGTGGATTCATAGACGACAACGGAACCTTTCGTCAGGTTGCGCCCGACGGTCTCAGACGCGCCTTCTACAGGCGTAAGATCCGGCGTGTGATCGCCGTTTACCGGCGTGGGGACCGCAACGATGTGGAATTTCGCTTCGCGCAGCTTCGTTTCGTCCGCCGTGAATTCGACGCTGCACGCCTTGACCGCGTCGCCGCCGACTTCGTTGGTCGGGTCGATGCCGTTTTTATATTGCTCGATCTTCTTGGCGTTCAGGTCGTATCCGATGACCTTGACCTTTTTTGAAAAGGCCACTGCGATGGGCATCCCGACGTAGCCGAGGCCTACAAGCGCGATCTTTTCTTCTCCGTTTACAATCTTTTCATACAGTCCCATCATGCTTGCTCCTTAATATTCAAATAGCGGCGCATAGCAGCATTGACTTTGCGCACGTCAAATTTTTGTCTGCAATACGCGGCGCCGGCTTGTCCCATCTTTTCGATCTGTTCCGGCGTCTCCAATAACCGACACATGCGCTCTGCGAGCGCTTCGGCGTCCTGCACCGGCACCAAAAAGCCGGTCTCACCGTCCACGACTGTTTCTCGGCAGCCGGGCGCGTCGGTCGTGATGACGGCACGGCCCATCGACATCGCCTCAAGCACCGTGCGCGGTGTGCCCTCGCGGTAGGACGGCAGCACAAAGACCGAACACTGCTTATAGTAGGCGGTCACATCGTCCGTTTCGCCGAAATACTCGATGATGCCGTCATCGATATAGGGCCGCAGGTCTTCCCAGGAGAGCGAATCCTGAATGTTCTCACACGCGCCGAGCAGCATGCACCGGACATCCGGATATTTTTGCTTGACACGCCTGCAGGCGGCAAGGTATTCGCGGATGCCTTTGGAATACATCACGCGCGACAGCATAAAGAAGGTCGGTTTTTCCGGCAGGGGCGCGACGGCAAATTTTTCCGTATTGACGCCCGAGCCGTTGACCACGCGGCATTTCGGATCGTCGACCAAATGCAGCCCGACGAACTGCGCGCGGTCGTCGTCGTTTTGGAAGATGGCCACGTCCGCACAGCGGAATGCTCTTTTATAAAGCACCGACTGAATGACGCGGATGACCTTTGCCTTTGCCGTCTGCGCGGTAAAGGCGTAGCCCGCGCCGGTCACCATGGCGGCAATATGCGGCACGCCGGCCTTTTTGGCGGCGATGGACCCGTAGATAACAGGTTTGCTCGTATAGCCGAACACCACATCCGGCTTCTCTTTGCGAAACAGCTCGCAAAGCGCCTTCCGGTACCGCAGGTCCGCAAACGGGTCCACGCCGTTTTTGTTCATCGGGATTTCCACGAACCGCGCGCCGAGCGCCTCGATCTTGTCCACATGGTCGCGGTTCGGGCCGGTCACGACAACCTCGTACCCGCGGTCGATGATCTCCCGCACAAGGTCGCCGCGGAAATTGTAGGCGGTCCGGTTCTTCGGGGAGACCAAAATCAGCTTCATATTTCGTTTGCCCCCTTTAAAAACGCCTGCAAATTTTCAAAAATGACCGAGAATAACCGGTCGCGGTTCTGTTCCGACACGAACGAATTATGCGGCGTGATAAGCACATTGGGCAGGTCCCAAAGCGGGCTTTCGGCGGGCAGCGGCTCCGTTTCGAACACATCGAGCACCGCGCCGCCCAAATCCCCGCTCTGCAAAGCCTTTGAAAGCGCCGCCGCGTCGACCAGCGCCCCGCGGGCAACATTGACGAGCACCGCGCCTTTCTTGCAAGACTTCAGCAGCGTTTCGCCGAACATCCCGCGTGTTTCTTCCGTCAGCGGCAAGGTGAGCACAACGACGTCCGCATGGGAAAGGGCTTCGGGCAGCCGTTCCATCGAATAAAACACATCGAACCCGCCGCTCGGCTTTTGCAGGTCGGCCGCCAAAACAGTCGCGTCGAACGCTCGAAAGCGTTTTGCGCACGCCGCGCCGACGCTGCCGAAGCCAACCACCAAAACTTTCTTTCCCGCCAGCTCCGAAAGCGTGCGGTCCTTTTCCCAAACGCGGGCTTTTTGGTTCGCATAAAAAACGTTCGCGTGCTTGCAGAGGGACAAAACGCCCCAAAGCACGAACTCCGCCATCGGTACGCTATAGACACCGCGCGCATTGTAAAGCGCGATCCCCTTTTCCCGCAATTCCGTAACCGGCACGCGGTCAAGCCCCGCGCTTGTCAGCTGCACGCAGCGAAGGCGGGGAAATTCAGTCAGCTTGTGGTGCAGGAAGAGACCGTTGCAGACCGCGACCTCCGCTTGATCGGCGTGTTCCGGGAGGTCACCGCTTTCCTCCCGCATCCAAACGACCTCCAGCCCCAGTGCGCGAAGCGCCGCGAGCTGAGGTTTCGTATATTGATATGCGCCGGTCAAAAGGGCTATCATTTGCAAGCATCCCCTTTTTCCATCCTGCGGATGGTCTTAGGATCTGACGTTCGCCGCCGCGACGATCTGCCGCACGATCTCCTGTACGGTCTCGTGGTTCTCGCGCTGTTCGAGCGGAGAAAGCTTCGCGCACGCTTCTTCGCAGGCGCGGATGGCCGCAACGCCGTCTTTGAAATCTTCCGCAAGGTGGCTGCGGTCGGCAAGCTTCGAAACATCGCAAAATGCGCGCGACAAAATGACCTGCCGAGACCCGAGCCGGTAGTGCTCCGCCAAAATGCGTTCAGCCGGAAGCGCGACCTTCGCGCCCGGACGACCGACGCCGCCGAAGCCGTAGGGAAGCCCCTTTTCGGCAAATTTGCGGCAAATGCGTTCCACCGTACCGTCCGCAAGCAGCTCAAACATGAACGTCTTGTGGTAGCCGAGGTGCAGGTCGTTGATGCCGATATGGACTTCATCGATGCCGGGGAGAGCCAAAATCTCGTCGATTTGCTCGACGGCCTGCGGCGTTTCGAACAGCAGACAGGTCCTCACGCGCCCCGCACAAATCGACACGAAGTCGGCTACCTCGCGGACCGTTTTGAAGTACGGCAGCATGACGACATCGACGCCGTCTTCGATGACACGGTTCACTTCTGCGCGGGAGTCTTCATACATGCTGTTGACGCGCACGAGCAGCTCGGACGAGGTCAGGACCGCGCGCAGTTTCCCAACATCCTCGAAGCTGTTGTGGGAAATGACCGTGTCCATGTTTTTCTGCCGCGCCTCTTTCCCGCGCAGCTCCAAGTCCAAAAAAATACGGTCGACCCCGGCGTCCTGCGCAAGGGCGGCGACAGACGGGTCATTGGTCAGATACATCAATTTTAACGGCATTATCGTTTCACACTTTCCGCAGGCTCTTTTTCGGCCGGCTGCACCGTCGCCGCCGTGTTTTCATTATCCGCGTTCGAAAACACCTTGGCCGCCGTCAGGAATAAAATTTTGATATCGAGCCACAAGGACATATGATCCACATACCAGACGTTGAGCTCGATGCGGTGGTTCCATTCGACGCCCTTGCGTCCGTTGACCTGCGCCCAGCCGGTCATACCGGGCCGGACTTCAAACATCCGGCGCTGTTCGGGAGTGTATTCGCCGTACGGCCACGGGTGGTATGTCAGAGGCGGCCGCGGCCCGATAAAGCTCATATCGCCTTTGAGGATATTGATAAGCTGGGGGAGCTCGTCGATGCTGGTCGCACGCAGGAATTTGCCGACTTTGGTAACGCGGGGATCCCCCTTGCCGGAGTACACACCGCTGCCCTTCTGCTCGGCGCCGACGCACATGGAACGGAATTTATAGATTTCAAAAACCTTGCCGTCCCTTCCGATGCGCGCCTGCTTAAAGATCACAGGGCCCTTGGAAGTCGAGCGCACCAAAATTGCCGTCACCAGCAAAAGCGGGGACAGCAACACAAGTGCCAGCAGCGCTGCCAACACATCCATAGCCCGTTTGAAACGCTTATACAATCCTGTATCCCCCTTAAGCGTATATATATATAAATAATACTGTTTTTCTGTGGAAAAGTCAATAAAATCAAGCCAACTCCACGCCGAAACAGGCCTATAAATTTTGAACATAGTGCATAAAATTTCCAAAAACGCGCCCGGGAAGACCGCGGTCTTCCCGGGCGCCGGGTGAATCCTATTGCTTGGTTTGCTCGGCAGCTGCGTTTGCAGGGTCTGCCGTTTCGGCCGCACCGCTTTTTGAGCTCTTTTTGAGTTGCTTGACGACCTGTTCGCCGTATACGGCGACGCCTGTGACGAGAACGCCCTGCACCGCCGCGTCCGCGGAAAAACCGAGGATCGCAAACGCGCCCGCAATTCCGAACACAAGCAGGATGAGCGGGATCCATTTGTCGGGTATCTTTTCGGTCTTTTTGAAAATCAGGCCGAGTATATTGAGCACGGGAATCAGGATCAGTGCGTGCTCCATAATGAAATCCAGAAACTCCATTTTATCTCTCCTTTCAGCGAACCGCGATCCAGAGCGCCGTACCGAAGCCCGTGCCCGCCGCCGCGAGCACGGCGAGGATCAGCTTATCCCAAAGCCGTGCCGGGCGCTCGCGCACCGCTTTGATGCTCTCTTTGAGCTCCCCGAGCGTGACAAGCACGTTGTCGAGCTTCGTGTTCATTTCGGCGCTTGTGATCGCAAATCCGTTCGTTTTGGAATACAGATGCTTGACATCTTCCTCCAGCTTCGCGATCCTGTGGGCATATACGTCCTGCTCCGCCAAAGCGATCACCTCAAGTCCGCTTTGTTGACATAGCCGGTCACGTTTTCGGAGATCGGCGTTTTGCCCGCGCGGGAGGGGGAATTGGTGATGCGGTAGCGGCCGCTCATTTCCTTGCCGTCATACAGGTAGAAGGTGCCCGACTTATATGCCGCAGGTGTTTTCGCCGTAGCGGACACATACAGCGGTGTGTTGTCGAGCGTGACCATCATGCGCGCGGTGAAGCCGCTGCCGCTGCCGGACGCACCTTCTTTTTTGAACCCGTTGAGGCCGTTGACGCGCATGATGTTCGGGTAGTTTTTGTAGGCGTAGTCAAGGTCTACCCTGCCTGTAATGCCGTCCACAGCGCCGTCGGAGGTGTACTGCCACATCCCGTAGCTGCGCGCAAAGTTGGTGCTTTTCGTCCAATGCGCAAGCCAGACGTCGTACTTTTTGAACATGTCATCCGTGAGCTTCGAGTTGAGCCACGACAGGTTCATATACACGCAGACGTAGTATCCCGCCGCTTCCATTTCGGAGCAGAAGGCGTCCACGATGGCGCTGATCTGGTCTTTGGAAAGCGACGCCTGCCCGTCGTCTTCCACGTCGTAGGCAATGGGGAACGCAAAGGTCTTGCCGGCGATCAGCTTTTTGCAGTACGCCGCCTCCGCTTTCGCCTGTTCGACGGTTTTGGCATAGCTGAAGTGGTAAGCGCCGACGGGCAGTCCTGCGGCCGTCGCGTTTTTGTAATTTTCTTCAAAATATTCGTCGGCCTGGCCCTCGTAGCGGCCGTAGCCTGCGCGCAGCATGGCGAACTGCACGCCCGCATTTTTGACTTTATTCCAATCAATCGTGCCCTGCCATTTGGACACGTCAATGCCTTTGAATAAAATTTCCATAGAAAAACCTCCTGTTACAGTGTATTCTCCAGAGCCGCGAGCCTTGACTCCAAGTCTTGCACCACCGCCGAAAGATCGGCTCGATAATTCATCGTCGCGCAGACCGTGTCCGGTGCAACGACATATTGTCTCGCCTGTACAGGCAGCGTACATGCCCGCGGTTCAGCCAACGTCTGTGTCCGGCTCACCGCCGCATACAGGACCTCCAGCGTGTTTTCGGAAAGATAAGCGGCAAGCGCGTCCGGCGGCGTAGTGCTCAGCACGACGATGCCGTGTCCGCCGAACCAGACGCCCCCAGTCTGTCCCGTTTGCTCGACGTACTGCGCATACCCTTCGGCGTCGGTCACATCGGCGTCCATGACCGGCAGCAAAGCGCAGAGCCCGCCGGCGTATCCTTCCTGCTTGGTCGGCGCAGAAGCCGGCGGCGTAAACGTGTACCGATACGCCGGCGCTTCACCGGCGGACCCTCTTTGGAGGGGCTGGCTGTCGGTCAGCATATCCGCAGACAGACGCAGCTTGGCCGTTCGGCGGGTACACGTCCCACGGATAAAATCAAATGCATCCGTACAGTCGGCGTCCAGCCGATAAAGCGGGTCGTCAAAGCTTTGCTGCAGGGCCAGAACGTCCGCTTTTTTGTAAATTCCGAGGCCTCTCCAGTCGCTGTTCAAGGCCGTTTCGTATAGGGCGGCGGAAATATACAGGTTGGTACAGACCAACACACAAAGCCCATCCTCCGAAGTGGTAAATTCCATATACGCCTTGTTCTGCGCCGCAATTTCCTTATGGCAGAACCAATAGCTGCTCTTTCCGACCTGCAGATAAGAATAGGTCACGGCAGATGGTTTGGCATCCGCTTTGAGCAGCACGTATTCCGTGTTCGGCTCCAGCGTCAAGGTCGCCTGGCAGTAAGTACCTGTCGTCTGCTCAAACTGCGTATGCTGCGTGCTGTCCAGCAGCCAGGCGATCTCGTTGTGTCCGACGGCGATCATCGCGCAGGCCTCTCCGGCGAGAGAAGCTTCCCGCGGCACCACCGACAGCCCGTGCACCTCGGCGTTCCCCGCCGCACCGGTCACAACGCCCGACCCGGCAAGCGCCGCCTGTTTTTGCAGCGGCAGCCCGTAAAACGCCTCGTCCACATGAGACGCAATCTCCGTTTTGTCCGCATCGGTCAGGATATAGGCATCGCCCTTGTCGCCCTTGTCGCCCTTGAACGTGTCGTTCTCGATGGCGGCAAGCAGGCTGTTGATCGTAAATTCGTAATCGGCGCACAACTGCTTTTCCGTGTTTTCGAGCGGCGAAAAATGCAGCCGCACGGTCTGCGCTTTTATAAGCTGCTCGGTCACGCCGTCATCGGACACCTGCACGATGTTGAGCACGCACAGCGCGGTCATCTGCGCCGTGACCGCCTGCGGGACGGGAAACAGGATTTTTCCCGCCTCATCCGGCGTAAGGTATCCGGTGCGCGACACGCCGCCGAGCGTGACAAACTCAAGATAATACTTGTAAGCCGCCGAAACAAGCAATTCATCGAGCACAAATTCCAGCGCTGTGGCGTTGTGCTCGTACATATTGCCCGCCGTAATATCCTGCGCGGGTTCGGGCAGCGACGCGGGGACTTCGACGGTCACGATATTTTGCTGCATACGGCACCTCCATATTGTTTGACAAGCTCCGCGATGGGCTTTTGAGGCTTGGCAAGGCTGAAGTCTAACAAAAACGGGTACTTCAAGCACATGCGCAGCTTCGTTTCCGCCGCTTGTGCAAGCGTATAGACCCGCCCGCGCGAAAGCGAGCAGCGGCGCGCCGTGCCGACCACGCTTTCCCCCTCCATAAGCAGCAGCCTCGCCACCATGCGCTCTTCATCGGTCAGCTCCCCTTCGAGCACGCACTGCACGATCTGGCGCAGCACCTCTTGCCGGCTGTGCACCACAAAGCGTGCCACAGCGCCGTCGTGTACCTGCTCGCCGGTCAGCGGTTCGAGCGCCTCGGTCAAATACAGGTATTCGCCCTCGGTGAGCACCATAGGTTCGGTCACATAAGAAATGGGCATTGGATTCTCCTTTCTTGAAGGCAAGGACATCAGAGCCTTTACCTTGGTCGAAACGAAAACAACACCTATACGCATTACGCGCAAGGTGTTGCTTTCTGTTTCGAACATTTGTTCGCTTTGCATATTCTATTATAAGGAGAATCCCCGGTTTGTCAAGGGGTCATCCCTCATTTTTTTCGGACAGCTCGACGACCTCATTCGATTCTGTTGTTTCGGGCGATGCGCCGTCCTCCGCGAACACAAAGCCGTCGCCCGCAACGCGGCAGGTATAGCTGTGCTGTGCTTTCACTTCGCCGCGCAGCATCGCTTCGGAGAGCGTATCCTCGATCCGGCTTTGGATGGCGCGCTTTAAGGGGCGTGCCCCATAGACCTCGTCGAAGCCCGCGTCCGCGATCTTTTCGATCGCTTCGTCCGCAAACGAGACGTGAATATCCATCGTGGCGATGCGCTTTTGCAGGTTGCTAAGCAGGCGCGCGGCGATTTCCTTGATCTGGGGCTTCGTCAAGCGGTGGAACACGATGATGTCGTCCACACGGTTAAGGAATTCCGGGCGGAACGTATTGCGAAGCTCGCCCATGACCGCTTCCTTGATCTTTTCGTCGTTGCGTTCGCCCGCCTCGCTGCTGTCGGCAAAGCCGAACGCCGTCTGCTTATCCGTAATGAGCCGCGCGCCGACGTTGGAGGTCATGATGATGACGCAGTTTTTGAAGTCCACGCGCCGACCTTGGGCGTCGGTCAAAATGCCGTCGTCCAGAATTTGCAGCAGCATGTTGAACACGTCGGGGTGCGCTTTTTCGATCTCGTCGAACAGGACGACCGAATACGGCTTTCTGCGCACCTTTTCCGTCAGCTGGCCGCCTTCTTCGTACCCGACATAGCCGGGCGGCGAACCGACCAGACGCGAGACGGTGTGCTTCTCCATATACTCGGACATGTCGAGCCGGATCATGGCGTTTTCGTCGCCGAACATCGCGGCGGCGAGCGCCTTGCAAAGCTCGGTCTTGCCCACGCCCGTGGGGCCTAAGAAGATGAATGAGCCAATCGGCTTCTTCGGGTCTTTTAAGCCCACCCTACCGCGGCGGATGGCACGGGAGACCGCCTTGACGGCTTCCTCCTGCCCGATGATGCGGCGGTGCAGCTCTTCCTCCAAATGCAAAAGCCGTTCGCTTTCCTCGGTGGTCAGCTGGGTCATGGGGATACCCGTCCAGGACGCCACGATCTGCGCGACCTCGGCCTCGCCGACCTCGTCGCGGCTCTTGCCCGTCTGCTTCTTCCAAGCCTCCTGTTTTTCGGCGAGTTCTGCGGCGATCTGCTTCTCACGGTCACGAAGCTCGGCGGCGCGCTCGAATTCCTGCGCATTGACGGCGGACTGCTTTTCCGCTTCGATCTCTTTTTTCTGCTCTTCAAGCGTTTTCAGCTCAGGCGGAGCTGTAAAGGTTTGCAATTTTACACGCGATGCCGCTTCGTCGATCAGGTCGATCGCCTTATCCGGCAAGTACCGGTCGCCGATGTAGCGCGAAGAGAGCTTTACTGCGGCGTTGATGGCCTCATCCGTGATCTTCACCTTGTGGTGCGCCTCGTATTTATCGCGAAGGCCTTTGAGGATCTCGACCGCCTCTTCTTCGCTCGGCTCGCCGACGATGATGGGCTGGAAACGGCGCTCCAGCGCGGCATCCTTTTCGATATTCTTGCGGTATTCCTCGAGCGTCGTTGCGCCGATGACCTGCAATTCGCCGCGTGCCAGCGAGGGCTTTAGGATATTCGCGGCATCCACCGCACCCTCTGCGCTGCCCGCACCGACAAGCGTGTGCACCTCGTCAATGAACAGGATGATGTCATCTGCCGCTTTGACTTCATCGATGACTTTCTTGATGCGTTCTTCAAAGTCGCCGCGGTACTTTGTACCCGCGACCATACCGGTCAGGTCAAGCGAGATGATCCGCTTGTCTTTAAGCATTTCGGGGACTTCGCCCGACACGATCTTAAGCGCCAAGCCCTCGGCGATAGCGGTCTTGCCGACGCCGGGTTCACCGATCAGGCAGGGGTTGTTCTTGGTGCGGCGGCTCAGAATCTGGATAACACGCTCGATCTCTTTCTGTCTGCCGATAACGGGGTCGATTTTCCCCTCTTTGGCAAGCTTCGTCAGATCCCTGCCGAACTGTGACAGGGTCGTGCCGTCCGACGCTTCCTCGCCGTTTTTGGCAGGTGCTGCCGTGCCGCCCATGACGCTTTTGGAGACGTCGTTCACGATCTCCTGCAAAGACACGCCCGACTGTGCGAGCATCTGTGCCGCCATGCAGTCCGGTTCGCGTACGATGGCGAGCAGCACGTGCTCGGTGCCGACAAGCGCCTGCCCCATGCCGCGCGCGAGCTGCACCGCTGTTTCGATGATGCGCTTGCTGCGCGGGGTGAAATCGTCGGGGACAAGCTCGGTGGGCACGCCCACGCCGACCGCCTGTTTGATATAATTTTCGATATTGTCATATTGGATATGGCGTGCGGTGAGCACTGCGCCCGCCACTGTGGTCTTGTCGGACAGCAGCCCCAAAAGCAGATGCTCGCTGCCGATGTAGGTGTGGCCCATGCTTTCCGCCGCCTGCACCGCCTTGTTTAAAGCGCGGTTGGCTTTTTCCGTAAAGCCCGTAAATTTGAACATATGTCATCCGTCCTTTCCCGTGATCGGAAAAGCCGTTTTACAGACTTTCCCGTACCAGCTTTGCGCGCTGTTCGTCGCGTTCGCGCGCATCAAGGTTCTTGCCCGCGCGTGCATTGAGGTTCGCGGGCTGCATGGCGATCATCAGCTCGTTCGCGACCTTCGCGTCGATGGGCAGAAGCCCGCCGACTGCGCCGAGCCGCACACGGGAGATAAGCTCCATAAATTCTTTTGTATTGAGTATTCTTGCCGATTTGAGGATACCGTATGCCCGGAAAACCGAATCCTGCGTTTCGGGGGTCTTGAGCATTTCGGCGCGCACAGCACGTTCCTGTGCGGCAATCTGCAATACGATGGTCTTGAGATTCGTGATCGCCGCCTTTTCGGAGATGCCCAGTGTCACCTGGTTGCTGACCTGATACAAGTCGCCCATGGGCGCCGAGCCCTCGCCGTATGCGCCGCGGATGGTGAGCCCCAGCTTTGAGATCGTCGAGCCGAGCGCGCCGATGCGGTTCGCTGCTGTGAGCGCAGGCAGGTGCAGCATCACCGACGCGCGCAGCCCTGTGCCGATATTGGTCGGGCACTGCGTCAGATAGCCGAGCCGTTCGTCAAAGGCGAACTCGACCTGCTCGTTGATCGCGGTATCCAGCTTGTCGGCGGTGTCATAGGCGCTTTCCAGCGCAAGCCCCGGCAGCATGACCTGTAAGCGGATGTGATCCTCTTCGTTGAGCATGATGCTGATCTCTTCATCCTCGGACAGCAGCAGCGCGCGGCCGTCCGCAGACGAGGCGAATTCGGGGCTGATAATGTGCTTTTCCGCAAGCGAGACGATTTGCGCTTGGGTAAGCGTTTTCATTTCGATATATTGCAGCTTTGCCGCAGCGGGTATCGCCTTTCGGATCACCTCGTTGACCGCGAGGCGGCTTTTGGTATCCAGCCGTGCGGGGAACGGGTACTGTTTGAGGTTTCTTGCCAGGCGGATGCGCGTGCTGATAACCACATCGCTTTGCTCGCCTTCGCCGAGATACCATTTAGCCATTGTTCTTATCCTCCTCTTCGAGTGCTTTGATCTCATCCCGCAGTTTTGCGGCAGTTTCGTAATCCTGCAAGTTGACAGCCGCTTGCAGCTGTTCCTTCAGCTCCTCAAGCTTGGTGTTCTTTTTCTGCACGGGTGAGCCGTTTGCGATCTTGCCCTCGTGGCGGGTGCGCCCGTGGATGCGCTCGATTGAGGGCATCAGCTTGTCGTAAAACGTTTCGTAGCAGTCGGCGCAGCCGATCTTGCCGCTTTTCACGATGTCGTTGAACGAGCAGCCGCATTTTTCGCACCGCAGCACGCTGTTGCTCAGCGCCCCGATGCCGACCGGCTCAAAGAACGAACTGAGCATATCGGAAAAGCCGAACCCAAAGTCGGAAAAAGCGTTCTGATAGCCGAGGCTCCTGGCGCAGTCGGCGCACAGATGCGCTTCGGTGGCAGCGCCGTTGACGATGCGCTTGATATGGGTAGTCGCTTCATGTTTTCCGCAATTTTGACACAGCATAATAAAACACTCCTTTGTTACAGGTCAACCAAAAGCTATTGCATGGTCACCAAAAGCATTTGCTTGAATATGGCGGCGCGCAGCTTCCCGCGCAGCTCTTTGGGCACGTCGCGGTAGACGTGGTCGCGCAGCGCAGAGAAGATCAGGCGTGCCTCCTTTCGCGTGAGCACCCCGCTGCTGCAGAGATTCTCGAGATTTGCGCGGCAGGTTTTTTCGTCGATCTCGTCGCCGATGGAATTGACGAGGTGCATCTTCAGCGTCTCGTAATTGTATGAGGCGCGGGTGATCTTGATGTACCCCCCGCCGCCGCGGCGGCTTTCGACGATGTAGCCGTGCTCGGGCGTAAAGCGCGAGGACAGCACATAATTGATTTGGCTGGGCACACAGCCGAGCTGTTCTGCTAAATCGTTGCGCCGGATCTCCACCGTGCCGTTCTCACCCAGCATCTGCAAAAGCAGATCGGCAATCTCTTTACTTAAGTTCATCGAAATCCGTCACCTTCTTTCCTGTTTCGTCTTGTTTCTGTCGTTTTTGACTTTGACTATCTTTGACTTTCAAGTAGGATTATACGGGTTTTCGTGGGAAAGTCAAAGGTCAAATAAGGTCAAATTTATTGAAAATCCTCTGATTTTCCATGAAAACCCGTTGAAATCTCATTTTTTCTAATTATTTTGATTTTTTTGAAAAATCTTTTGGTCAAGATTTTATACTTCTATTCCACCGCACCAACCGGTGAAAACGCCATTCGGTCACGAAGCACACATTCCGCAGTGCGGCATAGGATGTATTGAAAGCGCAAGGCAACGCGCGCTTTTAGCCCCCGAAGAAAGGAGGAGCATCGATGAACTTCTGCGGGTGTGGCAACAACGGTCTTCTGATCCTTGTAATCCTCATCATCCTGTTCTCGGGCAACGGTTGCGGCTGCGGCAGCACCTTCTCGAACGATAACAACTGCGGCTGTGGCTGCGGCTGCTGACAAGGCAGGCTTTGCCGCGGCCCTGCGCGGGCGCGGCGCATACGGCTGAATGTTTGAAAGCCAAAAGAAGCCGGAGGGAAAATTCCCTCCGGCTTCGGTCTGTATATATCTGTTTTTTTATCCTGCCGCCGCAGTTTTCTGCCCATCTGCAAGCGTGAGCAGGTGGATCGCCCCCACGGGGCACTCCGAAACACACTTGCCACAGGCGATGCATTTGTCGTAATCGACGTGCGCCGTGTTGTTCTCGACCCGGATCGCGTCGCTTTCGCACACCTTTGTGCATTTCATGCAGCCGATGCAGCCCACTTTACATTCCTTGCGCGTAAACGCGCCCTTGTTGTGGTTTTTGCAAAGCACGGCGGCTTTTGTCTCATACAGCGGCAAAAGCTCAATAAGCCCCTTGGGACATGCGGAAATACACTTTTTGCACGCGCGGCAGGCAAGCGGATTAACTCGTGCCACGCCGTCGCAGATCGAGATCGCATCGTATTCGCAGGCGTTCACGCAGTCGCCGTAGCCGAGGCAGCCGTACACGCACGCTTTCTGCCCGCCGAAGAGCTGCGCTGCCATCACACAGCTTTGCACGCCCCGGTAGGTGAGCTTCTGTGCAGAATTTTCGGTCGTACCGTTGCAGTGGACGACCGCCGCCATGGGCTTGATGCTGCCCGCTTCCACGCCCAAAACCGCCGCTACGGCTTTTGCCGTCTCATTGCCGCCGGGCGCGCAAAGGTTCGTTTCTTTCGTTTCCCCGCTTGAGAGCGCCGCCGCATAGCCGTCGCAGCCCGAAAAGCCGCACGCGCCGCAGTTCGCACCGGGCAAGCACTCGCGAATGGCGTCTGCCGTCTCGTCGGTCGGCACCGCCATCACAACGGACGCGACGGAAAGCCCGACGCCCGCGATCAAGCCGATGCCCGCAACGAGGAGTACAGCCAATAAAATCGAATTCACAGCGCTACCCCCTTCTTATGCAAACATGTTTTCCACAAGCCCGGTGAATCCCAAAAACGAAAGGGAAACAAGGCTCGCAGCAATCAGCGTGATCGGAAGACCCTGCAAAAACTTCGGGATGTCGCACGATTCCATGCGCGAGCGCACGCCCGCAAACATCACCATGGCGACGAGGAACCCGACACCGGAACCGAATGAGTTGACCATGGACTCCGCAAAGGTATAGCCGCTGTCGATGTTCAAAATCGTTACGCCGAGCACCGCACAGTTCGTAGTGATCAGCGGCAGGTAGATCCCCAGCGAATTATACAGCGCCGGAATGTATTTGCGCAGCACGATCTCCACAAGCTGCACAAGTGCGGCGATCACGAGGATAAACACGATCGTCTGCAAATAGCCGAGCCCGTGGTTGTCTAAGAATGTGTTAAGCGGATAGGTCACGGCGCTCGAGAGCACCATGACGAAAATCACCGCAAGGCTCATGCCCACCGCCGTGTTGAGCTTTTTGGAAACGCCGAGGAACGGGCAGATACCAAGGAATTTGGAAAGGATGTAGTTATTCGTTAAGATCGCGGTCAGGAGGATCGCAACATAGACTTTCACTGTTTATCCCCCTCCCCGTTCGGTTTATCGCAGGCTTCTTTCTGCGCGGCAGTACACTGCTTTGCCATTGGGCAGCCCGCGCAGCCGAGTTCCGCTTTCGGCTTGCCCTTGCGCTCGGCAAGGCGGTTGGCACACGCCATCAGCAGCCCGAACACGAAAAAGCCGCCGGGCGCGAGGATGAAGATCGTCATCGGGGGAATGCTTTCGGGTAAAATCTGGAAGCCTAAAAGCGTCCCGGAGCCCAAAAGCTCGCGGACACCGCCCATGACCGTGAGCGCCGCAGTAAAGCCGACGCCCATGCCGAGACCGTCCAGCGCGGACGCGAGCACGGGGTTTTTGCCCGCAAACGCTTCGGCACGCCCCAAAATGATACAGTTGACGACGATCAGCGGCAGATATACGCCGAGCTGCTCGTCAAGCGCAGGCAAAAACGCCTGCACGAGCATCTGGACGATCGTGACGAATCCCGCGATCACGACGATATAGCAGGGGATGCGCACTTTCTGCGGAATCACCCTGCGCAGTGCGGAAATCACGATATTCGAGCACACGAGCACGATCGCCGCCGAGATCCCCATACCGATAGCGCTTTCGAGAGACGTTGTGGTCGCAAGCGTCGGGCAGGTGCCTAAGACCAACCGCAGCACGGGGTTTTCTTTCAAAATGCCTTTGGTAAACTCATGCCCGAGGGATTTTTTGTCAGCCATTCTCCCCACCTCCCAGCTGTTCGCAAACTAAAAGCGCCTGATTGACCCCGTCCGCCATGGCTTCCGAGGTGATCGTCGCGCCTGTCAGCGCTTGAATCTCCGTATCGGACGAGCCGTTTTTCTGCACGCCGATTGTACCGCTTTTTCCGAGGAACTGCTCGAGAAATTCCGGGTTTTCGGCGTTCATGCCAAGACCCGCTGTCTCATTGATCGATAGGATGCTCACACCCTGCACCGTACCGTCCGCACCGACGCCGACCATCAAGGAGATATCACCGCCGTAGCCCTTCGACACGGTCTCCACGACATAGCCCATGACGCTGCCGTCGGCAGCGAGCCCTTTGTAATACGTATAAGTCGTACCGCTCAGCTGCGTCTGTTCGGCTTCCCCGAACGAAGCCGCGTCAGCAAGCACCTCTTTTTTTGCAGCCTCCTGTGTTTCCACAGCCAGTTCTTCGATCTTCGGGGCGGTCACAGCGTTTGTAAGCCCCAAAAGCGCGGTAACGACGATACAGATGACGAACAGCGACAGTGCGGGGATCACGATCTCTTTGATCTTGCTCTGTTTCATGACGCCGCCTCCTTTTTGCGCTTTTTCTCTTTGCGCGTACCGAACGGCTTGGGCGTCGTGAGACGATCCAAGTGCGGCACAAGGATATTCATCAGCAATATCGAGAACGAAACGCCCTCGGGCAGGGAAGCGAAGATGCGGATGAGCGCGGTAATAAGCCCGCAGCCGAATGCATACAGCAGCTTGCCCTTAAAATTGACAGGCGAAGTGGTGTAGTCCGGCGCCATGAAGATCGCGCCGAGCAAAAGCCCGCCGGAAAGGAGCTGGTAAGCGACGAACTCAAAATTGCCCTTACCTGCGATAAGCATAATGGCGGCGACCGTGCCGACATACACAAGCGGGATAGTCGGCGTGATCACACGGCGGATAAGAAGATAAAGGAATCCAAGCAAAAGCGCGATGGCGCATGTTTCGCCCAGGCACCCGCCGCGCACGCCGAAGAGCATGTCAAGAAGCGACGGAAGGCCGGCCGCATCCATAGCGCTTTGCAAATTCTCCGCGCCATAGACATCCGAAAACTGTGCAAGCGGCGTGGCGGAGGTCACCGCCGCAACTTCCGGCGTACGCCAGGCAAACGGTGCGGGGTAATCGGACATTTGCACGGGGAACGACGCCATAAGCACGATGCGGCCGACAAGCGCGGGATTCACAAAGTTCTGCCCGATGCCGCCGAAAAACTGCTTAACGACGATGATCGCGACCGCGTCGCCGATGACAACCATCCAAAGCGGGATGGTCGAGGGCAGGTTGAACGCCAGCAAAACACCTGTGACGACGGCGCTCAAATCCCCGATCGTAGTATTGCGCTTCATCACTTTTCGTGCAAGGAACTCAAACAGCACGCACGCCGCCACGCTCACAACCGTCACAAGCAGCGCGCGCGGGCCGAACAGCACAACGGAGAGGATCAGCGCAGGCACAAGCGCCAAAATGACGTCGAGCATGATGCCGCGCGTCGTGTCGGCAGTGCGTTTGTGCGGGGACGCGCTGACAGTCAGCATTCCTTGCATGGATGTATCGCTCATCCTTTTGCCTCCTCTCTTAAAACAGCCTTTGCATGACGCATATATTGCACCAACGGCTTGCCCGCCGGGCACGAATACGCGCATGAACCACATTCCATACAAACCATAGCGCCCGCGCGCTCAAGCTGCCCGGCATCCCGCTGCACCGCATAACGGTGTACGAGCGTCGGCATTAAAGAGAGTGGGCACGCACGCGCACAGCGGCCGCAATGGATACAGTCGGTTTCTTGCTTTACGCTCAAATCATCCGCCGTAAAGGCGAGCAGCGCGTTGTTGCTTTTGAGAATGGGGTGGTGCGTATCCACGATCGCCTGCCCCATCATCGGCCCGCCGCCGACGATCTTGACGGGTTCTTCGCGGAAGCCCCCGCAGGCTTTGAATATGTAGTCGATCTCGGTCCCGATGGGCACGCGCACATTCTGCGGCGCGACCACGGCGGAGCCGTCCACCGTGAGCGAACGGCTGACAAGGGGCTTACCGGTCTTGCAGTAGCGCGCTAAAAAGGCGGCGGAGGCGACATTCATCACCACGCACCCGACGTCAATGGGAAGCCCCCCGGGCGGTACTTTTCGGCCTGTTGCGGAAAGCACCATCATTTTCTCGGCGCCCTGCGGATAACGCGAGCGCAGCGGCATGATGCGGATACGGTTTTTTTCATCGTCCTTTTCCGCAATGCGCTCAAGGATCTTGATCGCTTCGGGCTTATTGTCCTCCACGGCGATCACGACGCGTTCGGGCTTAAGCTGTTCCAAAAGCAGGTGTACCCCGCCCAAAACGTCCCACGAATTGTCCAGGCACTCGCGGTAGTCCACCGTGATGTATGGTTCGCATTCGGCGGCGTTGATGATCAGCGTATCGACGTGTTTGCCGTCGGGGATGCGCAGCTTTGCGTGCGTCGGGAAGCCCGCGCCGCCGAGACCTACCAGCCCCGAAGCGCGCACCGCCTGCAAAAAGTCCTCCGTCGAGTCGATCTTCGGCGGGGTGAACTCTGCCATCGTATTCTCGCCGTCGTTTTCGATCACGACCGCCTGCGACACAAGCCCCGAAGCGAGCTTGACCTCCTTTACGGCGGTCACCTTACCCGAAACGGAGGCGTGCACCGGTGCGCTGACGGGCGCATCCGTATCGCCCACGATCTGACCGATCTGCACCGCATCGCCGACCTTGACCGTCGGCACGCACGGCGCGCCGATGTGCTGGCGCATGGGCAGTGTCACGATCTCGGGCGCGGGGATACGCTTTGCGGGCATATCCTTAGTGTGCTTTTCATCCGAGACGTGTACCCCGCCGCGCAGCTTCTTTTTCGGCTTCATTCTTTCAGGATGCATGCGCTGTTCCTCCCTTATTCCTTTACACATCTATATAAAAGATTCTCTATTTTTTGCGAAACGACGCGGTCGCCCGATAAAGCGCCGGGAGCACCGCGCGACAGACAAGCCCCGTAAGCGCCCCCGCCGCCGCGCCGAACAGCAGAAGGGCAGGCAGATACGCGAGCACGGAAAGGTTGCCGACCAGCGCCGCCGCCACGCAAAGCTGCCCGAGGTTGTGGCAGACGGCGCTTATGACACCGATGCCTACAAACCCCAGCCTGCGGTCTTTTTTTAAAAGCAGCAGCATGACCGCCGTGCTGAAAATCCCGCCGCAAAGGCTCATAAGCCCCGCCGTGCCGCCGCGCGTGAGCGCGGCAAAGCCCGCTTTCAAAACAGCGATGCCGAAGGCGGGCAGCGGCCCGAGCATGCTTGCGGCAAACATGTTAGCAAGATTGGAAAATCCGGGCTTCGCGCCCGGCGGCAGAAAGGCGGCGGTCGGCAGCAGGCTTTCGAGATACGAAAGCGCCACGGCACACGCACCTAAAAGCCCCGTCAGGGCGATTCGATAGGTTTTTGCTTTCATGGCTCTCCTAATAGGCGATCACATCCACGTCGCGCGACTCGTCGCCCGTGACGGTGACGACGGTGCGGTTCGGCACGCATGCGGCGGAATCCCCGGTCTTTTGCAAAGCGCCCGTTTTCAAGCATATGCCGTCGGGGCAATCCGACTCGGCAAAGCGGACGGTATGGTTTTCGGCAATGAGCCGTACGCCGTTTTCAAGGGTATAGCTTTGCGCGCCCTCTGCGCTTTGCAGGTCGATCTGCAAAACCGCTTCGCCGTCCACGGTCACCACGGCGTTCATTCCCGGCTGCGCGGTGAAAGCGCGCCAAAGAAGAAAGCCGGCTGCCAAAAGCACCAAGACGCCCAGCACGATTCCGTCGGCTTTCGAGATCCATTTGCGTTCTTTCATACATTTACCGCCATGTGTATGCGTCGTTTACGAGCTCTACGCCGTCGCGCAGCGACGCGGTCGCTGAAACGGTTCGGTCGGCATAGACAAATACCGCCTGTGCGTTATAAAGCTCCAGAACTTCACGGCTGTTCTCCTCGCCGAGCAGAAAGCACAGCGTGGAGAGCGCATCGCTTTGCAAACCCGTTTGTGCAATGATCGTTACGGACACAAGCTGTGTTTCGGCGGGATAGCCCGTCGTCAAATCTAAAATATGGTGATATGTCTTTCCGTTTTCGGTGAATTGCTTTTCATAGCTGCCGGAGGTGGATAGATAGCTTTCCCCGACCGTGAGCGTGGCAAAATATTCGTTCGCCGTGCCGTATGGGTCGCGGATGCCGACGCGCCAGGATGTGCCCGTGCCATCCGGGGAACCTACCGTGGCAATACTGCCGCCGACGGAAACAACCCCGCCCGTTATCGTGCCGGCGTTCACCGCTTCGCGCAGGACTTGTGCCGCGCGGTCACAGCCGAGCCCCTTGCCCGTCGAGCCGAGATTTAATTCCTGCCCGGGTGCAAAGGACACGGTATTTTGTTCCGCATTCAGCTGCACGGTATCATCGCGGCAAAGCGCACGGGCGGCGTCGATCTCTTCTTGCGTCGGCACGCGGAATTCGTCCGTATCCATGCCCCAAAGCGAGGTAAGCGCCCCGCAGCCCAGTGCCGCCTTGCCGCCGGAATGCGCATAGATCGCTTTGGTTTCGGCAAGTGCGTCGAACAGTTCGCTGCTCACGGCAACGGGAAACGCCGCAGGGTCGGTGTGATTCAATCGGTACAATTCCGACGAAGAAGCGGTTTTCGACAGCACACGGGTATCCAGCGCCTGCACGGCATCGCACGCCGCAGTGCACAGCGACTGCGCCGCATCTCTCGACCCGCCGTAAACATTTACGCTGATCGCGGAGCCCATCGCGATGTCCTGCGCGTGACCGGACGGCGTTTGCGTGCCGCCGCGCGAACAGGCGCAAAGGAAGCTGCCGAGCAAAAGCACTGCGGCGCCCAACGCCCGTATTTTCACCGTCAAACGCACACGCTTCGCCCTTTCCGATCCTGCTTTGATATACAGCATCAATATACTATATTTTCGGGATTACTTCAAGAATTGTTTAGAAAATATCAATATATCCGCTTATATTTTGTCGAAAAAATGACTTTGATATATCCAACCTTGCTTTCCGATGTAAAATCGTGGTAAAATAACCCCATAAAGCTCGCGGAACAGCTTTCGGTTGTTTAAATTCATATTCATAATGGATAGGTGAAATATATGGATTTTCAATTTTTTATGCCTGCACAGGTGCTCGGCGGGTATGCGGCGGTCGCGCGCAATGCAGAGATTTTTGCCCGGCTCGGCAAGACCTGTATGCTGGTCACAAGCGGCACGGCGGCGCACAAAAGCGGCGCCTTGCAGGATGTAACGGACGCGCTCACCGCACAAGGCGTTTCACACGTGCACTTTTCGGAGGTCAGGCAAAATCCAACGGCGGAAAGCTGCCACCGCGCGGGACAGCTCGCACGCGATTACGGGGTGGAATATATCGTCGGCATCGGGGGCGGTTCCGCACTGGACGCGGCAAAGGCAATCGCCGTATACGCCGCGAACAAGACACTCACCGCCGAGGGCATTTACGACGGCGGCTATATGTTCGAGCCGCTGCCGACCGTGCTCATCGGCACGACGGCGGGAACGGGCAGCGAGGTCACGGGCGTTTCCGTGCTCACGCGCGAAAACGGACGCAAGCAGAGCGTCAGCGGCCGGGACTTCTATGCGAGGTACGCGCTTGCAGACCCCAAATACACCTATTCCGTCCCCTACCCCGTTACGGTGAGCACTGCGCTCGACGCCTTTGCCCACGCGGCGGAGGGGTGGTTCTCCAATCGTTTTGACGACATGGCGCGGCTGTTCGGCGAAAAGGCGATCCCCGTACTTTGGAAGTATTTGAAAGCCTTTTACGACAGCGCCGAGTCCCCGCGTCCGGAGCAGCGCGACGAGCTGTATTATGCCTCGCTGTATGCCGGGATGGAACTGAACATCTGCGGTGCGGGGTTCCCGCACGGGATGGGCTACGCCTTGACCGAGGATTTCGCGCTGCCGCACGGCAGGGCGTGCACGGCATTTTTACCCGCTTATGTCGCGCGCGGCATGGAATTTCAGGATGCGCGCGCACGGGATTTCTTTTCGCTGCTCGGTACGAATTTCCCGGAATTCGAGCGCATCATCCTTGCCCTTACAGACCTTTCCGGCATTTCGATGACGGAAGAGCAGATCGAAGCCTACTGTGCACGCTGGCAGAACCTCAAGAACTTTAAAAACTCCCCCGGCGGCTATGATACGGTCAAAGCGGGCGAGCTGCTGCGAAAACTGTTTTTGAAATAAGAAGCTTTTGGGGAGCGTTTGACGATGTATAAGAAGCCTGCAAAAACGCCGCCGCTCGGCTGGAACAGCTGGGACTGCTTCGGTGCGGCGGTCACGGAGGAACAGCTGAAAGCCAACGCCGACTACATGGCGAAATATTTGAAGCCCTACGGGTGGGAATACGTCGTCTGCGATATCCAATGGTATGAGCCGACCGCAGGGAGCAACGATTACCACCCCTTCGCGCCGCTTTGTATGGACAAATATGGGCGGCTTCTGCCCGCCGAGAACCGCTTTCCGAGCGCGGCGGGCGACAAAGGCTTTGCACCGATCGCCGAATACTGCCACCGTCTGGGGCTTAAATTCGGCATCCACATCCTGCGCGGCGTACCGCGCGAGGCGGTGCATAAGGCATTGCCTGTAAAGGGAACAGGCTTTACATTCCGTGACATTGCGCACCCGTACTCGATCTGCTCTTGGAACACGGACATGTACGGCCTGCGGGACATTCCCGCCGCGCAAAGCTACTACGATTCCCTGTTCGAATTGTATGCGTCGTGGGGCGTGGACTTCATCAAATGCGACGACATTTGCGTGACCGAATTTCGGCAGTTCGACGCACCCTATTCCGCGGCGCACGAAATCGAGATGATCCGCCGCGCCATAGACCGCTGCGGGCGGGAGATGGTGTTGTCGCTCTCGCCCGGCCCCGCAAGGCTCGAAGACGAGCCGCATCTGCGTGCGCACGCAGACATGTGGCGGCTGACCGGGGACTTTTGGGATGACTGGAAATATCTGCACGGCATGTTCGAGGTCTGCCGCCGCTGGCAGGGTAAACCGGGGCGCGGAAGCTGGCCCGACTGCGACATGCTGCCCTTAGGCAGACTTTCCAAAAACGCGCCCTGCCACGGAGAAGCGAACCGCTACACCAACTTCACAAAGCCCGAGCAGGTCACGATGCTCACGCTTTGGGGGATTTTCAAAAGCCCGTTGATGATCGGCGGCAACCTGCCCGAAAACGACGATTGGACGCGCTCGCTTTTGACGAACCGCGCATACCTCGATATGCATCAAAAGTCCTACGGCGCGCGGGAGATTCTTTGTGACGAGAAAAACGGCAAGGGCACGATCCTTTGGGAAAGCTGCGGCAAAGGCTGCAAGTATCTTGCCGTATTCAACACCAAGGATTATGAAAGCACGGTCACGGCCGATCTGCGCACCGTTTTGATGCCCGACACACCATACACGGTCACGGAAATTTGGAGCAGTGCGGTCGAAAAGGACGTAAAAAACCGACTGCGCACAGCCGTCAAGCCGCACGGTGCAAAGCTGTTTTGCTTTACAAAATAAAACGGGACGGAAGCCCATTAAAACAGCGCGGACGCAATGCGTCCGCGCTGTTTTCTGATTGTGTGTTTGCTTTTTATTCCTTCCCGTTCCAGCAATAGGTGCAGAACTTGCAGGGCGACAGCCCCACCGAGGCGATCATGTCATCGAGCCGCTGGTATTGCAGCGACGTGAAATGCAGGCGCTCCCGGATCGTTTCGACCATATCCGCATACTCGGGCGTGTCGGGGTCGGCGTAGCGCGCGAGCGTCGCGGCGTCCGCTTTGCCCTCCTTTTCGGCGATCACGCGCCGCGAGATCAAGTCAAGTTCCGACGCGGAGCGCGAAAAATTGAGATATTTACAGCCGTACATGATCGGCGGGCAGGCAGGACGGATATGGACTTCCTTTGCACCGCTGTGGTACAGGAATTCGGTGGTCTCGCGCATTTGCGTGCCGCGCACGATGGAGTCGTCGATCATCAAAAGCCGCTTGCCGCGGATGAGCGCATCTACGGGGATGAGCTTCATGCGCGCGATCAGGTCGCGGCGGCTCTGGTTCTGCGGCATAAAGGACCGCGGCCAGGTGGGCGTATATTTGATGAACGGGCGCGCAAAGGGAATACCCGAACGGTTCGCGTAGCCGATGGCGTGTGCCGTGCCCGAATCCGGGATCCCGGCGACGCTGTCCGCTTCCACGTTATCGCGCTGCGCCAAGATGTCGCCGCAGCGGCAGCGCATGTCTTCCACGTTCACGCCCTCATAGCACGAGGACGGATAGCCGTAATACACCCACAAAAAGGTGCAGATCTTCATTTCCTTGCGCGCGGGTACGACCGTTTCAACGCCCTCCGGGGTGATAAAATCGATCTCACCGGGGCCTAACTCCTTATAATGGTCATAGCCGAGGTTCAGATAGGAAAACGACTCAAATGCCGCGCAGTACGCCCCCTCTTTTGCCCCGAGGATCACGGGCGTGCGCCCCACACGGTCACGCGCGGCATACAGACCCTTAGGCGTGAGCACGAGCATGGACATGGAGCCGTCAATGACGCTTTGGGCATATTGGATGCCCTCGGGGATCGAATCCTTACGATTGATGAGCGCCGCGCAAAGCTCGGTGGCGTTGATGTCGCCGCCACTCATCTCAAGGAAGTGCGTGCGCCCCTCGGTGAACACCGACTGCACAAGCTCGTCCACATTGTTGATGCGCCCGACGGTGGTGATGGCGAAATTTCCCAAATGCGAGCGCACCATCAAAGGCTGCGGCTCGTTGTCGGAAATACAGCCGATACCGAAGTTGCCGCGCATCTCCTCCACGTCGCGCTCAAATTTTGTACGGAACGGGGCGTTTTCAATATTGTGGATGGCGCGTTCAAAGCCCGTTTCGCCGTAAACCGCCATGCCGCCGCGTTTGGTGCCGAGGTGGGAATGATAGTCCGTCCCGAAAAACAGGTCGAATACGCAGTCCTCTTTGGACGCCACCCCGAAAAATCCTCCCATACCGTTTCTCCTTCCTCTTGTTCAAACCTATGCGCATCAAGCGCAAAGCGAAAAATCCGTTTATACCATGTCGCCGAACGCGCCAGTGTGAGGCAGGCATGATACAATGTTCTCCGAAGCTCTTAAAAGCTTCGCTTTTTAGAGCTTCGTGAGGTTATTCTACCATGTCGCCGAACGCGCAAGTGTGAGGCAGGCATGATACAATGTTCTCCGAAGCTCTTAAAAGCTTCGCTTTTTAGAGCTTCGTGAGGTTATTATTTGATCGCGCTCAGCTCATACGGCGTGCGCTGATAGACAAAATAATTCAGCCAGTTCTGGAACAGCAGGCTGCCCGCCCCGCGCCATGTGATCAGCGGCGTCTTTTTGGGGTCGTCGTCGGGGAAATAATTGTAAGGCATGCGAATATCCAAGCCCTTTTGCAGATCGCGGAAATACTCGCGCGCGAGCGTGTCGCTGTCATACTCGCAGTGACCGGTGCAGTAAAAATTGCGGCACGCCATATCGGAAATGAGGTGCACGCCCGCCATGTCGGAATACGACAGGATCTGCAGATCCTTGACCTGTGCGATATCCTCCTTGCGCGTTTCGGTGTGGCGCGAATGCGGCACATAAAACACATCGGAAAAGCCGCGCAGAAGCGGATGATACAGATCAAGCGGCCTGTGGCGGAACACACCGAACATCTTTTCAGAAAGCAGGTGCTTAGGGATGCCGTATTTGAAATACAGCGCCGCCTGCGCGCCCCAGCAGATGTTAAAGGTGGAATAGACATTGCGCTGCGCCCAGTCAAAAATGGTGCAAAGCTCCTCCCAATAATCGACCTCTTCAAAATCCAGCAGCTCCACGGGCGCGCCCGTGACGATGAGCCCGTCGTATTTTGAATCCTTCACGTCGTCAAACGTCTTGTAAAATTGCAGCATGTGCGCGCGCGAGGTGTTTTTGGACACGTGCGACTGCACCTGCAAAAGCTCGACCTCCACCTGTAAGGGGGAATTGGAAAGAAGCCGCAGGATCTGCGTTTCCGTTTCAATCTTGGTCGGCATCAAATTCAAAAGGATGATTCTCAGCGGGCGAATGTCCTGCCTGCTTGCACGGTCATTGGTCATGACGAAAATATTTTCGAGTTCTAAGCTGTGCCGTGCGGGCAGCTGGTCGTCGATCTTGATCGGCATGCGGTTCACCATCCTTTTGTTGTTTTGCCTTTGCAGCGAGAAGTGTAGTATACCATATACCGCCCAAAAATGCAAATATTCTTTTGTCGAAAAACGGCGGTACGTGCATTGTAAAAAATGTGCAGGGGTGCTACAATAAGAAAGAAAACTTTTCGGACGGTGAAACTATGGTTGCAGTGGTAACGGGCGCGTCGCGCGGGATCGGGAAAGCGACAGCCGAGGAACTCTCCCGAAACGGATACCGCGTGATCGCCTTGAGCCGCACGCCCTGCCCCGTTGCGGGTGTCGAAAGCAAGACGTGCGACGTAACAGACCCCGAACAGGTGCGTGCGGCGTTCGCGGATATAGAACGGATCGATCTGCTTGTCAATAACGCAGGCTTCGGTATTTCGGGCGCGGCGGAATACACAAGCGCCGAGGATCTGCACCGGCAATTTGAGCTCAACGTATTCGCGCTAACCCTTGTGACGCAGTGCGCGCTGCCCGCGCTGAAAGCGGCAAAGGGACGTATTTTAAACATTTCCTCCGCAGCGGCGGTATTTCCCATCCCGTTCCAGTCCTTTTATTCTGCCTCCAAAGCGGCGGTGGAGTCGCTTACCGGCGCGTGGCGCAGCGAGCTTGCGGCGTTCGGTGTGTCCGTGGGTGCGCTGCGTCTGGGCGATGTGAAAACCGGCTTTACCGCCGCGCGGCAGAAAACAATCACCGGCGACGACGAATACGGCGGGAAAATCTCCCGCAGCGTCGCCGTGATGGAGCGCGACGAGCAGAACGGCATGGCGCCGGAACAAATTGCAGAAGCCGTGGTACGCGCCGCCAAGCGCAAAAGGATGCCGCTGATCACGACCGTAGGCGCGAAGTATAAATTCTTTTGCGCGCTCGCAAAGCTCCTGCCCGCAGGCGCGGTCAACCGTATTGTGCGGATGATGTATATCCCAAAATAAGGAGTTTCCCTGTGCCGTATTCTGATTTCGATACAAAAAAACGTTTTGCGCGCCTGCCCGCGCTGCTCTTACCGTGGTATGCCCAAAACGCCCGCGACCTGCCGTGGCGGCGTGACCGCGAGCCGTACCACGTCTGGGTCTCGGAGATCATGCTCCAGCAGACGCGCGTGGAGGCGGTGCGCGGGTATTACGAGCGTTTTTTGCGCGCGTTCCCGACCGTCCGCGATTTGGCCGAAGCGCCCGAAGAAGCGCTTTTGAAGCTGTGGGAGGGCTTGGGCTACTATTCCCGCGCGCGCAATCTGCAAAAAGCGGCAAAGCTTATTGTTTCCCAATACGGCGGGGAACTTCCCCGAGATTACGATTCGGTGCGCGCCCTGCCCGGCATCGGGGACTACACGGCGGGGGCAATTTGTTCCATTTGCTTTGAAAGTCCCGTGGCGGCGGTAGACGGCAACGTGCTGCGCATTGCCGCGCGCATTGCCGAAAAGGACGAGCCCATCGACCTGCCCGCCGTCAAGGAAAGCGTCGCACAGAGTTTGCAGGAAGTTTACCCTGCGGGACACTGCGGCGCGTTCACGCAAAGCCTCATGGAGCTCGGCGCGTGCGTGTGCATGCCGAAGGTAACGAAATGTGACATTTGCCCCGTGTGGGAAATTTGCCTTTCCCACGCGCACGGCACACAAAACACCTTACCCGTTAAGCTCCCCAAGCGCGAAAAGCGCGTAGAGCCGCGCACGGTGTTTCTGCTGGAGTGTGACGGCGCATACGCTATCCATCGACGCGAGGGCAAAGGGCTTTTGGCGGGACTTTGGCAGTTCCCGAATACGGAAGGGCAGCTTTCGCCGAGCGATGCGCTGCAAGCGGCGGAAAGCTTTGGTGTCAAGCCCATAGAGCTTTTGCGGGAAACACACAAAACACACATTTTTACGCATATCCGCTGGGAAATGGTCGGCTATCACATCCGCTGCCGTGAAAAGAGCGAAGTTTTTCTTTGGGCAACGCCCGAAGAATTGCAAAGCACCTATGCCCTGCCGACGGCGTTTCGGATTTTTTTGGAAAACGGTATATAAGCAAGGCAAAAGCACGCGGGCAAGCGAAATGCTTGCCCGCGTGCTTATTTTTGTTTCTGTACCGCCATAGGCTGCTTTGTTGCCGCGCTGCCCTACGGCGGGCGTGGAAGCCCGCCACTACGCGGGTTTTTGCATATTGCGGCTTTGCAAAAAATCTGCAACCGTTTCTGACCTCTAACGTCTGATATCTGACATCTAAAACGCGCTTGCCGGTGCGTCATACAAGTCAGAATACTGTGCATACGCTTTGCCTTTTTGTATATAGATGAAACAGACAAAATCAAAGCCGAAGCTTTGTCAAAAGCGTGCGGCAGTGCGTGTATAAAAAGCGGAAATTATGACAATTTTGTGAACTTTCAAAAAAGGGGTTGATTTTTTCTAAATAATGGTTAAAATAGAATTTAGCACTCAGGAAGTTCGAGTGCTAAAACTTGCACATCATTCTTTCAGGAGGAATTTATATGACAATCAAACCCCTTGCAGACAGAGTCGTGCTCAAGGCTGTGGAAGCCGAAGAGACTACCAAAAGCGGCATCATCCTTGCGGCCTCCGCACAGGAAAAGCCCCAGGTCGCCGAAGTTGTGGCAGTCGGCCCCGGCGGCGTGGTGGACGGCAAAGAGGTCACCATGTATGTAAAGCCCGGCGACAAGGTCATCACCAGCAAATATTCCGGCACGGAAGTCAAGATGGACGGCGTGGATTACACCATCGTTCGTCAGTCCGACATTCTGGCCGTTGTAGAATAATCATTCGGGAGGTCTTTTGAAATGGCAAAGCAGATCATTTACGGTGAGGAAGCGCGCAAGGCGCTGCAGGCCGGTATCGACAAATTGAGCAACACCGTGAAAATCACCCTCGGCCCCAAGGGCCGCAACGTCGTGCTTGATAAGAAGTACGGCTCTCCGCTGATCACCAACGACGGCGTAACGATCGCCAAGGAGATCGAGCTGGAGGACGCATTTGAGAACATGGGCGCACAGCTCGTGAAGGAAGTCGCCACCAAGACCAATGACGTGGCGGGCGACGGCACCACCACCGCGACCCTGCTTGCGCAAGCGCTGGTGCGCGAAGGCATGAAGAATGTCGCTGCGGGCGCGAACCCGATGGTCGTGAAAAAAGGCATGCAGATGGCTGTGGACGCCGTCGTTGAGGCGATCCACAACGAAGCGAAGCCCGTTAAGACCAGCGACGACATCGCGCGTATCGCCACCATCTCCGCTGCCGACGAATTCATCGGCAAGCTCATCGCCGACGCGATGGAAAAGGTCACGGCGGACGGCGTGATCACCATTGAAGAATCCAAGACAAGCGAGACCTACAGTGATGTGGTCGAAGGCATGCAGTTCGACCGCGGCTACATCTCGCCCTACATGGTCACGGACACCGACAAGATGGAAGCCGTCATCGATGACGCTTACATCCTGATCACCGATAAGAAGATCTCCAACATCCAGGAGATCCTGCCCCTGCTTGAAAAAATCGTCAACGCGGGCCAGAAGCTCGTCATCATCGCCGAGGATGTGGAGGGCGAAGCGCTTTCCACCATTCTCGTCAACAAGCTGCGCGGCACGTTCACCTGCGTCTGCGTCAAAGCCCCGGGCTTCGGCGACAGAAGAAAGGAAATGCTGCAGGATATCGCCATTCTGACGGGCGGCGAAGTCATCACTTCCGATCTGGGTCTGGAGCTTAAAGATGCGGACATCCCGCAGCTCGGCCGTGCAAAGCAGGTCAAGGTTACGAAAGAGACCACGACCATCGTGGACGGTGCGGGCGCGAGCGACGCGATCAAAGGCCGTGTAGCGCAGATCCGCAGCCAGATCGAAACCACGACTTCCGATTTCGACCGTGAGAAGCTTCAGGAAAGACTTGCCAAGCTCGCGGGCGGCGTAGCGGTCATCCGCGTGGGCGCTGCGACCGAGACCGAAATGAAAGAAAAGAAGCTGCGCATCGAAGACGCGCTGGCAGCCACCAAGGCGGCTGTGGAAGAGGGCTCCGTCGCCGGCGGCGGTGTAGCGCTGCTTGAAGCGATCCCCGCAGTCGAAAAGCTCCTTGAAACGCAAGAGGATGCAGACCTTAAGACAGGCATCCGCATCGTGCTCAAGGCGATCGAAGAGCCGGTCCGCCAGATCGCGGCGAACGCAGGGCTGGAAGGTTCGGTCATCGTCAATGAGATCGTCAACAAAAAGCAGCCCGGCTACGGCTTCAACTTTGCGACGGAAACCTATGTCGATATGTTTGAAGAAGGCATTCTCGACCCCGCAAAGGTCACGCGCTCCGCACTGCAGAACGCAGCTTCCGTGGCGGCCATGGTGCTGACCACCGAATCGCTGGTATCGGATATCCCTGATCCGAAAGCAGACGCGGCGGCTGCCGCTGCTATGGCACAGGCCGGCGGCGGGATGTATTAAGCCGAACGCCGACACACCTGAAACGAAAACCCCCGAAAGGCTTTGTGGCCTTTCGGGGGTTCTTATAAAATGCAGATTTATGCCGCTTGAAACGACATTTTTGCAAATACCCCGCACGAAGTTCTCGTGCGGGGCGTTGTTTTTTTATTACGTTTTTTTCACAAAGTCCAATATAGAGATCCAGTGCGGGACGGTAAAGGACTTCGGAAACGTTTGCAGCATTTCCCGGTGCGCTTTGCGGAATTCCGCTTTCTTCGCTTCGGGCAGCGATGCGGCGCCGATACCGCGGCAGGCATACATGCGCCCGTCCCACGTTTCGCGGGTAAAGGGAACGTCCGCCGCAAAGCTTTCACAGCGCACGCAGTCGAAATACGGCTTTGCCCACGCAGGCGGCGTTTCCGTCTTGCGCTGGAATCCACCGCCACTCCAATCGGGATTGAATTGCAGCACAAGCTGTTCGCTTTTTCGGGCGATCTCGCTTTCGTGCGGCAGCCACGCCATATACAAAACCAGGAAGTGCCCGTGCGGCTTTAGGATACGGCAAATCTCCGGCAAGGCGCGGCTTTTGTCGAAATACCCAAAGCACTGGCAGGCGGTGACGACATCAAACATCCCGTCGGGAAAGCCCGTATCTTCGGCAGGTGCGACGGAAAATTCGATCGCAAGCCCCTGCTTTGCGGCAAGTTCGCGCGCATACAGGATCTGCTGTTCCGTAATGTCCGCGCCGTACCATTTCGCGCCGTACGAAGCCATGGCACGCGGCAAAACGCCTGTCCCCGCGCCGAGATCAAGGCAGGTCTGCCCCGCAACGCCTAAGCCCGCGTCTAAAAACGCACGTTTATAAAATACGGGCGGGTAAATATCGCGGTACTGCGCATATTCCGCAGACGTTTCGCCCCAGTCGAACGCTTTGCCGCGGTCGACGTCCGAAAACTGCATTTTCATGTTTACCGTTCCATGAGCGTGACCATGACCGCCTTTTGCGCATGCAGACGGTTTTCCGCCTCGTCGAAAATTTCATCGGCGTGCGCTTCAAACACGTCGGCGGTGATCTCCTCGCCGCGGTGCGCGGGCAGGCAGTGCTGCACCATGCAGCCGCTGTTCGCCGCGGAAAGCAGCGTTTTGTTGACCTGGTACACGCCCTCGAATACCTCGCGGCGTGCAGCGGCTTCGTCCTCCTGCCCCATGGACGCCCAAACGTCGGTGAAGATCACGTCCGCGCCGGCCGCCGCCTGCATGGGGTCCCTGTAAAGCCGGAAGCCTTGATAGGCTTTTGCGAAATCCAAAACCTGTTTGTCGGGGTCGTACCCCTCGGGGCACGCGACGGAAACGCGCATACCCGTTTTCAAGCCGCCGACGATCAGGGAATTCGCCATGTTGTTGCCGTCGCCGATGTAGCACATTTGAAGGCCGTCGAGATGCCCTTTATGCTCGCGGACGGTCAGGAGGTCTGCAAGCACCTGACAGGGATGGCAGAAATCCGTCAGCCCGTTGATGATCGGGATGCTGCCGTATTTGGCGAGCGCTTCCACTTCGCTTTGCGCGAATGTACGGATCATGATGCCGTCAAGATAGCGTGAGAGCACGCGCGCAGTGTCCTCGATCGGCTCGCCGCGCCCGATCTGCAGATCGCGGCTCGACAAAAACAGCGCCTGCCCGCCGAGCTGGTACATGCCCGTTTCAAACGAAACGCGCGTGCGTGTGGACGATTTCTGAAAGATCATCCCGAGCGTCTGCCCTTTTAAGCGGTGGTGCGAAATGCCGTGCTTGTTTTCGTACTTAAGCTGATCGGCGAGGTTCAAAAGCTCCTCGATCTCCTGCGGCGTGGTGGTCAGCAGGCTCAACAGATGTTTCATATGCTTTTCTCCTTTATTCCGAAAGTACGTCGGCGAGAATGCCGAGTCCCTTATCGATCTCGTCATAGGTGATGGTCAGCGGCGGCAGCATGCGCAGCGCCGCTTTGGCGGTCAGGATCAAAAGCCCTTTTTCGCAGCAGCGCGATGCCACTTCGCCGGCTTTTTTCTCGGTCAGGTCGATGCCGAGCATCAGGCCCGCGCCGCGTACGGACTTTATGCCTGTAAAGGCTGAAACCTTTTCGCGGATATAATCCCCTTTTTCGCGCACGGTCTGCAAAAAAGCATCGTCCAGACGGTTCAAAATCTCAATCGACCCCGCGCAGGCGACGGGATTGCCGCCGAACGTCGTGCCGTGCGTCCCTGCGGTGAGGGTGTTGCCAAGCTTTTCGGCGCAAAGGCACGCCCCCATCGGCAGCCCCCCGCCGATGCCCTTCGCGCAGGTGACGACGTCGGGCGCGATATCCGCGTTTTGGAAGGCAAACAGGCTGCCTGTTCTGCCGATGCCGGTCTGCACCTCGTCGATCATCAAAAGCAGGTCGTGCCGGTCGCAAAGCGCACGCACGGCACGCAGATATTCGGCCGGCAGCGGCACAACGCCGCCCTCCCCTTGAATGACCTCTAAAAGCACGGCGCAGACCGTACCGTCGGAAACCAGTTCTTCCAGCTGTTCGATATCGCCTGCGTCCGCATAGCGGAAGCCCTGCAAAAACGGCATGAAATATTCGTGGTAATGCGCCTGCCCCGTGGCGGTGATGGTCGCGATGGTGCGCCCGTGGAAAGAGTTTTGCAGGCTCACGATGGTGCTGCGCCCCTCGCCGAAGCGGTCAAAGCTGTATTTGCGCGCAAGCTTGATGGCGCATTCATTCGCCTCCGCGCCGGAATTGCAGAACAGCACTTTAGAAAAGCCCGATTTTTCGCAAAGGAGTTTTGCGGCGCACGCCACGGTCTCGTTATAATACAGATTCGACGTGTGCTGGAGCTTGTCGAGCTGTGCTTTGACAGCCGATTTCCATTTTTCGTCATTCGTGCCGAAGATATTGACGCCGATACCTGCGGTAAAGTCGATATACGGCTTACCGTCAACGTCATAATACGTCGCGTTTTCGCCGCGCTCGAGCGCGACGGGAAAATGCGCGTAGGTCGGCATCAAATAGGTGTCTGCGGTTTGCTTGATTTCTTTAAAGGTCATAGGACTCATTCCTTATACTTTATGCTGAAAACATCGTGCCGAAGCCCGCGTCGGAGAACAGCTCCATTAAAATCGCGTGCGGCACGCGGCCATCAATGATGTTTGTATGCCTAACCCCGCGGCGCACCGCCTCAACGCAACAATCAATTTTCGGGATCATGCCGCCCGAGATGATCCCCTGTGCTTTGAGCGCGGGAATCTCGGAGACCTTGACCTCCGGGATAAGGGTCGAGGGATCATCCTTGTCGCGCAGCAGCCCCGGAATGTCGGTCATCAAAAGCAGCTTTTCCGCGCGCAGGCACGCTGCGATCTGTGCCGCCGCTGTGTCGGCGTTGATGTTATAGACCTCGCCGTTCTCACCGCCCGCCACGGAGGACACCACGGGGATGTAGCCGCCCTCGAGCATATCGGTCAAAATTTCGGTGTTCACGCGGTCAATGTCGCCGACAAAGCCGATATCGCCATCCGCCGTGTGCCGCACCGCCCGCAGAAGATCGCCGTCGAGCCCGCAAAGCCCTGCCGCCTTGCCGCCGTGGAGCGTCAGAAGCTGCACGAGGTGCTTGTTGACCTTGCCCGCGAGAACCATCTGCACGATGTCCATGGTCTCTTCGTCCGTATAGCGAAGCCCGCCGACGAAGCGGCTCTCTTTGCCGATTTTTTTCAGCATTTCCGAAATTTCCGGGCCGCCGCCGTGGACGAGCACCACATGCACGCCCACCGAGCGCAGCAGCACGATGTCGGTCATGACCGCATCCTGCAATGCTTCATTGACCATGGCGTTGCCGCCGTATTTGATCACCACGGTCTTGCCGTTGTAGGTCTGGATATAGGGCAGCGCCTGCACCAGCACCTCGGAACGGTCCGCGTGGGAAATCTTTGAAATATCCATAAAGGCCTCCGTATTGCCGTTTTTTGTGAAAGTCCGACTTTAAGTTCTGTAGTCCCCGTTGATCTTAACGTAATCATATGTGAGATCACAGCCGTATGCCGTGGCCTCCGCTTCGCCGTCCTTCAAGTCCACAAGAATGGTGATCTCGTCGGCGAGTAAAATCTCTTTTGCTTTTTCCTCCGAGAACGGAATGCCCGCGCCGTTTTCACAGACGGTAATATCGCCTTTCGCGGACGAAAAGCGCACATCGATTTTGGAAACGTCGATTTGCGCGCCCGCATAGCCCAGTGCGCAAAGCACGCGGCCCCAGTTCGCGTCCGCACCGAACATGGCGGTTTTCACCAGCGGCGAACGAATCACGGATTTTGCGCAAATGCGTGCCGTCTCCTCGTCGGGCGCGTTTTGCACCTCGCACAGCACCAGCTTGGTCGCGCCCTCACCGTCTTTGGCGAGCATACGCACCATATAATTGCAGACCTTAAAAAGTGCGCGGCAAAATTTTGCGTAGTCCTCGTTTTGCGTTTCGATGCGCGTGTTGCCGCAATGTCCGCTTGCCAGGATCGCCACGGTATCGTTCGTGGAGGTGTCGCCGTCCACAGAGAGCATATTGTAGCTGCGGTGTACGCACCAATCGAGCGCGTCTTGCAGCATTTCGGGCGTGATGTTCGCGTCGGTCGTGATAAAGGAGAGCATGGTCGCCATATTCGGATGGATCATGCCGCTGCCCTTTGCCATCGCACCGATCGTGCAGGGCTTGCCGTCCAGCTCAAAGCGCACCGCCATGCTTTTTTGCACGGTATCGGTCGTCATGATCGCCTGTGCCGCCGCGTCCGCGCCGTCTGCGGAAAGCCCGCTTACGAGCGCCTGCATTCCGTTTTCGATCGGTGTAAGGTCAATAGGCTGCCCGATCACGCCCGTGGACGCGACGATAACGTCATCTGCGGGAATGCCCGTAAAGCGTGATGTGAGGTCGCACATGGCAGTTGCCTTTTCCACACCATCCGCATTGCAGGTGTTGGCGATACCACTGTTGCAGATGACCGCGCGCGCTTTGCCGTTTTTCAGATGCTCGCGCGTGACCGTGATGGGCGCGCCGCAGACGAGATTCTGCGTATAGACCGCCGCCGCGTCGCAAAGCGTATCGGACACGAGCAACATCAAGTCCTTTTTTTCCTTATTTTTGCGAATGCCGCAGTGGATACCGTTCGCAACAAATCCTTGCGGCGAGGTGACGCCGCCGTTGATATCGACCTTGATAGAAAAGCTCATGGGTTCTCCTTCTCTTCTTTGTCCGTTTTTCGTTTAAACAAAAGCGCAAACACTGTACTAAGCAGCAGCACGCTTAAGAAAATCGCATATTGCCCGACCGCGCGTGTGAAGAAATTCCCGCACACCGCGCCGAGCGCAAACACGGCGATAACGCCGTAATAAAGCCCCGCACGCTTCAAAAGTGCACGGTCTTTCAAATATACTGCGCTGCAAAGGTACCCTGTTGCCGTTCGCAGATTGCCGACGCACATAGTCGTGGCAAGCGCATTGCCGCGAATCTTTTGAAAGCTCTGCATCTGGATGCCGCAGACGAGCGACACCATACAGTTTGCGGGAAGGTTGTATGTTGTCGGGATAAACGCCACAATCAATAAAACGGCGATCTCGAAAAGCAGCATCCCCTGCCGCCAATGGAACTTCGCCTGCGCAAAGCGCAGCCGCACCCCCTGCGCCGAAAGCACGCCGAGCGTGAACGATAAAATCGGCAGAAGATAGCGCACAGCCGCCGGGGCGCTGCCCTCAAACAGGGAAATGGCGAACAAAATGATGTTGCCCGTCTGCGCGTTCGCAAAAACATGATCGCGCAAGACATAGGTATAGGCATCCATCAGCCCGCCCGAAAAGGCGAGCAGCAGTCCCACAAGCAGGGATTCCGACATCTGGCGGGGCTTTTTCTCCCGCTTATGCGCGTACATCTACAGCTCCAGCCCGTATTCGGGGGCGAGCCCCATTTTCAGGTTCATGCATTCGAGCGCCGCACCCGAAGCCCCTTTGCCGAGGTTGTCGTAGCGTGCGGCAAGCAAAATGCGTTCACCGTTCCCGAGCACCGAAATTTCCATGCGGTCAAGCCCCTCAAGCGCCGAAGCCGAAAGGAAGCCCGCTTCATCGGGCGCTTCTTTATAGGAAACAATGGGTGTATGGTAAAGCGACTTGTAAAGCGCACGGATGTCGTCCGCCGTTTTGCCGCCCTGCAAATTCCTTGCGAAAAGCGGCACGGTCACGAGCATCCCGCTGAAATAGTCGCAGATGTACGGGCAGAAGATAGGTGTGACCGAAAGTCCCGAAATGATGCGCATTTCCTTTAAGTGCTTGTGTTCTTGGGTGAGCGCATATTCACGCGGCGCGTCCAAAAGTGGGTCGCGTTCAGCCGCCTCATACTGTGCAATACCCTTTTTGCCCGCGCCGCTGTAGCCGGACATGGCGTGGCAGGTAAAGCCGAAGTCGGCGGGGATCATCCCTGCGTCCACCAATGGCTTTACAAGCGCGATAAAGCCGCTTGCGTAGCAGCCCGGCACGGCGATGCGGTTAGAGGAAAGCAGCTTTTGTTCCAAATCCTTCGAAAGCTCCGGGAAGCCGTAAGCCCAGTCCGCTTCGGTGCGGTGGGCGGTGGAGGTGTCAAGCACCACGGTTTTGTCATTTTCAATGAGCCCGACCGCTTCGCGCGCCGCCGCATCCGGCAGGCACAAAAACGCGATGTCTGCGGCGTTTAACGCTTCTTTGCGTGCCGCAGCGTCCTTGCGGCGCGCTTCGGGCAGGGTGATGAGTGTAATATCGGTGCGCGCTTTGAGACGGTCAAAGATTTTTAAGCCCGTCGTGCCCTGCGCACCGTCGATGAATACGTTGGTCATAGACTTTGTCTCACTTTATGTTAAAGTATCCATTCCGGCAGTTTTGCCTTAAATTCCTTTTTGCTGTTCCAATCGTTTTTCTTGTACCCGCGGCGGTCCATGGAATTGTCCTGCCAGGTGGTAAGATTCGTTAAGTTCTGCTTTACGAAAGCAAGCAGATAGACATCCCGGCATTTATCCGTGTGATTGAAGGTATACCCTTCCAAAACAGGTTCGCCGCCCGCCAAAAACAGGTCGCGCAGCGTCCACGCGTTCAGCGGTTCGCCCTCTTTGGAAAACCAGCAGTTAAAGGAGGGGTCAAGCAGTACCCACTGCTTTTGCTCACGCAGGAAGACATGCACGGTAAAATGGCAGCCGCCGCCCTGACTGTTGAGCATACAAACGGGATAGGCATATACCTTCAGCGCCAAAAGGCAGTCCGTAAGTACGATCGCTTTTTCGCGGCAGTTGATTGCGTGGGAAAAATCCTGATCGTAGGCGAAGTCTAAAATATCCAAGCTGTTATCCGCTTTCCACGTCGCCGATGCACCGCTGTAAAGCGTATGATCGGTCATCCACTGCATCACGCGGACCGTCTTTTCGAAATCGCTGCCCGAGCCCGCTACGGTCGGCAGATCATATTTTTCCGAAAGCCGGCGGTACATCGGAAGCTGCTCGAAAATCTTTTCGGGGGTCGCCTCAGGCAGGTCATCCGCAGAGCCGACGGTCAACGGCGGTAATGCACGCAAATCCGTCTCCTCCACAAAGCGCAGGTAATTGTCCCACTTTTGCAGTCTGCGAATCAAAATAAAACGCGGCAGTTTCATGTTTTCTCCTTGCACAAAGCACCTTTCGATAACAAAAAGGCAATTCCTTTATTGATTTAATGCCCGAACCCGTTTTACCTCCGCGCGCACATTCTGCGGCGCGGGACCGCCTAAGGAAGTTCTGTCGCGCACGCATTTGTCGAGGTTGATCGCGTCGTACACGCCCTCGTCAAACAGGTCGCACACCGCCTTATATTTCTCAAGCGGCAGGCTCTCGAGCGTCAGCCCCTCTTTTATGCACTTAGCGACAAGCTCGCCCGTTGCCTTATACGCGTCGCGGAACGGCAGGCCCTTGCCGACCAAGTAATCCGCGCAGTCGGTAGCGTTGATGAAGCCGCCAGCCGCCGCCTTGCGCATGTTTTCGGGAAGCGCCGTCATGGTGTCAAGCATCGGGATGAACGCGGTCAGGCACATTTTAACGGTATCGAATGCGTCAAAGATCGCTTCCTTGTCCTCCTGCATATCCTTGTTGTACGCCAGCGGCAAGCCTTTCATCATGGTAAGCAGGGTCATAAGATCGCCGAACACACGCCCTGATTTGCCGCGGATGAGCTCCGTAATGTCGGGGTTCTTTTTCTGCGGCATGATGGACGAGCCGGTGGAAAACGCGTCGTCGAGCTCGACGAATTTAAATTCCCACGAGCACCACAGCACGATCTCCTCCGAGAAGCGGGCGAGGTGCACCATCAAAATGGAAAGCGTGCTTGCCAATTCCATGCAGAAATCGCGGTCGGAAACGGCGTCGAGCGAGTTGTGCATCACGCCTGAAAAGCCAAGGTCACGCGCCGTTTTTTCGCGGTCGGTGTTATACGTTGTCCCCGCCAGTGCGCACGCGCCCAAGGGCGATTGGTTCATACGCTCGGCAGCATCCTGAAGTCTCGCTTTGTCGCGCAGCAGCATTTCTGCATAGGCGAGCAGATGGTGCCCGAACGTGATGGGCTGGGCGCGCTGGAGATGCGTATAGCCCGGCATGACCGCGTCGGCATATTGCTCCGCTTTTTTGCAAAGCACGTCTACAAGTTCCGTAAGCTGCCCATACAGCGCATCGCATTCTTTACGGAGATACAGCCGAATGTCCAGCGCGACCTGGTCGTTGCGGCTGCGCGCGGTGTGCAGGCGCTTGCCCGCTGCCCCGACGCGCGCGGTCAGCTCCCCTTCCACAAAGGTGTGGATGTCCTCGGCGTTGGGGTCGATTGCAAGCGTACCGTTTTCGATCTCACTGCGGATCGCCGTAAGCCCATCCACGATGGCTTTTAAGTCCTCCGCCGACAAGATCCCCTGTGCGCAGAGCATGGTCGCGTGCGCGATGCTGCCGTCGATGTCCTCACGGAACATACGGCTGTCAAATTTGATCGAGGAATTGAAATCGTTGGTCTTGGGGTCAAGCGCCTTTTGAAAGCGCCCCTGCCAAAGCTGCTGCATAAACTGTCTCTCCTGTTTTGTCCCTTGCAATGTGCGAAAACGCCCTTTCGAATGAGCATCCCGAAAAAGCGAATTTTGCTCCCCTTGTCAGGGGTGATTCCCCGCAGTGCGGGGAAATGTCGCGAAGCGACAAAGGGGACGGCCGCCGTCAGCGGCTGTCGAGCGAAGCGAGACTGAGGGGTAGTTCGCTATTGGCTTTCTCTCCCTCCGTCACACGCAAAGCGTGTGCCACCTCCCTCGTCAGAGGGAGGAAAAACACAACCGCTGGGTTGATAGACGCGACAAAGGGCGGAAAACGCCCTTTGTCGCGTGCGTTTCGGTTGTAGCCTTACGGCGCGTGTTATTTCTCCTCGCGCTTCGCGTCGAGCAGGGCTTTCACCTTGATCGGCAGGCCGAACAGGTTGATGAAGCCCGCCGCATCCGCCTGATTGTATGCGCCGCCGTCCTCACCGAACGAAGCGACATTCTCATCATACAGCGTATAAGGCGAAGTCACACCCGCGTTGATGATGTTGCCCTTATAGAGCTTCAGCTTCACGTCGCCCGTGACGGTCTCCTGCGTCTTGTCCACAAAGGCGGAAAGCGCCTCGCGCAGCGGTGTGAACCACTGGCCGAAATACACAAGCTCGCCGAACTTCTGCGCGACCAGCTTTTTATAGTGGGAAGTCTCGCGGTCGAGCGTGAGCATTTCGAGAAGCTCATGCGCTTTGTAAAGGATCGTGCCGCCGGGCGTCTCATACACGCCGCGGCTCTTCATACCGACAAGGCGGTTTTCGACGATATCTAAAAGCCCGATGCCGTTTTTGCCGCCCAGCTCGTTGAGCTTTTCGACGATGGCAAGACCTTCCATTGCTTCACCGTCAATGGCGGTGGGCACGCCCTTTTCAAAATGGATGGTCACGTAGGTCGGCTCGTCCGGTGCCTGCTCGGGCGCAACGCCCATTTCGAGGAAGCCGGGCTTTGCGTACTGCGGCTCGTTGGCGGGATCTTCAAGGTCAAGCCCCTCGTGCGAAAGGTGCCAAACGTTTTTATCCTTGGAATAGTTGGTCTCGCGGTTGATCTTCAGCGGGATGTTGTGCGCTTCGGCGTACTCGATCTCCTCCTCGCGGGACTTGATATCCCATTCGCGCCACGGGGCAATGATCTCCATTTCGGGCGCAAAAGCCTTGAGCGTCAGCTCAAAACGCACCTGGTCGTTGCCCTTGCCGGTGCAGCCGTGGCAGATCGCGTCGGCGCCCTCTTTTTTGGCGATCTCGGCAAGCCCTTTCGCAATGCAGGGCCGCGCGTGCGACGTACCGAGCAGATAGGTCTCATAATCCGCGCCCGCTTTTAAGCAGGGCCAAATGTATTCCTCGACATATTCTTTCTTGAGGTCGAGCACATAGAGCTTGGAAGCGCCGGTTTTGAGCGCCTTTTCCTCCAAACCGTCGAGCTCCGTCCCCTGCCCGACGTCGCCCGAAACGGCGATGACTTCGCAGTTGTTGTAGTTTTCTTTCAGCCACGGGATGATGATGGACGTATCAAGCCCCCCAGAATACGCCAGGACGACCTTTTTGATGTCTTTTTTGTTCATAGTACGTTCCTCCGAACTGCGGTAGAAATGATTACCTTGAGATTATACACCATTTCCCGTTAAAATCAAGGGGTGTTCGCGTTTTTATTCGGGATTTTTGCATATTTATCGGATTCAACGGAATAAATATGCACAATTGCAGTTAATTTATGCAAATTTTAATGGTTGTATTGTATTTTTATGCGAAAAACAGCGCTTGCACGGAATGTTCCGCACAAGCGCTGAAAAGCTGTTGATTCTTTTATAGTTTTATTTTTGGATATACTCTGCTCGAAAAACGCCGAGCCAATGCACAACCAACGCCAAAAATGCGCCCAGTGTGCAAATAGCAATGCCTATACCGCGGTATACGATCCCCATGCCTTGGTAGCTTGCCTCCATAATGGAGTCCCCGGCAACCGAGCGGATACCAGCCATTTCGCTTGCGCCAATCAAAACGACCATACCTGCAATCAGGAAAAAGATAAAGAGAAAAATGGCAAACACATTATATTTACGCAGCGTCTTTTTCTTTTGCGTTTGCCGCATCATTTCCAATGCTGCCGCATTTTGTGCTTCGGCAGGCTGCATCGGCGGCACATATGCCGTATTTCCGGGCGGCACAACAACCGGCTGCTGCGACTGTCCACAGCGGTCACAAAATGCCGCGTTGTCATCCGAAAGCTGGTTTCCGCAATGCATACAGGTTTTCATAGATTATCCCCCTTGTCTGTTATCGTCTTTGAAGAATTTTTCGATAAAGCGCACAACCAAAAACAAGCCGAAAAAAATCAACCCCAAACCGATTCCGGTGTATAAATACTCGACCGCAGCATCTATGCCGCGTACAAGTTCCTGCAGGGCATTGTATGTGTAAGTATAAAAGTCTGCACCGAATTCTGCGTCCCTTACAAAAAACCATGCATATGTGTTAAGCGCATCAATGCCGACGATTATAGACGCTATCCCGACGATCAACCCCGGAAGACTCCACCATCGCTCTTTCAGGCGTTTACGCAGCCAAACGGTTTTGGTGTGCGCCTCGGGATGGAATTCTATGGGAACAGGCGGCGCGCCCGTCGGCGGCAGATTTGTCTGCGGCGAAACAGGCCCCACGGTGACGGACGGCGCACTCGTTTGCTGTTCCGCGGCGGAGGATACTACCGCATTTTCTTGCTGCAGGGAATCGCCCGCCGACACATCACCGTTTGGCTGTGTTTCAGGTAGGCGCGCACCACAATGCCGACAGTATTGGCTGTTATCCGGATTTTCTTGATTGCAATGCATACAAATTTTCATCTTTCCCCTCACATTTCAAATCGTTCTTTTTGTACACTTTTCAAAATGTTGAATCGTTCCTTCTCTTGACCAGCTACAAGATTATTGTAACACGTACCCTCCAAATAGTCAATAACTATACATTTAATTATAGTTATCCCTGTTTTTTTTGGCGAAATAAACGACGGGGCAAAAACAGCCCCGCCAATGCTTTCTGCTATTGTCTGCGTAGCAGTATATCCATAAATTCCAGAATGACCTGCCGATTCACAGCATTTAACTTTTGATATTTTTCAACGACTTCATCCTGCAAATAAACGGTATGCGATTCGCTGACGCCGGTCACAAAAAAGGCTATGTCGCTGTCTACCTGCTGTGCGATTGCCGCGAGCATTTCCAAATTGATTTTGGTTACACCGCGTTCCATTTGGCTGACATACCCGACCGTGACCGAAAGCGCCTCGGCAAGTTGCTCCTGCGTCATGCCGCGTGCTTTTCGGCGCTCCTTGATACGCCCGCCGATCAGTTTGTAATCCACATGCATTACTATCACCTCGTTCTTATTTTGAGAGTAATAGCTGTGAATATGAAGATAATTATAGCTATAATTATAGTAATAAATGTTGACTTTTAGCAAATTATCCGCTAATATGACAGTGAAAGGGGTGTACACCTATGTTTTGTAAAAATTGTGGAGCGCAGCTCCCGGAGAACGCAGCTTTTTGCAGCCGGTGCGGTGCGTCGGCGAGCGAGGCTACCGTATCGGAAAGTCCTTCGCCTGCTCAACCGGTCTTTATGCCCCAACAGGCACCGCAGCCGCCGAAGAAAAATGCATGCGTAACGGCTGGGCTGGTTCTTTCCATTTTATCCGTACCGACCTTTTTTGCAGGGCCGTTCAACCTTCTGCTGTACGCCGCCATCGTTTGCACGATCATCGGGCTCGTGCAAACGAAAAAGCGCGGCGGCAAAAAGGGCAAGTCAATCGCCTCCCTGTGCTTGATCGGCGTTGCCATTCTGGCGTTCATTCTCTTCCTTTTCATACCTGATACGGATGGATCGAGCACAACCTCGTCACAGGAAGGAACGACCCAACCGCCGGTCGAGACAACCGTACCGCTTCCAGAGCCGGACGAAGACTCTTTCTCAATCTATGATAGCGAAATAAAATGGAACATGACAATGGACGAAGTCGCAGCGATCGTTGCAAACGGCAGTAACACCTATGAACGCGGCAACGATTACATTCGCTGTACCTCGCTGACCATGGATTGGATGGCGGGAAGCAGTTTGAGCGGCGATTTGGATTATATGTATTTTGGTGTTTCCAAGGCATATATTTTTGATGAAAGCGGAAAGTTGGAGCACATCGAATATATCTTCCAACAAAAGCAGACGATAGAAGGCATGGACTATACGATTCTCGGGGTTTGGCTTCTGGGCGACTATGGCTTAGATTCCGAACAATATCTCAATACGCAGCAGAAGAGTGATGGGGAGTTTGAAACACAAGTCTCAACAGATGCGGAAACATTGTTTATAACGACTTATAAAAATACTGTCGTCATTGGAATCTGGCGTAAATAACAAAATATATAAGTAAAACGAAAAGAGGACCGCCTATTAGCAGTCCTCTTTTTGCTTTTGTGTCTCGCTTAGTCCGCCGTGTAGGGCAGGATGGCGATCGCGCGGGCGCGCTTGATCGCGGTGGTCAGCTCACGCTGATGCTTCGCGCAGGTGCCCGTCACGCGGCGGGGCAGGATCTTTGCACGCTCCGAGGTATAACGGCGCAGCTTCGCCGCATCCTTGTAATCGATCTTTTCGACCTTCTCGACACAGAAAGAGCAAACTTTTCTGCGCTTTCTGCCGCGGCCGCCTTGTCTATCATAAGCCATGATGGAATCCTCCTTGTTTCAAGTTCGGCAGGCTCAGAACGGAAGCCCGTCGTCGTCATCCGCCCCCGCGAAGGGGAACGCGTCGTCATCGTTGGTCGGCAGGACCGAGAAGCCCTCGGCGTTGCCGCTTTGGTACGCGGGCGCCGGACGTGCCGCCGCAGCGGGCGCTGCCCCTGTACCGGTCTCCGCCTTGCTGCCGCAGAACGAAACATTGTCCGCGACAATCTCAAAAGCGGTGCGCTTATTGCCGTTGCGGTCCTCATAATTGCGGGTCTGGATAGAGCCCTGCACCGCGATCATGGAACCCTTGTGGAAATAGCGCGTCACAAATTCGGCGGTCTGCCGCCATGCGACTACGTTGATAAAGTCCGTCTGCCGCTCTTCGCTTTGGCGCGAATACCGTCTGTCCACGGCGACGGAAAAGCTCGTGACCGAGATCCCGCTGTTCGTTGTGCGAAGCTCGGGGTCAGCGGTCAGTCTGCCCATGATAACTGCGCAATTCAACATGCTGTTTCCCTCCGCTTTCAGTTCTTCACGACGAGCGAACGCAGCACGCCGTCGGTGATGCCGGCAATGCGCTCGAACTCCGCCGGGAATGCGGGTTCGCAGTCAAAATTGAAGACGACATAGTACCCTTCGGCCTCGTCGTTGATCTCATAGGCAAGACGGCGCTTGCCCCATTCGTCAACGCTTTCGAGAGTGCCGTTCGCTTCAATGAGCGCCTTGAACTTTTCAACAAGGCCCTGTGTGGCTTCCTCGGTCCCCGCAGCGGAGAACACGACCACAGCTTCATACTTCGACATTCTTTTTGCACCTCCTTATGGACTTTCGCCCACGGGCGATCTGTTTCCCCGCGGGAAGGAGCCGTAAAACGTTTTTCTTTTACAGCGGTTTCATATTTTAGCAAACAAATCCCGCCGCGTCAAGCCTTTTTCGGGATTTTTCGCTCTTTCGGCGAGATTTGCAGAGCGCACTGCTGCGCGCAGCCTGTTTTTCTTTATCTTTCTTTCGCGGAAATATACCTTGACAATCTATGTATTTCGTGCTACGCTATACATAGATACTAAAGGTATCCATGTAATATAGGAAACGAACGCAAGACAAGAAACGAAAAACAAAAAGCGCAAACGGGAAAGGAGGCAAACCGATGAAAATCCGCAAGGAGCTTGCAAAGGGCAGCACGCCGCTTTTGGTGCTGGGGGTGCTCGCGCGCGGGGAGATGTACGGCTACCAGATCATCAAGACCGTGGAGCTTGAGAGCCGGCAAGTCTTTCAAATGAATGAGGGCACACTCTACCCCATTTTGCACGCGCTGGAAATGGACGGGCTTTTGACCGCGCGCTGGGTGCAGGTGGAGGGCAGCGCGCGAAAGCGTAAATACTACCGAATTACCGACAAGGGCAGAAAAGAGCTCGCTGCCGAGCGCGAGGCTTGGGACACATATCAGACGGCGGTCAACCGCGTTTTGGGAGGGGTACAAAATGCTGCCACATGAATTTTCCGACTTTGCGCGCGAAGCCGTCGCGCCGATCCGGGCGCGCAAACAGCGTCGGGCGGCCGAAGACGAGCTGCTCGACCACTTAGAGGAGGTCTACGCGCAAAATCTCGCCACGGGGATGGAAGAAAAAGAAGCCGCCGAAAACGCCGTGGCGCATATGGGAAAGCTCCAAACCCTGCAAGCGCGGTATGCAGACCTGTACGGTAAGATCGAGCCGCGCCCGATGCATGTGACCATGGACTGTTTGGGGCTCGGGCTGCTGCTCTCGCACCTCTGCCTGTTTATTTCGCCGAATTCCGATCTGCTGTTCCAGGTCGCGGGCGGGTTTTTGGTGCTGTTTTCGATGCTGCGCCTGCGCACGGTAAGCAAAAAGGCAGATAAGATCTTCTTTTTGCAGCCCGCCGTGCTGTTTTTGCAGATTTTCGCGTACGGTCTCTCCCTGTATTTCGGGCTGTATTCGGTCCCCGCCGCGATCGCTCATCTTGCGGCGTGGGTGGCGGACGGCATTTTCCTCTGCGCGCTGTACCCGGCGCTGTGCGAGATTTACAACACCGCCTATGAGCCGGGCGACCCACTGACGCCGGGCATTTTGCCCGCCCTGTTTCTCCCGCTGTTTGGGGATTTTTTCTATTGCCTTGCGTGGTGGGACACAGATTCCAACGAAATATATAGGTATACGTCCGGCTTTTGGCTGGGCGACAAAGGCCTCATTTGTGAGGTGTGTGCCGCCGTGGTGTTTACCGTGCTGTTTTGGCGCATGCGCCGCGTCGTTTGCAGCGGCGAACCGCAGGAAACGCGCTTAGAGCCGTTCACCCGAAAAAGCAGGCGGCGGTTTACGGCGGTCATCGTTGTGTTTGCCCTGCTGCCGATTTTGGGGATGGTCGCCGCCGCCTTGCGCGCGCCGAGCACCGCGCCGTATGCACAGGCGGACACACAAAGTACGGACGCAGCCGCCGCGCGCGAACATCTTGTTTCGCTTGGGCTGCCCGCGGACATCGCCGCAGACCTGCCGGACAGCGAGGTGCTTTTGTATACGGACATGGCCTCCATGCAGGTCGTAACGGATAGCGTCTCTGAGGAAAATTGGTACGGGCCGGATATGACGATGCGCGCCTATCAATTTTGGGGAGACAGTTGGGAAAATAGCGGCGTGCGTACCTTGTTTTGTCTGCAATATCCCGAGACCTACACGGCACACTTCCGCGAAAGCCTGTATTTCCAATATGACCGTGAAAATTTTATTTTTTCCCAAGCAGAAACACCCTCCCGGCTTTGCCTTGTGCTGGCGGACAAGGCGGGAGAAACCGTGCGTGTCACGCCGTTGCAGGAGAGTGCGGACGAACGGGGCGACGACTTCTTCTACGAGCAAATGCGCGCCCCGATCGGCTGCGAATACGCCTTTCCGCGCGGCAGCACGAACCGCCGCGTATACATTGCCGCCACCCGCCATTTCGGGGGCGGGAGCGGCTGGGGCCAGCTGCTAACTACGGAATGGGTATACAGTTCCCAGCAGCTGCCGTTTTCCGAAAACGGCCTTGGATTGACGGAAAGTGCATATGTGCGCATGACGGACGGCTTCAGCTACAGCAGCGACCAGGTGCGCTTCCTCGAACAGTGGGATATGTTTGGGTATACGCAGGCGCCCTACGTGACCACGTACGATGGATCTTTCTCGTGGGATGCGTTGGAAGGAGAATCGGGCGCCACACGCGCCCAAGTACGATGAATCGACCCTCCGGTCAACACAATTTCATAAGCAAAGTTTTGCCCCGCGCACGATTTACAGTGCACGGGGCGGTTTTTATGCTTCTTCTCCTGTGGTGACGAGGATCTTTCGATCCTTGACCCAATGGCGTTGGTAGTAGCTGTTCCAGCGGAACCTGTCGCCGACAGCGTCCATTTTTGCATACATCTCCGCACGCAGGGCGTTTACGGTATCGGCAAACGCCGGGTCGCGGAGAAGGTTGTGCCGCTGGTAGGGGTCTTGGAGATTATCGAACAGAAACTCCTGCTTCCCCGCCTTGTAAACGGCGTAGGTGAAGCGTTCGGAACGGATACCGCGCCACTCCGTGCCGTTGCCGTAAATGGCAGTGGGGCCCGTACCCATCAACAGGCAGTCATTCTTTCGGAAGGCGCCGCTTCGTACCGCATCGCTCAAATCCACGCCCTGCGCACTTTGCAGCGCGGGCAGCCCCAGCAGGGAAAGCAGCGTCGGCGCGATGTCCACCGTGTTTACGGGCGTTTGGTTGCGCCCCGCAGGCAAACGGTCGCCCCATTTGATGAGGAACGGCACGCGGACGGACTCTTCATAAAAAATATTCTTCGCGTGCCGCCCGTGCGCGCCGAACATCTCGCCGTGGTCGGAGGTAAAGACAAAGATCGTATTGTCGGCAAGCCCCTGTTCCTTTATAAACGCCCAAAGCCTTGCGACGTTGTAGTCGAGGTTCGCGACCATCGCATAATAGGTGCGCTTCCAATCATTGATCTTTTTGCGCTTGCCGGGCAAAAACCGCGCCCAGCCGTCGGCGTGGGGATCATTGTGCGCTTTGTAATTGGGCGGTACGGGGAATTCGGTATCCTGAAACAGGTCGTAATATTCTTCCGGAACGTTCTCACGCGTCCACGGGTCGTGCGGCGTGCCGTAGGACAAAAACAGCGCGAACGGCCGCCCGTCCGCCTTGTGCGCGCGGATGCGCTCTATGGCAAGGTCGGTCTGGTCGTCGGGCTCGTAGCCCTTGCAGTAAATTTTTTCCGGCGAATCCAAATGATAATACGCCTTGGGCGCGTAATACTCGTGGTGGAAATTGTACGCCGCAAAGTATTCGTCAAACCCGAGGCGGTTTTCGCCTTTCGGGATATAGGAATTTTTCGTATCGTAGTGGTGCCCGAGCTGCGCAGCGTACATATGCCATTTGCCGATGTAGGACGTGCCGTAGCCGTTTTCGGTGAGCACATGCGCAAGCGTGCGGTGGTTCGGATTGATGCGCAGCTCGTTGATAACCATGCCCGTGCCGCCCGTGGTATATTTCCCCGTTAAGAGCGAGGCGCGGTACGGCGCGCACACGGGATGCCCCGAAACGGCATTTTCCATGTTAGCGCACTCGTCCGCGAAGCTGTCGAGAAACGGTGTGTGTGCGTATTCGTCCCCGTTAAAGCCGACGCTCGAATACCGCAGCTGGTCGGCGAACACATAGATGAGGTTCGGTTGTTCCGCCATGTTCCCCCTCCTCAGACCGTTTCGACGTGCTGGCTTTCATGCAGCACGGCAAGCTCGGCATGCATTTTTTCAGTGGTCTTTTTATTCAGCGGATAGAGGATGGCAAGCACCAGCATCACGGCAAACAGCACCACGGGGACGAGGGTCGCGATGTCATACATACCCGACAGCACCGCTTCGCCCTGCGAAACGCCCGTGCCGGCCTTGGAGCTGTCATACCCTGCAAGGCTGACGAACCACGGGGCGAGCGCGGCGAGCGCCTGCCCGACCTTGCGCATAAAGGTAAAGATCGCGTAGTTCGAAGCCTCCTCGCGCCTGCCCGTGACCCACTCCTGATGGTCGATGATGTCCGCCGCCATCGCCCAGACTTCGAGTGTTAAAAACCCGATGCCGACATTGACGAACACCGCAAGGATGATGAACAGCCAAACGTTGTCCATGCCGATTTTCAATATGTATGTGAGAAAGCTTGCGACTGTGGAGACGGCAAGCCCCGCAACACAGATCTCCTTTTTGCCGAATTTTTTGATGAGCACATTCACGAACGGCATCATGATGACCATCGGCGCGTAGGAGACGACCATATAGACCGTGTTCATGGAGCTGTTTTGGAAATAGTCCTTGAACAGGTACAGATTGACGGTATTCGTATACATCTGCACCGCCATCAACAGGCAGCCGAGCAGGCTCATGATAATGAACGCGCGGTCCTTGAAAATGTGCTTGAGCACGGTGAGTACTCCGGTCTTTTGTGCGGAGTTTTCAACAAGCACGCGCTCGTCGATGCATTTGTAAGACACAGCATAGATCATGCACATCGAGACGGCGATGACGACCATTGCCCAAAACAGGCGTGTTTCATCCATCTGGTTGCCGCCTGCACCCGCCGACATCACGACGATGGGGAAGATAAAGGTCGGCAGGTTCCCGATTCCCGCGCCGATGGAACGGCAAATGGATAAAATCGAGCGCTCGTTTTCCCTGTTCGTCATAACGCTCGCAAGCGAGCCGTATGGCACGAGCAGCACGGTGTACAGCATCCCGTAGGCGATATAAAACACCGCCACCCACGCGGTATTGAACGCCACGCTGTCGCTGACCTTGGTAAAGACGAGCACGGCGGTTAAGGAAAGCGGGATGCCGCCCCAAAGGATGAAGGGCTTGTATTTGCCGTTTTTGCCCGGGCGCCTTCTCTGCGCCAAGAAGCCCATCATCGGGTCGTTGACGGCATCCCAGATGCGTGCAATAATGAGGATCGCACTGATGACCGCGCCCGACATCCCGAGGATGTCCGTGCAGTAGAGCGTGAGGTATGAGCTCATCACGCAGAACGCAAGGTTGTTTGCGAAATCCACCAGTGTATAGCCGACATAGTTTTTTGCGCTCAGTTTTTTCTCCACAAAATCACCTTTCCAAAACTCTGCTGTATCAATGCGGCTTCCTGTGTTCTTTTGGCGGTTCTGTTTACACCCCGTTGCTTGTTTCCTCTTGCAATGATTGCAGGATTTTGCGGTCCTTGTCGCTAAGCGGCGCGTGTTCGAGCAGATCGGGCCGCCGCAAGGCTGTGCGGCGAAGCGATTGTTCGCGCCGCCATTTTTCTATGTTCTCGTGGTGCCCCGACAAAAGCACCGCCGGCACTTCCCGATCGTGCCAGACAGGCGGGCGCGTGTACTGCGGGTATTCGAGCAAGCCGTTGTAGTGGCTTTCCAAGGATTTCGCCTCGTCGTTTGGAAGAACGCCGTCGAGCATGCGGCAGACCGCGTCCGTAAGCACCAGCGCGGGCAGCTCGCCGCCCGTGAGCACATAATCGCCGATCGAAATTTCCTCGTCCACGATCTCTTCGATCACACGTTCATCCACGCCCTCGTAGTGCCCGCACAAAAGTGCCAAACGCGGGCGGCGGCTCAAATCCTTGACCGTTTCCTGCGTGAGCGTTTTCCCCTGCGGGGAGAGATAGATAAGATAGGGCTTTTCGTCCTCCGTACATAAGGACTGATAGCAGTCGTAGATCGGCTGGGTCTGCATAAGCATCCCCATCCCCCCGCCGTAGGGCGCGTCGTCCACGCGGTTGTGTTTATCCTCTGTAAAGTCGCGGATGTTTACACACCGCAGGTCCACAAGCCCTTTTGCGCGCGCGCGGCCGATGATGCTTTCGGAGAGCACGGCCTCGCACATTTCGGGAAAAAGCGTCATAATATCAATCCGCATCGCGCACCTCCACGGCTTCGCCGTCAAAAAGCCCCCGAAGCGGACGAATGCGCACAATGCCCGCTGCTACGTCGGTTTCGAGCACCACATCCGGGATCGCCGGGACGAGCACCGTCTCACCGTTCGACCGTTTGACTGCCCACACGTCGTTGGCGCCCGTTCCCGGGATGACCTCGGAGATCACGCCGTATTCCGCGCTGCTGTCAATATCTAAAACTTTACAGCCGAGCAGGTCCTGCACGAACCACTGCCCCTCGGGGAGGTCCGCGTCCGCACGGGAAATATAGACGGTCTTCCCGCGCAGCGCCTGCGCTTTTTCGACTGTATCCACACCTTCAAAAAAACCCAGCACCATATTCTTATGCACGCGAAGCTTCCTCGCTTGCAGCGCCGTTTTGCCTTGTTCGTCCAAATACAGTGTGGAAAATCCGCACAAAAAATCGGGAGTGTCACACCATGGATGGATCTTCACTTCCCCGCGTACACCGTGCGTACCCACACACTGTCCCGCCTCTAAAAATGGTTTCTCCATGTTATCTCCTGCAACGAAAGAAAAAAGCACGCACGAAATACGCGCGCGCTTTTCCATTGGTTTAGTCAATATCCACCTGCACACGCACGCCCTCTTTTGTGGCGCGCGCCTTCATCACAGTGCGGATCGCCTTGGCAATCCTGCCCTGCTTACCGATAACGCGACCCATATCCTCTCCTGCAACATGCAGATGATAAACGATGTTGCCGCGCGCATCGGGTTCATCCGCCGTGACCTCCACGGCGTCGGGGTTATCCACAAGCCCTTGTGCGATTGCTTTCAGAAGTTCTTCCAACGCTTTGAGACCTCCTGCGTTTTACTGGATCGCGCCGCACTTCTTGAGCAGTGCCTTCGCCGTATCGGTCGGCTGCGCACCGTTCTTGATCCACTGCTGCGCTTTTTCGACGTCGATCTTGATCTCGGCGGGATCCTTCATCGGATCATACGTGCCGATCTCCTCGATGAACTTGCCGTCGCGCGGGGACTTGGAATCCGCCACGACCACGCGATAAAACGGTGCACGCTTTGCGCCCATGCGGCGCAGTCTGATTTTTACTGCCATTTGTTGTTCCTCCAAACATATTATAAGCTGTAATTTATACCAAACACAAATCCGTGTCGGATACGAAAATAATGCGAAAGCTCAACCGCCGAACTGCCCGAAGCCGCCCATGCGCCCGAAGCGCCGTCTTGCACCTTTAGAATTGAACTGCTTGAACATTTTCAGCATCTGCTTATGCTGGTTGAGAAGCTTATTGACATCCTCGACCTTCATCCCGCAGCCTGCGGCGATGCGCCGCTTGCGCGAGGGATTGATCAGCTCCGGCTTGCTTCTCTCCTCGGGCGTCATGGAATAGATGATCGCCTGCACGCGGTCAAATTGGTGCTCGTCGATGTCGAGATCCTTGATCTTGCCGCCGACGCCGGGCAGCATGGACAAAATGTCCTTCATCGAGCCCATTTTGCGCACCTGCTGGAGCTGGTCTAACAGGTCGTTGAGATCAAATTTGTTTTTGCGCAGCTTTTTTTCGAGTTCCTGCGCCTTTTTCTCATCGAGCGCCGTCTCCGCCTTTTCGATCAGAGAGAGCACATCGCCCATGCCGAGGATGCGCGAAGCCATGCGGTCGGGGTAGAAATAATCGAGCTCGTCAAGCTTTTCGCCCGTGCCGACAAATTTGATCGGCTTGCCTGTGACCGCACGTGCGGAAAGCGCCGCGCCGCCGCGCGTATCACCGTCCATTTTGGTCAGCACGATGCCGTCGATGCCCAGCGCCTCGTCAAACGAGGAAGCGACCGTGACGGCGTCCTGGCCGGTCATGGCGTCGACCACCAGCAAAATTTCATGCGGATGGATCTTTGCCTTGATGTCCTTTAATTCCTGCATGAGCGTTTCATCAATGTGCAAACGCCCTGCCGTATCCAAAAGTACATAGTCGTAGCCATGGTCTTTGGCAAGCTTCACCGCGTTTTCGGCGATTTCCACAGGGTTCCCCTGCCCCATCTCAAAAACAGGAACATCCACCTGCTCGCCGACGACCTGTAACTGCTTGATCGCCGCGGGACGATACACATCGCACGCCACAAGCAGCGGGCGGTGCCCCTCAGACTTAAGCTTACGCGCGATCTTGGCGCAGTGCGTGGTTTTACCCGAACCCTGCAGGCCGCACATCATCACGACCGTGGGCGGATGCGACGCGTACGCGAGCCGGCTGCCCGTGCCACCCATAAGCTCGGTCAGCTCCTCGTTGACGATCTTGATGACCATCTGCGCCGGCGTCAGGCTTTCCATGACCTGCGCGCCGATGGCGCGTTCGGTCACCTTATTTGTAAAATCCTTTGCAACCTTATAGTTGACATCCGCCTCGAGAAGTGCCAAGCGCACCTCGCGCATGGCCTCCTTGACGTCCGTCTCCGTAAGGCTGCCCTTGCTGCGCAGCCGTTTGAAAGCGGCTTCGAGCCGATCGGACAATCCTTCAAATGCCATAGAAAACCCTCTGCTTATTCGATGATGTCCAGCGCGAGCGATTTGATGCGCACGGTGGTCTCGTTGATCTCGCGGGAAAGCCCGTGGTCGAGGTTGTAGGCGTTGATGCTCTCGGCGCATTCGATGATCTGCTGCAAATGGTCGCGGATCCGGTCGAGCCGCTTGGCAAAGCCGAGCTTGCTTTCCATTTCATACAAAAGCGTTTCGGCGCGCTTGATCGCGTCGCGCACGCCTTGGCGCGTAATGCCCTCGTTTTCGGCGATCTCCGAAAGCGAGAGGTCATCGTTGTAATAATAGCCGAGAAAATCGCGCTGCTTTTGCGTGAGCATTTCCCCATAGAAATCCAAAAGGATCGTGATTTCCACATTATTTGCCATTTTGTGAAACCAGCCTTTCCGAAAATAAGCCCCTCTGTAAAGCAGAAACCTTTACAGAGGGGTATTATACTAAAGATTTGCCGCCTTGTCAAGCGGTATTTTGACGAAAGTGCGCGTTACCAGACGATGACCGCCTCGTGATCCTCATCCAACTGCGGAGATTCGGAGCCGATCTGTATCCCGCCGGAGCTGTCGCCGCCGTTATCGCCGTTATCGCCGTTGTTGCCGTTGTCACCGGAATTCGCGGTCGTGGTGCCGCCGTTGCTGTTCGCATCGGATTCCTGATCCATACGCGAAACATCCTCCGAGACCTGCTCGGCAGTTTTGGTATACAGATCCTCCAACAGCTCCATGGAGCCGTCAACGCCTGTGGTCACAGGGATCAGATCGCCGTAGATATTGGTCACATACAGCTCGCCGTTTGCGTCTGTTGTGTATTCCACGGGTTCATACGTTGTCTCGTCCCCGCCGCACGCGGTGATGACACAGGCGACCGCAAGCATTGCGAGCGCCGCAGCAATCATTTTTTTCTTCATATTCAACGCCTCCAAAGCCGTCTGTGTTGATGGAACCGCCGATCAAGCGGCTGATCATAGTTATTTTAACATATTCCCACGCGCTTTGCAACCGGGAAAACGCTCATTTCAACTCGGCGATGGTCACGCCCTCTTCTCCCTCGCCATACACGCCGGTACGGAACGTCCGAATGTTCGGATGCTTGCGCAAATGCGCCTGCACCGCCTTGCGCAGCACGCCGGTGCCCTTGCCGTGCACGATGGTGACTTCATTAAGCCCCGCACGAACGGCCCCGTCGAGGAACATATCCAAATCGAGGATCGCCTCTTCGGTGTTTTTGCCACGCAGATCTACACGCATGGCGGTATTTTGCGCGGCGGCACGGCTGCCCTCGGAAACGGGACGGCGCGGCGCGGGAGAAGCTTTCGGCTTTCCCTTCAAAAGCCGAAGGGCGTCCTGGCTGACCTTCATTTTCATCGCGCCCGCCTGCACCTCGACGTTTTTGCGCGCGTCGGGTACGGACACCACGGTCGCCTGTGTGCCGAGGGTCGTGACAAACACCGTATCGCCTACGCGTAGCTCACGCGGCAGGGTGTATTCGCCGTCGTCCGCCGTACCAAACGACTCGGCGGTCAGGTCGTCCAATTCGCCGAGTTTCGCTTTCATGGCGGCGCGCGCCTTGCGTGCGGCAGCTGCGGCATCCTTTTCCTTGGCCTGCTCTTTTTTCAGGCGTTCAACCTCTAAAAGCAGGCTGTTTGCGGCACGGCGGGCATTTTCGGTCAGCGCTGCTGCCTCACGCTTTGCGCGTTCCAATTCCCGCTGCCCTTTTTCGGCGGCCTCCCGTTTTGCCGCCTCCGCCTGCGCGCGCAGACGGTCGATCTGTGCCTCCCGTTCGAGCACGCGCGCCTTTTCCTGCTCTAACTCTGCGCGCGAACGCTCCAGCGCGTCTACCACATCTTCAAAGCGGCGGTTCTCCGAGGAGACCAGCGCTTCGGCGTCATCCAGGATCTCGCGGCGCAGCCCCAGCCGTTCGGAAATGGCAAAGGCGTTGGAACGCCCCGGCACGCCGATAAGCAGCCGGTACGTCGGCGAAAGCGTTTCGACCGAGAATTCGCACGAGGCGTTTTCCACACGGTCGGTGTGCAGCGCGTATTCCTTGAGCTCCGAATAGTGCGTGGTCGCCGCAAGCCGCGCGCCCTTTTTGCGTAGTGCTTCGATCACCGCCACGGCGAGCGCCGCACCCTCCACGGGGTCCGTGCCCGCGCCGAGCTCATCGATGAGCACCAGCGTATTATCATCCGTTTCGCGGTCGATGCGCACAAGGTTCGTCATGTGCGCCGAAAAGGTAGAAAGCGACTGCTCGATGCTCTGCTCGTCGCCGATGTCCGCCAGCACCTTGCCGAACACCGCCACGCGGGAGTTATCCGCAGCGGGGATATACAGCCCGCACGCCGCCATCAGCGTTAAAAGCCCCAGCGTTTTGATGGAGACGGTCTTGCCGCCCGTATTCGGTCCCGTGATCACCAGCGCGTCAAAATCCGTGCCCAGGCGAATGTCCACCGGCACGACGCGGTCGGCAGGAATGAGCGGGTGCCGCGCTTTTTTTAATTCGATCTCGCCATCGGCGTTGAGCACGGGCAGGCTCGCTTTCATTTGATAAGCAAGGTTCGCCTTTGCAAAGATCAGATTGAGCGCCACGGCGCTTTGGTAGCTTATGCGGATGCTGTCGGCAAAGCTGCCGGCTTGGGCGGAGAGCTCCGTTAAGATGCGTTCGATCTCGTCGCGCTCGCGGCTTTCGAGCACCTTGATCTCGTTGTTCGCTTCCACCACGGCAGCGGGTTCGATAAACACCGTAGAGCCGCTTGACGATGTATCGTGCACAAGCCCCGGCACCTCGGCGCGGTGCTCCGCCTTGACGGGGACGACGAACCGCCCGCCCCTTTGGGTCACGAGCGCGTCCTGCAAGCTGTTTTTGTAGGCGGGTGAGCGCAAAAGACGTTCGAGCTGTTCGCGGATACGCGCATCCTGCGCACGCTTTTTTCGACGGATGTCCTTAAGCTGCGGCGAGGCGTTATCGGACATTTCCTCCTCGGAAAGGATCGCATTGCAGATGAGATCCTCTAAATACTTGTTCGCATAAAGGCTGCCGAACAGGTCGTCGAGCGCGCTCTCAGTCCCCGCGCTTTTCTCGCGCCAGGTGCAAATGCCGCGCACGGCGCGCAGCACGCCGGCGATGTCCAAAAGCACGCGCATGGAAAGCGTCGCGCCCGCCTCGGCACGGCGCAGCGCACCGTTGACGTTTAGAAGCCCGCCGAACGACGGCGCGCCGAATTTCGCAATAAGGATATGCGCCGCTTCGGTTTCCCGCAGCAGCCTTTGCGCCTCGTAAAACTGCGTTTGCGGCTCAAGTGCGAGTGCCGCCTCGTGCGCATCCGCGCAGGCGGTAAGCGCGGCGAGCTTTTCTAAAATTTTCGGAAGCTCTAATGCTTCGCAATGCTTGTTCATCCGTTTTTGAATCCTTTGTTTATATTCGTGTTTATTGTATCATGTCCATACAAAAAAAGCAACGCGGCAAAAAAGGGGCAAAAAATTTTTTCGGTTTTGTGGTTTTCTTTCCGTGAAAAGTCTGATATACTGATTTGGAACAAAAATGATCCCATATTTGACGCAAAGAAAGGAAAAGCGTTATGTTGGAAATTCTCAAGGCGTTTATACTTGGTCTCGTGGAGGGCATCACCGAATGGCTTCCCGTCAGCAGCACGGGGCATATGATCTTAGTGGATGAATTCATCAAGCTCAATGTTTCGGATGAATTCCGCAGCATGTTCTTAGTGGTCATCCAGCTCGGCGCGATCTTGGCGGTCGTCGTGATGTTCTGGAAAAAGCTGTGGCCGTTCGGTGTGCAGGAAAAGAAACTTCTTATCAAAAAGCCGATCTTTACCATGTGGTTCAAGGTTCTGGTTGCCTGCATCCCTGCTGCGATTGTAGGGCTTTTGTTCGACGAGCAGTTGGAAGCGCTGTTTTACAACTGGCAGACGGTTTCGATCATGCTTATTTTGGTCGGTATCTGCTTCATCGTTATTGAGAACTATAACAAAAAGCGTACCCCGAAAATCAACTCCATCGCTGAGATCACCTATCCGATCGCTTTCTATATCGGGCTTTTCCAGCTGATCGCCGCCATCTTCCCCGGCACCTCGCGCTCGGGCGCGACCATTGTGGGCGCGCTGCTTTTGGGCGTATCGCGCACCGTTGCCGCAGAGTTCACGTTTTTCCTTGCGGTGCCCGTGATGTTCGGTGCAAGCGCCTTAAAGCTTGTGCAATACGGCTTTTCTTACACGGGGCAGGAGATCGCGATCCTGCTGGTGGGGCTTGTGACGGCGTTCGTTGTGTCGCTGTTCATCATCAAATTCCTGATGTCCTATATCAAAAAGCACGACTTCAAGGTGTTCGGCTGGTATCGCATCGTATTGGGCGTCGTGGTGATCGGTTATTTCGCGATCCGCGCACTGGTCGGATAAATACAGGAAAGAGAAAACTATGGAAACGGAAGTTTTACAGGTATTTTTGCCCGATGGCACCATAAATGAAGCCGCCGTAAAAAAGGCGGCTTCATGGCTTCTCGGCGGCGAGGTTGTCGCCATCCCGACCGAAACGGTCTACGGGCTTGCGGCAAACGCCTTTGACGAAGCGGCAGTTGCCAAAATTTTTGCCGCAAAAGACCGCCCGCAGGACAACCCGCTGATCGTCCATATCGCCGCCATGGACGAGCTGGCACAGCTGGTCACCGACGTGCCGGAGTGCGCAAAACGTCTTGCTAAAGCGTTTTGGCCCGGCCCCTTGACCATGATCTTACCGCGAAGCGACCGCGTGCCCGCCGGAGTTTCGGCGGGGCTTTCGACCGTGGCGGTGCGCATGCCCGTCCACCCTGCGGCAGCCGCCGTTATCCGTGCCGCAGGCGTACCGCTTGCCGCGCCGAGTGCCAATCTTTCGGGCAGTCCGAGCCCCACGAACGCGGCGTATGTATTGGCGGATATGCGCGGGCGCATCCCGCTGATCTTAGACGGCGGCGCGTGTACGGTCGGTGTGGAATCCACGGTTGTCTCTTTGACGGGCGACGTGCCGCGCGTCCTGCGGCCGGGCGGCGTGACCGTGGAGCAGCTGCGCGGTGTGCTCGGCGAAGTCGAGGTGGATGACGCCGTGCTGCACAAGTTAAAAGACGGTGCAGTCGCCGCATCGCCCGGCATGAAATACAAGCACTACGCCCCGCGCGCAAACATCACGATCGTAAAAGGCACGTTCGAACAGTTCTGCGCCTATGTCGCGGGCAAGGATGCAACCGTCCTCTGCTTTCAGGGGGAAGAATCGCACTTTGCCCGCGCCGTGACCTACGGCAAGGCGCACGACGGCGCTTCGCAGGCGGCAAGGCTTTTTGACGCGCTTCGAGAACTGGACGAGCAGGGCGCAACGGCCGTGTATGCGCGCTGTCCGGAGCTCGACGGCATGGGACTTGCGGTCTATAACCGCTTAATTCGCGCGGCGGGGTTTCATTTGGTGGATTTGGAGAACACGGAAAAATAAAGTACCCAACACAAAAGGACGGGAGAGAGCAGACGCTTTCTCCCGTTTTTTCGATTTTGAATTTTACACAAACGAAATAGAAGGGACTTCTATTCCGTTCGGGGAAACCCCGGCGAGGTTTCCCCAACGCAAAACGTCCCACTGGGACGTTTTGCGCCCCTTCTGCGCTTTATGCAGGAATGGAATTTCGCGTCCTGCGGGACGCCGCAGCGGCTCTGCCTTTGGGATCCGCGATTTTTTGTAAAAAATCGAGTAAAACTTTTAAGAAGCTACGCAGCAACTCTGGGGAAAAATCTCTCGTTCTCTTCCTGTTTCAAGCTGCGCGCTGTCATCAATCCTCCATCTGCTTGCCGAGAAAGGATGCCGCGACCTGCAAAAGCTTCGTCTCCTCCGCCGTGGGCATGGAGCCGTCTTCGCGAAGCATCAGCACGACAGAGCCCGAAACGTCGCCGCTGCCGATGATCGGGAACGCCAGCGCCGCCTCCTTTTCGTAGCCCGAAACGGGGTACAAGGGCGGGGTGTCAGGCGTCGCGGTGTAGGTCGCGCGCTCGGTCATCAAGGCTTCAAGCTCCTCACTGACGCGGCGGTCGGCAAAATCGCGCTTGGGTGCGCCGGAGACCGCGATCACATGGTCGCGATCCGTAATGAGCACGGGCAGCTGGATGGCGCGGTTGAGCACCTCCGCATACTGCGCGGCGATCTGCGACAGCTCGCCGATGGGCGAATACTTTTTAAAAATGACCTCGCCGTCCGCCGCGGTGTAAATCTCCAGCGGGTCGCCCTCGCGGATGCGCATGGTGCGACGGATCTCCTTGGGGATGACCACGCGCCCGAGATCATCGATTCTTCTGACAATGCCTGTGGCTTTCATATATAAAATCTCCTTTTTCCTTTTTTCAAAATCGTTCTGTGTTATTGTCTGTTTGATTGGAGATTTTATACCGAAAAAACAGGAAAGTTTTTTGTCGAATACCATGCGGAAAAATTTTAAAAAAGAGACGAATATCCCGTGCAGCTAAAACAGCTTCGTCTGCCCTGTTTTGTTCGACCGCACCCGCCGTTCGGGATAGGTCTTGCTTTCGTCTGCCACGCCGCAAAGCAGAGGTGCATTCGGGTCATAGGCGGCACGGTGTTTTTCGACGGCAGCTATGCTTCGGTTTGCGTAGCAATACACACAGCCGTTCGGGCAGGTGTCGTATACGCCGATGTCCACGCTCTCCGAACAGCCGCACATGCCGCGCTGGTTTTTGTCGGCGGTAAGATCCAGCGCACATCCGCAGATGCGTTCGATGCGCGCTTTGTCGATACAGGCGGCGCGCGTAATTCCGTATGTGGTTAAATCCGCCGCCTCGCAGCACGCCGTCGCGCGAAGCCCGTAACGCCTTGCCGTCTCGCCGATAAACACTGCAAGCTCGGCTGTTTCGCTCTCGTTCGGCGGGCGCACAGGTACGGTTTTTATTTTTTGATATACATCCAAAAAACTGATCGTAACCGTATCGGTACAGTCGGACAGCCGTTCGCACAAAGCCCGGAATGCCTGTTTGTGAAACGCAATATCTATCCCTGTGCCGATCAGGATCGGGTCGTACCGCCAAACCATCCGCTCGCGTCCCAGACGCTCGGACAGCGCGCGAAAGGTCTGCACGATCTCTGTTTTCGGGCGCAGTCCCGGTTCAAGCGCGTGCGGATACGGCGTTAGGGTGAACTGGAAATAATAGGTATAGCCAAGACGGTCAAGCTCATCCAAATACGGCAGCAGCGGCGCGGCGTCCTTTGTCCAAAAGACGATACAATCCACGGTGTCCTCGGAAAGCGACAGCCTTTGCATTTGCGCAGGGTTCACGGGATTTTGCGTCAGCACGAACCCCGCGCGAATGCGATTCATAAACCAGTCCGCATACCGGCCCGGAATATCCGTACGACGGGAAACGGAGAGGATCATACGTTGCCCTCCCCTGCCGCGCTTTTGTCGCCCGACCAGCCTTTCGTGATTTCCGTTCGTGTTGTAAAGGATCTCATACTGCTCCTTTGTCCATACAGAGACAAAAAAGCCCTTTGCTTTTGCGCAAAGGGCTTTGATTTGTTATGCGTTTGCGTTCAGATAATCGCACGCGGCAAGGGCGGCAATGCTGCCGTCCGAAGCGGCGGTGGTCAACTGGCGCACGGACTTTGTGCGGCAGTCGCCCGCGGCGAAAATACCGGGTACGTTCGTTTTGCACGATTCGTCCGCCACAATGAAACCGGCGTCATCGAGCTTTACCAGATCGCGGCAAAAATCGTTTGCAGGGACTTTGCCGATCGAAACGAACACGCCGTTCACGGGAAGTTCCGATGTTTCACCCGTCTGCGTATCGCACAGTGTGAGCGCCTGCAAAAGCGGTTCGCCTAAGAGCGCCGCCACCGTTTTGTTCAAAACGGGTTCGATGTTCGGCTTTGCTTCCATGGCACGGATCACGGCTTCCTCCGCGCGGTACTGCGTGCGGCGGTGGATCAGATACACCTTTTCGGCGACGTCGGCAAGATAGATCGCGCTTTGTAGCGCGGCGTTGCCGCCGCCCACGACGGCTACGGTGCGGTTCTTGAAAAACGCCCCGTCGCACACCGCGCAATAGGACAGCCCGCGCCCGAGATAGGACGCTTCTTCCGCAAGCCCGAGCCGGCGGTGCTTTACGCCCGTCGCGAGGATGAGCGCGCGCGCCGAATAGCTTTCGCCGCCCGTCTCGACGGTAAACACGCCGTCCTGCACACGCACTGCCTGCGCTTTTTCGAGCTCCACAGATACGCCGAGCGCAGTCGCCTGGGTAAAGAGCCGATCCGAAAATTCTGCGCCGCTGATGCTTTCAAAGCCGGGGTAGTTCTCAACCTGCGGCGAGGTGGCGATCTGCCCGCCGACCGCTTCGTTTTCGAGCACGGTCACGGTCTTTCCCGCGCGCGCCGCATAGATCGCGGCGGTCAAGCCCGCCGTGCCCGCGCCGACGATCAGGATGTCCTGCATAAATTATGCCCTTTCCGCGAAGGCCTTGATGTTGGAGGCGTTCGCAAAAGTCTCAAAGCTGTCGCCCGCGACCGACACGAGCGTCGGCGCCTGGCGCACGCCGTATTTGTCCGTCAGTTCCGTATTTTCTTCCGCATCCACCACCGTGTACGCTACGCCCGCTTTATCGAGCGCCGCTTTCGCGAGCTTGCAGTTCGGGCAGGTTTTGGTGGTGAAGAGCAGCAGCTCGCCCGCTTTATCTTCTGCGGCTGCCGACCGGGTTTCCGCGCTTTCGGCGGGGACGCCGTGACGGCGCAGATGCGAGTTCGCAATGTCATACAGCTTGCGGTGCTTGAATTCTTCGGCCTTGCCGTCGTTCCAGTTCTGCACCGGTCGATAGTAGCCGGTGATACGGCTGTACACTTCGGTCACGCCGCCGCATTCGGGACAAGTGAAATGCTCGCCCGTGATATAGCCGTGCTCCTTGCAGACGGAGTAGGTCGGCGACATGGTGTAATAGGGCAGCTTGTAGTTCTCGGCGATCTTGCGCACCAGATTCGCCGCAGACTGCCAGCTCGGCAGCTTTTCACCAAGGAAGGCGTGGAACACCGTACCGGAGGTGTAGAGCGTCTGTAAATCGTCTTGGATATCCAGCGCCTCGAAAATGTCGGCGGTGAAGTCCACCGGCAGGTGCGAAGAGTTCGTGTAGTACGGCGTACCGCAGTCGCCTGCCGCCGTGATGATGTCGGGATAGCGCGCAACGTCGTGCTTCGCAAGGCGGTAGGTCGTGGACTCTGCGGGCGTCGCCTCGAGGTTATACAGGTCGCCGTACTGCTCCTGATAATCGGAAAGGCGCTCACGCATATGGTTGAGCACATCCTTCGTGAACTGCAGCGCATGCTCGTGGCTTAAATCCTCGCCGATCCAGCACGCGTTCAGGCAGGCTTCGTTCATGCCGACAAGCCCAATGGTTGAGAAGTGATTGTTGAACGTGCCGAGATAGCGCTTGGTGTAAGGGTACAGACCCTCGTCAAGAAGCCGCGAGATGATGTCGCGCTTGACCTTCAAGGAACGCGCGGCAATGTCCATCATGCGGTCAAGCCGCTTATAGAATTCTTCCTCGGTTTTCGAGAGATATGCGATGCGCGGCATGTTGATGGTGACCACGCCCACGGAGCCGGTGCTTTCGCCGCTGCCGAAGTAGCCGCCGGATTTCTTGCGCAGCTCGCGCAGATCGAGCCGCAGGCGGCAGCACATGGAACGGACGTCCGAAGGCTCCATATCGCTGTTGATGTAGTTCGAGAAATACGGCGTGCCGTACTTCGCGGTCATTTCAAACAGCAGCTTGTTGTTTTCGGTCTCGGACCAGTCGAAGTCCTTGGTGATGGAATAGGTCGGGATGGGGTACTGGAAGCCGCGGCCGTTGGCGTCGCCCTCAACCATGATCTCGATAAACGCCTTGTTGACCATGTCCATCTCTTTTTTGCAGTCTTTGTATTTGAAATCCATTTCCTTGCCGCCGACGATCGCGTTGAGCTCGGCAAGGTCCGCAGGGACTGTCCAGTCCAGCGTGATGTTCGTAAACGGCGACTGCGTGCCCCAGCGGCTGGGCGTATTGACGCCGTAGAC